>NZ_JABFNS010000325.1 GCF_013116825.1 Myxococcus xanthus
CCAATGGATGGAGGCGGGTGAAAAGGACCGGCAGCTCGCGGTCTGGCGCGCCCGGCTGGGAGGCGAGCAGCCCGTGCTGCAGCTTCCCGCGGAGCACCCGCGCCGCGCCGATGGCCGCTACCGCGCGGCCATGCATGCCTGGAATCTGCCCGCAGACCGCGCGCGGGCCTTGCGCACCGCGGCCCAGGCACGCGGCCTCACGCCGTTCATGGCGCTGCTCGCGGCCTTCCAGGTGGCCCTGTACCGCTGGAGCGGCCAGCAGGACGTGCGCGTGGGCGTGCCGGTCGCCAACCGCGGGCGCATCGAAACCGAAGGCCTCGTGGGCCTGTTCGTGAACACCCAGGTGCTGCGCCTGCCATTGAACGGCCGCATGCCGCTGTCCACTGCGTTGGACTCCGTGCGCGACGCGGCCCTGGAGGCGCAGGCCCACCAGG
>NZ_JABFNS010000326.1 GCF_013116825.1 Myxococcus xanthus
CCTGCATACCTTGCTCAATGACAACCGGATGGCCGAGGTCTCGCGGTGGAAGATTGAACGTGATTTAAAGCATCTTATCGTGGTGCTCGACCGGCAGGAGTATGACGTCATTTTGCTGTTGAGCTCCGACATGCTGAGCGGTTTTACGGCGCGTAACGCTATATTACTGGAGCCGCAGCGTATTATCCCGCCGCTGGTGGCGTCGATCGTCGACGGTCATCAGGTGGGGGTGATCGTTCCCGTTGAGGGCGTTCTGCCGCTGCAGCAGCAAAAATGGCTCTCGCTCAACAGCGCGCCGTACTACGCGCTGGCGGACCCGGTTAGCGGCAGCGACAGCGATTTGCTGGAGGCCGGAAGGACGCTGCTGGAGCAGGGCGCCGACGTGCTGGTGCTGGACTGTCTCGGCTACCATCAGCATCACCGG
>NZ_JABFNS010000327.1 GCF_013116825.1 Myxococcus xanthus
CGCTTCGCGGGAGACCGCGCGGCCGTGCGGGCGGGCGCGCAGGGGCATGCGCTGGTACGTCTCGCCGAGCTGCTCGCCTGAGTCAGCGCTCCGCGACCCGCTCCACCAGCCCGGCGCTCGCCTGGTTCATTCCCACCACCTCCACGCTGCAGCCGTGGTGGCGCAGCCGCTGCACCACCTTCTCCAGCGCGGCCACCGCCGTCACGTCCCAGAAGTGGGCGCGCGAGACGTCGATGCGCACCGGCCGGCCTTCCGCGGCGAGGATGTCGAAGGCGTCGATGAAGGCATCGGCCGAGGCGAAGAACACCTGGCCCGCGACACGCCAGGTGCGCAGGCCCGTGGCCGCGTCGTCCTCGGCGCGCACGTCGAGCAGGCGGGCCACCTTGAAGGCGAAGAACACGCCGCTCAGCAGCACGCCCACGG
>NZ_JABFNS010000328.1 GCF_013116825.1 Myxococcus xanthus
GGTAATGGATAATAAAGAAACCATCGAAACTTATAAAGATGGAGATGTAGAAAAGGATGAAAGTGCTAATAATGTCGTAATGACTTCGGCTTTTGATAGATACTATGCAACTTTCTTTTATAATTTTGATAAACCTTTAAATGTGGCAATCAGCAAGGATGCTAATCAAAACCCTATAGTTTTTGCTTATAGTGATAATGAATTTAAAGCAGGGGGCTATATAGGCTCTAAAGAACATGTGATTTTGAGAAGTATAGATCCACGCCTTGAAGCAGTTGTTGAATATGGTTGGTTTACTTTTATTGCTAAGCCTATGTTTGAGTTTTTGAATTTCTTGCATCAGTATATAGGAAATTGGGGTTGGGCTATCGTTGTGATGACTTTAATTGTGCGTATTATTTTATTCCCGCTAACTTATAAGT
>NZ_JABFNS010000329.1 GCF_013116825.1 Myxococcus xanthus
GTGCCGACCTTCTCCTTCATCGCGCCGAATCAGTGCAACGACCAGCATGGGCGCGCCAACGGCGGCCCCCAGTGCGACTTCGACCCGAACGACAACGGCACGCAACAGGGCTTGAACCCGGCGCTGATCAGCGTTGGCGATCAGACGCTAAGCACGATCGTTCACGCCATCAAGAATTCGCCGGCGTGGAAGGAAGGCCACAACGCCATCGTCGTGCTGTGGGATGAAGACGACTACAGCATTTCGCCGACGGTGAACCAGGTGCTCACGATCGTTGACACGAACTACGGCCGGCACGGCGTGAAGAGCGACGAATTCTACACGCACTTCTCCCTGCTGCGCTCGATCGAAGGCGGCCTGCGCTTGCCCTGCCTCAATCACGCTTGCGACGCGACCACGAACACCATGTCCGACCTGTTC
>NZ_JABFNS010000032.1 GCF_013116825.1 Myxococcus xanthus
GGGCAAGGGGCCCTCGGGGGGAGCCTTCCAGCGCCGGTGCACCCACCGTGTGCGGTCACGTCGCCCCGGGGCGGACGGCCGTCCAGGCCCGGTTCCAGTCGGGAGGGGGGGCCCGACTGGGACCGGGGCCCTGTGTGTTGTAGCATCCATGACAATCTGTGCCGGGGGGAATAGGGGATGCACGATGGTGGCGGAGGCTCCGGAACCCGGAAAACTATCGGCGATTCTCTTCACGGGCATTGAAGGGCCTGACGGGCTCTCATGGCGTGACGAGTCGCTCCAGAACGACATGCGGGACGAGCACGCGTTGCTCGTTCGTGAGTTGTTGCCGCGTCATGGAGGGCGCGAGGTGAAGCGGCTGGAGGATGGCTTCCTCCTGGAGTTCGAGGGGGGGGCCGCCGCGGTGGACTTCGGTCTGGAGTTGCAGCGCGCGCTGGAGGCCCGCAACGGGGGTGTCACCGCCGAGCGCCGGGTGGTCCTCCGCGTCGGTGTCCACCTGGGCATGGTGGTCCACCGCGACGGCGAGGTGTTTGGCGAAGGGGTGAACCTGGCCGCGCGCATCGAGGCGCTGGCCCGCCCCGGCACGCTCTATGTCAGTGAGACGGTGGCGCGTCAGGTGGAGGGCCGTCTGGCTTCACCGCCCGTTCGCCTGGGCCGTGGGGAGATGAAGAACATCCGGTTGCCGGTGGCCGTCTACCGCATCGACCCGCCCGAGCACCGCCGCCGGATGCCGCTGCTGTCGCGCATGCGCTCCTTCTGGGGGCGCCGGAGCGCGGCGCACTGACGCGCGCACGCGGGCGGGCGGGCCTGGGGGCGCGGCGTTATACAGGCCGCCCCATGCCCCAACTCACCCTCGTCGTTGGCTCGAAGAACTACTCCTCCTGGTCCCTGCGGCCCTACCTCGCGCTGGCCCACACGGGACAGCCCTTCCAGGAGGTGGTGATTCCGCTGGCTGTACCGGACACAGAGGACCGGATTGCCCGGTACTCTCCCAGCAGGCGCGTGCCGGTGCTCCAGCACGGCGACCTGACCGTCTGGGACTCGCTGGCCATCTGTGAGTATCTGGCGGAGACCTTCCCCGAGGCCCAGCTGTGGCCCCAGGACGCCGCGGCCCGCGCGGTGGCCCGCGCCGTCACCGCGGAGATGCACTCCGGCTTCGGCGCGCTCAGGCAGCACATGAACATGAACCTGCGCGCGCGCAGCCCGGGCAAGGGCCGTGCGCCCGGCGTGGCGGAGGACATCGCCCGCGTCCAGGCCCTCTGGAATGACTGTCGCGGGCGCTTCGGCCAGGGAGGGCCCTTCCTCTTCGGCCGCTTTTCCATCGCGGACGCCTTCTACGCGCCCGTCGTCACCCGCTTCGTCACCTACGACGTGGCGCTGGACGCGGTGAGCGCGGCCTACCGCGACGCGGTGCTCGCGCTGCCCGCGCTCCAGAAATGGACCGAGGAAGGGCGGAGCGAGCCCAGCATCCCGAAGTACGACTGAGCCTTCCTCCCTGCGCGCTACTTGCTCGCGGGGGCCGGCTTCACCTCTTCGACCCGGGTGGCGCCGTCCTTGTCCACCGCGAGCTTCAAGTGGGGCGTGCCCTTCGCATCATGCAGGACGATGCTCGCCACGCCCTCCTCCACGCCGATGACGATGCGCTCCTTCCAGTCGTGCCGGAAGGTGATGTTGGGCTTGCCCTGGATGAGCCCCATGCACATCGCCTCGTAGCCTTCCTCGCTGTCGAAGCAGAGGGCGTTGATGCCGATGCTGTCGAGCATCCCGAGCCCGCCGACCTCCTGCCCGGACGCATTCATGAACTGGATGCCGTAGGCCTTCACCGCGCGCTTGAGGTCCTTGGGGTCGGGCATGGGCGCCGCGATGCGGATGCGCGCCTGTCCGTGTTCGTCGACGATGTTCAGCTCACGCACGGACAGCGACGCGGCAGCGGGGGCGGTGTTCACGCTGGTGCACGCGCCGAACAGACCCAGGGCGCAGCAAGCCGCCCACATCGACCGCCGGGGGAGAAGGGAAGGGGACATCACGAGCAGACCTTTCGGAGGACGTCGAGGAGAGGACGCCACCGTAGGGAGCCCGCACACCGCCAGGGCCATGGCGGTGCGGTCATTTCGTCATGCTTGGGTCATGGCCGTCAGCTCAGCGCGCCGTCGCGCACGCGCGCGAACAATGCGTCGTAGCGGCCTGCCGCGTAGAGCTGCACCAGCTCCGGGTAGCGGCCCTGGCGCAGCTCGCGCAGGTACGCGTACTTCGCGGCGTGGTAGCCCGCCACCGCCCATGCCAGGCGGGAGGCCTCCGCGCCGCCGCGCCACAGCGCGCCCTTCAACAGACAGTCGCGCGTCCAGGACGCCAGTCGCTGCACGCCCACGGGCTTGAGGCCGCGCTGCTCGGCATGGGCGCGAAGAGCCCACAGCAAGGCATAGCGGTCCTCCTTCTGCGCGCGGTACTCCACCGACGTGGCGAAGCGGTGCTCGATGAAGGCGTGGACGCGCCCGCCGGCCATCTTCGGCAGGGCCTCGTGGACAATCTGCTCCGCCCGCCACACGGCCTTGTCCCGGCGCACCAGCCGCGCCCGCCACTGCGTGCGGTAGCGGAAGCGGTGCGTTCCCAGCTCGGCCCAGTCGCGGCGGGGCAGCCGGTACACGGCCTCCGTGGGGGAAGAGGTCTTCCACGCGCGCAGGGTCTCCACCGCCTCGGGCCCCAGCAACTCGTCCGAGTCGAGGAAGAAGACGTAGTCACAGGGCGCCAGGGCGTTCACCGCGGCCTCGCGCGCGGCGCCGTAGCCTCGCCAGGCGTGAGGCACGGAGCGCGCGCCCAGGGAGCGCGCCAGCGCCGCCGAGCCATCCGTGGCCCCGGAGTCCAGCGCCACCACGTCATCACAGAGCGCCAGCAGCCCGCGCAGGCACGGCTCCAACGTGTCCCGGTTGTTCCGGTGGAGGACGTAGCCGCCCAGCTTCATAGACCCAGGGCCTTGAGCTGCGCGTCGAAGGCGTCGGCGGTGGTGAAGAGCCGGCCTGGAATGCCCACGGCCTCGGCGGCCTGGACGAACTCGGGCAGGTCGTCGAAGAAGACGGCCTCCTCCGGCGCGCAGCCCACGCCCGTCAGCGCGAGCCGGAAGATGTCCGGCTCCGGCTTCACGTGGCCCACCTCGCAGCTCATCACCACGCTGTCGAAGCGCTGGAGCACCGGCAGCAGCGGACGCAGGTAGGCGACGTGCAGCGCGTTGGTGTTGGACACCAGTCCCAGGCGCACCCGGCCCACCAGCGACTCGATGCGCGGCAGCACGGCGTCATGCAGCGTGAAGTGGCTGCTCCACAGCGGGGCGAACTCCGCCATGGGCAGGTCCACGTCCAGCGCGCGGCACACGTCCTGGCGGATGCCCTCCGCGCCCAGCACGCCGCGGTTGGCGTCCGTCCACCCCGCGCCCGTCAGCCGCCGGGCCACCTCGGCGGCCTCCAGGCCCGCGCGGGCGCCCAGCCGGGAGAAGAGCAGGGTGTTGTCGTGGAAGACGAGGACGTTGCCCAGGTCCAGCAGCACTGCCTTCACCTGCGCCATGCATGCTCCTTCAGATGCGATAAGCGCGGGCCACGTCCTGCATCTGCTCGGACACATCCTGGAGCAGCTTCGCCGCCCGGGTGGTGGCCGCCAGGCTCTCCTGGGTGTCGTTCATCATGGAGGACAGGTCCGTGACCGCGCTGAAAATCTGGGCGATGCCCGCGTTCTGCTGACTCACCGCGCCGGCAATCTGCCGCACCGCGGTGGCGTTGTCCTGGATGATGGCGGCCAGCTCCTTCAGCCGCTCTCCGGTGCCGCGCACCTGCTCCAGGCCGTTCTCCATATGCGTGTAGCCCTGCTCCGTCATCTTCGCGGTGGAGAGGATGGCGCTGCTCAAATCGCCCAGGATTTCGCGCACCCGGTCCGTGGCCTGGATGGACTGGTCCGCCAGGCTGCGAATCTCGCGCGCCACCACGCCAAAGCCCTTGCCGTGCTCGCCGGAGCGGACGGACTCGATGGCGGCGTTGAGCGCCAGCATGTTGGACTGGTCCGCCAGGTCCTTCACGGTCTGGGTGATTCCGCCAATCTGCTGTGTGCGCTCGTTGAGCTGGGCGATGCGCTCCGTCATCTGCTCGGCCTGGGACAGGATTTCGGAGAAGCCGCCCAGGCTGTCCCGGATGGCCCCTTCGCCCGCGCGCCCCACCTCTTCGGCCACGGAGGCGCGCTTGAGCACGTCCTCCGCCTTCTCCGAGGCCAGCATCGACGTCTGCTTGATTTCCTGCGCCGTCACCTGCGTCTGCTGGAGGGCCGCGGCCTGACGGGCCACGTTGCGCTCCTGCTGCGTCGACGCGGTCTGCAGCTCCGCCACCGTCTCACTGAGCACGCGCGTGCCGGTGTGCAGGCTCTGCGCTGTCTCCCGCAGCTGGAACACCAGCAGGCCGAAGGCGCCGGCCAGCTCGCCCACCTCGTCGTTGCCGGCCTTCACGTCCAGCGTCTGCGTGAGGTCGCCCTCGCTCACCAGCCGCGTCACCGCCGCGCGCAGGGCCAGCACGGGACCGGAGATGCGGTGCGACAGCAGCCACGCGCCCACGACGGCCAGCGCGATGAAGCCCACCGCCATCAGCAACGCCATCCGGTTCACGCGCACCACCGGGGCGTAGGCCTCCGCCGGGTCCACGCGCGCCACGAAGTGCCAGCCGTCGGCCACGTCGCGCACGTCCGTGCCGTTGACGGCCGTGACGGCCAGCAGCGCGTCATTGCCCTCGGCGTTCGCGCCGCGCGAGTCGTACAGCGGCGTGCCGTCCGGCCGCTGGAGGGTCATGGCGAAGCTCTTCAGTGCGCGCTGATGGGCACGGGCCAGCGCCGGCTGCACCAGCTGGTCCACGTGGGCCCAGTCGAAGGCGGCCAGCAGCACGCCCATCCGGTGCTTGGAGACCGGGTCCAGCACCGGGAAGGCCAGCGACAGCACGTGGCCGGTGAAGATGGGGTGCTCTTCGGTGATGCCCTCGCTGCTGGTGCGCCCCTGCTGGGCCTCCGTGAACCAGGGGCTGCGCCGCACCTCGTCCTGCCGGCGCAGGTATTCGTCGCGCAGGGCGGGGGTATTGGCGGAGATGGCGCGGCCGGTGTCGTCGAAGACGACGATGCCGTTGAGGGTGAGGTAGCGGCTCTGGAGCACGCCGAGCATGGCGTCGGCGGGCGACACGTCACCTCGCAGCGCGGCACGGACCGCGGGGTCCTCGGCCCAGCCGCGGGCGCTCGCCTCCCGTTCGGCCAGCGTCGACTCCAGCAGGTCCTTCACGCCTTCGGCCTCGCTCAGCAGCGACGCGTGAATCTGCTCTTCCATCACCTGCCGCGCGCTGCGGGCCTGGAGCCAGGTCAGCGTCAGCAGCGGGACGACCGACAGCAGCGTCGCGTAGAGCGTGAGGCGTCCGCGAAGGGACTGGGTTCCAGGAAGAGAAAGGGCCATGTGGCGCGGCGGGCAGCGTGCGGGGGCCTCCCAGAAAGGTCGGCCCTCGTCCTATACCAGAGCCCCGCGTCTCCAGGGCACCCCCACGCCTGCCCGCTCAGATGACAGGCACCCGGTTGGGCAGCTCCTTCGCCGGGACGTTGGAGTAGTCCGAGTCCACGTCCAGGAGGACGCGCTGCCGGACCCGGGCGCTCAGCAAGCGGCGAATCCTCCCCAGGAATCCCGGCGGCGCCGCGATGACCAGCTTGTCGAAGTCGCGCCGGTCATGTGCCTTGTCCAGGAACACGGACAGCTCGCGGGCGAAGCGGTCGTGCTCCAGCTCCCTTCGTCCATTGGGCTCGTTCTCCGCCGGCGGGCCGTGCAGGGTGCCGGCATTGGGGTTGTCCGCCTGCTCAATCAGCTCTGCCTGACGGGCCCGACTCTCGTCGTGGTGGAACTCCTCCACCAGCCGCCAGTCCTCTTCCGCCTTCGCGTCCGTCGCGAAGAGGCGGGCCCGGCTTGCGTTCCCCACCAGAATCCAGAGCGTCCCATTCGCCATGTCGTGCGTCTCCTTGCGCTATAGAGTGGGAGATGCGGACCCCTGCGGGCCAAGGCAAGCTTCCCCAGACGAGCCGCTCGCACGCCGAGCGCAGGGCAGGCAGCCAGGCCGCGCATCGTTGACGGGTTTTGCGGGGACTGGGGGGGGCGCCACGGGCGCCTCATTCCGTTGCGCGGAGCGTCGCGATACAAGAGGGGGCCATGTATATTTCCGTTGCTCCCGTCATCGCCCTGCTGGCGCTCGCGCTGCTGGCTGCTCCCTCGTGGGCTCAGGAACAGGGTGGGCTGGGCCTGGACCTCACCTCGGACGCTCCCGCCGAGCAGCAGGGAATGGACATGGGGTTGGACCTGCGTCCCAGCAATCCCAACGCGGACCTCCTGCCTCGCTTCGCGTTGGTGGGGCTGTACGCGACGGAGCGCGCGGGTGCGCAGCAGGCGCAGAGCTGGTTGGAGGCCCTGGCGCGCGGGGCGCTGTCCTCCGCCATGGTGGCGCAGGCGTCGGACCTGGTGGAGACGCGTGAGCGGCTGGCGGAGGGCCACGACGCGGCGGTGCGCTGCGCGGAGGCCGCGTGCTTCGCCGAGCCCGCGGAGTTGCTGGACGCGGACCTGCTGACCACCGCGCGTCTGTCTTTGGAGGATGCGGGCTGGACGCTGCGGGCGTGGACCTACGACAGGGACCGCCGCGTGGTGCACGAGGACTTCGTGACGGGGCGCAACCCGCGCGACCCGGACTTCGCGAACGAAGCCGCCGCGATGCTGTCCAAGCGCCTGACGGCGTTGGCCCGGCCGCGCGCGATGCTGACGGTGAACGTCAACGTGCCGCAGGCGGTGGTGAAGGTGGGCGAGCGCATCGTGGGCGTGGGCAGCGTGGAGGTGCGCCAGGCGCCCGGCGTGGTGGCGGTGGAGGTCTCCGCGGACGAGTACGGCACCCAGACGCGCACCCTGGACCTCACGCCCGGCGCGCGCGAGACAGTGGACGTCATGCTGGAGATTTCTGGTCCGGCGCCGGATGGACCTCCCGATGATTCCGTGGCCGGCGTGGCGGCATCCCGGAAGGCGCCTCACAAGTCCCTCTTCAAGCGGCCCGCGCTCTACACCGCGCTGGTGGGACTGGCCGCGGTGGGGGTGGGTGTGGTGATGGGCATGGCCGCCAAGGACGTCGAGAAGCACGGGGGCGACGCGGATGGAGACGGCATTTTCGACGTCACTCGCAAGGAGCGGCTGGACGCGCAATCCCAGGCCAATCTGGCCACGGCACTGCTGGTGGGCGGCGGCGCGGTGACGGCGGGCAGCGTGGCATGGCTGGTGTTGGTGCCCACGCGCAGCGCGCCCGCATCGACGTCCGTGGCACCCGGAAGCGGCGGTGGTGCCTCCACGTCCCTGCACGTCATGGTCGGCGGGAGTTTCTAGAGCCTATGAAGACCTTCGAATCCCAGCTGCGCGCGTGGTGTGGCCTGTTGCTCGTCGCGGGCGCGGTGAGCTGCACGGTGAGTTTCCCGGACGACGTGCCCTACACGTGCACGGAGACCGCGGACTGCGGCGGCGACGGCTACGTCTGCACGTCCCTGCCGGACAACGGGCCGCGGTACTGCTGCCTGCCGGACCCCGCGGAAGTCTGCAACGGCCTGGACGACGACTGTGACGGCCTGGTCGATAACCTGGAGACCGCCTGCTATACGGGGCCGGAAGGCACGCTCGACGTGGGGCTCTGTCACGCCGGTGAGTCCATCTGCACCCGGGAGGCGAGCATCGCGTGCGTGGGGCAGGTGCTACCCGGCACTGAAATCTGCAATGGCCTGGATGACGACTGCGACGGGACGGCGGACGAGGATTTCGACCTGAAGACGGACCCGGGCCACTGCGGCGTCTGCAACAATGACTGTTCCTTCCTCCAGGACTGCGTGAATGGCGAGTGCGTGCGCCGTCAGGAGCTGGACTGCGCCAACGGCCAGGACGACGACGGTGACGGCTTCACGGACTGCCAGGACCGCGCGGACTGTGACGGCAAGTCGTGTGGTCCGGAGTGCGTGTGCGAGGGGGGCTCGAAGACGGAGACGAGCTGCACCAACGGCGATGATGATGACGGGGATGGCTTGGTGGACTGCGCGGACCGCGCGGACTGCCCCACGGAGACGCAGTGCGGGCCTCTCAGGTCGGGTGACGAAAACGATTATCCGCGCTGCCAGGTGAATGGAGTCTGTCTGTGATGAAGTCGGCTCCCGTGCGTCAATGTCCGCCATCCCGCACTCACCGAGGGTGGGTGGCGTCCCTGGGAAGACAGAGTGCTGATCCAGGGTTGCTGTTTGCCTCGGACATGGAAATTTCTTCTCATCATGGGCTCCGATGACGCCTTCATGCAGACCATGC
This sequence comes from Myxococcus xanthus, assembly GCF_013116825.1. Classification (GTDB taxonomy): domain Bacteria; phylum Myxococcota; class Myxococcia; order Myxococcales; family Myxococcaceae; genus Myxococcus; species Myxococcus xanthus_B. Next base: position 8,366 of record NZ_JABFNS010000032.1, read on the forward strand.
AGTCCAGTGCCGAGGCCCCCGTGAGTGACGCGGAGCCCCGAGCCAGTGACGAGCTCCAGGAGGGCTCCACGCTGGGGAACTACCAGTTGGAGCAGCTCCTGGGCGAAGGGTCCATGGGCCGGGTGTTCCAGGCGCGGCACACGCGGCTGGGGCGCCAGGTGGCGCTCAAAGTCCTGCGGCCGGAGCACGCGCGGGACGGCGGCTTCGTGCGGCGCTTCTTCCAGGAGGCCCGCACCGTCAATCAAATCAACCACGAGCACATCGTGGAGATTTTCGACTTCGTCGACGAGAGCGCGACGGGCGGGCACGTCTACTGCGTGATGGAGCTGCTGCGCGGGCAGAGCCTGAGCTCGCTGGCGCAGGCGGAGCCGCTGACGCTGGCGCGCATCCAGCGCTTCGTGGTGCAGGTGTGCGCGGCGCTCGGCGCGGCCCACCAGGTGGGCGTGGTGCACCGGGACGTGAAGCCGGACAACCTCTTCGTCATCCACCGCGCGGGCCAGCCGGACTTCGTGAAGGTGTTGGACTTCGGTGTGGCGAAGCTGCTCACCGCCGAGGGGGGCACCACCGGGACGGTGGACGGCACCATCATCGGGACGCCCGCGTACATGGCGCCGGAGCAGGCCGCGGGCCTGCCGGTGGATGCGCGCTCCGACATCTACGCGGTGGGCAACATCCTCTACGAGCTCATCTCCGGCAAGCCGCCCTTCCAGGCGCCGGCCTTCGGCCATCTGGTGGTGCAGATCATCACCCAGCCGCCGCCGCCGTTGCCCTCGCACCTGCCGTCCGGCGAGCCGGTGCCGCCGCAGCTGGCGGAGCTGGTGATGCGCTGCCTGTCGAAGGAGCCCGAGGCCCGGCCGCAGAGCCTGGCGGAGGTGACGACGGCGCTCCTCCTGTTGCCCGCGTCCGCCCAGGCGCTGACGCCCGCGCCCGCCGAGCTGGCGCTGGAAGACGCCGAGCGGCCCACGCACAAGGTGCCGGCGGCGGTGACGGGGCGCTGGCGCCGCCGGGCGGTGGTGACGGTGGGGACCGCGGCGTTGGTGGTGGTGGCCGCGGTGGTCACCTGGTCCGGCATGCAGCCGGAGCCCGCCCCCGCCGAGGCGCCAGTGGCCCAGGTGGACGGCGTCGTGGGCGGGCCCGCCGCCGCGCCCCAGCTGCTTCCGCCCGTCACGCTCACGGTGCGCTCCTTCCCGGAGGGCGCGCAGGTGCTGCGCCTGGACACGGGCGAGCTGCTGGGCGTGACGCCACTGGTGAAGCAGGTGTCTGGTGAGTCCGCGCCGCTGCGCCTGCGCGTGGAACTGGCCGGCTATGCCCCGCTGGAGCGGATGGTGGACCTGGACAAGCACGCCGAGCTGGAGGTGCCGCTGGTGAAGGCGCTGCCTTCGCCCCGGCAGAAGCCCGCGGCCGGGACGCAGCGCGAGGCAGGCAAGAAGAGCCGCGAGCGCCCTGTCGCGCAGTAGGTGCCGCGGTGGCCCGCCCTGGGAGGCGGGGCCTGCGCCCGCTCAGCGGGGCGCCCCCGTCTGGGCGAGCACCTGGGCGGCGATGCGGCCGATGCGCTCGTTGAAGTCCTCTGCCTCGTGGAAGGTGAGGCGCACGTCACCCACGAGAAGCTGCACGCCGGGCTGGAGCGCGGTGGGCTGCTCCGGCTCCAGGGCCGCGCCGCCCAACGTCACCGTCCTGGAGGCGGCCACGCGCGTCACCGTCCAGCGTCCTTCCAGGGTGGGGGACAGGTGGAGCTGCTCGCGCGACACGGTGGCGTCATTGACGACCAGCGCGTTGTTCGAGGCCCGGCCCAGTCGCAGCGGGCTGCCGTCCGTCTGGGCCACCAGTTCGAAGCACAGGGCGTCTCCAGCGGGCAGGCAGTCTCGCAGGTCCGTCAGCGGCAGCCGCGTGGCGGCCACGTTGCCCTCCACCACTTCGGGGACATTCCAAGCGCCCGCCTCCCACACCAGCCACGGGTGTGGGTACTTGGCGCGAAACTTCTCCTTGAGAGCCATGTGCTGCCTCACGAGCAGCGAGAGCAGCAGTGCGCGAGCCATGCGGGTTGAATAACCTTCCTCCCCCGTCGCGGCCCGAGAAGGTGCGCGTGGGGGGCCATGGGATGTCAACGAATGGCCAGATGCGGGTGGGATGCCCCACTCGCGCCCGGGCCGACCCCTGTAGTACACCCGCGACCGCCTCCTGTCCCTCGGACAAGGCATCCCCGCCCCTGGAAGATTCGATGCGTCGCCTGCTCGCCGCCGTGTTCTGCGCCGCCGTCGTGCTGGCGGCTTGTGAAGACGATTCCCCACCGCCTCCCACGCCGCCGCCTCCCTCCACGGAGACGTATCCGGACGCCGGCACGCACCCGGACGCGGGCACCCAGGAGCCCTGGGCCTGCCAGCGGAGCACGACGGTGCACAACGCGCCCATGCTGCTGCTCACCCGGCTGCAACTGGAGATGAGCCGCGCCACGTCCTCCGCGCAGCGCACGGAGGCCATCGACCGCTTCGTGGCAGAGGTGGAGGCGCAGGGCGGCCGGCCCCTGGTGAGTGACGTCAAGGCGGGGCGTCCTCGCGTGGCCTTCTTCGTGCGAGGCGAGGCTGGCCGGGACACCTTCGTCGCCGGCGACTTCAACGGCTGGTCCGCCACGGCCACGCCGCTGGTGCAGGTGCGGGACACCGACCTGTACGTGGCGGAGGTGGAGGTGCCGCGCACCGGCCCGCAGCCGTACAAGCTGGTGAAGGACGGCGACTTCATCGCCGACCCGGGCGCGCGCCACGTCGCGTGGGACGACTTCAACCGGTACGACGTGGGGCGGTTCAACTCGCTCATCTACCCGGAGCTCCAGGACGCCGCGAAGGGCCGGCTCACCGCGTGGTACGGCGTGCCCGCCACGGTGTTGGGGGATGCGCGCGACGTCTTCGTCTACACACCGGCGGCGTATGACGGGCCGGAGTGCCCGGCCCTGCCGGTGATGTACCTCCACGACGGCAACGAGAGCCTGACGCGCGAGTCCTTCGCCGAAGCGGCGGACACGCACTACGCGGCGCGCCCGGAGGACTCGGCGGTGCTCGTCTTCGTGGCGCTGCCGGACCAGTCCGTGCGCCTGGCGCAGTACACCTTCCCGCCCGCGCGCGCGCCGGGCTGGCCCACGCCGCGCGGGGATGACTACCTGGCCTTCATCCGCGACGACCTGATGCCGCGCGTGGAGGCGTCCTACCGCGTGAAGACGGGCCCGCGGGAGACGGGCATCGCCGGCGCGTCGTTGGGCGGCCTCATCTCCGTGTACGCGGGCTTCCAGATGCCGGAGAAGTTCGGCTTCGTGGGCTCCCAGTCCGGCACACTGTTCTGGCCCCATGACGGCGTGGTGGACCGCGACGACGGGAACGCGATGATTGTCCGCGCGAGCCAGGAGCCGGTGGTGCCGGTGCGCTTCTACGTGGACCACGGCTCGCCCGTGGCGGGCTGCACGCGGGACGGCGAGGAGGGTGGAGACGACTGCCAGTCCAACCTGCAGTTCGTGGAGGCGCTGCGCGGCCGTGGCTACGGCGTGGCCCACTGGAACGAGCCCGGCGCCGAGCACGACTGGGCCTTCTGGAGGCGGCGCTTGCCGAAGCTGCTGTGCAACTTCCGCAACGCGGCCCCGGCGGTGTGCGGCCTGTAGTCCGGCCTCACAGCTTCGCGACGATGGCGCGGGCCAGCCGGTCCGCGGCCCCCGCGTCGAGCGACAGGAACAGGCGCGGCTCGGTGGCCTCCAGCTCTTGCAGCCGCGACTGGCCCGCGTTGTCGGTGGCCACGTCCACGCGGGCGTAGAGCAGGGGGCGTCCCACCGCTTCCAGCACGGACTCCGCCAGCCGCAGCTCGGCCGCGTCCCCGGGCGTGAAGGCGGTGGGCACGGAGAAGCCGCGCGGCGCGTCCAGCAGCGTGGGGGGCCGGCGCACCGCGTGGCTGAGGACGCCGTCGAAGAAGACGTAGCTGCGCTCGCCCTCCGTTTCGAAGGCGGTGAGGTAGGGCTGCACCATGACGTCGCCCTCGCGGGTCAGCTCGGCCAGCCGGGCGGTGGCGGCGTGGGCCTCCGCGCGCGGGAAGACGTGCGTCTTGAGCGCTCCCGCGGACACGGCGGGCTTGAGCACCACCGCGTCCCAGCCCTGCCTGAGCGCCAGCTCGCCCACATCGAGCGTGTCGCCCTTCCGCACCCAGGTGGTGGGCGTCACCAACACGCCCTTCTCCTCCAACTCGCGCAGGTAGTGCTTGTGCGTGTTCCAGCGCAGCACGGGCGCGGGATTGTGGAGCTGCGTGAGGCGGCCCACCTTGTCCGCCCAGGCGACGAAGGCGTCGCGGCGCAGGTGGCTGTCCCACGTGTTGCGCACCAGGGCCAGCCGCACCGTCTTCCAGTCCATGGCCGGGTCATCCCAGACGACGGGCCGGGCCTCCACGCCCAGGGCCGCGAGCGCGGGCAGCAGCGGTGCGTCAAAGGCATCGAGTCGAGGCAGGCCTTCGAAGGTGAGGACGGCGACGTCCATGGCGCGGGCTCCCGGTGTTGAAACGTGCAGCGGCTTGTAGCGCGTGCGGCACCTGTGCGCAGGGCCCTCGCGGTGCGTCAAGCGCAGGGTGTGGGCCAGTCCGACAGGTAGGCGTTGAACACCCCGTACTTGAGGTGAGGTGAGCGGCGTACTCCACGGCACATTCGCGAGCGCGGACGCTTGGGAACTGGACCTGTGCGGTCAGGTGTCGCTGAAATGTTTCAAGGGGTACGCTCTTCGCGTGCCAAGGACCTGCCACCTTCCCTCCGGCCGGCTCCGCCGGGAGACCCACGAGATGCGAATGTCCCCACGTTTATTACTCGCCGCGCTAGGCGCGGTCCTCCTCTTCCACGCCGGATGCGGCGACGAGCCTGGCTGTGAGGGTGCGAGCTGCAACCCGCAAGCGGTCTGTGGCAACAACACCGTGGAGCAGGGCGAGCAGTGCGACGACGGCAACAAGGTCGACGGCGACGGCTGTGAGTCCGACTGTACGCGGACGCCCGTGCCGGCCGCGGTATGTGGCAATGGCAAGCTGGAAGGCGAAGAGGTCTGTGACGACGGCAACACGGCGGACGGTGACGGCTGTCAGGCGGACTGCTCGCTGACGCTGACCCAATGCCCCGCGGCCAACGCGCCCGCGCTTCCCGACGGCGCCACCTGCGCGGTGACGCAGCAGGGCTCCGCCGCGCGCCTCTTCACGGGCGTGGTGCTGAAGGACGGCGAGACGCTGGTGGGTGGCCAGGTGCTGGTGGACGCGCAGGGCGTCATCCAGTGCGCCGCCTGTGACTGCTCCGCCGCGGCGGGCGCCGCCGAGGCCACGCAGGTGTCCTGCCCCGGTGGTGTCATCTCCCCGGGCCTGGTGAATCCGCACGAGCACATCACGTATCCGATGGAGCCGTACGTCGGCACCGAGGAGCGCTACGAGCACCGCCACGAGTGGCGCCTGGGCCGCAACGGCCACACGCGCATCAACAGCCCCGCGGCCAGCGCCGCGGACAACGTTCGCTGGGGCGAGCTGCGGCAGATGATGGCGGGCGCCACCTCCATGGCGGGCGCGGGTGGCCAGGCCGGCCTGCTGCGCAACGTGGACGTGAACAACACCGCGCTCCAGGAGGGCCTGGGCGAGGGTGTGGTGAACTCCGACACCTTCCCGCTAAGTGACACCAGCGGCGACATGATTGCGTCGGGCTGTGGTTACGGCTCGATGCCGACGACGAGCTCGCTGCCGCGCTCGGCCGCGTACCTGCCGCACGTCTCCGAGGGCATCTCCACCGCGGCGCTCAACGAGTTCATCTGCCTGTCCACGGGCACGAACAACGTGATGCAGCCGCGCACCGCCGTCATCCACGGCATCGGCCTGACGGCGAAGGAGATTCGCGTCATGGCGGAGAACGGCACCGGCCTCATCTGGTCGCCTCGCTCGAACATCTCGCTGTACGGCGACACGGCCATGGTGTCGACCTACAAGAACCAGGGGGTCACCATCGCGCTGGGCACCGACTGGCTGCGCTCCGGCTCCATGAACCTGCTGCGCGAGCTGCAGTGCGCGGACTACCTCAACACCTCGCACTACGCGCGGACCTTCAGCGACGAGGACCTCTGGCGCATGGTGACGTCGAACGCGTCGGACCTGGTGGACACGTTCGAGAAGACGGGCCGCATCGCCGAGGGCAAGGTGGCCGACCTGGCCATCTTCCAGCTGCGCACCTTCACCCGCTCGCCGCACCGCGCGGTCATCACTTCGAACCCCGAGCACGTGGTGCTCACGATGCGGGGTGGCAAGGCGCTCTACGGTGACCAGGCGCTGATGGCCGGGCTCCGCGGCGCGGACACCTGCGACACGCTGGACGTGTGCGGCGCCTCGAAGGAAGTCTGCCTCCAGTCCGAGATTGGCAAGAACCTGGCGGCGCTGACTTCGGGCGCCACGGCGAAGTACCCGCTGTTCGCGTGCGGTACGCCGGAGAACGAGCCGACGTGCTCGCCCCGCCGTGCCTCGCTGGACTCGCGCTGGCCGGCCGTCGTGAACAACTCCACCAGCTACACCGGTGAGGTTCGCGCCGCGGACAAGGACGGGGACGGGCTGGTGGACTCCGTCGACAACTGCCCTGCCATCTTCAACCCCGTCCGCCCCATGGACAATGGCAAGCAGGCGGACTCGGATGGCGACGGGATTGGCGACGCGTGCGACCCCTGCCCGCTGGAGGCGGGGAACGCCTGCACGTCGTTCACCGTGGGCGACGATGACCACGACGGCATCGTGACGTGGCAGGACAACTGCCCGTTCGTTGCCAACCCGGACCAGGCGGACGCGGACGGCGACGGCAAGGGTGATACGTGTGACGCGTGCTCCAGTGTCCCGAACCCGGGCGACCTGGGCTGCCCCGCCACCATTCACGAGCTGAAGACGCCCGTGGGCGGCAGCCTGCCGCTGGTGGGCAAGCCGGTCTCCATCATGGATGTCGTCGTCACCGGTGTGGTGAAGGGCGGCGCGAGCTCTCTGGGCTACTGGGTGCAGACATACCCGCTGCCCTCGGGCACGAGTGTGGACCACTCGGGCCTCTTTGTGTACTCGCGCAAGGAGGACCTGGCGGTGGGCGACCGCATCGACATCACCACGGGTGTGCTGATTCTCTTCCACGGCCTGCCCGAGTTGACCGAGGTCAAGTACGTCAAGCGCAGCTCCGGCAACGAGGTACCCGCGCCGGTGGTGGTGACGACGGCCGACATCCGCACCGGTGGCCCGCGTGCCGCCGCGCTGGAAGGCGTGCTCGTGGAGGTCCGCGACGTGGCGGTCAACACGGGGGTGGACGAGTTCGGCCAGTTCCTCGTGAACGAGGCGGGTGATGCCGGTCAGCCGGGTCTGATGATTGATGACCAGGCTTATGGCTTCCAGGTCCCGTCCATTGGCACGCGCTTCGGCGCGCTGCGCGGCGTGCTGACGTACAACTTCAATGACTCCAAGCTGGTGCCGCGCTTCCAGGCGGACATGCCGCTGCCGCCGCCGTCTCTGACGGGCTTCGGTCCGAACGGCTACGCGCGCGTGGGTGGCACGGGCCCGGTGAACACCTTCCCGCAGGCGCTGACGCTGTCGCTGTCGTCCGCCTACGCGGAGGCGCTCGACGTCGTCATCACCTCCTCCAACGAGAGCGCGCTGAGCGTGCAGGACGGCCGCATCACCATCCCCGCGGGTCAGACGTCCGCGACGGTGCAGGTGAACGCGGTGGCGCCCGCGCAGAGCGTGACGCTGACGGCCACGCTGGGTGGCTCCACGCAGACGGCGACCGTCCGGGTGCTGGGCGCCGACGAGCAGCCCGAGGTGGTAGGCGTCACCCCGGGTAACGTGACGATGGTGCCCGGCGGCGAGGTGGTCTTCACCGTGCAACTGGACCGTCCGGCTCCCGCCAACGCCACCGTGGCGCTGAGCGTGAATCCGGCGACGGGCTTCGGCACCTTCGTTCCGGCGAACGGCACGCTCACCGTGACGGAGAACGCCACGGAGGCGGTGTTCTCCTTCATCGCGGACGCGGCGGCCACGGCCACCGAGCCCGGCACGGTGACGGCGAGCATCGGCGCGAGCAGCGCGAGCGCCACCGTGACGCTGGACCAGAATGCGCCGCGGTTGACGGCCCTGTCGCCGTCCTCGGCGGTGACGATTCCGGCGGGCGGGACGCAGTCGTTCACCGTGACGGTGGACCGTGTGGCCGCGCAGGACACGGTTGTTGAGCTGGCGGTGGTGCCGGGGGCGGGCGTGCAGAACTACGGCACGGTGCCGGCCTCGGCCACGATTCCGGCGGGCGCCACGGAGGTGACCTTCACCTTCACGGCGGACGCGCAGGGCGAGGGCACTGGCACGGTGTACGCCTCGCTGTACGGCATCACCCAGACCACCGCGCTCACGGTGCTTCCGCCTCCGCCCGCGCTCAGCGCGGTGACGCCGTCGGTGGCCACCGTCTACTTCGGCACGCAGCAGGTCTTCACGGTGGCGCTGGATCGCAAGGCGCCGGTGGGTGGCATCACGGTGGACGTGGCGCTGGAGCCGGCCACGGGCATGGGCGAGCTGTCGAGCTCGACGGTGAGCATCGCGGAAGGCCAGACGACGGGCACCGTGACGTTCACCGCGGGCGACGAGGATGCCCAGGGGCGGCTGATTGCGTCCTACGCGGGCGTCACCCGCGGGGTGGACATCACCATCGCGGACCGGCCCGCCGTCGGCCATATCGTCATCAGTGAAATCTCCGCTCGCGGCGCGACGGCTCAGAACGATGAGTTCATCGAGCTGTACAACCCGACGGGCGCGGACATCACGCTGAACGGCTGGAAGGTCCAGTACAAGAGCGCGGCGAGCACGTCGAACTACTCCGGCTCGGTGGACATCCCGGACGGCACGGTCATCAAGGCCTACGGCTACCTGCTCCTCGCGCACAACTCGGGCTACACCGGGACGGTCGCCAAGGACGTGGGATACCCCTTCGACATGTCGGCTTCGGCGTCGGGTGGCGGCCATGTCCGCATCGGCCCGAACCTCAAGGCGGACAACCTGGATGACCCAAACACGGTGGATAAGGTGGGCTACGGCACGGCGAACCAGCCCGAGCGCAGCCCGGCCCCTGCCCACCCAGGCGCGGGTGGCAGCCTCGAGCGCAAGGCGCGCCCGAACTCCACTGCGGAGACCATGGCGGAGGGCGGCGCCGATGCCCTGGCTGGCAACGGCCATGACATGGACGACAACGGGAGCGACTTCATCGTCCGCGCCGCGCGTCAGCCGCAGAACTCGCAGAGCCCGGCGGAGCAGCCGTAGCCGCTAGGCATCAAGGGGACAGGGCTGAAGTGCCGGCCCTGTCTCTGTGAGGTTTCAAGCGGGCGGAACCCTGACATGGGGGTCCGCCCGTTTCATTTGGGGCTGTGCCTGTGCCCGGGCACTGGCTGGCGTTGCCGCGTCAGGGGTGTCAGGACTGGCTGGCATTGGCGCAGTCGAAGCCTGTGGCCTGCACGAGCCCCGCCTGGTGTATCAGCATGACGGCGCGGTACAGGGGGTCGTAATCCACGGAGGCGCGGAAGAGGTTCTGGTGCACGAGCATGCCCAGGAGCCCGCCCAGGAGGCTGTGCGCGGCGGAGAGTGCGTCCACATCCTGCCGGAACTCCCCCATCTGCTGTCCGTGACGGATGAGGCGCTCCAGCGTCGTCACGTAGAGGGCCAGCTTGTCTCGGATGGCCTCCGCTACCTGGTCATTGGAGTCGGCGGCCTCGGCCGCGAGCATCGCGAAGAAAATGCCGTATTCGCGGTGCTCGCGAAGGAGGAGGTGCGTCCGCTCGCAGATGGATTGGAATTGCTCCCGCGCCGGAAGTTCGCGGTCGTCTCCAGGCAGTTGAAAGGCTCTCAGACAGCGCTGGTGCAACTCTTCAATCGCAGCCAGCAGCAGATCTTCCTTGGTGGGGAAGTGCCAGTACAGCGCTCCGGGCGTCATCCGGATGGCGCGGGAGAGGTCCGCCATCGTCGTGGCGAGGAAGCCTCGCCTCGCGAAGAGGTGGATGGCCGCTTCCAGAATGTCCATGCGCGTGCGCGCGGCACGCTCTTGTTTCAGCTCACGTTGGGCGGGTTCCCTGGCCATACCCGCCGAATCTATGCATCACGCCAGGAGTGTCACCCAGACGATCTCCGGCGGCGCTCCGACGCGGAGCGGCGGACCCCAGAAGCCTGTTCCCCGGCTGACATACAGGTGCCGGTCTCCTTCGTGAAACAAGCCCGCGTCGTGCTCCCAGATGGCGGAGACCGCCAGCGTGAAGGGGAAGAACTGTCCCCCGTGGGTGTGCCCGGAGAGCTGCAAGCCCATTCCCTCCCGCGCCGCCACCTTCCAGTTCGACGGCTGATGCGCGAGCAGCACCGAGGCCCGCTCGGAATCACGGCCCGCCGTCGCCGCCGCCAGGTCATAGCCTTGCGAGAACCCCATCTTGCCCGCCGACCAGTCGTCCACACCCACCAGGTCGAATGACGCGGCCGTGTCGCCAATGCGCACGTGACGGTTGCGCAGAACATGCACATCCATACGCTCCAGCGCTTCAGCCCAGGCCGCGTCGCTCCAGTAGTACTCGTGGTTTCCCGTGACGAAGTAGGTGCCGTGGCGTGACTTCAACTCGGACAGCGCCGAGACCGCTGGGGCCAGCGACGCGACGTGTCCGTCCACCAGGTCGCCAGTGATGCACACCAGGTCGGGGCGCAATGCGTTGCAGCGGCGCACCAGCTCGTCCATGAAGCGGCGCCGGATGACCGGGCCCACGTGGATGTCACTCAGATGGACGATGCTGAAGCCATCCAGCGCCTTGGGCAGCCCCGGCAGCTTCACCGCCACCTCGTTCACCACGGGCGGATGGAAGGCGCTCCACATCCCGAAGCCCGTCACGCCACCGGCGGCCAGCGCTGCTCCCCCGGCTGTCGCCCGAGCGAGGAAGCGTCTGCGCTCGACATCCACCGGAGCCGAGGCTGCGGGCATGGCGCCGCTGGAGCCTGCCGCTGCCGGAGCCTCGGACATTGCGCCGCCGGGCTTTTCCGCCATCGCGACCGGAGCAGCCTCGGCGTGCGTCGTCGCCGCGCCGTGTCCACTTGTCGCCAGGGCTTCCTGAGTCACTGACACGGACTCGGTGCCCGTCGCCGCCAGCGTGCTGCCAGCTTGTGTCGAGCGATGGGACACCGAGGCCGTCTCGCCACCGCGCAGCTCCACCACCGCCGGCTCGCCGCGTGAGCGCTGCATTCGTGCCGCCACCTTGCGCACCGCGCCCAACACTTCGAGCGCGAGCAACAGGTAGATGGCCATGCCCATCCACGTCCACACCCCCGTGGCCACGGCGAAGGTGGCGTCCATGGGAAGGAAGCGCGTCACCGACCACGACAGCACGAGCAGTGTGCCCAGCACCGTCATGACGCTCATGCCCACGCGCCGCCATGCGCGGTGCTCCGACGTGGCCGCGAAGAGGCGCCGGTACAGGTAGACGTGGACGGCGACCGTGGCGATGCCGGTGACGATGGCGAAGAGGATGAAGCGCGCGGTGTCCATGCAGTGCACCATCCTGACCCGTGTGCGACGCGCTGCAATGCAATCCGCGTGAAGAAGTGTGAACACCTCGTACACGGACATCGCATCAATCCGCGCGGGGTGTTCGCAGCTGGGGCAATCGCGACCCGAACCCACGTCGCATGCGATTGCAGCACGCAGCCAAGAGAGCGCCTGCGCCGTTCTCGCGATACAAGTCGCGGCGTGTTGGCCGTATACACCGGCCAGCCCGAAAGCCACTGAAGGGGCGCCGCGTGTGTAACGGCGAACCGCCTGGCTGACGCGCATGCACCACCTCATCGAGGAGACCCCCATGCCCCCTGACATGATGGCGGCAACGCGCCGCCTGTTGACGTGCCTGTTGAGCGCCTTGCTGATGGTTGGCTGCGAGCCCTCGGGGGCGCTCGCCATGCTGGAGACTCCACACGCCACGCGCACCCAGCGGGTGGTCGTCACGGCTCCGCCGATGCGCATCGCCGCGGGTGCCCAGCACTCGCTGTATCTGTCACCCGGAGGCGACGTGTGGGCCTGGGGCGGCAATGGCTCCGGCCAGCTTGGCGGGGCGGAGACGTCCCTCCAGGGGTTGGCGCCGGTGCGACTGGCGGCGCTGGAGAACATCGTGTCGGTGGTGTCCGGAGACGCCCACTCGCTCGCGCTGGGCGCGGATGGCTCGGTATGGACGTGGGGTGGCAACAGCTCCGGGCAGCTCGGTGATGGCTCCACCACCGACCGCGCGACGCCGATGCGGGTGGCCGGCCTGGACAGCGTGGTGGCGGTGGCCGCCGGAGACTTCCACTCGCTGGCGCTGCGCGAGGACGGCACGGTGTGGGCGTGGGGGACGAACTTCCACGGACAGCTCGGCCGGGGACACACGCAGCCGGGGCTTACGCCCGAGCGGGTCCCCGGGTTGGAGGGCGTGGTCGCGCTCGCCGCGGGCTTCGACTTCACCCTGGCCGTGCTCGAGGACGGCACGGTGCGCGCGTGGGGCTCCAACGGCTCCGGCCAGTTGGGCGACGGTACCTTCACCCAGCGCCTGTCTCCCGTGAAGGTCTCCGGGCTCAGCGGCATCACCGAGGTGAAGGCGGGCACCTACCACGCGCTGGCGCTGGGCAAGGACGGCGGCGTGTGGACGTGGGGCAGCAATGCCTCCGGACAGCTCGGTGATGGCACGTGGAATGACCGCGCCGTACCCATGCAGGTGCCGGGACTCGAGCGGGTGAAGGCCGTGGCTTCCATGGACTCGGATTCGCTGGCGCTGCTCGACACGGGCGCCGTGTTCGCGTGGGGGGCCAATGGCTCCGGCCAACTGGGTGCTGGAGACACCACCGACCGCGCCACGCCGGGACCGGTGCCGGGGCTGAATGCGGTGGCCTCGGTGGTGGGCGGCGCGCAGCACGCGCTGGCCCTGCGAAGAGACGGCACGCTCTGGGCCTGGGGCGGAGGCATGTCGGGCCAGTTGGGCCACGGCGGCTCCGAGCGCCACGTGGTGCCCGCTCCGGTGATGCGCCTGGCGGGCGTGACGTCGATGGCGACGGGCAGCTTCCACTCCCTGGCCGCGCTGGGGGATGGCTCCGTCTGGGCCTGGGGCCGCAACACCCATGGGCAGCTGGGTGATGGCAGCACCGCCGAGCGCCACGCCGCGGTGCGCGTGGAGGGGCTCGGCGGCGTTCGCAGCGTCGCCTCGGCCGCCCACCATTCGCTCGCCGTGGGCATGGATGGGACGGTCTGGGCATGGGGGCGCAACGCCGCCGGACAGTTGGGGGACGGCACCACCACGGACCGCGCCCGGCCCGTCGCGGTGTCGGGCCTGTCGTCGGTGACGGCGGTGGCCGCGGGCGGCAGTCACGTGCTGGCGCTGCGCAGCGACGGCAGCGTGTGGGCCTGGGGCTACAACGCGCTGGGACAGTTGGGGGACGGCACGACGGTGGACCGGTTGACGCCGGTGCGCGTGTCGGGGCTCGGTGCGGTGGTGGCGGTGGCCGCCGGTTCGTACTTCTCCATGGCCCTGCAGTCCGACGGCACGGTGTGGACGTGGGGCGAGGGCTTCGAGGGACAGCTGGGGGACGGCGGTGGCGTGCAGCGACTGAGTCCGGTGCGCGTGGAGGGATTGGCGAACGTCACCCGCGTGGCGGCGGGCTCCGCGCATGCGCTGGCCGTGCTCGGCGACGGCACGGTGTGGGCGTGGGGCGACAATGGGGAAGGGCAGCTCGGAGACGGCTCCTGGGCGGACCGCTTCCGTCCGGTGCAGGTGCCGGGGTTGCAGGGCATCACCGCCGTCAGCGGTGGCCGCTCCCACTCCATGGCGTTGCAAGGCGATGGCACGGTGCGCGCGTGGGGCTACAACGGTTACGGCCAACTCGGAGATGGAACGCTCACCTCGCGCGTGCGGCCCGCCCTCATCCCCGGCCTGACTGGCATCCAGGCGCTCCATCCCAGCCACCTGCACGTGTTCGCGCTGCACGCGGATGGGACGTTGCGCGGGTGGGGCTACAACCGCTTCGGCCAACTGGGCCTGGGCGCCGCGGGTTGGAGCGCCTTGCCAGTGCAGGTGCGTGGCATTGGCCGCGTGGACCGGCTGTCCGTCGGCCGCGCGCACGCGCTGATGGTGCGCGCCGATGGCTCGGTGATGGCCTGGGGCGAGAATGGCTCGGGCCAGCTGGGCGACGGAACCTCCACCCACCGCGCGGGTCCGGTGTCCGTGCTCGGCGTGCCCTGTGTCCGCTCTGTCGCCAGTGGCGTACAGCACTCGCTCGCGCTGGCGTGTGACGGCACCGTCTGGGCCTGGGGCGCGAACGGGCGAGGGCAGCTGGGAGATGGCACCACCACCCCGCGCGTGACGCCGGGGCTGGTGGAGGGGCTTCGGGGCGTGGTGGCGCTGGCGGCGGGGGGAGACGCGTCGGTAGCGCTGCGGGCGGATGGCTCCGTGTGGAGCTGGGGCGGCAACGCCAGCGGCCAGTTGGGGGACGGCACCACCACGGACCGCGCCCTGCCGGCCCACGTCGAACACCTCTCCAACGTGGTGGCCGTGGCCGTGGGCGAAACGCACGCCCTGGCGGTGGGCGAGGGCGGCGCGCTGTGGGCCTGGGGCGCGAATGGCTCGGGCCAGCTGGGAGATGGTGGCACCGAGCGGAGCCTGACGCCGGTGCGCGTGAAGGGGCTGGAGCGCGTGGCGTCCGTGGCGGCCGGACGTGCCTTCTCGGTGGCGGTGCGCGACGACGGCACCGCGTGGGCCTGGGGCACGAACCCGTCCGGCCAGTTGGGCGATGGCACCAACCACGCGCGGAGCGTGCCAAATCAGGTGACCACCTTGAAGGGCATCCGCGCCATGTCCGCGGGGGCCCACCACGTGGTGGCGCTGAGCGCCGACGGCACGGTGTGGACGTGGGGCGACAACACGCTGGGCCAGCTGGGGGATGGCTCGTCCTCGCCGACGGGGATGTGGCCCCGGCAGGTGCCGGAGCTGCGAGGCGTGGAGGCGGTGGCCGCGGGAGAGCAGTTCACCGTGGCCGTGCTGCTGGACGGTACCGCCCGCGCCTGGGGCAGCAACGAGTACGGCCAGCTCGGTGATGGGAAGACGGGCCCGCAGCTGACGCCGGTGGCGGTGAAAATCGACGGGCCGAAAATCCGCCCGCCCGTGCGCACCGTGCGCGCCTGGGGACAGCACGCGGTGGTGCAGATGTCGGACGGCACCGTGCAGACGTGGGGTGACAACACGTTCGGCCAGCTGGGAGACGGCACCACCACGCGGCGCGCGGTGCCCTTGACGGTGGATGGATTGGCGAGCGTGGTGGCCGTGTCCTCGGGCGCCTGGCACTCGCTGGCGCTGCGCAGTGACGGCACTGTCTGGGCGTGGGGCGCCAATGGCTTCGGTCAGCTCGGGGATGGCACGTCCACTCCGCGCACCAGGCCGGTGCAGGTGGCCGGGTTGGGGGATGTGGTGGCCATTGGCTCGGGGGGCTACCACGCGCTGGCGGTGCGCTCGGACGGCTCGGTGTGGACGTGGGGCTACAACGCGTTCGGCCAGCTGGGGGACGGCACCGCGGAGTCGCGCTCCCTGCCCATCCGGGTGGAGGGGCTGGAGGGCGTGGTGGCCGTGGCGGGCGGAGACCACTACTCGCTGGCGCTGCACTCGGACGGCACCTTGTCCGCGTGGGGCAACAACGCGTCGGGCCAGTTGGGAGACGGCACCGGCACCACCCGCTATTCGCGCGTGGGGGTGAAGGGCGTGGACGGCGTGGTGGACGTGCGCGCGGGCGCGACGCACACGGTGGCGCTGCGGGGCGACGGCACCGTGTGGACGTGGGGCGACAACGCGTTCGGTCAGCTGGGGGACGGCGCCGGCGGCACGCGGATGCGCCTGGTGCCCCGGCCAGTGCCGAACCTGTCCTCGGTGTCCGCCGTGGGAACGGGGGCTCGCCACACGTTCGCCGTGACGCTCGAGGGTGCGGTGTGGACGTGGGGACGCAACTCGCACGGTCAGCTGGGGCTGGGGGACAACACGAACCGGACGGAGCCCCTGCGCGTGCGGGAGCTGTCGGACGTCACCGTGGTGTCGGGCGGGGCGGATTTCTCCCTGGCCATGAAGCGCGACGGCACGGTGCTGAGCTGGGGGTCCAGCCTCTACGGTTCGTTGGGCCTGGGCGCCGCGGGGCAGCGCTCGTCACCCGGGCAGGTGGCGTTGCCCTGAGCCGGGCATCAGGGCTCGTTCAGAGGGTGCGGCGGGCGGTCCGCATCCGCACCCGGTACTTCTTGGGCGGGCGCGTCCTGAGCCGGGCCCGGTACGTGCCATGCGCGCGCCGGGACGAGCGGGAGCGCCGGCTGATGGTTTTCCTGCGACCCGCGCCGGGGGTGCGTCGACGAAGAGCTTTCATGGGTGCATCCGGCGCGTGCGCTAAGGCTTCTCCGTGAGCGGGCGGGGCGTCGTCAGCTCGGAGCCGATCTGCCGCCACTCCTGCGCGTAGGCGCCGCGAGCGAAGGCGCGCAGGTCGTCGGACGTCACCGTGCCCCGCGCCATGGCGGTCCCCAGCGCGCGCACGACGGCGTTGCGGTGCGGCTGCTCGACGTAGGGATTGCCCTCGCGGAACACCTCGCCGAAGAGCGACTCCAGGCGGCCGTCCTGCTTCAGGCGCTCGACGATGCGGGCCTGCGATGCGGGCTCGTTCGCGTGCGCGTGCAGCATGGCGGAGGCGAGCCCGCCCTGGGCATCCGCCTGGTCGGGAAACTCCGAGAGCAGCTCCAGCTCCGCGTCAGCGCCCGCGATGGCGGTGGCGTCCAGAGGCGGCGCCGTCACGCCGCGCTGGGCGGGGCGCCGGTCGGGCTCGAAGTCGCTGCGGCCCTGGAACGTCTGCACCGTGCGGTGCGCCTGGACACCCTTCGTCCCCTGGGTGGCGGTGCCGGAGGCCGGCCGCTGCTCCGGAGCGCTGGCGCGCTCATGCGCCGGGCCCTTGGGCGAGGACGGACGGTTACCACCATCGATGCGAGACATGGGGGCTCCAGGGATGGGGCCCGGTGCGGACAGAGCTCCGGGAATTCCCATGTAGGTTATCGGGCGCGGTGTGGCTCCAGTTGCGTCCCACCTCTAACGTGCGTCCGCCGGAGTGTCCCCGCACGGCGGGCGCGCCCGCGTCATCGCCCGGAAAAACGCAATGACTCCCGGCGTTTGGCGGGCAGGGGAGGGAAGTGGCGCTCCAGCCCGTGGACCAGGTCCTCACGCCACGCAGGGTAGTTGTGCCCACCGCTGTACTCCCGGAGTTCCACCTGATGCCCAGCTTCTGAGAGCACGGGAGCGATGCGGCGGTTGCCCTCCAACAAGCCCTCGAAACGGCCGCAGTCCAGCCAGACGTCCAGCGGGCGGCGGGGTGGGGGGCGCGCCAGGTCGAAGACGACGAAGTCATGGCCCTCCACCGTGAAGGCCCCGGACTGGGACAGCACCCGGCCGAAGACGTCCGGCATGCGCAGGCCGGTGTAGAGCGCCATCAACCCGCCCAGCGAGGCCCCCAGCACCGCGTGGGCACCGGGGCTGCGCCGCTCGTCCACCAGCGACAGCTTCTGGCGCGCCAGCGGCAGCACCTTCCACTTCAGCAGCCCCACCGTGTACTCGCTGCAGGCGTACTCCATGCTGCGTGTCTCGCCGCCATTGCACACGAGCGCCAGGGCCACCGGGCGCATGCGGCCTTCGGCCACCAGGGTGTCCACCAGCTCCGGAAGGCGGACGCGGCGCAGATAGTCCTCGCCGTCGTACACCACCACCAAGGGCACCGGCGCGTCCGTGGGCGGCGCGTACAGGTACACCCGGCGCTGGCCCGGCAGGTCCACGTCGCCTGTGTCCACCACATGCCGGGTGACGCGGCCCCGAGGCGCGCCGCGCGGGTGCCGGGCGGGCAGGGACGAGCGGGCCTGGGGCATGTGGAACGAGTGGTTGATGCCGCCAAGGCCGTTGTCGGAAGGGTGGCGGTTGAGCGGGTCCTCCACGCGCTGGCCGCGCGGGTCCTCCAGCGCGTATTCGACGTAGGCATCCGCGGGCAGCGTCAGCGTGCGAGCCCACAGTCCGGGCGCCACGCGCTTGAAGGGCAGCGGCTTGCCGCGCCAGTCCTGGAAGTCACCCTGGAGGCAGATGGGGCCTCGGCCGCGCCACACGAAGGTGGCGGTGTCCGATTCGATGACGGGCGTTCCCTCGGCGCGGGCCCGCGCCTCCAGTGTCTTCGCGTCCATCCGCGCACCCTAGGCCAGCAGGTCGCGCAGCGCGCCCTCCAGCTCCGGGTACCGGAACACGAAGCCCGCCTCATGGGCGCGCTGGGGCAGCACGCGCTGGCCCTCGAGCACCACCTTCGCCATCTCTCCCAGCGCCGCCTTGAGCACGAACGCGGGCATCCGCACCAGGGACGGCCGGCCCAGCACGTGGCCCAGCGTGTGCGCGAAGAAGGCGTTCGTCACCGGCGTGGGCGCGGTGGCGTTCACCATGCCCTCCACCTGGGGATGGGCCAGCAGGAAGAGGAGCAAATCCCTGGCGTCATCGCGGTGCACCCAGCTCACGAACTGCTCGCCGCTGCCCACCGGGCCGCCCGCGCCCACGCGGAAGGGGGGCAGCATCTTGTGGAGGGCGCCCCCCTCCGGGTGCAGCACCACGCCCATGCGCACCACCGCCGTGGGGATGCTGGATTCGCGCGCCTGCATCGCCTCCGCCTCCCAATCCACGCACACGCGGGCCAGGAAGTCGTCACCCGGAGGGCTCTCCTCCGTCAGCGGCTCCGCGCCGCGCGTGCCGCCGTAGTAGCCGATGGCGGACGCCGATATGAAGCGCCGCACCGTGCCCGCGCCCCGCATCGCCGCCACCAGCGCGCGCGTGCCCAGCACCCGGCTGTCGTGGATGCGGTGCTTGCCTTCCCGCGTCCAGCGTTGGGCCACCGGCTCGCCCGCGAGGTGCACGACGGCCTCCGCGTCCGCCAGGGCCTCGGGCGGCAGCGGCGAGCTGGCGTCGAAGGGCGCTCCCGTCACCCCGGCGGGCAGGCGGGCCAGGGCGTGTTCAACGTTCCGGGCCAGGACGTGGACCTGATGTCCACGCTCCAACAAACCTTGGACAAGCCCTGGACCCAGGAAGCCGCTCGCGCCGGTGACGGCCACCTTCATGGGGAGGGCTCCGAGGGCGCCGGCGAGTTCAGGTCCACGCCCACCAGGCGGCTCAGGACGGCGAAGAAGGTCGTCAGCTCATCCGGCTTCATCCGGCCGGAGTGCCGGTAGACCAGGGTTCCTTCGGCGTCCAGCAGCACGATGTTGGACGTTTTCAGCGGCAGCTTCCACGGCGCCTTTCCCAGTGCTCCATCCATATCCACCAGGATAGGCACGCCCACCTTCTTCTCCTCGTCCCGGACGAAGGAGAGGGCAATCTGGCGGGCCGGAAAAAAGTCGAAATTCTGAAGGTTTGCGACCGCCAGCACCCAGGCCGCGTCCAGGATTCCGCGCTCCTGCCCCCGGGCGAACAGCTCCTTCTTCAGGGTCGAGTTGAGCTTGGTCGAGTCCTTGTCCTCGTAGAACAGGATGACCGGTTTTCCGCGCCACTTGGAGAGCCGGACCTCCTTTCCCGCGGAGGTGCGTAACGTCGCATCCACCGGCTCCGGGGCCGGCGCCGCGCCCAGGGCGCTTCCCGCTGCCAGGGAGATGGAGAGCGCACCTGCGATCCACGCCTTCATGAGGGGACCTCTGTGTACAAGGTTATCGCAAACCCTAGACATACCCTTGACAAGCTCTGGACGCAAACGCTACCTCTAGGAATCAAAGGAACGGGTTCTTCGGAGGAAAGAAGCATGGCACTCACGCTTCCCGATGCGCAGTCGCCGACGGGTCCGCTTCCTCTGGAGCAGGCCTGGCTGCAACTGGTCCAGGCGGAGGTGGAGACCTCGCTGGCGGAGTTGTTCGAACTTCCCGACGAGGCCGGCCTGGACGTTCGTTGGACACAGGCGCTGACGCAGGCCCGGGCCTATACCTTGCGGCCCGCCAAGCGGCTCCGCCCCGCGCTGGTGATGGCCGGACACTGTCTGGCGCGTGGGAGCGCGGTGGTGCCCTCCGGGTTGTGGCGCTTCGCCGCGGGGCTGGAGCTGCTGCACACCTTCCTCCTCATCCACGACGACGTGGCGGATCAGGCGGAGCTGCGGCGGGGCGCCGCGTCTCTGCACCGGATGCTGGCGCCTGGACGCGCGGGCGAGGACCTGGCCGTGGTGGTGGGAGACCACCTCTTCGCGCGCGCCCTGGAGGCCATGCTGGGCTCGGGGCTGGCGTGCGTCGCGGGCGTGGTGCAGTACTACCTGGGCGTGTGCCGTCACACGGCGGCCGGGCAGTACCTGGACCTGGACCTGGGCCGCGCGCCGCTGGCGGAGGTGACGCTCTTCCAGACGCTGCGCGTGGCGCATCTGAAGACGGCGCGCTACGGCTTCTGCGCCCCGCTGGTGTGCGGGGCCATGCTCGGCGGTGCCAGCAGCGGCTTGGTGGAGGGGTTGGAGCGCGTGGGCCGTCACGTCGGTCTTGCCTACCAGCTTCGGGACGATTTGCTGGGCCTTTTTGGTGATTCCAACGTCGCTGGCAAGGCCGCTGACGGCGACTTCCTCCAAGGCAAGCGAACCTTTCCAGTGCTGGCCGCCTTCGCGCGCGCCACCGAGGCCGAGCGCACGGAGTTGGAGGCGCTGTGGGCGCTGCCGGTGGAGCAGAAGGACGCCGCCGCGCTGGCGCGGGCCCGCGCGCTGGTGGAGTCCTGCGGAGGCCGGGCCGCGTGTGAGCGCATGGTGGTGCGTGCCTCCCGGGCCGCCCGCCGCTCGTTGCAGTCGCTGCCCAACCCCAACGGTGTGAGAGAGCTGCTCGACGCGCTCATCGCCCGGCTGGCCCACCGCGCCGCTTGAGGACGCCATGAGTGCATCGACACAGGGCAGGCGCATCGTGGTGGTGGGCGCGGGCGTGGGCGGGCTGGCCGCCGCCGCCCGGCTGGCGCACCAGGGCTTCGACGTCCAGGTCTTCGAGAAGACGCAGGGACCGGGCGGGCGCTGCAACCGATTGCAGGTGGATGGCTTCACGTGGGACCTGGGCCCCACCATCGTGCTGATGCCGGAGGTGTTCGAGGAGACCTTCCGCGCGGTGGGCCGCCGCATCGAGGACTACCTGACGCTGCTCAAGTGCGACCCGAACTATCGGGTCCACTTCCGGGACGGTTCGGATGTCACCTTCACGTCAGAGCTGTGCGCCATGGGCCGCGAGCTGGAGCGCGTGGAGCCCGGCAGCTACGCGCGCTACCTCGCCTTCCTGGCCCAGGGGCGCGTCCAGTACCGAACGAGCCTGGACCACCTGGTGGGGCGCAACTACGCGGGCCTGCGCGACTACCTCTCGCCGCGCGTGCTCGCGCGCATCTTCCAGGTCCGCGCCCACCGCCGCATGTACGGGGACGTCAGCCGCTTCTTCCAGGACGACCGGCTGCGCGCGGCGATGACCTTCCAGACGATGTACCTGGGCGTGTCACCCTACGCGTCGCCCGCGGTGTACGGCCTGCTGCCCTTCACCGAGCTGGGGGTGGGCATCTGGTTCCCCAAGGGCGGCCTGTATGCCATCCCCCTGGCCCTGGAGCGGCTGGCGCGCGAGGAGGGCGTGCGCCTCCACTACGGCGCGCCCGTGGAGCGCATCCTCACCGATGGGGGCCGGACTCGAGGCGTGCGGTTGGAGGGCGGCGAGGTGGTGGAGGCGGACGCGGTGCTGTGCAACGCGGACCTGCCCTATGCGTACGAGAAGCTGCTGGACCCGAAGGCGACGACGCTCAAGCGCAGGGAGAAGCTGCGCTACACGTCCAGCGGCTACATGCTCTACCTGGGCATGAGGCGGCGCTACCCGGAGCTCCTGCACCACAACGTGGTGTTCGGCCGGGACTACAAGGGCTCCTTCGACGACATCTTCGAGCGCTTCCGCGTGCCGGAGGACCCCAGCTTCTACGTCAACGCGCCCACGCGCACCGACGCGTCCCTGGCGCCCGAGGGCAAGGACGCGCTCTATGTGCTGGTGCCCGTGCCGCACCAGCACCCGGACCTGGACTGGAAGGTGGAGGGGCCCCGGGTGCGCGCGAAGTTCTTCGCGCGCATGGCGGAGCTGGGCTTCCCGTCGCTGGAGTCGGACGTCGAGGTGGAGCGCGTCTTCACCCCGGATGACTGGGCCGGCACCTTCAACCTGGCGCGTGGCAGCGCCTTCGGCCTGTCCCAGAACTTCACGCAGATTGGCCCCTTCCGTCCGTCCAACCAGGACGCGCGGGTGAAGAACCTCTTCTTCGTCGGTGCGTCCACGCAGCCGGGGACGGGGCTGCCCACGGTGCTCATCTCCGCGCGGCTGGTGACGGAGCGGCTGATGACGTGGGCCCACGCGCAGGGCGTTCCGCTGTCGCCTCGGGCGTCCGCCGCCACGCCGCTGGAAGGGGTGGCCGCGTGAGCCCGCCTGTCGACAAGGCGCTGGTGGAGCGCGGCTATGTGCTGGCGAAGCAGGTGACGCGCCATCACGCCAAGAGCTTCTTCTTCGCCTCGTACCTGCTCTTCGGCCTGCGCCGGAAGGCGGCGTTCGCGCTCTACGCCTTCTGCCGGCGCCTGGACGACATGGTGGACGGGGACGACGCGGCGAGCGCGGCCGATGCGTTGCCGGTGCGGCTGGCGCGGGCGCGGCAGCGCGTGGCGGAGCTGTACCTGCCCATGCCGGAGCTGGCCTCGCGCGAGCTGGGGCCGCCGGCGGACCGGGTGAAGGGCAGCGCGGCCGCGACGCCGTGGGACGCGCGGGAGTTCGCCGCGCTCGAGCACACGGTGCGCCACTTCCGGATTCCGGAGCAGCCCTTCCAGGACCTCATCTCCGGCATGGAGATGGACCTGACGAAGCACCGCTACGCCACCTGGGCGGAGCTGGACCTCTACTGCTACCGCGTGGCGGGCGTGGTGGGGCTGATGCTGACGCCGGTGCTGGGGTGCTCGGACGCGGCGGCGGTGGAGCCCGCGGCCGACCTGGGCCGGGCCATGCAGCTCACCAACATCCTCCGCGACGTGCGCGAGGACCTGGAGCGCGGCCGGGTGTACCTGCCCGCCGAGGAGTTGGCCGCCTTCGGGTTGTCGGAGGACGACTTGCGGCGCGGACAGGTGGACGCGCGCTGGCGGTCCTTCATGCGCTTCCAGGTGGAGCGCTCGCGGGCGTACTACGCGCGGGCGGCGGCCGGGGTGCGCTACCTGACGGGCTTTGGCAGTCAGCGGATGGTGCGGCTGATGGGCGCCATCTACGGCGACATCCTGCGCGACATCGAAGCGCGCGACTACGACGTGTTCAGCGCCCGCGCCCACGTGACGACGCGCCGCAAGCTCGCGCTGGCTTCCGCGGCCATGGTGCGGCCCGCGGCGGTGCTGCCCGCCCCCCAGGGCGAGGTGCGCATGCCGCTGCTCCCCACCGGGGCGGGAGGGTGAGGGCGTCATGCGTGGCGAGGGAATGAAGATGGAGCTTCGGCGGCGCAAGGGAGGTGGAGCATGAAGCGCACCCGCGTCGCGGTGGTGGGCGGCGGCATCGGTGGACTGACGGCCGCCGGGCTGCTGGCGAAGGACGGGCATGAGGTGACGCTGTTCGAGCGGGGCGCCTCGCTGGGCGGCAAGGCCCAGGCCGTCACCGTGAATGGCATCACCCTGGACACGGGGCCCACCTTGCTGACGCTGCCGCACCTGGTGCGTGGCACCTTCCAGCAACTGGGCGCCGAGGACCTGCTGCCGCGCTTCACGGA
Source organism: Myxococcus xanthus (assembly GCF_013116825.1). Taxonomy (GTDB): domain Bacteria; phylum Myxococcota; class Myxococcia; order Myxococcales; family Myxococcaceae; genus Myxococcus; species Myxococcus xanthus_B. Next base: position 32,176 of record NZ_JABFNS010000032.1, read on the forward strand.
GCTGGAGCCGCAGTGCGCCTACCGCTTCGAGGACGGGTGTGACTTCACGGCCTACAAGGACGTGGAGCGGATGGCGGAGAGCGCGGCGGGTGTCCGCCCGGGTGAGCGCGACGGCATCCGCGGCTTCTACACGGAGGCCGCGGCCATCTGGCGGGCCGCGGGTGAGCCATACCTGGAGGCCCCCTTCGAGGGCATGGCGGGCTTCATGACGCGGGTGGCGAAGCGCGGCGTGGGGGCCGTCATGGCGGGGATGAAGATGGGCACGCTGCACGAACTGGCGGCCCGGCACTTCAAGACGGACCACCTGCGGCAGTACGTGGGCCGCTTCGCCACGTACACGGGCGCGTCACCCTACGAGGCCAGCGCGGCCTTCGCGCTGATTCCGCACATCGAGCATGCCTATGGCGTGCACCACGTCCGAGGCGGCATCGGCGCGCTGGTAGAGGCGCTGGGGCAGGCCGTGCGCCGGCTGGGCGTGCGCATCCACCTGGACACGCGGGCGCGCTTCGAGCGCACGCGCGAGGGCTTCCAGGTGGGCCCACAGGAGGGCACGGAGCGCTTCGACAGCGTGGTGGTGAACGCGGACCCGCTGGCGCGGCTCGCTCGCGTGAAGGAGCCGCTGGCGCTGTCTGGCTTCGTGTTGCTGTTGGAGGTGGAGGGCCGCATGGCTCTACCGCACCACACGGTGCTCTTCGGCGGTGACTACCGGCGTGAGTTCGCCGAGCTGTTCGGCGGGCAGCTCGCGTCCGACCCGACGGTGTACTTCTGCAACCCCTCCGCCACCGATGAGAGCATGGTGCCTCCGGGCCGCACCGGGTTGTTCGTCATGGTGAACGCGCCCGCGCTGCCCGTGGACGCGCGCGGCGCGGAGCAGGCCACCCGCGACTGGGAAGCAGGCGCCGAGCGCGTGAAGGCGCAGATGCTGGAGCGCCTGTGCCGGCACTACCCGGCGCTCAAGGGGCGCGTGCGTGTCATCGGCCAGCGCTCGCCGGTGGACCTGGCCGCGCAGGGAGCTCCGGGCGGCTCCATCTACGGCTTCCTGCCGCACGGGAAGTTCGGCCCTTTCCGCCGCCCGCGCATTCGCGGCAACACGCCGGGCCTGTTCTTCGCGGGAGGCGGCACACATCCGGGCGGCGGCGTGCCGCTGGTGATGTTGTCCGGCCGCTTCGCCGCGGAGCTGGCTTCGCAGCACCTCCGGAGGGATGCATGATGCGCTTGGTGAAACTCCCCGCCCTGCCGGACGCGCCGGGCACCTACCGCTGGTTCTATGCTGACGTCACCGCGGGGCCCTACAGCGCGGTGTGCATCTTCATGCTGGGCTCGTTGTTCTCGCCTCGGTACTCGGTGGCGGCGCGGCGGGGCGGACGGCCGCTGGAGCACAGCGCGGTGAACTTCGCGCTGTACCACGCGGGGGTGCGGCGGCTGTGGGTCCTCAGCGAGTACGCGCGCGCGGAGTTGGAGGCCCCGGGCCGGCTGCGCATCGGCCGCTCCATGCTGTCGTATGAGGGAGACGGCACGGTGCGGATGGCCGTGGACGACGGGACGGCGCCGTGGGGCCGGCCCGTACGCGCGAGCCTGTCGCTGGAGCCGATGACGCCCGTGGGCGAGGTGGTGCAGCTCATGCCGGGGCTGCCGCACTACTGGCAGGCGCTGGCGCCTCGTTCGCGGGCGCGGCTGGAGGTGGCCTCGCTGGGCATCGAGGCGAGCGGCCTGGGTTACCACGACACCAACCACGGCGGAGAGCTGCTGGGCGCGCGGTTGTCGGGGTGGCACTGGGCTCGCACGCACCGCGAGGACGAGACGGTGGTGGACTACCACCTGCCTGAAGGTGTCGCGCCGCTGCGAGTGGTGGCGGGCGCGCGCGGGGTGCGCTGCGAGCGGGGCCCCGCGTTGGTGGAGGCGCGGCCCACCCACATCACCGGCTGGGGGCTGCGCGTGCCGTCACGCCTGCACGCGGGCAGCGTGGTGGTGGGACAGCCGAAGCTGCTGGAGTCGTCGCCCTTCTACGCGCGGCTGGAGGCGCGCCAGGGGCCCCTGGACTCCCTGGGCGAGGTGGCGGACTTCCGCCGCTTCCACTCGCCCTTCATCCGCTGGATGGCGCACTTCCGCACGCGCATGGGGCGGGCGGCATGAGCGCGCTCGTCCTCGCGTCCCTGGCGTGGTGCGCCGTGGCCACGGGCTTCAGCGCGGTGGCGTGCGTGCGTCTGTCGCGCGCGCGGGCTGGCGCCGCTCCCCAGTCCGGCGCGCTGCCGCCCGTGTTGCTGCTGCGCCCGGTGGACGCGCCCACGCCTCGAGAGCTGGAGAATCTGGCGCAGTCCATCGACTACGCCGGGCCGTTGGAGCAGGTGGTGGTGTCGCCCTACCGTCCCCGGCTCGCCCCGGGCGTGCGGTGGCTTCCCAGCGATCCGCTGACGCCCAACCGGAAGGTGGGGCACCTGCTCTATGCGCTGGACGTGTTGCCCGTGGGCGACCGGGTGGTGCTGTCGGTGGACGCGGACGTGGCGGTGACGGGCGCGCTGGTGGAAGGCCTGGCCGCGCCGGTGGCCGTGGGCGCCGCGCTGAGCACCGCGGCGCCGCTGCCAGTAGGGCCTCGGGACGGCGCGAGCCGGGCCATGGCGGGCCTTCTGCGTTACACCCACCACAGCTTCCGGGCCCTGGATGCGATGAGCGCGGGCGCCAAGGCCGTGTGTGGCAAGGCGCTGGGCTTGTCTCCCGTGGCCGTGGAGTCGCTGCGGCGGCTCGCGGACCACATCGGCGAGGACCTGGAGTTGGCCAAGCGTCTTCACGCCCAGGGGCGGGACGTGGTGCTGAGCCGCGCCCCGGCGGTGGTCCCCCTGGACGCCGAGGTCTCCTGGGCGGCGCCCCTGTCGCGCTTCACGCGCTGGATGCAGGTGCTGGCCAGTCACCGGCCCGCGCTGTATCCCACGGTGCCGCTGCTCTTCACGCCGACGCTGCCGCTGACGGCGCTGGCCGCGGCGCTGGGGTCCCCCGTGTTGGCGGGCGCGGTGGTGGGATTGGTGGCCGTGCGGACCTTGCTGGCGTTGCGGTTGGCCGGGCTCCACGCGCCGGTGGCGGACGTAGGGCGGGCCTGCGCGGTGACGGACTGGCTGTTGGGCGAAGCGCTCTTGCTGGCTGCTTTCCTGCGCTCGCTGTGGCGGCAGGGAACGGTGACGTGGCGGGGGCAGACCTATGCGTTACGACCCGGAGGCCGAATGATACGGGTGGCTCCGGAGCTGAGTGGAGGACCCGGATGACATACGCGCGATTCCTCGGGCTGTTCGTGGTGGTGCCCATTCTCTTCCTGGCGTGGCGCTACCGCCGCACCTTCACGGCCAGGAGCCTGGCGCCCATGGGGCTCCTGCTCATCGTCGTGTACGCGGCGACGTCGCCCTGGGACAACCTGGCGGTGAAGTGGGGCCTGTGGGGCTTCGACCCCGAGCGCATCTGGGGCATCAAGCTGGGGTACCTGCCTCTGGAGGAGTACCTCTTCTTCGGCCTGCAGACGCTGCTGGTGGGGCTGTGGGCCCAGGCCCGGCTGGCGCGTGCGCTGGCGCCGGATGCCCAGTCGACGCGGCGCGCGGCGGAGACGGGTGAGCGCCGCGACGGCGCGCTGACGGCTCGGGAGGTGGCGCCATGATGGATACGAAGTGGGCATACCTCATCCACCTGTTGGGCTGGACGCTGCCGGTCATCGCCTTCCAGTGGGTGGTGCTGGTGCGCCACTACAAGGAGCGCTCCGGCGCGGTGCTCAAGGCGGTGCTGCCGCCGGCCTTCATCATGGGGCTGTACCTGTCCATCGCGGACCACCTGGCCATCTCCACCGGCATCTGGAACTTCGGTGAAGGCAAGCACCTGGGCGTGTACCTGGGCGTGGTGCCGCTGGAAGAGGTGGTCTTCTTCCTGATTACCAGCGTGTTGGTGTCGCTGGGCCTGGCGCTGTTCACCGGGTTGGTGTCGTTGCTGGGGGAGGCCCGGGCGTCGTGATTCACGCGGCGAAAGGCGGCCCGCTGGGCTGGGCGTGGGACCGGTACATCGGATGGAAGTTCCGCTCGGCGTTCCGGGGATTGTGGGTGCGTGGGGCGCTTCCACCAGGAGGGCCGGGCCGGCTGGTGTACCTGAACCACTCCAACTGGTGGGACGGCTTCGTGCTCAACCAGCTCTGCCAGACGGCGGGTTGGGACGGCTACTGCCTCATGGATGAGGAGAACCTGCGCCGCTACCGCTTCCTCACGCGCATTGGCGCCTTCAGCGTCCGGCGCAAGGACGCGACGTCGCCGGTGGCGTCGCTGCGCTACGCGAAGGAGTTGCTGCGCAAGCCCCGCGCGGTGGTGTTCGTCTTCCCGGAGGGGGAACACCGCCCCTTCGGCGTGCTCCCGCTGCGACTGGAGCGGGGCGTGGAGCTGCTGGCGCGGGTGTCGAAGGTGGAGTGTCTGCCCATCGCGGTGCGCTACGGCTTCTTCGAACACGAGCGTCCAGACGTGTTGCTGGAGGTGGGCACCCCGCATCCACCCGGTGACATGTCCGTCTTCCAGGAGGGATTGGAGACGGTGGTGCGGCGACTGGCGGCGGTGACGTCCATGGAGGGCTTCACGCGCAGGGTGTCCGGTGCGCGAGGCGTGGCGGAGCGCTGGGACGCGGCCCGGGGGCTGGCGTCATGACGTTGCGCATCCGCACCATCGCGCGCATGACGGGCATCCGCGAGGCGACGCTGCGCGCCTGGGAGCGGCGCTACGGCTTCCCGCGTCCGCTGCGCAGCGAAAGCAACAACTACCGCGTCTATTCGCGCGAGGAGGTGGAGGCCGTCCGCCGTGTGGCCCGGCTCATCCAGGAGGAAGGCCTGTCGGTGAGCGAGGCCATCGCCCAGGTGAAGACGGAGCCGCCGCGTGAGCAGCCTGAAGCCGAGCGCCTGAGCGAGCGCTTCTGGTCCTCCGTGGGGGCCCTGGAAGGGGACGAGGTGACGCGCGTGCTGGATGATGCGCAGACCGTCATGGACGCGGAGGACTACTGTGACGGCTTCCTGCTGCCCCTGCTGCGGGAGATGGGCGTGCGGCTGGACGTCGCGCGGGAGCACCTGGCCTCCGCCCTCATCCGCCAGCGCCTGCGGCAGGTGTATGACGCCCTGGCCCCCGCGCCTGCCGGTCCCCGTGCCCTGCTCGCCTGTCCGGCGGGAGACCACCATGAAGGCGGCGTGCTGATGCTGGGCATCCACCTCAAGCGCAAGGGGTGGCGGGTGACGATGCTGGGCGCGGACACCCCGGCGGCGGCGCTGCAGGGGGCTTGCGGGCAGGTGCGGCCGGACGTGGTGGCGCTGTCCTTCGTGCGCGCCCGTGCGCCGGAGGAGTTCGCCTCCGTCCTGGAAGACGCGCTCCGGGCCTGCGCGCCCTTTCCCGTGGTCGTCGGCGGGCTGGGGGCTCGCGAGCACCTGAAGGCCATCTTCTCGCTCGGCGCGCAGTACGCGGAGTCGTCGGAAGAACTGGTGGCCATCTGGAACCAGGTGCGCAACGCTCAGAATCGCCCGTAGTCTTGCCGTAGCGACATGGCTGAGCGCACCTATCGAATCAACATCGCCGCGGAGTTGGCAGGAGTCCGGGTGGAGCTCATCCGGGCCTGGGAGCGCCGCTACGGCGTGCTCACGCCGCGCCGCACCCCCGCGGGCTACCGCGCCTATACGGACCGGGACGTGGCGGTGCTCAAGCAGCTCAAGCGGTTGACCGACGAAGGCGTGGCCATCAGCGAGGCGGCGAAGCTGCTGCCTCAGTTGATGGAGGGGCTGGAGGCGGAGGCCGCGGGGCGGGGTGCCAGCCCGGACGCGCGGCTTCATGCGGAGACGTGGCGGGAGTCCGTGCTCGCCGCCGCCCAGGCGTATGACCAGCCGCGCGTGTCAGACGTGCTCGACGAGGTGCTGGCCACGCTGCCCCCGCTCAAGGCCTTCGATGAGGTGCTGGCGCCCCTGCTCTGCGACGTGGGCGAGCGCTGGGAGGCGGGCACGCTGACGGTGGCGCAGGAGCACCTGGTGTCGCAGATGGTGCGGGCGCGGCTGGTGAGCCTGCTGCACGCGGCGCCCCTGGGGCGGCACCGGCATGGCGTCCTGGCGTGCTTTCCGGAAGAGGAGCACGAGATGGGCCTGCTGGGCGCGGCGCTGCGGTTGCGGCACCTGGGCGTGCGGGTGACGCTGCTGGGGCAGCGCGTCCCCGCGGAGGACCTGGGCCGCGCGGTGTTGGCGCTGCGGCCCGACTTCGTGGGGCTGTCCGCGGTGGCCAGCCGGAGCGCAGGGTCCTTCGAGGACACCCTGACGCGTCTGAGGCAGGCGCTGCCCAGGGGGCTGCCCGTCTGGGTGGGCGGCGCCGCCGCGCGCTCGCACCAGGCCGTGTGCGAGCGGTTGGCGGTGCACGTCTTCCAGGGCGAGGAGGACTGGGACCGCCTCGCGGGGACGTGAGTCAGGGCGTGTTGATGGCGGAGTGGTTGAAGACGCGGCTGCCGTAGTACCGGGCCGCCTGCTCTGCGTCGTCGCAAATCTCCGCGCACTTGCCCGGGGCGTAGGGCGTGTTCGGGTCCCTGCAGTCGTTCACGATGTTGCCGTTCGCATCATAGATGGGGGGATTGAGCGGCACGCAGGGCGCGGTCAGGTGCTTCCAGCGCAGGTGGCTGAGGCACGCGGGGCCCGCGGTGTTCCAACCCGCCTCGAAGGTCAGGTCATTCGAGCTGGAGTCCGGCGAGGGCGCGGAGATGATGGCCGGCGTCAGGGCGTCCCAGGGACGGATGCGGGTGCCGTCCAGGGTGAAGGATGTTCCCTGGCCACAGTAGTCGGCGCGCGCCATGCGGGTGCAGGACCAGTGCGCCTCGGTGATGGGCCCGGACGTCGCGCCGTCCAGCCACGGCTGGTAGCCCCAGCGGTAGCACTTGGCGATGACGCCCGCGTCGCAGCCCAGCGTGAAGCCCCGGGGGCTCTCGTACCGGGTGCCCTGCAGGTCGAAGAGTCCCTGCACGGGCACGGCCCAGTTCGCCCCAGTCGGGCACAGGGGCACGGACGCCGTCGTGTAGCGCACTTGGTAGAGGAAGGTGTGCCCGCTCGGCTCCCACATGCCGGAGCCTTCGGTGTTGGGGAGCGCGTTCCCGTTGATGACGTCCTCGACCACCAGGGCGGGGCCTGTGGACGGCTGACGGAGCCGCGCGCCAATCAGCTCCTCGCCTCGGAGGACCTTGCGTGTCGTGGGGTAGGTGCTCGACCGGCTCGTCAGCTGCATCACCCAGGTGGTGTTGGGCGTGCCCGGCCCCGCGAGCGCGGTGTACACGCCGCTGGAGGGACAGGTGAACGTGACGGCGGGGCAGTTGTTGAGGGAGAAGTTGCTGTTGGCGGAGGCGAGATAGCCCGGCCCCTGGTGCTCGCACGGGGCTTCGCCCGCGCAGACGCGGACCACGGGGGCCCCCGTACACCGGTTTCGAAGGGAGCCGCTGTCGCCTCCCATGAGCGCGACGGCCTTTCCTGGCGAACAGACGCCTTGCCCGTCCACGATGAAGCCACAGCCGCGCGTCTCGTTCGCGGGCGCCCCCCCGCCGCAAAACATCAGGCTCGGCGTGGTGCCATCCACGGAGAGGGGCATGTTGGCCACGATTTCCCCGCGCATCAGTTTCAGGGTGGCGACCCGGAGCGCACCGTCGTGCTGCACGAGCGCTTCGTCGTACATCACGGTGCGCACGGGCGTTGCGTGAAGCTGGGTGCCTTGGGAGTGGGAGTCGGGGTCGTCCTCGTCACCCGCGAAGGCTTGCTGGGTCAGCGCCGTGTCCGTTTCGTCCACGGGGGGCGCGCAGGCGGCGAGCAGGTAGAGGGCGAGACAGGGCGGGAGCATGCGGAGGCGGAGCGTCACGTGAGACACCTCGGTCATCGTGGAGTACGCGGTGACAGAGCATCCGCCATGCCACTCAGCGCGTGCCGCCCGGTGGCTGGTGTCCTTGGCAGGACTTGCAGGCAGCCGTGTCCTGGCGTGCGTTGCGAGCAGGAATGGACGGCAAGGATTGCCAGGGGGCTGGCAGGGATTGCCGGCAGGGGACGCCCGTTCAGGGGCGCGGCGTGGCGCAGACGCGAAAGCCGATGAGGGCCTCTCGCTGCGTCCGCTCCACGCGGTCCCGGTTGGCGGTGTGGGCCGTCAGGTCGCTCTGGTACCAGCTGCCGCCCTGGGCGGACGGCTTCTCCGGGTCCACGTCGGAGCGCGTCCACTCCCACACGTTGCCCACCAGGTCGTCCACGCCGAAGGGGCTCCGCGAGCGCGGGTGGCTGCCCACTTCGTCGGGGCCGAAGCCCCAGGGCTCCCGGCCATAGGTGGCGTCATGGTTGGCGTCGTCCGGCGCCAGCCAGTCGCCCGCGGGGTAGCGGCGGCCGTCCGCGCCTCGCGCGGCCCGTTCCCACTCCCGCTCCGTGCACATGCGCGCGCCCGGTACCTGGCCGGTGCGGTCCAGCCACGCCACGTAGGCCAGGGCATCGTCGAAGGAGACGGCGGACACGGGGAAGCGCAGCCAGTCCTGCTCCTGCCGGCGGTCCCGCTTGCCGTAGCGCAGTCGTTCACCGTCCCTCACGCTGTAGCTGGCGGACGCGGGGCGCAGGGTGAGCCGCCAGCGGCCATCCGGCTCGTGGGCCAGGTCCACCACGGTGAGGCGGCGGCGCGAGCCCGGCATCCGCGCGGCGCGCTCCTCCGGGGGCAGCGTCTCCAGGAAGGCGATGTACTGCGCGAACGTCACCTCGTGCCGCGCGATGAGGTACGCGTCCGTGTCCACCCGATGCAGTGGCGGCGCGAAGAAGAAGGCACGCCGCAGGTATTCGCTCTCCGACGCGCCCTGGAGGAAGCGTCCGGCGGGGATGTGCACGAAGCCCTCGGGTACCGACTCCGCGGCTGGCAGGGGCACGTCCAGCGCCAGCCGCTCGCCGGATGCGAGGAGCACGGGGACGCGCACCGGAAACCGGCCCGGCGCTTCCAGCACCAGGAGGTGGGACCCCGCGGGCAGTGCCTCCTCGTGCAGGGGCGTCTGTCCCAGGTCGCGTCCCGGGACGGGCTCTCCCTCCGGCGTGGGCTCCAGCAGCCGCACGCGAGCGCCCGCGGGCTCGCTGGTGAGCGTCAGCCGTGCCGGTGCCGTCAGCCCCCGGCGCAGCTCGCCCATGGGGTCATGGGCCCCGAGCCGCGCGAGCCACTGCGCGCGCTGCTCGGGTTGGCGTTCCTGTTCGGCGAACTCCACGCGCGTTACCAACAAGTTGGCCATGAGCGGGCTCACCCGAGGGTTTCCGGGCGCCAGACCCCAGGCGGCCTCCAGCTCCGACATGGCGCGCAGCGCGGTCTCCTCCACCGCCTGCCGGGTCTGTTGGGCGCGGCTCCACACGGCTTCGGCCGCTTCGCGGTTCTGAGGGCCCGGCGTGTCGAACAGGGTGAAGGCTTCGGCGCTCAGTTGGTCCAGCTCGGCGCGGTGCATGTCCAACGCGACCTGCTGCGCCTGGGCCTCGTCCAGGTGGCGGTTGATGCGGGCATCCAGTTGCGCCCGGGCCTGCACGCGAGTGACGCCCACCACGCCTCCCAGCACCAGGGGCACCAGGGCCACGGCCAGCCAGCGCGTCGCCCGGCGTCGACGCACGGCCCTTCGTGAGCGGGAGAGGAAGTCTCGCTCCCGGGGTTTCTCGACATGGGAGAGGCCCGCGGCGCGGCTCTCGGTGAGCTGCCGCTCGCCGTAGAGCAGCTCGGGCGGCTGGCCCAGCCGCTCCCACTCCGCGGCGGCGCGCTCCAGGCGCATGCGCACGGCGCGGCGTTGCTCGTCCTGCCCCAACCACCCGCGCAGGGTGTCCCAGCCGGTGACGAGGCTCTCGTGGGCCAGCGTGTACACGCCGTCTCCGTCCTCCGCCTCGCCCGCGGTGAGCAACCGGCCGCGCACCAGTCCGTCCAGCACCGCGCGTCCGGCGTCGTCGTCGGGGCCCCGCAGCAGCTCCTCCTGGGTGCGGCGCAGGCGCGTGCCCTCGGGCGTCACCAACTCCAGGAGCATCGCCCGGGCGCGAGGCCGTTGCTCGGGCCGGAGACGGGCGACCACGGCGTCCGCGTGACGGGCCAGCGCGCCTTCCACGCCGCCCAGGGCCTCCAGTGCGGCGGCGGGGATGAGCTGGCGCTGGGAATCGCGTGCCTCCCAGAGTGCCTCCAGCGCGAACTGGAGCAGCGGCAGTCCTCCCTCCGCCCGGGCCGCGGAGGCGACCAGGGCGTCCACCATGGCGGGGCTTTCGAAGCGCATGCCCAGCACGCGGAGGGGGCCCGCCACGGCTTCTCGCAGCCCGTGTTCGGAGAGGGCGCGCAGCAGGTGGAGCGCGCGCGGCAGTTCATCACCCAGACCCGGGAGGGCCACCAGCCGTGTGAGGCAGTCGCTGCGAGCGGTGGCGAGGAGGCGGAAGCGGGGCGAGCGGCGCAGCACCAGGGCCAGTTCCTCGGCGAGCCGGGCCGCCTGCGTGGGCTCCGAGAAGGTGACGAGCTCCTCGAGCTGGTCGATGAAGAGGAGCAGGGGGGGCGCGTTCGTGGGCCGGCGGCGCAGGGCTCGCGCCAGGACGCCGGGCTCCTCGGTGGCGAGGCGTGCGCGCAAGGCATCCGCGCTCTCTCCGACCACGGGGGCCAGCAGCTCCACCCAGGTCTCCAGCGGACGGCGCCCGGGTGTCCCGGAGATGACTGCCCATGCGGGCCCGCCATCCTCCAGGCCGCTCTGGCTGACAGCAGGGAGAATGCCTGCCCGGCACAGCGAGGATTTGCCCACGCCGGAGTCGCCCGCCAGCAGGACGAAGGTGTCGCCGCGCAGCCGGTCCAGGACCTCTCGCAGCTCGGGTTCGCGGCCGAAGAAGACGCTCCGGTGCGCGGCATCGAAGGCCCTCAGGCCCAGGTAGGGATTGCCTGCGGGGATGGCACTGGCGCGCGTGGGCGTGCTCAGCGCTTCGAGTGCTTCCCGAAGTGCGTCACCCGACTCGTAGCGCCGGGCCGGGTCCGCGTCGACGCATCGGTCCACGATGGCGGCGAAGGCTGGCGACGCTCCGGGTGCGCGCTCGGCGAGCGGCGACGGGGGGCGCTCCTGTATCGCGGCCCCGAGCTGCTCCAACGGTACGCCCTCATGGGGCGCGTGGCCCGCGCACAGTTCGTAGAGGAGGACGCCCAGCGCATAGACGTCGCTGGCCCGGCTGGCGGGCTCACCGCGCCACAGCTCGGGCGCGAGATAGAGCGGCGTGCCTGGAACGAAATCCTGGCGGGCCTCATCGGCGTGCGGCGACGGGGCGTCGCTTGCTTCGGTGCCGAGACGCGGGCCGGTATCGCGCCCCTGCGTGACGGAGAGCGGCCGGGTGTCCGTGGGGCGAGGGCCCGGCGAGGACACAGCATCCGTGACATCCGGCACGGGGAGGGGCTGGGTATCCACGGGCCGTGGCCCAGGCATCGGCCGGGTGTCTTTGGGGCTCGGCCCCGGCGAAGTCGGAACGTCCGCGCCCGCCGTCGAGGCAGGAAGCGCCTCCTCCGCGAACGCGGACTCCGCGAGTCCGAAGTCGAGCAGCTTCACCTCGCCGTCCTCGGACAGGATGGCATTGGCGGGCTTGATGTCCCGGTGGAGGATGCCGCGCCGGTGCGCCGCGGCCAGCCCTCTGGCGAGCCCAAGGCCCAACGCGAGCGCCCGCTGTGCATCCACCGGCCGCTGCAACCGGTCCAGCGGCTCGCCTCGGATGAACTCGGACACCAGGTAGGGCTGACCGCGCACCTCGCCGACGCGGTGGATGGCCACCACGTTGGGGTGCTGGAGCCGGGCGATGGCGCGCGCCTCCTGGAAGAAGCGCGCGCGCGCCGCCGCGTCCGGCCGCCGTCCCTGCGCCGTGGCGATGAACTTCACCGCCACCTGCCGGTCCAACAGCGTGTCCTGCGCCAGGAACACCTGTCCCATGGCGCCGTGCCCCAGGGGGCGCAGCAGCCGGTACTCCTCGAACTCCGCGGGGGGATCCAATCGCCCGGAGGAGGATTTCATCCGATGGGCGACCCCTTGCGAGAGGTGCGAGGTTGCAGTCCGAGCTGCTTCAGCTTGAACGAGAAGGTCCGGATGGGCATACCAATCATCGCCGCCGCGCGAGTCTGGACGCCCTCTGCCTCTTCGAGCGCCTCCTGCATGCGGCGGCGCTCCAGGTCTCGAATCTCCTGGGCCAGGGGAACCCGCGTCTTCTGGGGCGACACCCGTTCGGCCACCGCGGGAGGCGGCCCCAGGTCCTGCGCGGGCGCGCTGGCGCCACGAGGCTGCATGCGCGAGGGAAGGTGGTGCGGCTCCACCACGTTCTCCGGCACGGCGGCCGCCGCGTAGTCCATCAGGTTGCGCAGCTCGCGCACGTTGCCGGGCCACGCATGGCGGGACAGGGCATACAGCGTGCCGGCGGACAGCTCCATCTCCTCACGGCCCAGCGACTGGCACGCCCGGGCCAGGAAGTCGCGCGCCAGGAGCGGCACCTCGCGCGGGCGCTCTCGCAGCGGTGGCAGCAGCACCGTCGCCGCGCCGAGCCGGAAGTACAAGTCCTCCCGGAACCGCCCCGCGGCCACCTCCGCTTCCAGGTCCCGGTGCGTGGCGGCCACCACGCGCAAGTCGATGGGGCGCTCCCGCACGTCGCCCACGCGGGTGATGCGGCGGACCTCCAACGCGCGGAGCAACTTGGCCTGCGCGGAGGGAGGCAGCTCGCCCACCTCATCCAGGAAGACGGTGCCGCCCTGCGCGCTCTCCAACAGGCCCACGCGGGCGGTGTTGGCCCCCGTGAAGGCGCCGCGCTCATGGCCGAAGAGCTCGCTCTCCACCAGCCCCTCCGGCAGGGCCGCGCAGTTGATGGCGATGAAGGGCTTGTCCGAGCGCGGAGACCAGTGGTGCACGGCGAAGGCGGCGTTCTCCTTGCCCACGCCCGTTTCACCGCACACCAGCACGGGCAGCTCGCTGGCCGCCAGCCTGCGCAGCAGCGCGTAGAGCTGCGCCATGGCGGGGTCCGCGACCAGCACGGTGCGGTCCGCCAGGGTCAGGCGGGTGATGCCTTCCGCCGCGGGCGCCCACGCACCGGACACCGCGGTCCGGGCCGCTGCGCGCGCCGCCGCCACCAGGGACTCCGCGTCGCAGCCATCCGATGGGCAGGTCGCGATGCCCAGGCGCCCCTGGGGACACGCGGCCAGCAGCGCGCCGACGCGCTCACCCAGGCCATCCTCGCCCGGCTCTCCGGAGACCTCCGGCATCATCCACAGCAGGTGAGAGCCGTCCAGCCAGCCCGCGGCTTCCGCGGGGCCCGCCTCCGCCGCCAGCAAGGCCTCCGCGGCTTCGTGTCCCACGCAGCCCTGCTCCGGCAGCGCGAGCACCAGCGCGGTGAGCGGCCGGCCATACCGCAAGGCGCGTTCCGCTTCCTCTCGCAGCCGCGCCATCAGCCGTTCCGCCTGGAGCGGGGCGTGCGCGGGAGCGGCGCGTGCACGCGTGCGCACCACCGCGACCACCGCGCCAAAGGACACCACGTCACCGGACAGCAGGGGCTGCGCGGTGTCCACGGGGCGGCCGTTGAGGGTGGTGCCGTTGTGGCTGCCCAGGTCCACCAGACGCGCGCCTTCCTCCGTCAACACCAGACGCGCATGGCGGCGTGACACGCTGTCGTCGCGCAGGCACAGGTCCGCCTGTTCGTCGCGGCCCACCAGCACCACGCCTTCGACGGGAAGGGAGAACCGTGACGTCGAATCTCCCTCCAAGACCAGGAGATACGAGGCGCCGGAGTCTGATGATTCCGGCGCGCTCCCAAGAGGGCGCGTGTCGCGGGCACTGGGCTGTGAATGGGCCATGTCGGGCCTGTGAATGCTGGCACGCCCACACTGGACCGGGCAACGGGGGGCCCGCCCGGACATGCGCCGGCTCGGATTCCACACGGCTGGGTGGCTCATGGCCGCAGCGTCATGGGAAGAGACTCTCCCGCACGCGACAGGTAGATGCGCGAGGCCAGCCGGCTTCCGTCGTCCGCGCGCCGCATCACCGCCTGTCCCTGCAGGCCGTTCACCCGCATCAGGGATGACAGCAATTCCGCGCGTGCCTCGGCCGCATCATGCTCCACCTCCAGCACACACATGCGGGTGCGGCAGTCCACGCGCGTCAGGCGTGAGCCCGCGAAGTCCGGACCGCTGAACGCACGGGTGACGAGCGTCTCCGTCTGTCCCGCCCATTCCCTGTCACGCGGCTCGGTATGGGCGGCGGCCTGCAGCTCGGCTTCCAACTCCTGTCGCCGCTCCTCGCGAGCAACCTCCAGCGTGGCCAGGGTTTGCGCGGTGGGCGCTGCCGCCCGGGTTGCGGGCGCTGCCGCCTCCTCGGGCACGGGCAGCGGCGCGGAGCGCCCCACGGACTCCACGCGTTGCAGCAGGTGCCCGTGTCCCCGGCGCAGCGCCTCCAACTCCGCGCGCAAGGCCCGCACCTCCGACGTCAGGTCCGCTGGGGACCCGGGCCGGGCCTCGGCGGCTTCCGTGCGCGCCGGTGGGGCTTCGGGCGTGGCCCCCCACATGCTCCACCCGCTGGCGGCGGCAACGGCGGCCGTGGCCAGACCCAGGATTCCCCAACGAACCTGTCGCATGGTGGCTACTCCGTGACGACGAAGCTGGCGAGGACGGACGCGTACGTGCTGGAGCCGCTGGTGTACTGCCCTGGCAGCACGCAACGCAGGCTCACGTAGCCGTTGACGCCCGCGAACACCGACGGGAGGTTGATGGAGAAGGAGTTGTGGTTGGCCGTGTCCGCACCCCAGCTGGAGCACGCGGAGGACGAAGCCAGGGAGGAGCCGTCCTTCTCGGCCACCGTCGCGGTGCAGCAGACGTTCTCCGTCAGGTGCGGGTCCAGCGCGGTGACGCTGACGGACAGCGATTCAGAGAAGGAGGGCGCGGCGATGTTGCGCTGAATCGGGCAGACGACCTCGAGCGTGTTCGCGTTGGAATTGAGGAGGCGGCCACTGCGGAAGACGGTCGGGTTGTGGAAGCCCGAGACCGACGTACAGAGCGCGCCCGAGTAGGTCGCGGTCCCCGCGAAGGCGGGCAGGGTGCTGAGCATCGCGAGCGCGGCAACGGACTTCGACACGAACGAAAGCGACTTCTTCATGGAGCTCTTCCTGGCTGCACGCCCTCGTCGCGGCACCGCGTCATGCGGGCCGGCGGAGCGTGGCGAGCAGGGGAAGAGCAACCCGGATGCCAGCCATTGCACGGCGTCCGTGCCTGGGAGTCCATGGCAGGTGAAGCAGATGTTGCCGCGCCCGCGCCATTCCGGTGCGGCAAGGCTTGCCAACCCCGGCAGGACTTGCCGTTGCTACGGCGAGGTGGCGGGCAGTGTCGGGGCGGCGGGGGTGGGGGCCAGCCGATGGAGCGCCGGAGGTGACGCGCTCAGCGCCCCCACGTAGAGGCGGCCATGAAAGCCCTCCGCGAGCGGCTGCGGGAAGAGCCGCACCCCGGAGGCGACGTCGGGCTTCTGCCGGACCTCCTTCGTGGGACTGATGGCGAACACGTTGCACTCCACCGAGTCCCAGACGTTGAAGCGGCAGGAGAACTGCGTGCCTCGCGTGAAGCCCACGTCGAGCGCGCGCACCGACGGGAGGACCTGGGCCAGCCGCGCTCCCAGCGGCGCATAGTCGCTGTCCCAGTTCACGCCCGCCGTCCGCACGTGCGTGCCACCCGCGAGCACCAGCGTCCAGGCCTGGGCGCGTGTCTGCTGGTGGGCCAGCAGGTGCCGGGCCATCTCCGCCTCACGCTCGTTGCCCTGGGCCTTCTCGGCGTCGAAGGCCACCAGGGAGATGTCCTTGCCCGACGCGCGCAGCCGGCGTGCCTGTTCGATGAGCCAGAGCATGGCGCTGCTGCTGCGGCCGTCCTGATAGGTGCGCCGCCAGAAGGGGCTCTCGCTCATCAGGGTCTGGAGGTCCTGGGGCTGGCCTGCGCTCGCCAGGTAGCTCTCCAGCAGCGGCTGCTCGGAGGCGGGCAGCGACAGCGCCAGCGTCACCGGCAGGCCCTGGGCCGTGGCTTCGCAGAGCATCCGCAGCGCGGCCGCGGGCAACTCCCGCGTGCCCAGCGGGTCCGCCAGCAGCAGCACGTGCCCTGGCGCCATCAGCGGGCCGGCGCCGTCCACCGGGGTGCCACACTCCGGCGCCTGCTGCGCCTGCTCCGTCTGTCCTCCTTCTGGCGTCACGGAGCGGATGGGTACGGGCGCGTTGCTGCCCACCAGCTCCAGTGCGGGCACCATCTCCAGCCGCTGCAACAAGGTCCGCTCGATGTCCAGGTCGCGCACGCCGCGCACCATTCGCATGCGCTCCATGCCCGGCGCGTTCTTGAACGGGTCCTCCATGGGCACCGCCCGAGGGCCACTGGGACCGTTCGCGTAGGTGAAGGCGTCCCGCGTGGCGTCAAAGGGATGGGCATCCAGCGCGGCGAACATGGCCGCCTCCCGCTTGCCCGCCGCCTGTGGCGGAATCTCTAGTTGGGTATCCATCTCGTTGTAGCTGAGCCGGAAGACGCGCACGACGGTCTGCCGCGGCCCCAGCCGCTCGCCCTTGATGTAGTAGCGCTCGATGGTGCGCAGGCCCGGCGTGTTCTTTCCGGGCTCATGGGCCGAGGAGAACATCTCCAGCCCGCCTTCCTTCTCCAGGACGTCGTAGCGCTGCTCTTCCAGGATGCGGCGCGCCACCATCATCGCGTCCTCGGCGGGGACGATGTACACCAGCTCTTCTTCCGGCGTTTCGTACTCGCCCGTGTCCTCGTTGGCCGTAGCGCCGAAACCCCGGCTCAGCGTCGCGCAGCCAGCGCACATCAGGCCCAGTCCCATCAGCGCACCGTGAAGCCGCATCGAACCCTCCTCAGAGTCTTGCTTCAGGCAAACGGCCTGGATGTCGGGCCGAAACGCTCGGCGCCCACAACCATATCGGGGGGCCACCGGGTGCATTGGTGTCCGGCGCTCAGGTGTAGTGAACTACCTCCGTGCCGGTTCCTTCCTCCGCATCCGCGTCGCGTCCGGTGGGGCCGTTCCAGCTCCTCTCGCTCGGCGTCAATGGCATCGTCGGCGTCGGCATCTTCTTCGCCCCGGCGGAGGTCGCCGCGCTGGCGCCGGGGGCCAGCGCCATTGCCGCCTTCGCGCTCACCGGGCTCGCGTTGATACCGGTGGCGCTGGCCTTCGCCGTGCTGGGCCGGCGTTTCGACGAGGACGGCGGGCCCGTCCTCTTCGCGCGCGCGGCCTTTGGAGAGCGGGCGTCCTTCCTGGTGGGGTGGGTGGCCTACGTCAGCGCGTTCCTGAGCACCGCCGCGGTGGTGGCGGGCCTCTCCCAGGCGGTGGCGCCCTCCCTGGGGCTGGAGGGCGCCCTGGGGCAGTCGGTGCTCGCCTCCGTCCTCGTCACGGCGCTGGCGGGCGTGGTGGCGTCCGGCATCCGCGTGTCGGCGGGGGCCTGGACGGCGCTCACCATCTTCAAGCTGCTGCCCCTGGCCGCGTTGCTGGTGGCGTTCCTGGCGCTGTCGGGGCCCCCTCCCGCCACGGCGGTGGCCGCGGGCCCGGCCGTGGACGTGTCGTGGCTGCGGGCGGGGTTGACGGTGATGTTCGCCTACCAGGGCTTCGAAATCGTCCCGGTGATTGCGGGGCAGGTGCGCTCGTCGTCGCGCACCGTGCCGCTGGCCACGGTGGGCTCGCTGCTGGTGGCGGTGCTGCTGTACGTGGGCCTGGTGTGGGCGTGCGTGGCCGCGCTGCCGGAGCTGGCCTCACAGGCCGCGCCGCTGGCCGCAGCGGCGGGCGTGTGGGGCGGGCCCGGGCTCGAAGGGTGGGTGAAGGCAGGCACCAGCGTGTCCGCGCTGGGCATCTGCCTGGGGATGATGGTGACGACGCCGCGCTACCTGTCCGCGCTGGCGTCGGGCTCGCACTCGCTGCTGGGCCTGGACGGGATGTCCGCCGGAGGCGTGCCGGTGCGCGCGCTGGCTGTCACCTGGGCGCTGGTCCTGCTGTTCGTCAACCTGGGCGACCTGTCGGAGCTGTTCGCCCTCTCCAGCATCGCGGTGCTGATGCAGTACGGCGTCACCTCCGCGGCGCTGGCCGCGCTGGCCTGGCGGCGCGAGCGGGGGCTGCGTCCGCTTCACGCCTTGCTGGCGGTGCCCACGCTGGGGCTGGGCCTGACGTTGGTGGCCTTCGGCGCCAACCCGCGTGAAGGCGTCACCATGGCCCTCACCCTCATCGCTGGCGTGGTGCTGCTGCGGCTGTCGCGGCCCCGGGCTCCGGAGCCGTCAGCGGCGCTTCGCGGCGAGCCGCTGTAACGGACGAAGCCGCCGCCTCCCCATGTCGCGGGAGGGCGGCGGCTCCTGAAGTCCGGCGGTGCGGACGTCCGTTCCTAGAACTGGTTCCAGAGGTACTGGTTGGTGACCTCGTGGTGGAACTTGACCTCCGAGTACTTCACACGGCTGCCCAGCTGCTTCGGGCTGCGCTCGGCCGTGGTCGTCTTGAGCTCGGCGAACTTGCTCTGCAGGCCCTCACCCAGGATGGACGCCACGAACTGGCTGCCCTTGAAGATGCGGATGGCGTCGAAGATGTTGTCCGGCAGGAAGCGGGTGCGGCTGCGCTTGGTCTCCGCGTCCTCCTGCGGCTGCGGGCCCTCCAGGCCGGTGCGCAGCAGGGTGTAGAGCACCAGGTACGGGTTGGAGTCCGGCGCCACCGAGCGGCACTCGATGCGCGCGCTGCGCTCGTTGCCGAAGGGGATGCGCACCATGGCACCGCGGTTGTTGGCGCTGGCCTTGATCTGGTTGGGGGCCTCGAAGTGCGGGTCCAGGCGGCGGTACGCGTTCACGCTGGAGTTGAGCGTGAGGCAGATGTCATTCGCGCTGGTGAGGATGCGGTCGATGAAGTCCCAGCCCATGGGGCTGAGGCCGTCCGGACCGTTCGGGTCGTGGAAGAGGTTCTTCCCGCCCTTGGACAGCGACAGGTTCATGTGCATGCCGTTGCCATTGACGCCCGTCACCGGCTTCGGGAGGAAGCTGGCGGTGCAGTCCAACTGCGCGGCCACCTGGCGGCTGAGCAGCTTGTAGAGCTGAATCTGGTCGGCCGCGATGAGGGCCTCGCTGTACGAGAAGTTTATCTCGAACTGGCTGGGCGCCACCTCGGGGTGGTCCTTCTCGTTCTGGAAGCCCATGGCGCGCTGGGCCTCGGCCACCTTGTCGATGAACGTGCGCAGCACGTCACCGGGCAGCGAGTGGTAGTAGCCGCCGGTGGAGATGAAGTCGAAGTGGCCCTTCTCGTGGAAGTGGTGCTCGGCGTCGCGGCCCTTGAAGAGGAAGCCCTCGATTTCAGGCGCCGCGTGAACCACCATGCCGTCTTTCTGGTACATCGACTCGGTGAGCTGCTTCAGCCTGCCACGCAGGTCGGACTGGTACTGCGTGCCGTCACGCTCGTGCACCTCGCTGAACACCAGCACCTTGCCCGGGCCGAAGATGTCCGAGGGCAGCCAATAGAAGGCGCTCCAGTCGATGTTCAGCCGCAGGTCGCTCTCCTGCTGCGCGGAGAAGCCCCGGATGGAGGAGCCGTCGAAGGTGAGGTTGTCGGCGCTCTTGATGAGGAACTTCTTGTCGTAGTCCAGCATGTGCAGCCGACCCTCGAGGTCGGTGAAGCACACGGTGACCGCCTTGATGGCGCGTTCCTTCGTCAGGTACTCGATGCGCTCGTCACGGAGCTTCTCCTGCGCGATGTGCTTGAGGCGCTGCTCCTTGACCTTGAGGTTGCGCTCCTCGAGCTCGTCGTAGGGAATCTCCAGGAACGTCCGTAGCCCCTTCGCGTCCATTGTTCGTGCCTCCCAGGCCGGATTCTTCGCCGTCGGTGCGGCGGGATGAATCCGTGGGCCCAGGTATTTACATTTGCCGGGTTGAAATCAAGCCTAAATCTCGAGCGGCGGAACATAAAATCTTGGCGATGAAACCTTTGGAGCCCGCTGGATGACATTCCCGCCTGCCAGGGGAGCCCTCGGGTGGATGGCCGGTGGGCACAGGGGCGGGCTTCCCGGTCGGCCCCAGGCAGGCGGGCGGATGTCGCGGAGTAGGATGTCCGCATGAGCTCGATGTGGGTCCTGGAGACGCCCGCTCCCACCGCGGATGCGCGCATGGCGTATGGCGGGGAGCCTCACCAGTTCGGGGACCTGCGAATGCCCGAAGGACTGGGGCCGCACCCGGTGGTGGTCGTCATCCATGGCGGCTTCTGGCGCGCGAAGTACGACCTGGAGCATGCCGGGCACCTGTGCGCGGACCTGACCCGGCGCGGCTTCGCGACGTGGAGCTTGGAGTACCGGCGCGTGGGGCACGACGGCGGTGGCTGGCCCGGCACGCTGGAGGACGTGGCGCGTGGCGCTGACTTCCTGCGCGCGCTCGCACAGGCCCATGCGCTGGACCTCTCACGCGTCGTGGCGCTCGGTCACTCGGCGGGAGGGCACCTGGCGGCGTGGCTGGGGGCCCGGCACCGGCTGCGGCCCGGCGATGCGCTTTACAGTGCGGCGCCGTTGCCCCTGCATGGCGTGGTGTCGCTGGCGGGCGTCGTGGACCTGCCGCGCGCATTCTCGCACCGGCTGGGGGACGGCATCGTGGAGACGTTCCTGGGCGGCACGCCGTCCTCGGTGCCGGAGCGCTACCGCACCGCCTCGCCCGCGGGGCTCCAGCCGCTCGGGGTGCCACAGGTGCTCATCCACGGAGCGGAGGACGACACCGTGCCCGTGTCGATGAGCGAGGACTTCTGCGCGCGCGGCCGTGCGCTGGGAGACGACGTCCGCAGCGTCACGTTGCCGGGCGCGGGGCACTTCGAGGTCATCGACCCGCGCTCGCGGGAGTGGCCCCACGTCGTGGCCGCGGTGCAGTCCTTGATGTGAGGCTTTGCATGGGAGCGGTTGGGTTTACCTGAAGTTCACGGTAAGTGTGGGGGCGTGAGTATCGTCTATTTGCTGGTCTACATCCTTGGGAGCGCTTTGGTGACCATGGGCCTTTCCCGGGGCATCCAGGCCGTGTTCGAGGGCTCGCCGGTGGGCGCCGCGGTCCCAACGCTCCTCTATGGGGTCGGGGCCATCGGCCTCGCGGGGTTGTTGCATGCGCTGGCGATACGGCGGCAACTGAAGGAGGGAAAACCCAGTGTGATGCCGCAGATGAAGCGTCACCACATCTGGGGGTGCGCCGCCATGTGGGCCGGGCCCCTGCTCGCGGGATGGGTTCAGTTCGAGCTCTTCCGTGACCCCATCGTGATGTTCAGCCAGTCGACGTTGGTGGGCGGCATCCTGATGACGTTCGGTGTGTGCTCCCAGCTCATGGTGCGCTGGCGGATGCCGTGGGTGGGGACGATGGTGACCGTGGCGCTCGTGGGCCTGCCGCTCGGGTGGCTGAGCAGCGACCTCCTCATCGCGCATTTCAATCATCACCTCACCACCGTGGTGGTGCCGCTTCGGAAGGAGGTGGGCGGGGAGCCTCGACGCAGCGTGTACGAAAGGGACTTCCCGGACATGCCGCTCCTTCCGCGGGAGAGCTTTGATTCGCAGCTCGAGCTCCTGGCGGCGCTCTCCGAGGCCAAGGCGGTCAACTTCGACGAGGAAGTCGCGGCGGGCCGTATGCGGAAGCTCGACGACGGCAGCTACGTCAGAGTCGCGTCGGACGGGGAGGAGAGCGTCGTGGAGGTCGCGGACATGAAGAAGCTCATGGAGGACGCGCGCGAGACCGATGCGCGGCGTGTCGCCGAGGCGCATGCCGCGGAAATGGCGGCGTGGGAGGAGGATTATCGCCGGCGCAAGCAGGGCGGCCGGTTGTTCACTCGGGCCGCCGCGGACTGAGCCGGGCCAGTCGAGGCGCCCGGCCAGGCCCGCGTCGTTGGACGCGCTCAGAAGCCTCGCTGCGCGCCGCCGTCCACCGCGATGGACTGCCCGGTGATGTAGGACGCCTGCTCGGAGGCGAGGAACGCCGTGAGCGCGGCCAGCTCCTCCGGGCGGCCCAGCCGCCGCGCGGGAATCTGCGGCGCCACCTTCTCGTCCGTCAGCCCGAGCTGCTGCATGCGCTCGGTGGCGTGGTAGCCCGGCAGCACCGCGTTCAGCGTGACGCCGTGCTGCGCCACCTCGTTGCTCACCGTCTTCACCAACCCGAGCAGGCCCGCGCGCAGGCCGTTGGAGATGGTCAGGTTGTTCATCGCCTCGCGCGCCGCCAGCGACGTCACCAGGACGATGCGGCCCCACTGGCGCTCCTTCATCCCCGGGAGCACCGCCTGGATGCCATCCACCGCGGCCATCCACAGGCTCTGGAAGCCGAGCTGCCACTGCTCCGCCGTCAGGGATTCGAAGCCACCTGACGGTGGCCCGCCCGTGTTCACCACGAGGACATCCACGCCGCCCAGCTTCGCGGTGACAGTCTCCACCAGCGCCTTCGCGGCTTGGGGCTGCGTCAAATCGCACGGCACCGCGAGCGCCGCGCCCAGCTTCTTCGCGGCCTGCTCCAGCTTGTCGCCACCGCGCGAGCAGATGGCCACCGTGGCGCCTTCCTTCACCAGCGCCTCCGCGATGGCGTAGCCCAGCCCCGCGGACGCGCCCATCACCAGCGCGCGCCTACCCTTCAGTCCGAAATCCATCAGCGTGCTCCTTCATGAATGGTGTCAGCCGGCTCCGGATGAGCTCCGCCGCGCGCTTCAGGTCCACGTCCTCCGCCCGCGGCAGGCCCTCGCTCAACTCGGAGACGATGCCGTCCGTCAGCGCACCCACCTGATAGGCCAGCCGGTAAGGCACGTGGCTGAAGCTCACCAGGGAGTAGCGGCTGACGAACTCGCCCGGGAAGGCGTTGAGCAGCACCTTCTCCACGGCCTTCCGGAACTGGAAGCGCGGGTCTCCGGTGCTGTCGCGCATCTCGACGAAGTTCTCCACCGCCATGTCGGCGATGGCGTCCGCGTTCGTCTTGCGCAGGCGTTCGAAGTCCGTGAAGACCTGCTCCCAGCCGGCGCCTTGTCCCAGCAGTTGGTCCAGGACGACGCAGTCCTCGAAGCCGCAGTTCATCCCCTGGCCGAAGAAGGGGACGATGGCGTGCGCCGCGTCGCCCAGCAGCAGCGTCTGTCCACCTGCGTGCCAGGGCGCGCCCTTCACCGTCACCATGCTGCCCGTGGGGCGCGAGAAGAACGTCTCCACCAGGTCCGGGATGAGCGCCTTCGCGTCTGGGAACTGCGCGCCGAAGAACGCCTCCAGCTTCGCGGGCGTGTCCAGGGACGCGAAGCTCACCGGCCCCTGCCAGGGCAGGAACAGCGTGCAGGTGAAGCTGCCTTCCTCGTCGGGCAGGGCAATCAACATGAACGTGCCGCGAGGCCAGATGTGGAGCGCGTGCTTCTCCATCTGGAACGCGCCGCCGGGCCCCGCCGGAATCGTCAACTCCTTGTACCCGTGGCCAAGCTGCTCCTGCGTCCCGTTGAAGCCCGGCCGCTTCTCCAGGGCCTGACGGATGGCGGAGGCGGAGCCGTCCGTGCCGAACACCACGCGGCCGGGTTCCTGGCGCGCCTCTCCGGTGGCGTCGTCGTGCACCGTGAGCGCGCCCGAGCCGAAGTCCACGTCCGTCACCCGCTGCTTGAAGCGGATGCGCACCTTCCCGGTGGCCTCCGCCGCCGTCATGAGGAAGGCGTTCAGCCACCCGCGCGACATCGCGTTGATGTGCTGCGAGTCGTCCTTGCCGTAGGGCTGGTAGACGAGCTCGCCTTGCGGCGGGTGAATCATCCGCCCGCGCATGGGGATGGCGTGCTTCAGCGCCTCGTCTTCCAGGCCCACCTGCCGCAGCGCGTGCAGCCCGCGCGTGGAGATGGCCAGGTTGATGGAGCGGCCCGCGTCGACCAGCTCGCTCCGCATGTCCGGGCGCCGCTCCAGCAGCTCCACGGTGTGGCCCCGGCGCGCCAGGTAGATGGAGAGCAGCGAGCCCACCAGCCCCGCGCCCACCACGGTGACGGTGTCCTTGCGCGCCTCACTCACGGGCGTGGCCCTCCAGCGTCTTCACGAAGCGGTACACGTCCGTGAACGAGTTGTAGAGCGGCGCGGGTGCGGCGCGGATGATGTCCGGCTTGCGGAAGTCGCAGATGATGCCCGCGTCGCCCAGCCGCTTCAGCAGGCCCTGGGGCTCGCCCCGGAAGCGCAGGGACAGCTGGGCGCCGCGCTGCTGCGCGTCCCGGGGCGTGGTGATGCGCACGAAGCCCTCGGGCAGCCTGTCCAACAAGAACTCCAGGAAGCCGGTGAGGCGCTCGCTCTTGGCGCGCAGCGCCGCCATGCCGGCCTGGTCGAACAGCTCCAGGGACGCGCGCAGCGCCGCGAGCTGGAAGATGGGCGGGTTGGAGAGCTGCCACCCCTCCGCGCCCGGCAGCGCGCTGAAGGTGGGCCCCATCTGGAAGCGCGTCTGCTTGTCGTGGCCCCACCAGCCCTCGAAGCGGGGCAGGTCCTTGGTGTTCGCGTGCCGCTCGTGGACGAACACGCCGCCCAGCGCGCCCGGGCCCGCGTTGAGGTACTTGTACGAGCACCACACCGCGAAGTCCGGCCCGTCTTCGTGCAGCGACAGCTTCAGGTTGCCCGCGCCGTGCGCCAGGTCGAAGCCGACGAAGCAGCCCTTGGCGTGCGCGGCCTTCGTAATCGCGGCCAGGTCGAAGGCCTGCCCGGTGAGGTAGTTCACGCTGCCCAGCATCACCAGCGCCACCTCGTGGCCGTGCTGCTCCAGCGTGGCGAGGATGTCCTCGGTGCGCAGCGTCTCCTCGCCCGCGCGGGGCGTGAGCTCCAGCACGGCCTCGCGCGCGTCGTAGCCGTGGAAGCGCACCTGGGAGGCGACGGCGTACTGGTCCGACGGGAAGGCGCCGGCCTCCACCAGGATTTTGAAGCGCTGCTTCGTGGGCCGGTAGAACGACACCATCATCAGGTGCAGGTTCACCGACAGGGTGTTCATCACCACCACTTCCAACGGCTTGGCGCCCACCAGCCGCGCGGCCTGCTCGGTGACGAGCTCGTGGTAGTGCAGCCACGGGTGGCGGCCGTGGTGGTGTCCCTCCACGCCCAGCCGCGCCCAGTCCTCCAGCTCCTCCTGGATGTAGCGCGCGGCGTTGCGCGGCTGGAGGCCCAGCGAGTTGCCCGCCAGGTACACCACCGGCTTGCCGTCCGGGCCGGGCGGGAAGTGGAACGCGTCGCGGTAGCCGCGCAGCGCGTCTTCCGCGTCCAGCTTCCGCGCGAAGGACTCGGAGTCCTCGAAGGGGGATGGCGTCGTCATGGTGCGAAGTCCTCGGGGGCGCGTCCCAGCCAATCGAAGGCGTTGCGCCAGAGCAGCCGCTCACGCGCGGCGGGTTCCAGCTCGGTCAGGGACTCGATGAGCGTGCCCGGGCGGTCCTCGCCCAGGGGGAAGGGGTAGTCACTGCCGAGCGCCACCTTGTCCTGTCCGAAGAGCCGGACGATGTAGCGCAGCGCCTCCGGGTCGTGGACCAGCGAGTCCACCCAGAAGCGGCCCAGGTAGTCCCGGGGCGGCACCGGGTTGTCCACGGCCACCAGGTCCGGCCGGGCCTCGAAGCCGTGCTGAATCCGGCCGAGCGTGTGGGGGAAGGCGCCGCCGCCGTGCGCGAAGGCGAAGCGCAGCTTGGGCAGCCGCTCCATCACGCCGCCGAAGATGACGGAGCAGATGGCCAGCGACACCTCGGCCGGCATGCCCACCAGCCACGGCAGCCAGTACTTCTGCATCTTCGCCTCGCCCATCATGTCCCACGGGTGGACGAAGACGGACGCGCCCAGCTCGCTGGCGGCCTCGAAGAAGGGGAACAGCGCCGGGTCGGACAGGTTCCAGTCGTTGACGTGCGAGCCAATCTGCACACCCGCCAGCCCCAGCTCCTTCACGCAGCGCTCCAGCTCGCGCACCGCCAGCTCCGGGGACTGGAGCGGCACCGTGCCCAGGCCCACGAAGCGCTTGGGGTGCGCGTGCACCACGGAGGCGAGGTGGTCATTGAGGAAGCGCGCCAGGTCCGCGCCGTGCTCGGGCTTCGTCCAGTAGCCGAACATGACTGGAATCGTGGACAGCACCTGGACGTGGACGCCGGCCGCGTCGCACTCCTCGATGCGCTTCACCGGGTCCCAGCAGTTGCTTTCGATTTCGCGGAAGAACTTGCCGTCATCCCGGAGCATGCGCGCGCGGCAGGGCGCGTGGTGGTCCAGGGTGATGAAGCCGCCGTAGCCGTAGCGCTCGGCGAAGCGAGGCAGGTGGGCGGGGAGGAGGTGCGTGTGGATGTCGACCTTCAACGGGCGGGGCCTCCCTTGACCACCTTCGTCCCGCACTTCTTGCAGGTGCAGTTGTCGGGGTTGCCGTAGAAGTGCTCGAAGATGGGCGGCAGCTGCGTCACCAGGTTGGTGACATGCACGAACTCTTCATAGAGCTTTTCGCCGCACTGCGGGCACAGCCACATGAAGCCGTCCAGCTCCTTCGGCTGGCGGCGGCGCTCCAGCACCAGGCCCACCGTGCCCGCGGGACGCTGGGGCGAGTGGGGCACGTTGGGCGGCAGCAGGAATATCTCCCCTTCGTGGATGGGGATGTCCTGCACCTGGCCGTCGTCGATGACCCGCAGGTTCATCGTGCCCTCGAGCTGGTAGAAGAACTCCTCGCCCTCGTTGATGTGGAAGTCCGTGCGCGCGTTGGGCCCGCCGACGACGGTGACCATGAACTCCCGGTCCTCCCACACCTGCTGGTTGCCCACGGGGGGCTTGAGCAAGTGGCGGTGCTCATCAATCCACTTCTTGAAGTTGATGGGGGTCAGGCGGCCCATTCATTCACCTCCGATGGTGGCGATGCACTTGAGCTCGATGGCAATCGGCGTGGGCAGCCGGTTGATTTCGAGCGTGGTGCGGCACGGCGGGTTGTCCTTGAAGTACTCCGCCCACAGCCGGTTGTAGGTGGGGAAGTCCTTCTTCATGTCGGTGAGGTACACCGTCACGTCCACCAGCTTGTCCCAGGAGGAGCCTGCGTCCTCCAGGATGTAGCGGACGTTGCGGAACACCGAGTGGCACTGCGCCTCGATGTCGTAGGAGACGATGTTGCCCTCCGCGTCCAGCTCCACGCCGGGAATCTTCTTCGTGCCGCGCTCGCGCGGGCCCACGCCGGACAGGAACAGGAGGTTGCCCACGCGCCGGGCGTGGGGGTACAGGCCCACCGGTTCGGGGGCCTTCTGCGAATCGACTCGTGCGCTGTCACTGCTCACGGCGTGCTCTCCTCACGTGGGGGTAGGGGGCTCACAGCTTGATGCAGACGTTCTTCGGCTCGGTGAAGAAGCGCAGCGCGTCCCAGCCGCCCTCGCGTCCCACACCGGAGTCCTTCACGCCGCCGAAGGGCGTGCGCAAATCGCGCAGCATCCACGTGTTCACCCAGACGATGCCGCTGTGCAGCCGCGAGGCGAAGCGGTGCGCGCGCTTCACGTCCTGGGTCCACACGCTGGCGGCCAGGCCGTACCGGGTGGAGTTGGCCCACGCGAGCACCTCGTCCTCCGAGTCGAAGGGCGTGATGCTGGCCACCGGGCCGAAGATTTCTTCCTGGTTGGTGCGGCACCCCGCGTCCAGGCCCTCGATGAGGGTGGGCTCCACGAACCAGCCGTTGCGGCAGCGCCCGGGCACGCTGGCGCGCTGTCCGCCGGTGAGGATGCGGCCACCCTCCTGCTTCGCCAGGCTCACGTAGCCCAGCACCTTGTCGAAGTGCGGCTGCGACACCAGCGCGCCCTGGTCCGTGCCCGCCTCCAGCGGGTCTCCCACCTTGAGCGCGCGCGTGCGGGTGACCAGCGCCTCCTTGAAGCGCTCGTAGAGGGGCCGCTGGACGAAGATGCGCGGGCCGCAGAGGCAGATTTGCCCCTGGTTGGCGAAGGACGAGCGCAGCGTGGTGGCCAGCGCCTCATCGAAGTCACAGTCCGCGAAGATGACGTTGGGATTCTTGCCGCCCATCTCCAGCGACAGCTTCTTGAAGGCGGGCGCGGCCACGCGGGCAATCTCCGCGCCGGTGCGGGTGCTGCCGGTGAAGGAGATGGCGCTGATGTCCGGGTGCTCGCTCATCGCGGCGCCCACCTTGGGGCCCAGGCCGTGCACCAGGTTGAGCACGCCCGGCGGCAGGCCCACGTCGCGGCAGACCTGGGCCAGCAGGTACGCCGTCATCGGCGTCACCTCGGACGGCTTGGCCACCACGCAGTTCCCCATGGCGAGCGCCGGGGCAATCTTCCACGTCAGCAGGTACAGCGGCAGGTTCCACGGGGAGATGCAGCCCACCACGCCCAGCGGCGCGCGCAGGGTGTAGTTGAGGGCCACGTCGTCCGTCTGGTGCGCCTCGCTGGAGAACTGCGTCACCGCGTCCGCGAAGAACTCGAAGTTGAGGATGCTGCGCGGGATGTCCACCGTGGAGGCGACCGACAGCGGCTTGCCGGTGTCGATGGACTCCGCGCGGGCGAAGGCGTCCAGGCGGCTCCGGATGCCATCCGCGATGCGGCGCAGCATGCGAGCGCGCTCGGTGGCCGGGGTGGTGGCCCAGGCGGGGAAGGCCCGCGCGGCGGCCTCCACCGCGTGCTGGACGTCGGACGCGTCGGAGTCCGGCACGTGGGCATACGTCTCGGCCGTCGCGGGCTCGGGCTTGTCCAGCCACCCGCCTCCGCGTGCGGGCAGCAGCTCACCACCGATGTAGTTGAGTACCTTCTCCATGGCCGAGCCCTCCGGTAGCGCCTGCCCATGGCCCGGCGACGGTGAGCCCCGCCAGCCCTGTGGGAGGGCGCGCAATGTACGCCGCCCCTCCGTACCTCACCAGCGCCACGCGCGCCCGCAGTCCACTGTCATGGAATCGGGGTCGCCCGCCTGGAAGGCTCAGGGAATGCCGCACTGCGCGAACGCGCGGGACCGCCAGCCGCGCCCCGCGGTGCAGCCGCTGTCAGTGCGCCGGGTGGGGCACGCGCAGTCCGCCCCGGGGGGGCCGGTCCTCGCGGCCCGCGCCCAGCAGCAGTCCCGCGAGCACGAGCGGGCCGCGATTCCGGGCGCTCACCGGGAGCGCTCCCGCCCCTGTCTCCGCGCGCGCTGCTTCACCGGCACGGGGGGCGGAACTTCTCGCGTGGCGAAGAACAGCGCGCCCAGGATGATGACGAGGACGAGGAAGGGCAGGGCGGTGAAGGACAGCCGGCCCCAGAAGTGCTCATCGAGGATGGCGGCCACCACGTCGGGGCGGCAGGTGGGGCATGCGGAGGCCGCGGAGGCCGTCAGCAGCCCGGTGGTGAAGCCCGTGAGAATGCCTCGCTTCATAGGTCGCCCCTCCCTGGGTGGACGGGAAGCTCACCACCCCACCGGGACGCGGCAAGCGGTGGGCGTTC
This sequence comes from Myxococcus xanthus, assembly GCF_013116825.1. Classification (GTDB taxonomy): domain Bacteria; phylum Myxococcota; class Myxococcia; order Myxococcales; family Myxococcaceae; genus Myxococcus; species Myxococcus xanthus_B. The sequence goes on from NZ_JABFNS010000032.1 coordinate 61,528, forward strand.
CCTGAAGCCACGAGGCCGCCCGTCAGCCCCGCCTGCCGGGGTGGATGAATGTTGGCGGGACCGCCACGCGCGAGCCGCTCGGCTATAACGCGGCACCTGGAGGAGACATCATGTCGCGGAAAGTGGCGCTCATCACCGGGGCTTCGGCGGGTTTGGGAGAGCAGTTCGCACACCTGTTCGCGAAGGACGGACACGACGTCATCCTCGTCGCGCGCAGCGCGCCCCGGCTGGAGGCGCTGGCGGCGAAGCTGGAGCAGGCCCATGGCGTGAAGGCACACGTCTTCCCAGCGGACCTGGGCCGGCCGGAGACTCCCGAGCAGCTCTTCGAGGCCGTGCGCGCGAAGGGGCTGGCGGTGGAGTTCCTGGTGAACAACGCGGGCTTCGGCTCGTGTGGTCCCTTCCTGGAGCAGGACCTGTCGCGCGAGGCGGAGATGGTGGAGGTCAACTGCACCGCCCTCCTGAAGCTGTCGCACCTGTTCGCGCGGCCCATGCGGGAGCGGGGCGGCGGGCGCATCCTCAATGTCGCCTCCACCGCGGCCTTCCAGCCCGGCCCGTTCATGGCCACGTACTTCGCGACCAAGGCCTTCGTGGTGTCCCTGTCGGAGGCGCTGGCGCACGAACTCAAGGGCACGGGCGTGACGGTGACGTGCCACTGCCCGGGGGCCACGCACACGGAGTTCACCCAGCGCGCGGGCAACGGCCAGACGCGGTTGTTCCAGCGGCCGGGCGTGGCCAAGGCGGAGGACGTGGCCGCCCATGCCTACGCGATGATGATGCGCGGCCGGGTGCTCTCCATCCACGGACTGCTCAACTGGGTGGGGACCGTGGGCGTGCGCTTCAGCCCGCGCGTGGCGGTGCGCGCGCTCGCGGCCAGCCTCAACCAGCAGGGCTGAGGCTGGCGTCCGCGGCGGCGCCGCTCAGTTGTACGTCGCGGAGAAGACGAGCGACACGTTGGTGACGTTCCAGCTGTCGCTGTTCGACTCGTTCCGGATGCGGCCCAGGGCCAGCTCGGCGCCGATGCCGAGGCCCCAGTTCTTGCTCACCCACCACTCCTTGCCCACGCCCAGATGCAGTCCGCCGCCGATGTCCGACTCGGCCACCTTCTCGCCGTCGTCGGTGACGCTGAGCTGCGTGTACGTGAGCGCGCCGGACAGATACACGTTCGCGGGCATGATGTAGTAGGTGACGCCCAAGCCCACGGCGCCGAAGTTCTCGCTCAACTTCTCGTTCTGCCCTTCGACGGTGAGGTCCCCCACCTGGAGGCTCGGGTTGGGGGCGGACGCACCGTAGAACTTCGCGTAGAGGATGAAGTTGTTGACGAGCGCGAAGCCGAGCTCCGCGTTGATGTTGGCGCCGCCGCCCTTCACCACGAGATCGGGCGAGATGTCAGTCGCCTTGGCACGCAGATAGCCACCGCCCACCTGCAGGCGCAGGTAGAAGCCGTCGTGGGCGTGCTCGTCGTATTCCTGGGCGCTCGCGGTGGTGGCGGTGAAAAGCAGGGCCGCGATGATGCTGGGGTATCGCATGAAAACAGCTCCTTCGGAGAATCCCACCCGGCCGGGGGCTCTGCGCTATGTAGCACGGGGAGCGGAAAGGCCAGCGTCCGCTTCAGGCCGGGCCGCGTTCGCGAGACTTGCGCGTTCGCGTTCGGGTGCCGGAAGCTCCGCGCCACCATTCGGGCGGTGCGCCAGCCTGGCGTGGCCGGAACGACCAAGAGAGGGACGGGGATGACCGCGACCGTGGACCACGAGGCACTGGCACATTTCCTGGACTCGGCCAGGCTGGAGCGTCGCGAGGTGGCGCCCCTCACCCGCGAGCACCCCGCGTTGAGCGTGCCGGATGCCTACGCCATCCAGGAGGCCGGAATCCGGCTGCGGCTGTCCCATGGCGAGCGCGTGGTCGGCTTGAAGATGGGCCTCACCTCCGAGGCCAAGCGCAAGCAGATGAACCTGGACTCGCCCGTGTATGGCGTACTCACGGACCGGATGCAGGTGCCCGCCGGCGGCGTGATTTCGTTGTCACAGGGCGTCCACCCCAAAATCGAGCCGGAGATTGCCTTCCGCACCGCGCGTGAGCTTCGCGGCACGGTGACGCGCGACGAGGTGCTGGACGCCTGCGAGTCCGTGTTCGCGGCGATGGAAATCCTCGACTCGCGCTACCGCGACTTCAAGTACTTCTCCCTGCCGGACGTGGTGGCGGACAACGCGTCGTCCTCGCTGTTCGTGCTGGGCACCGCCGAGCATCCTCCGCGCGCGATGGACCTCACGCGGCTGGAGATGACCCTGTCGGTGAATGGCGAGCCCGTTCAATCCGCCCGCTCGGACGCCATCTCGGGTGACCCGGTCATCTCCGTCATCCAGCTGTGTGAGCTGCTGGCCCAGCGCGGCCAGGTGTTGCCGGCGGGGAGCATCGTGCTCGCGGGCGCCGCCACCGCGGCGCACATGCTGCGCCCGGGGGACCGGGTGCAGCTCACGGTGGAGGGGCTGGGCCTCGTAGCGGTATCCGCCGAGTAACGCCGGGCGCTACCCGTCGAGCGGAGCGCCCGCCGCTTCCATCACAGGCCGAGGCGCGCGCGTGGATGACAGGCGCTGGAGCAGGTGCCACGCCAGCTCCCGCGCCTGTCCTCGAATCTCGGGGACGGCCGTCGTCTCCCACAGCTCGCCCCGGCGCGGCGGGCCCAGGGTGTAGAGGCGTCCCGAGGCACGTCCGCCCGCGTCCAGCAGCGCGCCGTCAGCGTCCGTGGCCAGTCCCATGCCCAGGACGTCCGGGCGCACCAGCCCGGCCTCCACCAGCCCACCCAGCACCGGATGGCCGCGCGTCATGGCGCCCTCCGGCCCCGTGCAGTTGATGACGTGCTGGACGTGCAGCAGCGTCTCCTCCCCGCCCTGGCCCCGAGGGCGCACGCGGACCTCCACGCCGGACGCCTCCAGCGAGAAGCCCTGGACGCGCGCCGCATGGAGCGTCAGCCGGCCCTCGCGCCGCAGCCGCTCCACCATCTCGCCAATACCGGGCGCCATCCGGTGCCGGTGCACGTCCCAGTACGAGCGCAGGTGCCGGAGGAAGCGCTGTCGCTCGCCCACCGGCAACCGCTGCCACAGCGGTACCGTCACGGGCCGCAGCGCGTCCACCACCGTCCGCCAGTCCGCGCCTGCCTCCGCCGCGCGCCGCACCTCCCGGCGCAAGAGGTGGAGGATGGGGCGGATGCGCACGGGAACCGGGTGTGTGCCCGTCGCGCTCATGTCGCCGCGCTCGCGCCGCACCTCCTGGCGCAGGGCCCGCAGCGCCTCCCGGAGGCCGGGCGAGGCATACGTCGCGGCGCCTGCCCGGGGTATCTCCTGGTGCACGTGGGGCAACAGGCCGTGCCGGGACAGCGCATGGATGTGTCCCTGGTGTCCCAGCTCCACCAGCGACAACACGGTGTCCACCATGGTGAGCCCCGTGCCGATGAGCAGCACGTCGTCGGTGGCGGACACGCCCTGGAGCGCGTCTAGCGCCCAGGGGGAGCGGTGATACCGGAGGCTGGTGTACAGCCCGCCGTCGGGCACGCGCAGGTTGGAGGGCAGCGCATTGCCCAGGGCCAGCACCACGGTCCGGGCCTCCAGCTGTCCCCCGCTGGCCAGCGCGACGCGCACCGCGCCGTCGTCCGTCTCCTCGACCGAGGTGACGTCGCTGGTCACCACTTCCAGATGCACGCCCTGCGCGGCCTGGGCGCGCGCCTCGCGCAGCACCGACTCCAGGTAGCGGCCATAGCGCTGGCGGGAGATGAACGCGCCGGGCGCCGTGTCCGGCAGCTCACGGCGCACCCAGCGCAGGAAGTGCTCCGGGTCGTCCGCGAAGGCCCCCATCCGCGCCGCTGGCACGTTCAGCAGGTGGCACGGGCTCGTCGTCGAATACGCCAGCCCCAGGCCCGCCCGCGCACTCCGCTCCACCAAGGCCACGCGGAGCGGCGCCCGCGCGCTCCGCAGGAGGTGCACGGCCAACAGCGTGCCGCTGGCGCCTCCCCCCACGATGGCCACATCCCACCACCCCAGTGCTCGCACGCACCCATCGTAGGTCCTGACACGCTCGCTGGCATCCTCTGGTGGCGGCCGGGGGGCCAAGCGCCGGGTCCGGATGTCCGGCCCTCCTCCCTGGGCACGAGGCTGTTCCGTGCCCACACTCCGTCGCACACGCGGGGGGAACACCATGCGCGAGCCCATCATCGACCAGCGTGAGCACGGCGCGGTGGCCCAGGCGCTGCTCGGCTGGCCATTGCCAGAACAGACAGCAGACATCGTCTCCATGTCATGGCTGGTGGAGCGGCTGCGCTCCAGCAGGGTCGACTGGGGACTGCTGGACAAGCTGGTGCGCTTCGAGCCCTCGGGCTACACGCGGCAGACCATTGCCCGGACGGCGGCGTGCGAGCTGCTGCTCGTCTCCTGGCTCCCCGGGCAGGCGTCCCGCGTCCATGACCATGGCGGCTCCGGGGGCGCCTCCTGGCTGGTGCGGGGCAGGCTGCGAGAGACGCGCTTCGCGTGGGCGGGGGACCGGCTGGTGCCCGAGGTCATCGTGGGCGCGCGCGAGGGCGACCTCCTGGTGGAGTTTCCGGACACCATCCACCGCATCGACAATGTGTCCCGCCACGAAGCGGTGTCCCTGCACCTCTACGCGCCGCCGATGCAGGGGATGACGCCGTACGACGCGAGCCTGGCGCCGGAGTCGCTCAGGCCACCGCGTCCGCTTGCTGCGGAGCGCGAGTCGCCTGGGCGAAGGCGCCGGCCACGGGCAACGTGACGCGGAAGATGCTGCCTCGCTCCGGGGCGCTCTCCACCGTCAGGGTGCCGCCCAGCGACGTCACGATGCCATGGCACACCGCCAGCCCCAGGCCCGTGCCCACGCCCAGGGGCTTGGTGGTGAAGAACGGGTCGAAGATGCGCTCGCGATGCTCCGGGGAGATGCCGCAGCCGGTGTCGCGCACCTCCACCGCCACCCGTCCGGCCTTCGACTCGCAGGCCACGATGTGGACCTCGTTCTTCTCCACCTCGCCGGGGACGATGGACTGCGCCGCGTTGAGCAGCAGGTTGAGGAACACCTGACCCAGCCGCGCGCCGTTGCCCTGGACCGGCGGCAGGCCCTCGCAGTCCACCACCAACCGCGCGCGGTGCCGCAGCTCGTGCATGGCCATCTTCGCCGCCGTGCGCACCACCGAGCCCAGGTCCGATGGGCCCGTGCCCACGTCCTCCGCGCGTGACAGCGTCTGCAGGTCCCGGACGATGAGGCGGATGCGCTCTGCGCCGTCGCGCGTCTCCGCCAGCGCTTCCAGCACCTCCTGCCGGTCCTGCTCGGACAGGTGCTCCTTTTGTTGCAGCTCCTGGTGGATGTACTCCAGGTTGCTGAGGATGAAGGCCAGCGGGTTGTTGATTTCGTGTCCCACGCCCGCGGCGATGCGGCCCAGCGCGATCAGCCGATCCGCGAACAGCAGCTGCGCCTGGGTGGCGCGCAGCTGCTCCAGGCTGCGGGACAGCTTGACGTTGGCCGCCTCCAGCGCCGCGGTCCGTTCGCGGACCGTCTCCTCCAGCAGCGCCGCCTCCCGTGTGGAGGACCGCGGCGCGCGAAGCCGCACGCCATTCACGGTGGGGCCCTGGAGCGTGTCGAAGGCGCGCCGCAGTGTTCCGCGCCGCTGTGCCACCGCCGACATCAGCATCACCCTCGCTCGCAGCGTCATCACGTCCGGCTCCAGCGGTGTGGTGTCTGTTCGTGGAAAATCCCCGAGTCGTGACAGACCCGCGTAGTCAACACTGTCATGGTGGTCAGGGGCAAGGGACGGAAGGAGGGTGACAGCGTGCGCCGCAGGACGGAGGCAGTGTGTTCCATCCGAGCACCCGCTGCATCAGTAGGGGCACGTGCCGCAGTCCGCCTGGCAGCTTCCCGCCACGACGCCGTCGCCGCAACGTTCCGTGAGCTGACAGACGCCGTCTCCACAGCGGTGGATGTCGCGTGGCTGCAGACGCGTCGTGAGCGGCTGGAAGGTCCGTCCGTTATACGTGCAGGTTTCGTAATAGGGCGGCTCGCCGTGAGGGGGCGGGTTCTTCCTGTCCGCGTCCTGGCTGACGGGGAGGGCCGCCGTGGCGGCGCGTTGGCAGCGTGACTCGCAGGTGCCCGTGTGGATGATGGGCAGGCAGTCCGCGTGGGCGGGGTTCGAGGGCAGGCCGCAGGCGCGCACGGTGCTTTCGTCCTCGCGCAGGTAGCCGCGGTCCGTGGCGGCGAAGACGCCGGTGCCGTCGAAGAGGTTGCCGAAGAAGCACGCCTCCCGCTCGCTGAACGTCGACAGCTCCTGCTCCGTGTACGGCAGGGCACCGCCCCGCGCGTCGCGGCCCAGCACGGAGATGGCGACGGAAATCCCGAACTTGTTCGCATGGGCCGCCAGGCAGGCTGAGACGATTTCTTCTTCCTGGGCTGTCGCCGGTGCGCCCGTGGCCCAGTTGAGTGCGAGACCCAGGCCTCCTTCCCAGGTGTACTTCACCCCCGTCACCGGGTTGGTGTACTTGCGCTGCTGATTCTCCTTCGCGGCGCACCGGATGATGTAACGCATGAGTTCATCGGCGCGTGCGGGGTCCTGGTTGAACCAGTGAGAGAATCCAACCGTGGAGAGCCCATTGGTTGATAAGCCATGGGTGGACAGTCCGTTGGTCGAAAGGCCATTGGTTGACAAGCCATTGGTCGACAAGCCGTTGCCTGATTCGGCTGACGCGTGGGCTTCGCGCAGCGTCCACGTAGCACCCGTGAGCTCCGCTGGACCACATGCCCCGCCTCCGAATCCCAGCGCCAGGCCCAGCAACCCTCCGGCGATGCGCGGCCGGCGCAGGTGTTTCAGGCAATGATTGATTCGGAATCCAGACAGAAACGCTGGCATGAGACGCATGGCTTTCCCCCGTTTCGGGGAGCGAGCAATGCCAGCTCCCCGGATGCCATCAGTTCCAGCTCCCACGAACTAAAACACTGTCGCTGATGGGTGAAGCCAGTGTGACGGTGTTCACGTCGTGAGAAAATATGGCCCGGCGGGAATATTCGGGTGGGGGTCTGCCCGGAGACACCTGGTTTGTGTCATGGGCGACGACCTCGCGCCTACCTGCTCGCAAGCTGATAACAGATACGTGTTTTCCGTCAGCTAGTCGCTCTCGTCGAACTCCAGGGCGAGCGCCGCCGCTGGTGTGAGCGCGAAGCCATCCGCGGTGCGCAGGCGCCAGGTGCCCACGTCGGTGACGGGGCCTCCCACGACTTCCGACTCCGAGGCGTCGCCGCGCGTCTCCGCCTGGCCCAGGTGGACACAGAGGTGGACGCGGGCGTTCACCGGGTCCGCCAGCTTCTGCGCCATGTCCTGGAGCACCCGCAGCGTGCGCTCCGCCTCGCGCAGGTACCCGGTGCGCTCGGCGCTGGGGGCGCCGTGGTCCAGCGGGTGCACGGCCAGCAGGGAGGTGCCGGACTGGAGCGCCAGCAGGAAGCCGCCACCGCGCAGGCCCTGCTCGAGCCCATCCAGCACGTCCGCGAGCACCGCGTACACGGCGTCATCATCCTGGGCGGAGGTGGCGAGGACGACCTCGGCGTGGACGGCCAGTGCCAGCCGCGTGCGGCGCGTGGGCTGGACGGGCTCCTCGGCTGCTTCGCTGAGCGCGGCGAGGAAGGCCGTCACGCTGCCGAAGCGGCGGCTGCCATCCTTCTCCAGGCAGCGCAGCACCACGGCGTCCACCGCCGGGGACACCGCGGCGATGGCGCTGGGCCGGGGCGCGGGCGCCTCCAGGTGCAGCCGCTCCAGCTCCATCCGGTCCTCGCACTGGAAGGGATAGCGGCCGGTGATGAGCTGATGCAGCAGCACGCCCAGCGCGTAGATGTCCGTATGCGGGCCAATGGGGCCGCCGCGGAACTGCTCGGGCGCCATGGCGTGCGCGGTGCCCAGCCGCTGGCCGGCGATGGTGAGCCCTTCCTGCGACGGCTCGGCGTGCAGCAGCTTGGCGATGCCGAAGTCCAGCAGCTTCACCCGGGGGCGCTCACCCTCCTCCACGACGAGGATGTTGCTGGCCTTCAAGTCGCGGTGGACGACGCCCGCACGGTGCGCGGCCTCCAGCGCGCCGCAGACGGGCTCCAGGTACGCGAGCGCGCGCGTCGACGACAGCCGCCCGCGCTCCTGCACCACCTGGCTGAGCGTGCGGCCGGTGAGCAGCTCCATGACGTAGTAGGGGCTGCCGTCCGGCATCAGCCCGAAGTCATAGACGTCCACGATGTTGGGGTGGCGAATCTGGTTCACCACGCGCGCCTCGCGCACGAAGCGTTTGAGCATCTCCCCCTGGTCCGCCAGGTGCGGGTGGAGGACCTTCACCGCGGCCCGCCGGCCCAGGATGCGGTGCTCCGCCTCGTACACGCTGCCGTGCCCGCCCGAGGCGAGCAGCGCCTTGAGGAGGTACTCCCCGGCCAGCGTGCCCGGGCCTCGCTGCGCACGGGAAGGGTCGCTCTGGGCCCGCTCGGATGCATGCAGGTCCGCTCGGGCCTGGATGCGAAAGGTGCTCTCGGAGTCCGCCGCCATGGGGTGCCTCATCCTTACACCTTTCCCCCAGGAGTCTGCGCTGACGCCGGGGGGAATTCCCGCCGCGCCGCGGCATCGGCGTGTGGGCGTGGGTCACCCATCGGGGAGGACGTGGGCGTGTCCGGCGGGGTGTTCGCTGGCGGAAGGTCTGCTGCCCTGGGGTCGGGGGGGATTGGACGGAGGGGCCCTGGCACTGATGGGATTC
>NZ_JABFNS010000330.1 GCF_013116825.1 Myxococcus xanthus
GGGTTGAAGTACAGGTGCAGGTTGTTGCCCGTGAGCTTGCGGTTCAGCAACTCGACGCAGCCCAGCTCGATGATGCGGTCGCCGCCTTCGGCGGAGAGGCCGGTGGTTTCGGTATCGAGAACGATCTGCCGCGTCATGCCCGGCCCTCCCGCAGTTCACGCCGCACGGCCATCAATGGTTCTCCTTGGCATGGTTGATGGTGTATTTGGGAATCTCCACCGTCACGTCCTCCTGCGCCAGGATCGCCGGGCACGACAGGCGCGACTGCGGCTCCAGGCCCCAGGCCCGGTCGAGCAGGTCCTCTTCCTCTTCCTCGGCCTCGTTCAGCGAGTTGTAGCCCTGGCGCACGATCACGTGGCAGGTGGTGCAGGCGCAGCTCATGTCGCACGCGTGCTCGATATGGATGCCGTTGTCGAGCAG
>NZ_JABFNS010000331.1 GCF_013116825.1 Myxococcus xanthus
CCACAGGACATAGCATGAGAACCAAGGCCATCATCGCCGCAGTCCTTCTCGCCACCGCACGACCACGCACGCACAAACGCCGTGTACCCCCCAAAAACCCCCGCCATTTTCAGCGCGTGACGTTTCAATACGGGAGAGAAACCAACCAGAGCAGGAACCATGAAGAAATACACCACCGAACAGAAAGCCCAGGCGCTCAGGCTACTGGAGCAGGACGGCGCAACCAGTGCCACCGTCGCACGCACCATGGGGATCCCACCCCGCACCGTTCGCCGATGGGCGAGCGAGAAGGCCGCAGCACCCAGCAACGTCCTCAGCATCGAGGAGATGCGGAAACGCGCCGCCGCCGCCGTCGAGGCCACACCACAGGCCGCGATCCGACGCCTTAAAAACCACTTTGTGCAGCGCCAGTACGAGCT
>NZ_JABFNS010000332.1 GCF_013116825.1 Myxococcus xanthus
ATCCTGCGCAACAACGCCAACCTCTCCACCGGCGGCACCGCCACCGACGTGACCGACGACGTGCACCCCGACGTGGCCGCGCGCGCCGTGGCCGCGGCCCAGATGGTCGGCCTGCACATCTGCGGCGTGGACATGGTGGCCGAGACCGTGCTGCGCCCGCTGGAAGAGCAGGGCGGCGGCTTCGTCGAGGTGAACGCCGCCCCCGGCCTGCGCATGCACCTCTCGCCGAGCTACGGCAAGCCGCGCAACGTTGGCCAGGCGATGGTCGACAAGCTCTTCGCGCACGGCCAGGACGGGCGCATTCCCACCGTCGCCGTCACCGGCACCAACGGCAAGACGACCACCGCGCGCCTCATCGCGCACCTGTTCTCCGCCCAGGGCCTGCGCGTGGGCATGACGAATACCGCCGGCTTGTACTG
>NZ_JABFNS010000333.1 GCF_013116825.1 Myxococcus xanthus
CATCAGCACTTTCTTCACAAAGTGCGTGAAAATGAAGTCCTTCTATAGCATTTAAATCCACATTTTCAAAATCTTTAGCACGAATTCCAAGTCTTGAGTATCTTCCACAAGGATTGTAAAGTTCTTTTGGGGCTAGAGAAAATTCAACATTACAACGAAGACCTAAGGAATTTTTTTGTGTTTTAGCTTGAAATTTATGAAATTGGGCTAAAGAGTTAAACACTATATGATGAGATAAACTGGCTATTTCACCTATTTCATCTTCTTTAAAAGCAGGTGAATAAGTATGAATTTCTTTATCCATGTATTCTTTAGCAAATTTTGCTTCCCAAAGTCCGCTACAAGTACAACCTTTTAGGTATTCTCCAACAATTTTCATCGCTCCTGAAAAAGCAAAACCTTTTAAAGCTAAAAGCAC
>NZ_JABFNS010000334.1 GCF_013116825.1 Myxococcus xanthus
CGCGGGGACCGGCCACACCGCCTTCTCGACCCTGCCGGTGATCACCGAAGTGGCGAAGGAGCAGGGCATTCGCCCCTCCCGCCCGCTGTCGATTGCCGTCGTGGCCTCGCAGATTGCGATTACTGCCTCGCCAATTTCCGCCGCGGTGGTGTTTTTCGCCGGTATTCTGGAGCCGCTGGGCGTCAGCTACCTGACGCTGCTGGGCATCTGTATTCCGGTGACGCTGATTGCCGTGATGATCACCGCCGTGGTGTGTAACTTCCTCGGCTGCGAGCTGAAAGATGACCCGGTTTACCAGGAGCGCCTGGCAAAAGGGGAAGTCAAACTGCGCGGAAGCCAGGTGTTCCAGCTGAAGCCGCACGCCAAACGTTCGGTGCTGCTGTTCCTGATTGGGATCGTCGCGGTCATGTTCTACGC
>NZ_JABFNS010000335.1 GCF_013116825.1 Myxococcus xanthus
GACCTAGAATGCGTGGATGCCCTCGACCCCGGACCTCGACCGCTTTCTTCCTGCGCAGCAATCCGTGTGGGAGCAGGTGCTGACCGAACTGCGCGCCGGGCGCAAGCGCTCGCACTGGATGTGGTTCATCTTCCCGCAGATCCAGGGCCTGGGGCACAGCGACATGGCGCGCCACTACGCCATCCAGTCCCGTGGGGAGGCCGAGGCCTATCTTGCGCATCCCGTGCTGGGAGCGCGCCTGCGGCAGGCCTGCCAGGTGCTGCTCGATCACGGTCCCGACGCCCCATCCGCCCACGCCATCTTCGGATCGCCCGACGACGTCAAGCTGCGCTCCAGCATGACGCTGTTCGCGGAAGTGGCGGGGCCGGGCGGCTGTTTCGACGCGGTGCTGCAGCAGTACTTCGACGGCGCGAAGG
>NZ_JABFNS010000336.1 GCF_013116825.1 Myxococcus xanthus
GTCATCGATATGATGGAAACCGGGTCAAATGACGTTCTCGTCATCAAGGCAAACCTGAAAGATGCGTTTGGCATCAAGGAGCGGCTGGTTCCGTTCCTCGATGGGCAGGTTATCAAGAAAGTCGATCTCGCTACTCGTACAATCGAAGTAGATTGGGATCCTGGTTTTTAAATTCTCCGGATAAACGGTAAAAGACGGCGCTATGTGGATTGGCATAATTAGCCTGTTTCCTGAAATGTTCCGCGCAATTACCGATTACGGGGTAACTGGCCGGGCAGTAAAAAATGGCCTGCTGAGCATCCAGAGCTGGAGTCCTCGTGACTTCGCGCATGACCGGCACCGTACCGTGGACGATCGTCCTTACGGCGGCGGACCGGGGATGTTAATGATGGTGCAACCCTTGCGGGACGCCATC
>NZ_JABFNS010000337.1 GCF_013116825.1 Myxococcus xanthus
GTAGGTGCCCCGCTCGCCGCGCTCCAGGGCGGTCAGCATGCAGCGGATGGCCATGGTGGTCTTGCCCACCCCGGAGGGGCCGAGCAGCAGGGTGTTGGTGCCGGGCACCAATCCGCCGCCGAGCAGCAGGTCGAGCGCGTCCGAGCCCGTGGAGCGCGCCGTCGCGTCGAACGGCGTATGGTGCTCCGCCGCGATCAGGCGCGGGAACGCCAGGATGCCGCCGGTCTCAAGCAGGAAGTCGTGATAGCCGCCCCGGTACTTGATGCCCCGCATCTTGACGATGCGCAGGCGCCGGCGCTCGGAGCCGAACTCACGCGGAGACTGCTCCAGCGAGACCACCCCGTGGGCGATGCTGTGGAGCTGCAGGTCGCCCGTCTCCGAGGTGCGGTCGTCGAGCATCAGCACGGTGCAGGCC
>NZ_JABFNS010000338.1 GCF_013116825.1 Myxococcus xanthus
TTGCTGAAGCGGCCGTCGCGGATGTACACGCGCGCCTCGCCGTTGCTCGTGCCCAGCATCTTCGCGATCGAATTGCCGGTGCCGTTCACGGCCATGGCCCCGTCCAGCCGGCCGAAGCTCTTCTCCATCAGTTCGACCTTGGGGAAGAGGGCGGACAGGCGCAGCCCGTCCACGCTGCCGCGCAACTGCGCCTTGAGCGGGCCCTCGCGGCCGTCGAGCACCACGGTGGAATCGATCTTGCCTTGCGCCACGCCGAAGCGCAGCGGCGACAGCGTGAGCTGGGCGTTCTCCATTCGGGCATGCACGTCGAGGTTTTCGATCGGCAGGCTTTCGTCGCGCACGATGCGCTCGCCCTTGAACTTCAGGTCCAAGTCCATCGCGTTCCAGCGGTCGGTGGCGAAGGCGGCGTCGGGC
>NZ_JABFNS010000339.1 GCF_013116825.1 Myxococcus xanthus
GCATGCTCATCTCAAAAGAGATGCCGAAGTCGGCCTGGCCGCTGGCAACCGCTTCAATGACGTTTCCTGCGCTGCTATCAATAAGCTTGACGCGTACCCGTGGATAGCGGGTCTGGAAGCGGCGAATAATGTCAGGCATGAAATAGTAGGCCGCCGAGGGCACCGTAGCGACGGTGACCAGCCCCACGCGGTCCTGGCTGACCTTGTCGATATCCGCTAATACCAGCTCAACGTTTGCCAGCAGCTGATCCGAACGCTCGGCAAAGGTTTGCCCATAAAGCGTCAGGGTGACCCGGCGGGTCGTTCTGTCGAATAATTTAATGCCCAGCGCGGATTCCAGCTTCTCTATTCTGCGGCTCAATGCCGATTGTGACAGGCAGATGGACTCAGCGGCACGCCGAAAGTTACCGTAT
>NZ_JABFNS010000033.1 GCF_013116825.1 Myxococcus xanthus
GGGCTGGGCGCCTTCGGGCGCGGGGGCGGCGGCATCCTGGGCGAGGGCAGGTGACGCGAGTGAAACGAGCAGTGCCAGGGACCAGTGGCGCATGGAACCTCCGTGGGCGGCGGAGCCTAACAGAGGACAGCGGGCGCGGGCCCGGCGTCCGTGCGAGCGGGCGGCTTCAACACAGTCCTCGCATGTGGGGGCGGACGTTGGTATGGGGGCGCCCCGATGCCCAAGCGTACCGATATCCGTAAGGTTCTGGTGATTGGCTCGGGTCCGATTGTCATCGGGCAAGCCGTCGAGTTCGACTACTCCGGTACACAAGCCATCAAGGCACTCCGGGATGAAGGCGTGGAGGTGGTGCTGCTCAACAGCAACCCCGCCACCGTGATGACGGACCCTGAGTTCGCGCATCGCACCTACATCGAACCGATTACGGTGGAGGCGGCGGAGCGCATCCTCGCCTCGGAGCGGCCGGACTCACTCCTTCCCACCATGGGTGGCCAGACGGCACTCAACCTCGCCAAGGCGCTGGCGGAGCAAGGCATTCTGGAGAAGTACGGCGTGCGCCTCATCGGCGCGTCCCTGGAAGCCATCAACAAGGCGGAGGACCGCCAGCTCTTCAAGGCGGCCATGCAGAAGATTGGCGTGGCCCTGCCCAGGAGCGGCTACGCGACGACGCTGGACCAGGCGATGAGCCTGGTGGAGGACATCGGCTTCCCGGCCATCATCCGCCCGTCCTTCACGCTGGGTGGCACCGGCGGTGGCATCGCGTACAACCGCGAGGAGTTCGAAGCCATCTGCCGCTCGGGCCTGAAGGCCAGCCCCACCACCACCATCCTGGTGGAGGAGAGCGTGCTGGGCTGGAAGGAGTACGAGCTCGAGGTGGTCCGCGACACGGCGGACAACGTCATCATCGTCTGCTCCATCGAAAACCTGGACCCCATGGGCGTGCACACCGGTGACTCCATCACCGTGGCGCCCGCGCAGACGCTGACGGACCGCGAGTATCAGCGGATGCGGCAGGCGTCGCTGGCCATCATCCGGGAGATTGGCGTCGACACGGGTGGCTCCAACATCCAGTTCGGCATCAACCCGAAGGACGGCCGCATGGTCGTCATCGAGATGAACCCGCGCGTGTCGCGCTCCAGCGCGCTGGCGTCGAAGGCGACGGGCTACCCCATCGCGAAGATCGCCGCGAAGCTGGCGCTGGGCTACACGCTGGATGAGCTGCGCAACGACATCACCCGCGACACGCCGGCCTCCTTCGAGCCGACGCTGGACTACGTGGTGGTGAAGGTGCCGCGCTTCAACTTCGAGAAGTTCCCGCACGCGGACCGGACGCTGACCACGAGCATGCGCTCGGTGGGTGAGGTGATGGCCATTGGCCGCACCTTCCCGGAGGCGTACATGAAGGCGCTGCGCTCCATGGAGCTGGGCCGCGTGGGCCTGGAGTCCCCGGAGCTGCCGGCGGAGAAGGAGGAGCGGGAGAAGGTGCTGCGCGAGGCGCTGCGCATCCCTCGCCCGGAGCGTCCCTGGTTCGTGGCCCAGGCCTTCCGCGAAGGCATGACGGTGGAGGACGTGCACGCGCTCTCCGCCATCGACCCCTGGTTCCTTCGCTACATCCAGATGCTGGTGAACGAGGCGCAGTCGCTCCAGGAGTACGGGCGGCTGGACCAGCTCCCGGACGAGGTGCTCCGGCAGGCCAAGGCGCACGGCTTCTCCGACAAGTATCTGGGCCGGCTGCTCGGCTACCCGGCGGAAGAGGTGCGGGCGCACCGGCACGCGCGCAACATCCGGCCCGTCTACAAGCGGGTAGACACCTGCGCCGCGGAGTTCGAGGCGTACACGCCCTACCTGTACTCCACCTACGAGGAGGAGGACGAGGCGCCGCCCACGGACCGGCAGAAGGTGCTCATCCTGGGCAGCGGCCCCATCCGCATCGGCCAGGGCATCGAGTTCGACTACGCGTGCGTCCACGCCGCCTTCGCGCTGCGCGAGGCCGGGTACGAGACGGTGATGGTCAACTGCAACCCGGAGACGGTGTCCACCGACTACGACACGTCGGACCGCCTCTACTTCGAGCCGCTGACCATCGAGGATGTGCTCGAGGTGTCCCAGCGCGAGAAGCCGGTGGGGGCCATCGTCCAGTTCGGCGGCCAGACGCCGCTGCGCATCTCCGTGCCGCTGGAGAAGGCGGGCCTGCCCATCCTGGGCACGTCGCCGGACGCCATCGACCGCGCGGAGGACCGGGAGCGCTTCGCCGCGCTCATCGAGAAGCTGGGCCTGAAGCAGCCGGAGAACGGCGTCGCGCGCAGCCACGCGGAGGCCTTCAAGGTGGCCGAGCGCATCGGCTACCCCGTCATGGTGCGGCCCTCCTACGTGCTGGGCGGCCGGGCCATGGAGACCGTCTACGACGTGGCCAGCCTGGAGCGGTACATGCGCGAGGCGGTGAGCGCATCGCCCGAGCACCCGGTGCTCATCGACCGCTTCCTGAAGGAAGCCATCGAGGTGGACCTGGACCTGGTGGCGGACCGCACGGGCGCGGTGATGATTGGCGGCGTGCTGGAGCACATCCAGGAGGCGGGCGTGCACTCCGGTGACGCCGCGGCCACGCTGCCGCCGCACTCGCTGTCGCCGGACCTGGTGGAGCGGATGAAGGACCAGGCCATCGCCCTGGCGCGCGAGCTGGGCGTGGTGGGCCTGATGAACGTGCAGTTCGCCATCCAGGGGAAGACCATCTACATCCTGGAAGTGAATCCGCGCGCGAGCCGCACCGTGCCCTTCATCTCCAAGGCCACCGGCGTGGCGATGGCGAAGATCGCCGCGCTCTGCATGGTGGGCAAGACGCTCAAGGAGCTGGGCGTCACGAAGGAGCCGGAGTTCAAGCACGTGGCGGTGAAGGAGAGCGTGTTCCCCTTCGCGCGCTTCGCGGGCGTGGACGTCATCCTCGGGCCGGAGATGAAGTCCACCGGCGAAGTGATGGGCCTGGCGAACGACTACGCGTCCGCCTTCGCCAAGAGCCAGCTCGCCGCGGGCGTGAAGCTGCCCAAGAGCGGCAAGGTGTTCATCTCCGTCAAGGATGACGACAAGCCGGCGGTGGTGGACCTGGCGCGGCGCCTGCGGAGCATGGGCTTCTCCCTCGTCGTCACCTCCGGTACGCACAACTACCTGGCGACGAAGGGCATCGAGGCGCAGGTGGTGCAGAAGGTGACGGAGGGCCGCCCGAACATCGTCGACAAGATTGTCGACGGCGAAATCGTGCTGGTCATCAACACCACCTTCGGCAAGCAGGAGATCGCCGACAGCTTCTCCATCCGCCGCGAGTCGCTGATGCACTCGGTGCCGTACTACACGACGGTGCAGGCGGCGCGGATGGCGGTGGGCGCGCTGGAGTCGCTCAAGTGCGCGGAGCTGGAAGTGAAGCCGCTCCAGGAGTACCTGGGCATCAACGCGGCGCCCCCGGGCACCCGGCGCTGAAACGCAGCGCTCGTTGGACGTGAGCCATGCGGCCCCGCTCCTCCTGGGAGTGGGGCCGTCTGCGTTTCAGGGCAGCCTCAGGCCGGTTGGTCCGTCACGAAGCCGCGCCAGTTGCGCATGTAGTTCACGAAGACGTCGGACAGGCCCTCTGCGTTGAGCGTGGTGGGGGACAGCGGCGGCACCTGGAGCGCGTCGCCTCGCTGCACGCGGCGCGGCCAGTCATGATTCGCGATGGCCGCTCGGCCCACGGCCACGGCATCCGCGCCGCGCGCGAGCTGGGCCTCTGCCTCCTCGCGCGTGCGCACCTCGCCCGCGACCACGATGCGGACACCGGTGCCCACGGCCTGCCGGAAGAG
Organism: Myxococcus xanthus; assembly: GCF_013116825.1. Lineage (GTDB taxonomy): Bacteria > Myxococcota > Myxococcia > Myxococcales > Myxococcaceae > Myxococcus > Myxococcus xanthus_B. Next base: position 3,825 of record NZ_JABFNS010000033.1, read on the forward strand.
CGGCGTCGCGTGCTGGTCCGGCCGCTTCAGGGTGTTGTGGGCCGCCTTCCATAGGGACAGGTGGAGGATGTCCACGCCCTCGCGCGTGAGCATGCGCGCGACCTCCAGCGACTCGTCCAGGTCCAGGCCCCTGGCCTGCCTCGCGTCCTCCGGCGACAGGCGCACGGCGAGGACCAGGGCGGGCGCCGCGCGCCGCACCGCGCGGACTGTCTCCTGAAGCAGGCGCCAGCGGTTCTCCAGCGAGCCGCCCCATCGGTCCTGCCGGCGGTTGAAGACGGTGCTCAGGAACTGCGAGAACAGGTAGCCGTGTGCTCCGTGGAGCTCCACGGCGTCGAACCCCGCCTCGGCGCAGCGGCGCGCCGCGTTCGCGAAGGCCTCGATGACGCCCTCGATGTCGGCCTCGGTGGCTTCGCGGCAGCGGAGGCCTTCCGCGTCATACGCGCTGGCGCTCCACACCTCGCGCTGGCTGACCTCGGCGTTGGCGCGAAGTCCACCGTGGAAGAGCTGCGCGGAGAGCAGGGCGCCCCCTTCATGGATGCGCGCGGCCATGCGCTTCAGTCCGGGCAGCATCGCGTCGTCGTGAACGCCCAGCTCGCCCGGCCACGTCTTGCCGTCCTGGGACACGTAGGCGGCGCACGTCTCCACCACGCCGAACCCGCCATCGGCGCGCATCGCGAGGAAGCGAAGCTCCGCGTCGGAGAGCGTGCCATCGGGATGGCTCTGGGTGTTCGTCAGGGGCGCCAGCCAGATGCGGTTGGGCGCGATGACGCCCTTTCGGAGTTCGAGGGGAGCGAACAGGTCTGTCATGTCGGCATCTCGCTTTCGAAGTGGACGGGTCCATTCGCTCGGGCTGATGGGGGCGCCAGGTCGCTTGCCTTGCCGCGCGGCGGCCTGCTTCCCCTTGACGTCGAGGTCGCCCTATGGGCCGGACTCGAGGCGCGGGTATAACCTGCGCCTCGGGGCTCCGCATGGCCTCGTTCGAAAGCAGGGGCCGAGGGCAAAGCGTGGCTGGACGCCCGCGGACCCTGGCGGCTACGGTTCGCGCCGAGCTGTTGCCCCCCCTTCGCCCGTGTCCATCTCCGCGACCGAGGAGAGCCGTTCATGCCGTCCCAGGCTGCCCCCGACTTCGACATTTCTTCCGTGGACGTGGAGGGGTTTCACCGTGAGTTGAAGGCGCTTCGTGAGCAACTGGACGCATCGCTGGGCGAGGCGGACGCGGCGCACCTCCGGAAAATCGAGCGTTGGGGTCGGGCGGCGACCGCGCTGGGGGCGGCGACCTGCTGGCTGGCGCCGAACCCGCTCAGCGCGGCGGCGCTCAGTGTCGGGCGGTCCACGCGTTGGCTGCTGATGCACCACGTGGGGCATCGGGGCTACGACCGGGTGCCGGGGCTTCCGGCGTCTCGCACGGGGAAGGGGTTCGCGAAGGGGAGCCGCCGCTATCTGGACTGGCTCGACTGGATGCTGCCGGAGGCCTGGGTGTTCGAGCACAACGTGCTCCACCACTCGCACACGGGAGAGGATGCGGACCCCGACCTCCTGGAGCGCAACGCGGAGGGGACGCTGCGCAACCCGGAGCGCCCGCTGGCGCTGCGTTATGCGCAGCTCGCGCTGCTCGCGCTGACGTGGCGGGCCAGCTACTACGCGCCGGAGACGCTCAGTTCGCTGCGCCGGAAGAGCCGACGCAAGGGCGGGGAGCTGACGCGCGAGGAGCTGAAGGAGCTGCTGCTGAGCTGCTATCTGCCGTATTCGGCCGTGCAGTTCGGGCTCTTCCCGGCGCTCTACCTGGTGCTGGGGCCTTGGGCGTCGTTCAGCGCGTTCTGCAACTCCGTGATGGCGGACATCCTCACCAGCCTGCACACGTTCCTGGTGGTGGGGCCGAACCACACGGGCGAGGACCTGTACCGGTTCGACTCGAAGCCGGAGAGCCGTGGCGAGCGCTACGTGCAGCAGGTGATTGGCAGCGCGAACTACCGCACGGGCGGGGACCTGAACGACTTCGCCCACCTGTGGCTGAACTACCAGATTGAGCACCACATCTGGCCGGACCTGCCGATGCTGAAGTACCGCGAGGTCCAGCCGCAGGTGAAGGCGCTTTGCGAGAAGTACGGCATCCCCTACGTGCAGGAGAGCGTCTGGACGCGCGCGAAGAAGATGGTGGACGTCGTGGTGGGCAAGTCGTCCATGCGCAAGCTCGCGCCGAAGCGCCAGGCCCGTGATGCCGGAGTGGCTGCTGCGCCTGCTCCCGCGGCGTGAGGCAGGGACGTCCGGCTACTCGGTATAGGCCGCGAGGTTCGCCAGGGTCGAGGTCAGTCCCGGCGGCCTGTTCGTGAGCGGTGCGGCTTACGCGCGCCGCGTGGTGCGTGTCAGCGTCTTCCGCGGCGGAGCTTCTGCGGCGTCGTGCCGGACGGCCTCGACATCAACCACGCGTGAGCCATCTGGCGGAACCGGTGGCCCCAGCGTCACCACGAGCACTCGGTAGGACTCCTCCAGCCGCTTGTGCAGCTTGGAGAAGATCAGCTGGGCGGTGCCGGGCATGTCCTCGGTGTACGTGAAGTACCAGCGCAGCTCGTCGAGGCGGCCGTAGAAGTGGTCCACCACGGCTTGTTCCTGTTCGGGCAGGTGGATGAGCTGGTCGAACGCGCCGTCGGCGTACCGTGACGCGATGGTGCCCAGGAGGGGTTCGCGGCTGCGCAGGCGGGAGAAGAGGGCGAACATCTCATCCCGGCGGGCATCGAGCCTGCGCATGATGCCCGCGGCGTCCATCGCGAGCAGGTTTCGGACGCGGGAGGCCATCTCATCGGCCTTCTTGCGACGAGCCATGGCCCGTCAGCCTAACATCTGTAGACGCGCAACAAGTGGGACCGGCACACGAACCGTGGGGTGCGGAAGTCGATGATCTCGATTTCGCCCGTCGTTCGGTCGTGGTGGGCGCTTTCGGCGGCGGGCCTTCTCCTGGATTGCCAGCCGCTCCGAAGCTGCTGGCTCGGGAAGCCCAGGCGGTCCCTGCCTGATTCACCAGGCGGGTTCCTGGGAATACCGGCGCATCGTCGAGGCCCTTCTCAATCGCCTCCCGGAGGCGGCTGAAATACGGGTCGATGAGACCGTTGGTGACGCGGAGTTCGGCCTGATCGCCGTGCGCGCGATTGCGTGCAGTCCCCATCAGGACATGGGGTGCGACCGTGCGGTGTCCAACGCAATGACTCACTGCGACAAGCGACTCCTTTACCGCCGTCTGTCTCGCGCGTCGGCTACGATCAGTGCTTCGAGGCCACCATGAACAATGCTCCTGATGATGGCTGTCCGGCCGACCAGCGCTTGCTGCGGAGACCGGGTAGAACGATGCCAGACGCACTCCGGCGGTTCGTCGCGGAGACCTGGGTCTTCCGCAGGCAGGAGGAGCTGGAGGCGGGGCTGCGCTTCGCCCGATTGGCGGGAGCGCTCGAACAACTGGCCACGCCCGAAACGCTGGTGGAGCTCGCGCGCCGCGCCGCGGAGGACGAACGGCGCCACGCGGGCATGTGCGAGCTGATGGCGCGTACCTACGGACACGCGGTCATGCCCCCCGTTCCCCTGGTGGCGCGGGAGACTGCTCCGCAAGCCCTCGGCTTCCACGAGCGCGTGCTCTACGACGTCGTCGCCGCCTGCTGCATCTCAGAGACGGAGAGCACGGCCGGGTTGACCTCGGTGCTGGCCGTGGACGGACCACCCCGGGTGCGCGCGGTACTCCGAGACATCCTTCGGGACGAGGTCGCGCACAGCCGGCTGGGGTGGGCCTACCTCGCGCATGCAGCCCAATCGGGCTCCGTGGCGTTCCTGTCGCCGTATCTGCCTGCGATGCTGGAGGAAAGCGTGTCGCCCAGGCTCTTCGCGAAGGGCCTGTCTGATGCGGAGGGTTCCATGCTCCTGGCGCACGGTGTGTTGCCGCATGCGCGCAAGCTCGAGGTGTTCATCCAGGCCCTGCACGACGTCGTCTTTCCCGGGCTGGAACGGTGCGGAGTGGACACTACTCCTGGACGGCAGTGGGTGGAGCATTGTCGTCGGTCGGGAGCCTAGCGGGCCCTGCTACGCTGGCGGCATGGTGCTCAAGATTGTCCAGGCAGGGGACCCGGTGCTGCGTCGGAAGGCGCGCGATTTGACGCCGGAGGAGATTGCCAGCCCGGAGACGGCGCGGCTCATCGAGCAGATGCGCGACACGATGCGGGACGCACCCGGCGTCGGGCTGGCGGCGCCCCAGGTGGGCGTGGGCCTGCGAGTCGTCGTCATCGAGGACCGGCCCGAGTATCAGGCAGGCCTCTCGGAGAGCGAGCGGGCGGCGCGAGGACGAAAGCCCGTTCCCTTTCACGTGCTCATCAATCCCCGGCTGGTGGTGGAGGACGCGGCACCCGCGGAGTTCCATGAAGGCTGTCTGAGCGTGTCGGGCTTCGCGGCCCTGGTGCCCCGAGCCAGCGCCGTGCGCGTGGATGCACTCGATGAGCGCGGCCAGCCCGTGACGGTCCAGGCCCGGGGCTGGTACGCACGCATTCTCCAACACGAGCTGGACCACCTGGACGGCACGCTCTACGTGGACCGGATGGAGACACGGAGCTTCACCACCGCGGAGAACCATCGCCGGTACCAGGCGGGGCGCAGCACCGCGGAGCTGCGCGCCGAGCTGGGACTGCCAGTGCCCGACAAGGGGTAGGGCACGACGTCTTTCGCGTCAGCCTTCGCGGCCGTGCGCCGCGGCCTTCAACTGGGCCGTGTCGACGCGGACGAAGATGGAATCACCCACCGCGGTCAGCGTCTCGCCCGCGAAGACTTCACAGAGGACTCGGCTCTTGCGCCCGACTTCGCCTTCGACGCGTGCGCGGAGGGTGAGCGGGACGCCCATGGGCGTGGGTTTGATGAACTTCACGCCCAGGCTTCCGGTGACGCATTCGATGACCGGCGAGCTGCCAGGTGAGCGGCCCTCGGCGCGGTAGTGGTACGCCATGGCCGTCCAGTTCGAGTGGCAGTCGACCAGCATGGCAATCAGACCGCCGTAGACGAGCTCCGGCCAGCCGCTGTACCGGGCATCGGGCGTGTGGCGTGCCACCACGTGGATGCCGTCCTCATCCCAGTAGCTTTGGATGTGCAGGCCGTGAGGGTTCTTGCTGCCGCAGCCGTAGCAGATGCCTTCTGGCGCGACGACTTCCTGGAGAGATGAGGTTTCCATGTGGGGCCCTGATGGGAAGGGAGGCGCAACGATGCGCGCATCCTGGCCCAGCAGGGGCCTTTCGTCGCGTGTCTCGTCCATGCCCAGGATAGTGTCCGTGCCGATGCTCACTGAAGTCCAGGCAGGTCCCTACACCGTCCGAGGTGTGTCAGTGGGCGGCGTGTACACGTCGCTCCAGGTCCCCGAGCTGGACGTCGTGCTCGACGTGGGGCTCCCCATTCGTTCGTTCTGTGGCTCGGACCGCATCTTCTTGAGCCACGCGCACCCGGACCATGCCAGCGGGCTCGGCTCGTTGCTCGGCATCCGTCGGCTCATCGGCAAGGGGGCACCCCAGGTCTTCCTGCCCGCGGAGATCGAGGCGAACGTCCAGGCGTCGCTCGCCGTGATGTCGCGGCTGCACCACACCTCCATGGAGGTGAACACCGTGCCGATGTTGCCAGGGGACGTGCGGCCCCTGGGGCAAGGTCTGTTCGTCCGCGCGTTCCGGACGCATCACCCGGTGCCGTCGCTCGGCTACCAGTTCTTCCGCCGTGTCGCGAAGCTCCGCCTCGAGCACCAGTCACTCCCGCCGCAGGAAATCGCCAGGCGGCGGCGAGCAGGCGAAGCGCTCTTCGACGAAGTGGAGCGGCTGGAGCTGGCCTATGCCACCGACACCCTGTCCCGTGTCCTGGACACGGAGCCAGGCCTCTTCGACTCGCGCGTGCTCATCCTCGAGTGCACCTTCGTCGACGCGCGTCACTCCGTGCAGGACGCTCAGGCGAAGGCGCACCTCCACCTGGACGAACTCCTCGCGCGCGCGGACCAGTTCCGCAACGAGGCCCTGGTCCTGATGCACTTCAGCCAGGCGCTTCCTCCTGAATCCGTCCACGCCACGTTGCGCGAGCGACTGCCGCCATCGCTGGCCGAACGCGTCCGCGTCTTCGCTCCCGAATCGGGCCGCTGGTTCGGGTGAGCCGCGCCCGTGAAGTACGGGTCAGCGAGCCAGGCCCGGTACGGCAACGACGCGGCGGTGGTGCAGCACCGACCTCCCGTCACTGTGTTGCACATGAATCGCGACTCGCCATGGCATACCTGTTAAATCGCGGCGCATGAGCACGTCATCGCCCAGGCATGTTCTCGTGGCTGGGGCTGGAATTGGTGGACTCACGCTGGCTTGCGCGCTTCGGCGCGCGGGCCTCTCCGTCACTGTCTTCGAGCGCTCCGACGCCTTGAAATGGGTGGGCGCGGGCCTCACGGTCCAGATGAACGCCTCGGCGGCGCTGCGCCGCATTGGCCTGTGTGACGAGGTGGCCCAATCCGGTGCGTGTCCCACGGACAGCGCGATTCTGAAGCCGTCGGGTTCGGCGCTCACGCGGCTTCCGGTGACTCAAATTCAGGAGGAGCTGGGGCTGCCGCTGGTCTGCATCCATCGGGCGCGGCTCCAGTCCGTGCTGCTGGCCCATGCCGGGGAGGAGCACGTCCGGATGGGGCTCACCGTGACGGCGTTTCACGACGATGGTCAGACGGTGACGGTGCGGTTGTCGGACGGCAGCTCGGTGACGGGCGATGCGCTGGTGGGCGCGGACGGGCTGCGCTCGGTGGTACGTGGGGCGCTGCTGGGCGACGCGCCGTTGCGCTATTCGGGCTACACGAGCTGGCGGGGCGTGTGCTCGGACGTCCCGAGCGCGACGCCGGGACTTGTTTCAGAGACGTGGGGGCGTGGGGCGCGCTTCGGTGTGGTGCCCATTGGCTTCGGGCAAACGTACTGGTTCGCCACGCAGAATGCTCCGGCCGGAGGGCAGGATGTCCCCGGTGAGGCACGGGCCCGGTTGCAGTCCCTCTTCGGCGGGTGGCACGCGCCCATCAAGGACCTGATTGCCGCGACGGAGGAAGCGAACATCCTCCGCACGGACATCCACGACCGGCCGCCCGCCAGCCGCTGGAGCCGGGGCCGGGTGACTTTGTTGGGAGACGCCGCGCACCCGATGACGCCCAACATGGGGCAGGGCGGGTGTCAGGCCATCGAGGATGCCGTGGTGCTGGCCGAGCTACTGGCCGCGGAGGGCCCCGTGGATGCGGCGCTGGCGGCCTACGAGCAACGCCGGCTCGAGCGTGCCAACAGCTTCGTGACGCGCTCCTGGAGCCTGGGGCGCGTGGCCCAGTGGGAGAGTTCAGCGGGGCGCTTCATTCGCAATGCGCTCTTCCAACTCGTGCCTCGAGGGCTCGCCGCCCGGCAGGTGCGAGCGATGGTGCTCGACACCGAGTAGGGTTCCCGCGGAGCGGTTTCTAGAGGTCCAGTCCAAGCAGCGCCCCCGCGAACGGGCCATCGAGCGAAACCGTGAACGTGGCCGCATCAGGAGTCGGCTGAAGCCCGTCCGCCTGTTCGAAGTAGCGCGTATAGCCCCCATGGACGCGCGCATGCACGTAGCGACTCAGCTTGACCTGGATCGCCGCCAGTCCGCCCGCGCCGAAGGCCCACTTGCGCATGCGGCCCTCGTAGAAGTTGTTGCCGCCAATGGGCGTGTAGCCCGGCTCCCCTGGCTGCACCTGAGCAATCTGCCCCGTGGGGAGTGAGACCTCCGCCGCGCTGCCGAACGCGCTCACCCCGAGCGTCACGTGTCGCGTCAGCGAGAACCGCTTCTCCAGCCCCGGCCGCAGCGCCAGGACCTGGACGTCTCCACCCGCCAGGTACCAGTCGATGCCGTTCGTCCACCACCAGTCGCTCCGTTCGGAGCCACGGAGGAGGTTGAAGTGGAGTCCGCCGGAAAGGCGCGCGGCTCCGCTTCGGGCGTTCACCGTCTTCACCCGTGAACGCAGCGTTGGCACCTCCGTCGCGGGATGCCGCATCGGAGACAGCGTCCCACCGACCTCCACCGCGAGCTGTGGCGGCGGGGGCGTCGCTTCCCGCTCGGGGGGCGGCTCTGCTCCCAGGGCCGGAGCGGACAGGCAGGCAGACATCAGCAAGCCGAGGGTGGACACCGCGCGAGTGACGCACATGGGGCTTCCTCCGGGGGGATGAATGCTTCCGCCGGAACCCTGGTGGAAGTCCCGGCCCCCCAGGGCTGTTTCGCGGTGGAACCCGGGTCTGCTTAGAGCCCGGCCACCTTCGCCGCGCTCGTCACGACGTAGTCCATCGCCAGCTCCTGCTGCGAGCGGGGCGCCGCCGTCAGCTCGAAGCGGACGATGCCATCCTCGCTGACGCGCGCGGGCGCGGGCTTCGTGCTCTCCTTCTGCAGTTGGATTTCCACCGACTCCACCTCGGAGACGGGAATCCGTTCCTCGATGGCCACCGGCACCGCCTTCGCGCCCATGTTGGAGAGGAACAGCCGCACCTTGTGCGTCGTCACCTTGCGTCCGGTGAGCCGGCTGGCCTCCCGCCCCACGTCCTCGGTTCGCGCCACGCGCAGCGCGTCCTCGCTGCCGAAGCCCAGCTTCACGCGCTCGCCCTTGCCGGTGAAACGCAGCTGCGCACGCCCTACATAGCCGTGGGTCCGCACCAGCTTCACGGGGCCCGCGAGCAACACCGTGGGGCCCGTGTTGTCGAACCGGGCCACCCGGTGCACCAGGGGGGACTGCTCCGGCACGGCCACCAGCTCGGAGGCCGCGGGCGCGGTGAACTGGAACAGGGGCACGCGGTAGGGCTCGCCGTCCGGCGGCACACTGGCCCGATGCGGGGCCGTCACCGTCAACGGTTCACCTCCGTCGTCCATGCCCGGTAGCGCATCCTCCCGCCGGGCAGCGCCGGGCTCGCCCGTCGTCTGGATGACCTCCTCACGGATGGCCACCTCCACCACCTGCTTCTCGCGCTCCGTCTTGTCCCGCAGCCACAGCCGGTCCTCCTGGAGCCGCGGCGGCGTGGCGCCCAGCGTCGGCCGCGCGGTGGAGAACGCCAACTCCACGTCCTTCCACTCCTCACCGGTGCGCTGCCAGACGACGGCCTCGCACTCCAGTGTGACGGACTCACCGGAGGCTTCGCGGGACAGCGTGGCGCGGTAGGAAGGCCGCCAGGCCGTGCAGGGGACCAGGTACGTGACGGACAGCGTGGCGGGCCCGCCCGTGGGGTGGCCCACCTCCAACTCGGCCTGGGTGTCGACCGTAGGCTCCAGGAGCTCGACAGCCGTCTGCGAGGCCCGTGCTTCGTCGAACTGCTCCCGCAGTCGCCGCGTCCGGCGCTCAGTCTCTCGGAGCGCCGAGTCCGCCGACAGCTGCTCGCGGCGCACCGTCTCCAACTGCTCTCGCCACGTCTCCGGCCGCGACTGTCCGGCGCCTGCCTGCTCGGAGATGGCGCGGTGGACATCGGCGCGCGCGGTGTCCAACAGCCGCAGCCGCGCCGCCAGCCGGGTTTCGTCCGCGACCGCATTCCGGAGCTCCTGCTCCAGCTCCGCGACGCGCTTTCCGAGCGCCGTGCGGTGTTCGCGCTCGGCCTCGGGTGGTTGGGGCTTCGTCGCCCGGCGGAGGCGCGCCTGGGAGATGGTGCCACCCGCGACCTTCGCCTGGAGCGAGCGGTCCACGGCGAGCGGGGACAGTCCCTGGATGACGAGTCGCTGCGTTCCCACGGACAGGGGAATCTCCCCCCGCCGCTCGACGAGCGCCCGGTCCTCGAGGACGGTGACCTTGACCACGGGCAGGATGAAAGGGGTGCCCATCATGTCCTCCGGTTTCCGCCGCCGAGCATCTTGTTGCCCGGAATCTTGACGGTCCATGTCGCCTTCAGCGTCTGCGCTTCACCTGGCTGGAGCACCACGCGCCACGCGCGCTCTCCCTCCACCTTCGCTTCACCGGGCAAGGGCAGGCGCTTCTGCCAGAGCGGCGCCACTTCCAACTCCTCCACCTTGATGTCCTTCTCCGTGTGGACGGGAACGGTCGGCACGCGCTCGCACACCTCGACCAGGATGCGATTGGCCAACCGGTTGGCCAGCTCCACCGACACGTGGTGCGTGAGCATCGTCGAGCCGCCGAACATGCCGCCCGTGGCCTCGTCGAACCGCGTGTTGCGCGCGACCTTGATGGACTCCTCCACACCGAGCCCCAGCCGCTGCGTCGAGCCCGGGGCCATGGTGGGCAGGGGGGACGTCATCAGGAACTCGTTCTCCAGCGTGACGTCCACGGGACCCGCCAGCAGGGGATACGGCGTCCGGTTCTCCACGCGCACCGTGCGGAACGCACGCGGCTCCACGGAGGGGACGCAGACGTATTCCGCGGACAGCCCCACTGGCACCGACAACACCGGAACGGTGTGCCACGCTCCATCCGAAGGCACGTCCGCGCGCGTCTCCACATCGAAGCGCGCATCGAAGTGAGGCGAGGACGTGCGTGGCGGCTGGGACCACGCCGGCGCGGGGGCCGCCCAGATGGAAGAGGTCTCCTGCAGACTGAGGGCGACTCGCACCGTGATGTCGATCTGCGCGTGGACCTCCGCCAGGGCCACCAGCTCCTGGGTGAGGTGCCCGGGGCGCGGTTGCAGTCTGCCACGCGCGCCCAGGTCATCCGCGGGCGGCATGGTCAGGCGGTCGTAGTCCAGCAGCGTGTCGGAGGGCTCCTGCCTCGGAGGCGTTCGCTCGCCACCACCACCACCGCCCAGCGAGGCGGCATCCATGCTGAGCCCGTCTCCGTCATCGTCGAATGAACTCTCGGGCGCCTCCTCGCGCTCGGCCGGAGGTGGCGGTCGGCGCGCGCGCGACATCAGGCCACCGCCTCGCGATCGCGATCGCGAATACGTCTCCTCTTCTTCCTCGGGGGCAGCGGCGCTGGGGCGCATCGGAGCACTTCGAGGGGCCGCCGCCAGCGGAGGCGCGGCCGCTTCTGCCATGGCGAAGTCGGGCTCAGGCGCGATGGGCACGGCGCTGCGCTTGTTCTTCTGGGGCTGCTCGAGGACGGCGGGCATGGGCTCGGGTTCGGCGCTGACCTCGGGCTGAACCGGCGTGGGCGTCCGCGTGGCGTCGTAGCCCGCGAACAGCTCCTCGAGCCCCGGTGGCGCCTCCCTCCAGCCCGAACGCGCGGGCGCCGGTTGGTGGCGGCCAATGCGCAGCGCCTTCAGCTCGGGGACTTCCGCATGCCGGGCGAGGTCCGCGGTGGAGACGGCGAGCTTCACCCCCGTCCAGTCCTCGCCGGTGCGCTGGAGCACGGAGGCGCGCATGCGCAGCGTTCCCTCTTCCAGCGTGCGCGGCAGGCGCAAGTCGTAGGTGGGCACCCAGCGCGCCCCCTGGACTGCGTATTCGAGCGCGAGCCGCGCCCCCAGGTCCGCGGGAAGGGGGCCCGACAGCGTCAGCACGACCGCGCGGTGCACGCGGGCGCGCTGGCCTCGCACGGACGAAGAGGCTTCGGCCACGCGGTCGCGCCGAAAGCGCAGGTCGGCTTCGGCGTCACGCTGTTGCCGCTCCAGGTCCAGCTTCCGCGAATGGAGCGCGGCGAGCTCGGTGTCCACGAAGGACATGAGCGACAGCATCGCGGACACGGGGGCGTCCCGGGGCTCCTGCGCTTCCTTCGGCCGGGGCGGAAACCCGGGGGACAGCTTCGACAGCGCATCCAGTTCCTGACCCACGCGCGCGAGCTGTTGGGTGAGGTCGGAGAGGCGGTGCTCGGCTTCCTCCAAGGCGCGGTGCTCCGCGGGCACGTCGACTTCTGGCGGGAGCTGGACGTCATAGGTGGGCCGAAGGTCGCGCACGGCGAGCCCCGGCGGGCCGTGCACCACGGACGCCCGCAGCGAGCCGGGTTGCAACGACAGGGGCAGGCCATTGATTCGCACCTGCGAGGGCAACATCCCGCCCGCCGTGGGAATCGTGGCGACCCGCGTACAAAGCGCCCCCTCCGCGTGGACGGTGACTGCTTCGAGGTTCGAGGTGACGACGAGCATGGCTGCTCACCGTAATCGAGGTGTCTGATAAAAATCAGTCCCCCCAGACAAAAGGCACCAACCCGTGAGGTCGGGGTGCCCTTGGGCCGGATTGACGACACGCTGCATTGGAGCTAGCGCGCCTCAGCTCTTCTCGGTGCTCGCCACGGGTGGAGACTGGGGTCGCTGACGTTTCAAGGGGCGGCCCACGCAGTCACGCCCCGGCTTCGGCTCGCGGGTGCTGCGCGGGCGGTACTCCCAATGCCAGGGCTCGGAGCGCACCGTGCGCTTGAAGCCGAAGCGGCATGCATTCGACACGAGCCAGTCATAGGTCGGTGTCTTGACGCCGCCGATGACAAGGTCCACCGCGAGGCCTCGTTGATGGTTGGAGCGCCCGGGCCGTGCCGCCTGGGGCCCCTTGCCCTTGCGGTAGCGCTCATAGAGCCGGCGCTGCTTCGCGGGGGAGCGGTAGCCGCTGTGGACCCAGAGGTAGATGTTCTTCGAACGCGCTTCGGCCTTCATCCGCCGGTACGCGTCCGCGGCGTCGGCATGAAGCAACTGCCCGTTCTTGAGAGGAACGAGCCGAGTGCCCTTCGCCTCACTTCGCCGGGGCTTTCTGTCGCCGGCGACGGCTTGGGGCGCGAACAGACACAGGAGGATGAAGACTCCCCAGCGGAGCAGCGCGAGCGACATGTTTGGACGCCGGCCCCGTGGCCGGAATCCGAACTTTCGCGCGTCTGTGCCTCGACGCAAGCAGACGGGAGGGCGAGCGCCTGTTCAGAACAGATTCAATCGCGCGTCCGGAGTCTTCACTTCGCGCGGAGGCAACGGCTGGAGTAACGCTTGCGGTCCCGCAGCCGGACGAAGGCTCAGCCGCTGCGCGAGCCCAGCCCGGTGGCCTCGCCCACGCGCAGGCGCTCATGCAGCGTACGCGTGAGCAGGTACCAGAACTGCACGTTGCCCACGCTCAGGATGTCACCGTCGCGCAGCACGGCCTCGCGGCCACCCAGGGATCGCGCGTTGAGGAAGGTGCCGTTGGTGGAGCCCAGGTCCTGCACGGTGCAGCGCTGGTCGGCTTCGTTCCACCGCAGCTCCGCGTGCATCTTGGACACGGACGCGTCGTCGACGACCAGGTCGCAGTCCATGCGGCGGCCAATGCGCAGCCGGTCGGTGGCGTTGAGCGGCGGCAGGGTGGCCACACGCAGGTGTTCGAACTCGAACAGCAAGGCCAGCATGCCCTGTTCGATTTCCGAGGGCGCCGCCATGCGGGTGGGGGCGAGCACGGCGGTCGAGGCCTCGGAAGGTGGGCGCTGGATGAGTGCGAAAGGCCCCAGTTGACGCTGGAAGGCACTGGAGGGCAGGGCGGCACCGAGCCCGCGCAATTCCTGGACGGACAGCACGGGGGGCAGACTAGCGGGTCAAAGGGCGCGCGCCCAGCCCATCCCCCGGTTCCTGTACGGGTTTCATTGACCAACTTGTCAGTGGTTCCTTACATTGGGCTTTTATTTGGTCGCGGGGGCCGGGCTCCGGAAGAGGAGCGCCGGCCCTCCATTTTATTTGAACCTGGGAGTGGTGGAAGGAGCTGTGTCGATGAGCAGCGGGAGCGACAACATCCCGATGACCCCGTCCGGACTGCGCAAGCTGAAGGAGGAACTGAAGCACCTCCAGTCCGTCGAGCGGGGGAAGATCTCGCGCGAGATCGAGGTCGCTCGCGCACATGGTGACCTGCGCGAGAACGCGGAGTACCACGCGGCGAAGGAGAAACAGTCGCACATCGAGGGGCGCATCCTGACCCTCAACGACTGGATTGCCCGTGCGGAGGTCATCGACCCAAAGAAGCTCGGCGGCGACAAGGTCATCTTCGGGGCGACGGTGGACCTGCTCGATACCGAAACCGACAAGCCGGTGAGCTACCGGCTCGTGGGGGAGATCGAGGCAGACCTGAAGAAGCGGTGGATTGCCGTCACCTCGCCGGTGGCGCGCGCGCTCATCGGCAAGAAGGTGGGTGACATCGCCACGGTGCAGAGCCCCGGCGGCGTGCGCGAGCTGGAAGTCCAGGAGATCCGCTTCGAGGAGCCCGAGGAAGAGGCCCCGGCGAGCGAGAGCTGAACCGCGGGAGCCGCAGTGAGTTGACGGGGGAGCGGGCCAGGGCTCGCTTCCCCGGTCTCGTTTTGTGGGAGACGTCATCCCCGTTCCGTAGGATGTACGGCGGAACCCCCGCGTGAACCACCCGCTCGCCAGCCTTGTTGGACCCCTCCGGTACGTGTGCCAGCGCGACTTCGCGATGCTGGCCACGGTGAAGTCATTGCGCCCGGTGTTGGAGCGCGCGCTTGAGGGGGCCAGTGGCGTGGATGCACGGGCACTGGACCACTTGAGGGCCGCGCTGCCCGACGTGGACCACGCCATGCCCGAGCGCCGCAAGGCCGCGCTGCGGCGAGTCGTGGCCGGGCTGAAGGTCAGCGGGGTGGCGCTGCCCGCGGAGCTGCAGGGCGTGACGATGGAGGGCGCGGTTCCGGCTCGGCCGAGGTCCCCGCAGGGCGCTCCGGTGGGCGCGGGAGGCACGACGCCCCCGGGGTATGTGCCGCCCTGGAAGTCGGTGGAGCCGCTGCCCACGTCGGGCCCTCGGCCGGACGCGCATCGAGGACCGGCTTCGCGTGGCGCCTCGGCCCCTGCACGTGGAGGCGGCGTTGAGGGCCCCATGCCGCGCATGAGTCCTGATGGGCCGCGGGGACGTCAGGCCGGAATGGACTCGGACCTCCTGCCTGCCCGTCCACCGCGGATGGCGCCGGTGACACGGCCTCCGCCGTCGAATGTCGCCGCGCCGCAGCCAGCCACCGGGCGGCAGGGCGCGCCGCCGTCTCGGGCGAAGGCGGGGCTCCGTCAGGCCGCGCTCGACACGGGGCCAGAGGCGGTTCCCGGAGCGAAGACGCGCAAGGAGAAGGCGCAGCGAAAGAAGAAGCGGGCGGTCGCGGCGGAGGCCTCTCGCTCCGAGGCGAAGCTCCTCTCCATCGCGCCGCGCTCCGGGCCGCTGGCGTCGCCGCTGAAGACGCTGGGCAAGCGGCTGGGGCCCAGGCTCGTCTCGGCGCTCGACAAGAAGGGGCTGCGCCGCATGGGCGACATCCTCTTCATGCTGCCGCGCTGCTACGAGGACCGCCGCCAGTTGCGCACCATCGCCGAACTGGAGCCCGGCGAGCGAGGCGTCACGGTGGGCATCGTCAAGGTGGCCGACTTCGTGGCGGGCCGACAGGGCCGGCGCATGTTCCGCGCCGTCGTGGGGGACCGCTCGGGCTCCATCGCCGCGACGTACTTCAACGCGGGCCCCTGGTTGAAGAGCCGGTTCACCGTGGGCAAGCGCATCGTCCTCTCCGGCGAGGTCCGCGCCACCATGTCGGGCCGGGAGATGCCCCATCCGGAAATCGAACCGGCGGAGGACATCGAGTCCACGACGTCGGTCCACTTCAACCGCATCGTCCCCGTGTATCCAGGCTTCGAGCGCGGCGAGCAGCGCTCGTTCCGCGAGCTGACCTCGCGCGTGGGCGAGCAGTACGCGCACGAACTGGATGACCCGCTGCCCGCCGACCTGCGCCGCCGCCTGGACCTGATGGGCCTGCCGGACGCGCTGCGCTTCATCCACTTCCCGCCAGGGGACGCGGACCTGGAGGCGCTCGACGCGCACCAGAGCCCCGCGCACCGGCGGCTCGCCTTCGACGAGCTGTTCTTCCTCCAACTGGGCATGGCCCTCAAGCGGCAGGGCGTGAAGGCGGAGGTCGGCATCTCCTTCGACGTGTCGGAGCCCCGGCTGGCGAAGGCGCGCAACGCGCTGCCGTTCCAACTCACCGGCGCGCAGGCGCGGGTGGTGGAGGAGCTCTGCTGGGACATGGCGCGCCCGGAGCCCATGAACCGGCTGGTCCAGGGAGACGTGGGCAGCGGCAAGACGGCGGTGGCCATGGTCTCCGCCCTCATCGCGCTGCAGGCCGGCTACCAGGTGGCCGTCATGGCGCCCACGGAGATCCTCGCTGAGCAGCACGAGCGCAACTTCCGCAAGGTGATGGAGCCGCTGGGCTACCGCGTGGGCCTGGTGAGCGCGGCGGGCACAGCGAAGGCCAAGCGCCAGGTGCGGGAGGCCGTGGCCCGAGGCGAAATTCACCTGGCCGTGGGCACGCACGCGCTGCTTCAGGCAGACGTCTCCTTCGACCGCCTGGGACTGGTCGTCATCGATGAACAGCACCGCTTCGGCGTGCTCCAGCGCCACACGCTGATGAGCAAGGGGCCCAAGCCGGATGTGCTGGTGATGACGGCCACGCCCATTCCCCGCACGCTGGCCATGACGCTGTACGGCGACCTGGACTTGTCCGTCATCGACCAGCTTCCGCCGGGCCGCACGCCCATTCAAACGCGGGTGTTCAACGACAAGCAGCGCGCGCTCGTCTACGAGTCCGTGGGCGCGCAGCTGGCCAAGGGGCACCAGGCCTACGTCGTCTACCCGCTGGTGGAGGAGTCGGAGAAGCTGGACCTGGAGGACGCCACGCGCGGCGTGGAGAAGCTCCGGAAGGTGTTCCCCGACGCGAAGGTGGGGCTGCTGCACGGGCGGATGAAGGCGGAGGAGAAGGACTCCGTCATGGAGGACTTCCGCGAGAAGCGCCTGCACCTGCTCGTCTGCACCACGGTGGTGGAGGTGGGCGTGGACGTGCCCAACGCCTCCGTGATGGTGGTGGAGTCCGCCGAGCGCTTCGGCCTGTCACAGCTTCACCAGCTCCGGGGCCGGGTGGGGCGCGGCGCGGCGGCGAGCTTCTGCCACCTGGTGGCTGGAAGCGCCCGCTCCTGGGAGTCCGCCGAGCGCCTGACGGTGATGGAGCAGAGCAGCGACGGCTTCGTCATCGCGGAGAAGGACCTGGAGATTCGAGGCCCGGGTGAATTCCTGGGCACGCGCCAGAGCGGCCTGCCCGAGCTGGCGGTGGCCAACCTGGCGCGGGATGGCGACCTGCTCTCCATGGCGCAGTCCGAGGCCCGGCGCATCCTGGAGAGGGACCCGGAGATGAAGGCGAAGGAGAACCAGGGCCTCGTGAAGGCGCTCGAGGAACGCTGGGAAGGGCGGCTCGCGCTCGCGCGGGTGGGTTAGGGCGCCTGTCATGACTAGGTTGGGGGCATGGGTGACTGGGGAAGGGCCGACTACCTGTCGCGGCACGGCATCAAGGACGCGCGAGTCCTGGAGGCCATCGCTCGGCTGAACCGCGCGGACTTCGTGCCGGAGGACCTGCGCGCAGAGGCGAGCGCGGACTCGCCGCTGCCCATCGGGCATGGGCAGACCATCAGCCAGCCCTATGTCGTGGCGCTGATGACGGAGGCGCTCCAGCTGAAGGGGGACGAGCGTGTCCTCGAAATCGGCACCGGCTCGGGCTACCAGACGGCGCTGCTGTCCCTGCTGTGCAGAGAGGTCTACTCCGTGGAAATCGTCCCCGAGCTGGCCCAATCGGCGCGAGAGGTGTTGCGGCGGCAGGGCTTCGAAAACGTCTCGTTCCGGGAAGGAGACGGCTCACGGGGCTGGCCGGAGCAGGCGCCCTTCGACGCCATCCTCGCCGCCGCGGCGCCACCCGATGTTCCGCTTCAGCTCCTTTCACAGCTCAAGCGGGGCGGACGCATGGTCATTCCGGTGGGCCCCCAGGGGGGCACCCAGCAACTGCTGCGCATCCAGCGAGCCCTCCGGCCCGGAGAGGTACCGCAGGTGGAGTCCCTGCTGCCGGTTCGCTTCGTCCCCATGACGGGGCAGCCGCTCTCCCAGGGGTGACGTCCTGAGCTCGGGTGGCTCCTGACCCAGCGAGGCGGGAGACAGGCTCTCTATCCGCTTGCTCGCCATGTCGGCGGCGGCCCGCTAACGTTCGGACATCATGATCATATGTCCGCTCTGCGACCACGTTCAGCCCGAAGGGACGGAGTGCGACGTCTGCGGCAAGCGGTTCCCCGCGGCCGTGGCGGAGGCCGCGCCCATCGCGACGTTGCCGGAGCTGGAGGTGACACCGCATGCCGGAGGCCGCGCGCCGGTGGTCGCGGCCGTGTTGCCCGACCTGGACGTGACGCGGCTCCGTTCCGGGCCCGATCTTCCGGCGCAGGTGGTTCCCGACCTGCAACTGACACGCGCCAGGGACATGGGGCCCGTTCCCGTGACGCCCATGTCCGAGCTGGACACCGGGCGTGCTCCGGACGACGGAGTGCGCACCGCCGCGCCGCTGGGCGCCGTCGTCTGCCGTTACTGCCGCGTCACCCAGGCGGTTGGCCTGCTCTGCGACAACTGCGGCATGCGCCTGCCTCGGGCGAAGCCCCCGGTGGCAGCGGCGCCTGGAAGACCTTCTGGCGACGACGATGGCTGGCGCTCTTGCGCATCGTGTCATACTCGCGTGCGGCCCGGTAAGGCCTGTCCGGAGTGTGGCACGCGGGCCCAGGAGGAGGCATGAGCGAGGCGTCGGCTTCGGATTTCCGCGCGGAGTACGCGTGCAGTGAGGGCTGTGACTTCCGCGCCTCGCTGATGGACGTGGTGTACCGGTGCCCGCGCTGCGGCGGCCTGCTGGAAGTCGCGCACGACGTGAACGCCCTGCGCACGGTCTCCGCGGCGGAATGGAAGCGCCGTTTCGAGACGCGCTTCGGCTCCGCGCGCCTGCCGGATGGCTCGGGGGTGTGGGGCAAGCGGGAGTGGGCGTATCCGCAATTGCCGGCGGAGGACATCGTCTCGCTCGGTGAGGGGCGCGTGCCGCTCAAGCCGTTGCCGCGCATGGCGACGGAGCTGGGGCTGGCCGCGCTGGACTTGAAGGAGTGCGGCGTCTCGCCCACGGGCAGCTTCAAGGACTGGGGGATGACGGTCCTGGTCTCCGCGGTGAAGCACATGCGCGCCCGGGGCGTTCCGCTGCGCGCGGTGGCGTGTGCCTCCACGGGCGACACGTCCGCGGCGCTCTCCGCCTACTGCGCGGCGGCGGGGATTCCGGCGGTGGTGTTCCTGCCGCGCGACAAGGTGTCGCTCGCGCAGCTCGTGCAGCCCATCGCCAATGGGGCGCGGGTGCTGTCGCTGGACACGGACTTCGACGGCTGCATGAAGCTGGTGCAGGCGGTGACGGCGGATACGGGGCTGTACCTGGCCAACTCGATGAACTCGCTGCGCATCGAAGGCCAGAAGATGGTCGCCGTGGAGCTCTGCCAGGACCTGGGCTGGGAGCCGCCGGACTGGGTGGTGATTCCCGGCGGCAACCTGGGCAACGCCAGCGCCTTGGGCAAGGGCTTCGAGCTGATGCTGTCGCTGGGGCTCATCACCCGCCGGCCGCGCATCGCCGTGGCGCAGGCCCAGAAGGCCAACCCGTTGGCGCGCTCGTACCGAGGCGGCTTCCAGGAGCTGGTGCCCCTGCGGGCCGAGCCCACGCTGGCGTCGGCCATCCAGATTGGCAACCCGGTGTCATTCAAGCGCGCGGTGAAGGTGCTCAAGGCGTTCGACGGCGTCGTGGAGGACGCCAGCGAGTCCGAGCTGGCCAACGCCGCCGCGCGGGCGGACCGCGAGGGAACCTTCACCTGTCCGCACACGGGCGTGGCGCTGGCGGCCCTGGAGAAGCTGGTGGCGAAGGGCGTGATTGCCCGGGGCTCGCGCGTGGTGGTGGTGTCCACCGCGCACGGCCTGAAGTTCGCCGACTTCAAGGTGGGCTACCACCGCGGCTCGCTGGCGGAGGTGACGAGCCAGTTCGCCAACCCGCCCGTGGAGCTGCCCGCGACGCTGGACGCGGTGAAGGGCGCGCTGGCGGACCTGGGCTGAGCCTCGGGCCCGGTCCGCCCGGCGAGCGGCGCGTCAGTCCGGCTGGAGCGGGACGCGCTTCTCGATGGTGAGGCCGAAGCCCGCGAGCCCGCGGTAGGTGATGTCCGAGTTGGTCATCACCTGGAGCGTGCGGATGCCCAGGTCCGTGAGAATCTGGCAGCCCATGCCCAGGTCACGCGACTCCTGCGGGCCACGCGTGGGGCCGCTGCTGCCGTCGTTGTTGCGCTTGTGGTGGATGCCGAAGTCGTCCCCGTGCATGCCTGGCAGGTACACAAGCACGCCGGAGCCTTCGCGGGCGATGCGCGCCAGCGCCTGGTCCAGCAGGACGTTGCAGTTGCAGGTCGGGGAGCCGAACACGTCACCCATGGCGCAGGCGGCGTGCAGGCGCACCAGGGCGCTGGGGCGCGACGCCGGGTCGCCCTTCACGAGGACCAGGGACTTCACGCCGTCGGGCAGCCACGAATAGGTGAGGGCGGTGAACTCACCGTAGCGGGTGTTGACGGTCTGCTGGCCGGGCTCGCGGCGCACCAGCCGGTCCTTCCGGCGGCGGTACTCGATGAGGTCCGCGATGGTGATGAGCGACAGCTTGTGCTCGCGGGCGAAGACCTTGAGGTCCGGCATCCGCATCATGGTGCCGTCGTCCTTCACCAGCTCACAGAGGATGCCGGAGGCGGACAGGCCGGCGAGGCGGGACAGGTCAACGGTGGCCTCGGTGTGGCCGGCCCGGCGGAGCACGCCGCCCTCGCGGTAGCGGAGCGGGAAGATGTGCCCGGGGCGCAGGAAGTCATCGGCCTTGCTGGAGGGGTCCACCAGGGCACGGATGGTCTTCGCGCGGTCCGCCGCGGATACGCCCGTGTGGGTGCCGTGGCGGTAGTCCACGGAGACGGTGAAGGCGGTGCGATGGGATTCCGTGTTGTCCGACACCATCTGCGGGAGGCGGAGCTCGTCCAGCCGCTCCGCCAGCATGGGCATGCAGACGATGCCGCTGGTGTGGCGCACCATGAAGGCCAGGTGCTCGGCAGTCACCTTCTCCGCGGCCATGATGAGGTCGCCCTCATTCTCGCGGTCCTCGTCGTCGGCGACGATGACGAACTTGCCCTCCTGGATGTCACGGATGGCGTCGTCGATGGAGGAGAGCTCGCTGGCGTGACTCATGGAGGTTTCGGTCCGGGCGGAGGGCTGCATGAGTCGCGCATGTAGCGTGGGCGACGGTGGCTCGCAAGCCAACCGGTAGCCGGGCGCATGTGGGGATGATGGCGGGGATGAGGTGGACAGGGGGCCGTTGGAGGGCCTACGGCAGGCTGGTGGGTAGGCGCCGACTCGACGTGACGGGCGCAGTGATGTAGGGTGCTTGGCGCCGTGATGACTTCCAATACCCAGGAACTCCGGGCTCGGCTCGACCAGCTCCAGGCCAGCCTTTCTACGCGTGAGAGCACGACACGCTTCGCCCGCGCGGGGGTGTCCACCGTCATTGCCCTCCTGGTGGGTGGGGCGTCGGGCAAGCTCTTCTACGATTCTCTTCGCACGCCCCTGCTGGCGTGGGCGGCGGCCCTGGTGTCCGTGTCGCTGTTCGTCTACGCCTTCATCAGCTACCGCTCGGGCCGGAAGGTCCTGGTGGATGAGCTGAAGCAATACGAGTCGATGCTGGCCCTGCGCAGCGAGCTGCGGCTGGACGACCCCTCGGCGCTGCTTCCCCGGTGAGCGCCGCTCGGAAGAAGGCCTCAGCGCGCCGTCCAGGGCGTTTCATCGTCCTGGAGGGACTGGATGGGGCCGGTACCACGACGCAGGTGGAGCGGCTTGCCGCGGCCCTGCGCGCGGAGGGGCACTCGGTGCTGACCACGCGGGAGCCGTCTGACGGCCCCGTGGGGACGATGATTCGCCAGGCGCTCACGGGCCGGTTGGGACTGCCCGGAGGGGCGGGCCCGCTGGCGCCAGAGACGCTGGCGTTGCTGTTCGCCGCGGACCGGACGGACCACCTCACGGCCCGGGTGCTCCCGGCGCTGGCGGCGGGCCAGATTGTCCTGTGTGACCGCTACGTCCTGTCGTCCCTGGCCTACCAGGGCGCGTCGCTGCCCATGGAGTGGGTGGAGGCGGTGAATGCGTGCGCGGTGTCGCCGGACCTGACGCTGTTCGTCGGCGTGGCGCCGGAGGTGGCGGCACGGCGCCGCAAGGCGCGCGGCGGGGCGGCGGAGCTGTTCGAGGCGGACGAGGCACAGCGGCGGATTGCGAAGCAGTACATGGCCGCCATCCGCCGCCGGGAGAAGCACGAGCGCATCGTCCACGTCGACGGCGAGCAGGGCATCGATGCCGTGACGGCCGCGTCGTTGGTGGAGATTCGCAAGCTGCTGGCCCGCAAGCGCTGAACGGTCAGAGGTCCAGCCGCTTCAGCCGCAGGGCATTGGCGATGACGGAGACGGACGAGATGCTCATCGCCGCGCTGGCAATCATGGGGCTCAGCAGCAGCCCGAAGAAGGGGTAGAGGACCCCCGCCGCGATGGGGACGCCGAGCACGTTGTAGATGAACGCGAAGAAGAGGTTCTGGCGGATGTTGTGCACGGTGCCCCGGCTCAGGTGCCGGGCGCGGACGATGCCACGGAGGTCACCCTTCACCAGCGTGACGGCGGCGCTCTCCATGGCGATGTCAGTGCCCGTGCCCATGGCGATGCCCACGTTGGACTGGGCGAGCGCGGGCGCGTCGTTCACCCCGTCTCCGGCCATGGCCACCACGTGCCCTTCGGCCTGGAGGCGCTTCACCATCTCGTTCTTCTCCTCGGGGCGCACCTCGGCGTGGACTTCGTCGATGCCCAGGCGCCGGGCCACCGCCTCCGCCGTCGTCCGGCTGTCACCCGTGAGCATCACGAGGCGCAGCCCATCGGCGCGGAGCTGCTGAACGGCCTCGGGGGTGCTGGCCTTCACCGGGTCGGCCACGCCGAGCAGCCCGGCCAGCTTGCCGTCCACGGCGACGAACATCACCGTCTGCCCTTCTCGCCTCAGGGCCTCCGCCCTCTCCAGGAACGCCCCTGCCTCGATGCCGAGCCCCTCGAGCAGCCGGGCATTCCCGAGCGCCACCTGCGCGCCATCCACACGCCCCGTCACGCCCTGGCCCGTCACGGACTTGAAGCCGTGCGTCTCAGTGAGGACGGCGCCGCGTGCCTCTGCGCCCTTCACGATTGCGGACGCGAGCGGGTGCTCGCTCCCGCGCTCGATGCTGCCGGCCAGGTGAAGCAGCCGCGCCTCGTCGAAGCCGGGGGCGGTCACCACCGTGGTGAGGCTCGGCCTGCCCTCGGTGAGGGTGCCCGTCTTGTCGACGACGAGGGTGTCCACCTTCGCCAACTCCTCGAGCGCCGCCGCGTCCCGGATGAGGACGCCGGCCTGCGCACCACGCCCCATGCCCACCACGATGGAGATGGGCGTGGCCAGGCCCAGGGCACACGGGCACGCGATGATGAGGACCGCCACGGCGTTGACCAACGCGTGGGCGAGCCGGGGCTCGGGTCCCCACATGCTCCAGATGAACGCCGTCAGGACGGCGATGGCCACCACCGCGGGCACGAACCACCCGGAGACGGTGTCAGCCAGTCGCTGGATGGGGGCCCGGCTGCGCTGGGCCTCGGCCACCCGCTGTACGATTTGAGAGAGGAGCGTGTCGCGGCCGACGCGCTCGGCCCGCATCACGAAGCCGCCGGTGCCGTTGACCGTCCCTCCTGTCACCCGGCCGCCAGGTGTCTTCTCGGCGGGAATCGGCTCACCCGTCACCATGGACTCGTCCACGGCGCTCTCGCCCTCCAGGACCACGCCATCGACGGGGACCTTCTCGCCCGGTCGGACGCGGAGGCGGTCACCCACGTGGACCCTGTCCAGCGCCACGTCCTCTTCGCGCCCGTCCTCGCGCAGCAGCCGCGCCGTCTTCGGAGCCAGCCCGAGCAGGGCCTTCAAGGCTCCCGAGGTGGCGTGGCGGGCCCGGAGCTCCAGCACCTGCCCCAGCAGCACCAGCGTGGTGATGACCGCCGCGGCCTCGAAGTACAAGGGCACATGGCCATCATGGCCAGTGAAGGCGTGGGGCAGGAGGCCGGGGAAGAAGGTGGCGAAGACGCTGAAGCCGTAGGCGGCGCCCGTCCCAAGGGCAATCAGCGTGAACATGTTGAGGTGCCGGTTGCGCACCGACACCCAGCCCCGCTGGAAGAAGGGCCAGCCCCCCCACAGCACCACGGGCGTCGCCAGGGCGAACTGCACCCAGGCCATGAGCGGCCCTGGGATGAGGCGCTGGATGGGCTGGCCCGGAATCATCTCGGACATGCCCAGGATGAACAGCGGGAGCGAGAGGACGACGCTCACCCAGAAGCGCCGCCGCATGTCGAGGTACTCCGGGTCGGGCGCGTCCTCGAGGGTGACGGTCCGCGGCTCCAGGGCCATGCCGCAGATGGGGCACGCCCCCGGCTCGGGGCGCACGATTTGCGGGTGCATCGGGCAGACGTACTCGGTGCGCGTCAGGAGGACCGGCTGCTCGGGTTCGAGGGCCATGCCGCACTTGGGGCAGGTGCCGGGATGGTCCTGCCGCACCTCCGGGTCCATCGGGCAGATGTAGATGGCGCCCGCGGGGGCAGGCTCCGGCGGCTGGGGCTCAGGCGCGAGGTACTTCCGCGGCTCCGCCGAGAACTTCTCGCGGCACTTCGGGTTGCAAAAGAAGTACGTGTGCCCCTCGTGCACGTGGCTGCCGCCCTTCGGTGCCTGGGGGTCCACGAACATGCCGCAGACGGGGTCCTTCGTCTTGCCCTCCGGCAGGTGCGGAGGGTGGTGCCCGATGTGAGCTTCTGAGGGGAGATGAGTCGTCATCGTCGCGATTCCTTTGCCGGGGATCACGAAGCACCCCGTTTCTTCTTACAGTTCCGAGCGAAGCGGCCTGTCGCCCGAGGCGGGCGCATGGCTGCCTGCCAGGAGTGCTCTCAGGGCGAACCCGTGCGGCTTGTCAGCTCGGGTAGCAAGCAACCCCGAGGCCAGCCGTGCCAACGGGCAACCTCCGAGATTGACTCGGCTGTGCCTCCGTCTGGCGTAACCCGCGCTGTTACACCCGGACGAGGGAGGTCACACTTTTCTGCATCCCACGCTGCGGTCGCTTCGGTCAGGGGCTCAAGGCGGTGGAGGCGGTGGCTCGCCGCCTCCTGTCGTGAGTGTGTCGATGCCCGCTACGGTTGACTGCCGTACCAAGACTTGCGCCACTCAATCAGCTGACCGATCTCCTTCGTCTGTGCGTCGATGATTCCGCGGGCGAGTGCGCGAATCTCCGCGTTGCTGGTCCGGCGAAGCGCGACGCTCGCCATCAGAACAGCGCCCGAGTGGTGCGGCATCATCGAATCGATGAACGCCTTGTCGACGTCCGGTTGTCGCGCGAGCTCGGCGGTCATCAGCATGCCGCTGTTTTGCATCTCGGACTCGCTCATCATCGTCGGCACATCCGAGGAGCCGAAGTGGGCCTGCTTGAGGGCCTTCAGTTCCTCGATTTCTTGGCGTTGGTCCTGAATCATTTTCGTGGCCAGCGCGCGGAGCTCCTGACGCGTGCCGCGTTGCTCCTCGACCGTGGCCATCTCGGTGGCCATCTGGTGGTGCGCGGCCATCATGTCGATGAACCGCTCGTCGGAATAGTTGCCGTCCACGACGAGCCGCTCGGGGGCAACGTCACTGCCCATGGGCATGCCCTCATGCGACTCGTCATCTCCACATCCCGCTACCGCTGCGAGGAAGACGACCACCAGGGCGCTGCACAGCATTGAGGATTTCATATGTTCACAGCCTCCAGGGCGGACGCCTGGCATCCGGGGTGGGCCGAATTGCCAGGGCGTGCGCCGCGCCGGATGCTGTGCATGGAGGAGGCCCGCGGCACCTGTGAGCGGCGGGGTTACAGGTCACCTCACAGGGGCTTCCGAACGGCGCGCGAGGCTGCGTCGGCGATGCTGCGCGTCCCGCGGTCTGGTGGGTGATGAAGCCCAGGGGATGGGGACGCGATACATCGAGGGGGCTGGCGTCAAAGCCGATCAGGCTCTTGCCGTCCTCGTTGCCCACGTACGTGAGGCGGTCGTTCCCCGGCCTTCATCGGACGCATGCAGCTTGATTGCATGCGTTGCTCAGGGTTGCTCCTTGAAGTCATCGGAGCGCAGGCCAAAGCGCTTGAGGAGCCGGTGGAGGCTCTCGCGCTCCATGCCCGCGCGTTCAGCAGCCCGCGTCACATTGCCCCCGAATTCCCGCAGCAGCGCGATGAGGTAATCGCGCGATGCACGGTCCCTCGCCAGGTCCACCGCCTCCCGGAAGGGCATCTTCACCAGATGGTCCGCGGGCAGTGCTCCCTGTTGTCCGCCCGTGACTTCAGGGGGGAGGGCGTCAGGGCCCACCCGGGAGCCCGTGGTGATGGCCACCGCGCGTTCGATGGCATTCTCCAACTGGCGCACGTTGCCCGGCCAGTTGTACCCGGTGAGCGCGCGCAACGCGTCCGGCTCCAGGCCATCCACCATCTGCCGGTAGGTCTTCGCCGCCTTCTGTACGAAGTGCATGGCCAGCAGGGGGATGTCCTCGCGCCGCTCTCGCAGGGACGGCAGATGCACCGGGAAGACATTGAGCCGGTAGTAGAGGTCTTCGCGGAAGCGGCCCGCAGTCACTTCGGCCTTGAGGTCGCGGTGGGTGGCGGTGATGACGCGTGCGTCGATGCGGCGCGCAACCGCGTCTCCGACACGGCGCACCTCCTTGTCCTGGAGCGTGCGGTTGAGCTTCACCTGGACGGACAGGGGCAGCTCTCCAATCTCGTCCAGGAAGATGGTTCCGCCGGAGGCTGCCTCGAAGAGACCGGCCTTGGTCTCTACCGCGCCGGTGAAGGCGCCCCGGGCGTGACCGAACAGCTCGCTCTCGATGAGTTCGGAGGGCAGCGCGCCGCAGTTGACCGCGATGAAGGGCCGGTCCTTGCGTGGGCCGTGGTGGTGGATGGCCCGCGCCACCAACTCCTTGCCCGTCCCCGTCTCTCCGGTGATGAGTACCGTGATGTCCAGTTCGGAGGCGCGCTCCAGCAGGCCGTAGAGCGCACGCATGGGCGCGCTCCTGCCAATGATGTTCTGGAAGCTGTAGATGCCCTCCAGCTCGCGTCGCAGTGAGGCGGCCTGCTCCTTGAGCCGCTTGCGCTCGAGGGCGCGGGCTACCACCAGGGACGCCTCGTCCGGGTCGAAGGGCTTGGGCAGGTAGTCATAGGCCCCCTCCTTGATGGCCTCTACCGCCTTGGGGACGGAGGCGTACGCCGTCATCAGGATGACCTCGGTGGTGGGCGCATGCTGCTTGACTGCCTTGAGCACCTCGAAGCCGTCCGCTCCCGGCATTCGGATGTCCGTCACCACCACGTCGAACGGCTGCGTCTGGATGAGGGAGAGTGCACGGCCTCCGTCTTCAGCCGTCCTCACCTGATAGGCGTCACCGAGAATGCGGGTGATGAGGTGGCGCATGTTCTCCTTGTCGTCGACGACGAGAACACTCGGTCTGTCCGTCACGGCGTACTCCGGGGGAGATGCAGGGTGAATTCCGCACCACGTCCAGGCAGGTTGCGCGACTGGATGTGGCCACCGTGGGCCTGGGCGATGGCCTGCGACACCGCCAACCCCAGCCCGGTGCCGTGGGGCTTGGTGGTGAAGAAAGGCTCGAACATCCGCTTCTGTGCCTCGGGAGAGAGGCCGGGCCCGCTGTCGCGGAATGAAAGCGCCACCTCGCCTTCGTGGGCGTGGATGGCCACTGTCACCTGTCCCGAGGGACCTGCGGCCTCCATGGCGTTCTTGACCAGATTGGTGACCACCTGCCGCAGCCGCTGCGGATGCCCCGCCACCCGGGCTTCGCCTTCCACGGTGAGGGATGCCGCGGAGTGCTGGGCGGACTCCCGCTGCCGGGAGACGACCTCCTCCACCAACTCTCTCAGCTCCAGCGTCTCGCCCGGGACCTGGAGTGGCCGCGACAGGTCGAGCATCCCCTCCACGATGTCACGGCAGCGCAGCGTCTCCTCTTCGATGATGTGCAGGTCGTCCGCGAGCGGACCCTCTGCCTTGCGCTGAAGCAGGCGCACGTAGCCGAGGATGACGCCCAGGGGGTTGTTGATTTCATGCGCCACCCCCGCCGCCAGGCGGCCGATGCCCGCCAGCCGCTCGCTTTGAACCAGGCGCTCCTGGTGCTCACGCAGCGCGGCGGTCATCCGGTTGAACTGCTGCGCCAGCCTTCCGAACTCATCCGGGCGGTCCAGCGCGATGCGAGTCGTGAGGTCGCCCGCGGCGATACGGGCCGCGCCGGCCTCCAGCAGCGAGACCGGGCGGGCCACCGAGCGGCCGATGTAGAGGCCTACGCCCGCCGCGAGCAGGGCTGCGGCGGCCAGGATGGCGACCGTCCACTGGAAGCTGGCGTGCTGGACCGTGCTCGCGTGCTCCTCGAATTTGCCGATGGCGCGCTCGTAGTGCGAGGCCAGGGTGTCCGCGCTCTCCTGGATGACGTCGACCAGTTCCAGGGCCCTGGCGTGCTCACGGGCCGCGGTGGCATGGTCCTGGCGCAGCACGGCTGGCACGAGTGCCTCGCGGAAGAGCCGGTCCAACTCCATCGTGGTGCGGCGCATGGTCTCCACCTGGGCGCGTTCCTCGGAGGTGGTGGCCTGGGCCTGGACCGCTTCGAGGCGCTCCATGGCACGGTGATAGGCGCTGTCGTAGAGGGGCAGGTGGCTGGCGTTGCCGAGGATGACGGTGTGCGCCTGGTGTGCGTAGAGGTCTCTGACCGAGGTCGCGAGCGACAGCGTGGTGCGCACGGCCGTCTCCTGCCGCCGCACGCTGTGCAGGGCCTCGTGGATCTCCGCCATGCCCTCGAGCGCGGCATAGGCTGCCGCGCCGAAGGTCAGGACGAGGAGCGAGAAGGCGTAGAAGAGCCTGCGAGCGGTTCCGGACACGACATCCCCTGGCGAACGAAGGTAGGGGTTTAGCAACAGGCAGGCCACTGTGGTGCGCGCTGCATGTGGCTGAACTCATTCCTGGGCGGCGTTCCCTCATCGTTGCGGGAAGAAGGCCGGGTGTGACCAGGCCGGTCACACTGTAATGGGCCGGGGGCTCGCTTAGTGGGAGCCCTCCGCATGGACGTCCACGAGCGTCATCATCCCGGCCTCGGCGTGCTCTTGGATGTGGCAGTGGAGCATCCAGGCCCCCACGTCCTGCGGGAACATCGCCACATCCACCGTCTCCCTTGGACGAATCAGCACGGTGTCGCGCCAGTGTCCCTCGTCCACCGATGCTCCATTGCGCGCCACCACGCGGAAGAACTGGCCATGCACGTGCATGGGGTGCAGGCGGGAGGACTCGTTGACGAAACGCAGCGTGGCCCATTGGTGGGCAGGGAGCCGGTAGACCTTGTGGTGCGCGGAGGCATGCTCCCCCTCGTGGTGGAACGCCTCGTCATTGATGGTCCACTCGATGCCGAAGGGGCCTCCCCGCCTCGCATTCAGCCGGAATGTCTCCGCGGGTTGTAGTGCGCGCGCTGGAGAGAGGTCAGGGCTGGGGGGCGGGGCTACTGCTGCCACTTCGGGCGGCCGCACGACCTCTCCAGACACCACCAGCGTTGCGAGAGGGAACGGCCTGCGTGTGAAGTGGTCCATCACCTCCAGGCGCGGGTTGCTCAGCGCCTGGGGAACGGTGAAGTCCAGGTCGACGCGGTTCCCAGGCGCGAGCTCCAGGCGGGAGGCCGGCAGCGGCCGGTCCGTGGCCAGCCCGTCGATCGCGATGACAGATGCGTCCAGTCCTTCGAAGGAAGGCGCGAACACGCGCCCGTTCGCAACGTTGACCATTCGCAGGCGCACCCGCTCGCCGGGCTGCAGCGGGACTTCTGGCTGGGCCGCGCCGTTCACCGTGGAGACCTGCCCCCAGCGGCCGTCGTGCGCGAGGTCGTGGCGCGTGTTGAATCGGCCGTCAATCTGGCCACCCGCGTCGAGTCGCCAGTCGTCGAGCACCCAGACGAGCTCGCGTGAGAAAGGGCCGGGCTTCGCGTCCTCCACGATGAGCACGCCGAACAGCCCGCGCTCGACTTGCTCGCTCCCGCGCAGGTGCGGGTGAAACCAGTAGGTTCCTGCGTCCTTCACCTTGAACTCATAGACGAAGGTTCCCCCAGGTGGGATGGGAGGCTGGGTCACCCCGGGCACGCCGTCCATTCCGTTCGGAAGCCGGATGCCGTGCCAGTGGATGGTCGTCGGCTGCGGCAGCTTGTTGGTGAATCGCACGCGGACCGTGTCGCCATGGGTGGCGCGAAGGGTGGGGCCGGGGACCTGGCCGTTGTATGCCCAGACCTCCAGACTCCGGCCATCCAGGAGGGGGAGGGCTGTCGGGGCCGCGACGAGCTCGAACTCGCGCACGCGGCCCGTGGACGGGATGTCTTCAGGGTAGGGCGGTGCCACGCGCGGCTGCGGGGGCGTCGCCACGGCGGCATCCTCCTCCTGGCCGAGGCCGAGTGCCGCGAGCATTGCGAGGAGGGCAACGAGCGCTGCCCCGATGAACCAGCGATTGCGATGCATGAAGCCTCTTCACGAATGATGGAAGGCGCGGGCGAGGAGGGGACCACGCCGCCGTGGTGGCGTGGCCCGGCCCGCAAGCGCGCGAGCTCGGTGCGGAGCCTGCCCGGAACGGCGCTCTACTGGATGGTGACGAGCCCGCTGATGTGGTCCATCGCGCAGGCGTAGCGCAGCGTGCCCGACTTGCTGGGGGTGAACTCCACGGTCACCGGCGTGTCCATGGGGAGCGGCTTGTTGATGCCCAGGTCGGCCATGACGATTTCCGTGGCGCATGTCTTGGCCGTCTTGCGCGTGACCACGAGGCGGACGGGCTGCCCCGCCTTCACCTTCACGTCCGACGGTTCGAAGCCCTTGGAGGTCACCGTGAGGTCCACGGTCTGGACGCCGTTCTTGGTGGCCGGGGCCGAGGCGGGCTTCTGTGCGGGCGCAGCGGCCTTCTTGGCCGTGCCTCCGTGCGCGGAGTGATCGCCGTGCCCGGCGTGCTCGCTCTGTTTGGCGTGCTCGTCAACCGCGACCGCGGGGGCCGCGGCAATCAGGGGGAGTGCAGCAAGGAGTCCCATCAGGCTCTTCTTCATCGCTTGGTTGCTCCCAGAGTGAGGATGCCTCGGGGACGTCCGGCATCCTGTGAAGCCGGTCCGCTGGAGCACAACGCGTGCCGAGGACTGAACGCGCCTGTTCATGCGGGGTTGCCGTGGCGCGACACCTGTCCGGAGTACCCAGATGGGTTTCGCTGTAACCGTCACGGTCACAGGTGGAGCGTGATGCGGCGTCGCTCCACGGCCGCCGTGAAGTGCCGTTCATGGCCGACGCGCTGCGGGTCGCGCACGCGGTGCTGGCCACCGCGGCTGGACCTCTTCGCAGGTGTAAGCCTTTCGGGGGAGGCGCGTCAGTGGGGGGACCCGCTAGCTCGCGGGCAGGAGGAAGCCCCATGAATGCCGTTGAAGCAGCCTCGTCCCGGTCTCCCGCGGGCGCCCTGGAGCGGATGGACCTCGCCGTGTCGGGGATGACGTGCGCCGCATGCGCGCGCCGCGTGGAGCGCACTCTGAGCGAGGTGGAGGGTGTCCAGGAGTGCAGCGTCAACTTTGCCACGCGCCGGGCCAGCGTGCTCTTCGATGCTCGGACCACGTCCGTCAGTGCACTGGCCCATGCGGTGGCCGACGCCGGCTATCGCGCCGAGGTGCCCCAGGCTTCCACCGCCGAAGAGACGGACGCCGCGGAGGAGCGAGGGCTCCGGCGCCGGCTCGCCGTGGCCGTGCTCTTGGGCTTGCCGGTGGTCGTCCTGGCCATGTCCCACGGAGCGCTCGACTTCACCGGTTCCACCTGGGTGCAGCTCGGCCTGACGCTGCCAGTCATGGCGTACAGCGGTGGTCCCATCTTCCGGGCGGCGTGGGCCGCGTTGCGGCACAGGGCGGCCGACATGAACGTCCTGGTGGCGCTCGGGACCGGCGCGGCTTTCATCTACTCGGTGGTGGCCACCGTGTGGCCGACATTCATGGTCACCGGGGACCACGGAGGTCATGGCGGGCACGGAGCCGCACCTCCCATCTACTTCGAGGCGGCGGCCGCGGTGATTGCCTTCGTGCTGCTCGGGCGCTTCCTGGAATCGCGAGCACGCACCCGGGCAGGGGATGCCATCCGGCGGCTTCAGGCGTTGGCCCCTTCCATCGCCACCGTGCTGGAGAATGGCGTCGAGCGAGAGGTTCCTCTCGCCGAGGTGCGGGTGGGGGACCGGGTGGTGGTGCGTCCGGGGCAGTCCATCCCCGTCGATGGCTCCGTCGTGGATGGGGCCTCCTCGGTGGACGAATCCATGCTCACGGGGGAAAGCCTGCCGGTGGAGAAGGCAGCGGGCGCGGAGGTCTTCGCCGGGACGATGAACGGCACGGGCCGCCTGGTCTTCCGCGCCGCCAAGGTGGGGAGTGACACCGCGCTCCAGCAGATTGTGCAGGTGGTGGAGCGCGCCCAGGGCACCAAGGCGCCCATCGCGCGCCTCGCGGACGTGGTGAGCGGCGTATTCACTCCGGTGGTGCTGCTCATCGCCATCGCCACGTTCGCGGCCTGGTTCGTCCTGGCCCCCGAGGAGACGCGCCTGACGATGGCCCTGCTCAACGCGGTGGCCGTGCTGGTCATCGCTTGCCCGTGCGCCCTGGGCCTGGCCACGCCCGCGGCGCTCATGGTGGGGATGGGGCGGGGTGCGCAGCTCGGAGTGCTGGTGAAGAGCGCCGCGTCGTTGGAAGGCGCGAGCCGTATCGACACCGTGGTGCTCGACAAGACGGGCACGCTGACCCAGGGGCGCCCGGCGGTGGTCCGCGTCCTCACCGCGAGCGGCATGACGGAGGACGAAGTGCTGGCCCTCGCCGCCGCCGCCGAATCGGCGAGCGAGCATCCGCTGGCCCGTGCCGTCGTGTCCGAGGCCTCCAACCGGGGCCTGAAGGTCGGCGCGCCGGAGTCGTTCACCGCCACTCCGGGACATGGCGTGGAGGCCCAGGTTGACGGGCGCAGGGTGCTCGTGGGCAGCCGTCGGATGCTGGACGGACGGGGTGTGTCCGGGAGCGAGGACGCCGAGCGTGTGCTCACCGCGGACGGGCAGACGCCCGTGCTCATCGCGGTGGACGGGCGCTGGGTCGGCGCCATCGGCATCGCGGATCCAGAGCGGGAGGAGGCCGCCACGGTGGTCCAATCCCTGCGGAGCATGGGGCTGCACGTGGTGATGCTCACGGGCGACCATGAGGGACCGGCCGGACGGGTGGCGCGCGCGCTCGGCATCGACCGGGTCTTCGCCGGTGTGCTGCCGTCTGGCAAGGCGCACGTGGTGCGTACGCTCCAGGCGGAGGGACGGCGCGTGGCCATGGTGGGGGATGGCATCAACGACGCGCCAGCCCTGGCGGAGGCGGACCTCGGTGTCGCCATGGGGACAGGGACGGACGTGGCCCGGGACGCCGCGGGCGTCGCGCTGCTTCGCTCCGACCTGCGAGGACTGCCGGCGGCGCTCGGGCTGGCTCGCACCACGATGCGGGTCATCCGGCAGAACCTGTTCTGGGCCTTCCTCTACAACGTGCTTGGCATCCCGGTCGCGGCGGGGCTGCTCTACGGCCTGACAGGCTGGCTGTTGTCACCGATGCTGGCGAGCGTGGCCATGTCCCTGTCGAGTGTGTCGGTGCTGCTCAACAGCCTGCGTCTGCGGCGCCTGCGCTTGCCAGCGCCCCAGGCGGCCTGAGCCAGACCTTCCTTACGAAGTCCCCACGGCGCCACGGTCCTCCATTCGGGACCGTGGCGTTCGTGCATTCACGGCACCTGTAAGAGCCCGGCTCCTGGCGCGTCAACAGGGTGAACGCGGTGGACATGAGGGCGCGACCTGCTCCCTGGCCCGCTGCGTGGAACCTGCGTCCAGGGAGAGCGCGTCATGTTGGATTCTATCGAAGTGGGAGTCGTCTCTGGCAGCGTGCTGGCCGCGGCGGCCACCGTCCTGTTCTTCTTCGGCCCGCGCCAGCGCACCCGGGCCCGGAGCGAGGTGGGCGGCGCGCAGGAAGTGGACCTGATGGTGGACGGCGGCTACCGCCCCGACCGCATCGTGGTCCGCGCGGGCGTGCCGGTGAAGCTCAACGTCCTGCGCACGGACCGCTCCGCGTGCTCGGAGCAGATCGTGCTCGGCGACCTCGGCGTCTCGCGCACGCTGCCCACCGGGCGCGTGGTGACCATCGACCTGCCCGCGCTCACGCCCGGCGCGTACGACTTCACCTGCGGCATGAGCATGCTGCGCGGCCGCCTCATCGCAGAGGTCTGAACCCCGGGCCTGTAAGTCGCCGGCCCCTGCCACGTCCAAGGGGCCGAAGCCGGTCACCTGCTCCGAAAGGAATCCCATCATGAAGAAGCTCCTCGTCCTCTCCTTGTTGTCTCCCATCACGGCCTGCGCCGCCGCTCCCTGGAGCGCGCTCGACGAGGACTCCACGTCGCCCACTTCCCTGCGTGCGCCGGAGGCCCCCCGTCCGAATCTGGTCGCGGTGCTGACGGATGCCGATCCGCTGCGCGCGCCGTCGGGGATTGCCTCCGACGACGGAGTGAAGGGGAGCGACCACGCGGGCCATCCAGGACACCCAGGCGGTCATGGAGGCACCGCTCGGCAAGGCAACGCGACAGGGCATTCCTCTGGGCACTCGGGCCACGGTGGGCACTCGGGCCATGACGCGAAGCAGGGGAACGCTCACGAGGGACACGGGGGGCACTCCGATAGCACCCCGGATGCCGGCGTTCCCACCCCCAGCCACGACCATCACCAGCACTAGCCGCCCGCGACGGAGAGAGGCACCATGAAGACCTGGTCATCGTCACGTTGGAAGCGGCCCGCCGCAGGCACCCTCGTTGCGTCCATGCTCACGTTGGGGGGATGCGTCACCGTTCCCCTGGCGAATGATGCGCGTGACGTGCACACGACGCTCGGCGCTCGTTGGATGCCTGGGGACCCGATGGCCGGGCTCACCAGCGAGGCCCTCCGGGGAGAGGACGCGGATGCGGCCGTGCAGGCGCTGCTGGCCCAGCCGCTCACCGCCGACACGGCCGTCCGCATCGCCCTGCTGAACAACCGCGACCTGCGCGCCGCGATGCACGCGCTGGGTGTCGCCACTGGCAACCTGGTGCAGATGAGCCTTCCTCCCAATCCAGAGGTGGAGCTGGAGATGCGAAAGCCCACCCGTGGCGGGCAGCCTCTACAAGGGGACATCGGGCTCGAGTACGACCTGTCCGAGCTCATCCTCCTGCCGCAGCGCCGCGGGGTGGCCCTGGCCGAGCGCGCGGCCGAGCGCGCACTCACGGCGGGCGAGGTGCTGCACCTGGCCTACCGCACGCGCCTGGGCTTCTACGAGGTCCAGGCCCGGCACCAGCAACTGGAGCTGCGCAACCGGGCGCTGCAGGTCGCACAGGCGGGCTACGGCACGGCGGTGGAGCTGGAGAAGGCGGGCAACGTCCGCGCCCTGGAGGTGGCCACCGAGCGCTCCGCCGTGGAGTCCGCGCGCCTGGCCGTGGCAGAAGCCGAGAGCGCCCTGCTGGACTCGCGCGAGGCCCTCAACGTGTTGCTGGGCCTCTTTGGGCCCCGCACGCAGTGGACGGTGGATTCGCCGCTGGCCGACCCCGTCAACGACCTGGAGCTGGGGGAGGGGCTGGAGGCGCGCGCCATCGAGGCGAGCCTCGACCTGGCCGAGCTGCGCGGCCGCATGGAGGCCGCCGACCGGCGCCACGGGCTCGCGCGGACGGAGGGGTTTCTGCCCCACCTGTCCGGCGGCTTCCACGGCGAGAAGGACGAGGACCGGTGGGAGATGGGGGCGCACCTCACGGTGGGGTTGCCGCTGTTCGACCGCAAGCAGGGCGTGCGCATGGCGGCCCTTTCTTCTCGCGAGTCCCTGAAGGCCCGCTACGAGGCCACGGCCACCGCCATCCGCGCCTCGCTGCGGCAGGCCCGCGGCCGAGTGGAGTCCACGGGGCGACGAGCGCGGCACGTCCGTGACGTGCTCCTGCCGGCCCGGCGCCAGGTGCTCGACGAGACATTGCTTCAGTACAACGCCATGCAGGTGGGCGTCTTCGAGGTGCTGCGTGCCGAGGCCGCCGTGACGGATGCGGCCAGCACCTACGTGGAGACGTTGCTCGACCACCACCGCGCCCGCTCCGCGCTGGAGCAACTCCTGGCGGGTCGTCACCGAGGCTTGGAGCTGGGCTCCATCCGCGTTTCGTCGATGAGCGCGAGCGCCGGTCCGGCCGCCGCGGCGGACGCGCACTGACCTTCACATTCACGGCACTTCGACGTTGAGAGGACACACCACCATGGACCGCAGGCAGTTCATTCAGCTCGGTGCGCTCGCTGGAGGCACGCTGGTCGCAAGCCACGCCCTCGCGCAAGGACAGACCCACGCCGTGCCTTCCGCTCCCGTCAGCGCACGCGCCAGGACGCCGAGCATCGTCGCTCCGGGCGGGCAGGTGGCCGTCACCACGCCCAACGGCTCCACGCTGCCCTGGAGGAAGGTGGGGGGCGTGAAGGTGGGCCATCTGGTGGCCATGCCTGTGAAGCACACCTTCGCCCCTGGGCTGGAGGTGGAAGCATGGGGCTACAACGGCTCGACGCCAGGGCCCACCATCGAGGCGGTGGAGGGAGACCGCCTTCGCATCTACGTCACCAACCGGCTGCCCGAGCCGACCACCGTGCACTGGCACGGGCTCATCATTCCCAATGGCATGGATGGCGTGTCCGGGCTGAACCAGCGCCCCATCGCCCCCGGAGAGACCTTCGCCTACGAGTTCACGCTGAACCAGCCGGGCACGTACATGTATCACCCGCACTACGATGAGATGACCCAGATGGCGCTGGGGATGATGGGGATGTTCATTGTCCATCCGAAGCGTCCGCGCGGCCCGAGAGTGGTCCGCGACTTCGCGCTGATGACGCACGAGTGGAAGGTGCTTCCAGGCATGCGCCGGCCGGACCCCAACGCGATGAGCGACTTCAATGTCCTCACGTTCAACTCCAAGGCCTTCCCGGCCACCGAGCCGCTCGTCATCGGACGCGGGGAGCGGGTGCGCATCCGCCTGGGGAATCTGTCCGCCATGGACCACCACCCCATTCACCTGCACGGCCTGTCCTTCGAAATGACGGGGACGGATGGGGGCTTCGTCCCCGAGTCCGCCCGCTACCCGGAAACTTCGATCCTGGTGCCGGTGGGGAGCACCCGGGTCATCGAGTTCGTCGCGGACGAACCGGGTGACTGGGCCATGCACTGCCACATGACCCACCACGTGATGAACCAGATGGGACACGCGGCTCCGGTGACGCTGGGCGCTGACGCACGGGCCATCGACCGGCGGGTGCAGGCGCTGGTGCCGGGGTACATGACGATGGGGCAGGAGGGCATGGGCGGCATGGAGGAGATGGGCATGCCAATGCCGGCCAACAGCATTCCCATGAAGGGCGGCAAGGGGCCCTTCGGCCCCATCGACATGGGCGGCATGTTCACGCTCCTCAAGGTGCGCGAGAACCCGGACACCGAGGATGGGAGCGGCTGGTATGTGCACCCGAAGGGGACGGTGGCGGAAAGGGCCGACCCGGTGCGCATGGACGCGGACGGCATCAATCCGGACGAGCGCTTTGGTTGATGGCGAAGGGGCAGAGGACGGCTTGCACCGGGTCCTCCGGCCCTGTACCTGAACGGCATGAGTGACATGAATCAGGGTGCGGGTGCGGAGACCGATGGCGTGGTGCGGCCCCTGTCCGCCGACGTCATTTCCAGCCTGGTGGAGAACCACCGGGAGTTCTTGCGCTTCCTCGAGCGTCGGGTTGGGAGCCGCGCGGTGGCGGAGGACATCCTCCAGGATGCGTTCGTCCGTGGCATGGGCAAGGCGGAGACGCTCCGCGAAGATGAATCGCTGACGGCATGGTTCTACAGCGTGCTGCGCAACGCGGTCATCGACCATTACCGGCGTCGTGGCACGACGGAGCGCGCGCTGGCTTCGCTGGCCAGTGAGCTCGAGGAGGGCCATGCCCCGGAAGCGGAACTGGCGCAGGCTGTTTGCCAGTGCGTGGGCCGGCTGGCCGGCACCCTCAAGCCCGAGTATGCCGAGGCGCTGCGGCGCGTGGAGGTGGAGGGCGTCAGCGTCCCGGATTTCGCCCTGGAGGCGGGCATCACGTCCAACAACGCGGCGGTGCGACTGCACCGTGCTCGCAAGGCGCTCAAGAAACAGTTGGAGGTTTCGTGCGGTACGTGCGCCTCGCACGGCTGTCTGGACTGCACGTGCGCGACGCCGGGCGCCGAGAAGAAGCCCGGGGGCTGCGGGAGCGCGAAGGCATGACCTGACCGCGGCTTCAACGCGACATGCCCGGCTGCTCCAATCGATGGGCGCAGCCAGGCCGCGCGGAGCCCGAGTCCTTCTGGGCTTCACGCGCATGTTGGCTGTCATTGCCGCGACGGCGGCTCACACGAGGGACGGGGGGCGCGGCTGGCGGTGCGGACGGGCAAGGGGGCCCGTCCGCACACGGAGGCAGCTCATGCGGTGGGGGCGGACTCGTACCCGGCGTCGCGGAGCGCCTCGATGAGGATGTTGACGTTCGCGGTCGCGGCGTCGTGTTTCACGAGGACCTGGCCGTGCTCGAACCGCACGTTGACGTCCTGCACGCCTTCGACTTTCCGCAGCGCGGTGTTGACGTGGCTGACGCAGGACCGGCAGGTCATTCCGTCGACCTTCAGGAGGGTCTCATCATTCGGGTTCATCGGGTGGCTCCATCATCGAGCGGCGTTCATCGCCGGCTCGAAGAGGGAGACGCAGACCGTCGCGGGGACTTACAGTCGCGCCTGCTCGCCAGGGGAGGGACGGCTGAGCGGGTTGTGCAGGAATCCGCATCCAGACGAGGCAACCTCCGTTTTTGAGCATCGTGCTCTGTGTTCTCGGCCCAAACTGCGTCTTCCTGACAGTTTCAGTGTCTCGGAGAGTCAGTGCGCCACCGGTGGCTTTCGCCATGCGGATGCAGGTGGTACGGCACCCCCATTGAGGGCCCCATGTGCCGAAACCGATGGCTGCTGGCGAGCATCGTTTCCTTCGTTGCCTGTGTCTCCGAGCCGAAGAGGCTGCCCGCCTCGATGGACCCATCGAATCCAGATGCGCCCGAGGCCCCGCCTGCGCCCCAGTTGACCGCGTTCGCGGCCTCCACCCCGGAAGTGCCTGCGCCTGACATGTCGCAAGGAGAGATGGGGCACTCCCATCACGGTGCATCCTCGGATGGAGGCGCTGTCGGCTACACGTGCCCCATGCACCCTGAGGTGCAGTCCAGCCAGCCTGGAAGGTGCCCGAAGTGTGGCATGGAGTTGATCCCGGAGACGCCCGGAGGTGCGGAGGAGGGGGACGCAGGGGCACCCGGCGCTGCACCTGCCGGCCATGACCACGCCCCCGGTCACGGAGGGCATCCGTGAGGCTGTCCTTGCTCGTGGGTGCGGCACTGCTAGCAGGAGGGTGCGCGTCCATCCAGAAGGAGCGAGGCCATGCGGAGGTTGCGGCGCTCGTCGAGGAGCGGCTGGGCCACAAGACACGTTGGAACCAGGGGACGCCGGAGGATGCCGAGGTCGCGCGCCATCTCGACGCGCTCCTGAAGGAGGACCTCACCTCGGACCATTCGGTGGAGGTGGCCCTGCTCAACAATCCGGCGCTCCAGGCCACCTACGAGGACCTGGGCGTCTCGCAGGCCGACATGGTTCAGGCCGGTCTCCTCTCCAACCCGACTTTGGACGGGAGCATCGGCTTTCCCATCTCCGGGCGTGGTGTGTCAGAGCACGAGGTCTCGTTGGTGCAGGACTTCGTGGATCTCTTCACGCTGCCGCTGCGCAAGCGCGTCGCCCAGGAGCAGTTCATGGCGGACACGCTACGGGTGGCGCACGAGGCGCTGGCCACCGCGGCCAAGGTGCGCAAGGCCTTCAGCGAAGTGCAGGCGCTCCAACAGCTCATGGAGCTGCGCCGCATGGCGCTCCAGGCGGCCGTGGCGGCGGCGGACCTCTCCGCCCGGCTGCGCACCGCGGGCAACATCACCGAGCTGGAGCTTGCGAGTGAACAGGCCGCCGCCGAGGGAGCCCGGCTCGAACTGGCGGAGGGTGAGCTCGCCTTGATCGAGGCGCGGGAGAGCCTCAACCGCCTCATGGGGTTGTGGGGGCCCCGTACGCAATGGACTCTCTCCGAGAAGCTCCCGCCGCTGCCTGACCAGGAGGTCTCACTGGCGCACCTGGAGTCGCTCGCCATCCGTCAACGGCTGGACATCGACGCCGCCCGAAAGCAGGTCATGCTGCTCTGGAATGCGCTGGAGATCGCGCGGAGTACTCGCTTCTTCGGGCGCGTGGAAGTGGGCGTTCACGAGCACCGGGACGCGGACGGCCCCAGGCTCTTTGGTCCGACCCTGTCTCTGGAGTTGCCCATCTTCGACCAGCGCCAGGCGCTCATCGCCCGGCTGGAAGCGCAGCACCGCCAGGGGGAGCGCCGGCTGATGGAGCTGTCCGTCAACACCCGCTCGGAAGTGCGCGCCGCCCGCGCCCGGCTGCTGGCGCTTCGCCAGGTGGCCGACCGCTACCGGCGAGTGGTGTTGCCCCTTCGTGAGAAGGTCGTCGAGCAGTCGCAGCTCCAATACAACGCCATGCAGATTGGCCTCTTTCAACTGCTCTCCGCCAAGCGCGAGCAGGTGGAGGCGTATCAGGGCTACATCGAGGCCGTCCGCGACTACTGGATGGCGCGGGCAGACCTCGAGCAACTCGTGGGTGGCCGGCTGCGGGAGGGCCGCGTGGCACCCTCGCCATCCCCCTCGCGGCCTTCCCAACACGTACCCCCTGGGCCGCCCAGCCCGCCCGCGCAGCCAGCACAACCCGGGACACCCACCGGGCACGAACAGGACGTCCCCCATGGCACGGAGAGCCCCCATGAGCACCCGCACGACTGACGCCGAGGGCGCACCGAGCCGCGATGACGACGCCACTGGACCTCTGGAGCGCAGGGGGGATTCTGGTAACGCTCCGGCGATTGCAGCCGAGGGAACGCTGACGCGGCGGAGCATGCTGGCCACGGCGGGAGCCACGCTCACCGGAGGCGCGCTGCTCCTGAGTGGCTCCGCGGCGCGCGCCCAGTCATCCGTCCCAGGCGCACGCGGGGCTCGTGAGGGCTCCGCGCCTGACAGCCGCCAGCGGTCTGCGCGGCAGGACTGGCTGCGCCCCGGAGTGCCCGGCCGGGACTACCGGCCCGTGGTGGTGCCCAATGGCTCCAAGTTGCCATGGAAGGTCGTGGGCAACGTGAAGGTCTTCCACCTGGTGGCCGAGGAGGTGGAGCATGAGTTTGCCCCGGGGCTGAAAGCCCGCTGCTGGGGCTACAACGGCCGAGTCCACGGGCCCACCATCGAAGCGGTGGAGGGTGACCGGGTGCGCATCTACGTCACGAACCGGCTACCCGCGGCCACCACCGTTCACTGGCACGGACTCCTGCTTCCCAGCGGTATGGATGGTGTGGGCGGCCTCAGCCAGAAGTCCATCGCTCCGGGTGAGACGTTCCGGTACGAGTTCACCCTGCGCCAGGCGAGTACGAACATGTACCACTCGCACCATGACGAGATGACGCAGATTGGCCTCGGGATGACAGGAATGTTCATCATCCACCCGCGCCGACCCGTGGGGCCCCGCGTCGACAGGGACTTCGTCATCCTCCTGCATGAGTGGCGCATCGATGTCGGAACGGAGCGGCCCAATCCCAATGAGATGACGGACTTCAACGTGCTCACCATGAACGCGAAGGCGTTCCCGGGCACGGAGCCGCTCGTGGCGCGCCAGGGCGAGCGGGTGCGCATCCGGCTGGGCAACCTGAGCCCGCAGAACCATCACCCCATCCACCTGCACGGCTTCCACTTCCGTATCACCGAGACGGATGGCGGGCGCGTCCCCGAGTCCGCGCAGCAGCCGGAGGGAACGGTGCTCGTCCCCGTGGGCAGCACACGCGCCATCGAGTTCGTGGCGGACGTGCCCGGGGACTGGGCCATGCATTGTCACATGACGCACCACATGATGAATCAGATGGGCCATGACTTCCCCAATCTGATTGGCGTGAAGCCGGGGGGCCTGGACGCGAGGGTCCGCACATTGCTGCCGGGCTACATGACGATGGGCCAGACGGGGATGGCGGAGATGGGCGAGATGGGGATGCCCGTTCCGCCCAACTCCATTCCCATGCTGGGGGCCCAGGGCAAGCACGATTACATCACGGCGGGAGGCATGTTCACCGTGCTCAAGGTCCGCGAACGGTTGGAGAGCTACGCGGACCCTGGCTGGTACGACAACCCGCCCGGCACGCTGGCGGTGGCGGCCACCTCGGACGAACTGCGCCGGGACGGTATCGACGTGAACGCCCCGGCGCGGGTTGATCCCGGCGCACCGGCCTGAGCCGAGCCGGGCCTGCCTCTCGGGGGCGCTAGAGAAACGCCTCAAGGGCCGACTGAAGTTCGGAGTCGCCATAGAAGCTCTCGCGCACGAAGAGGGTTTGGTCTTTGATTTCAATACTCTTCGTGCCCGGGTCGTGCCGATGGGGCGACTGTTCCCCGGCGCAGGTTCGCTGTGGGGCCCGTCAGCGTGCAGCCGCGGCGCGACTCACGCTCTGGGGGGCCGTTCGGGAGAGGGAGCCCAGCCACCGCTTGAACATCTTCTGGAGCGCGGACCGGGAGCCTTCGGAAACCAGCGATTGGACACCGAAGAGGATTTGATAGGCATCCAGGTGCTGGTACCCGACTTCGGCCCAGAACTGGGCTTCGGTCGTGATGGGATTGGAGCCGTGGAAGGTGCCCGGCACCTTGATGTTGGGGAGTTGCGTGTAGGGGCCGGGAAGGGCGCCGCCAGCTTCCGAGGCCAGGACGGCGAGGTTGACCAGTTTCGTGATGTCCGCGGGGACCTTTCCACCATCCCAGTTCGCGGGATAGAGGGTGGGAATCTCCTTGAGGCTGTCGACGACCCACGCGTGTGGCACCGCGTCGAGGCTGTTCCAGATGTTCTGGTTCCAGGCGTATTGGGGCTGGGGCAGGTTCAGGCTGACCGGCGGGAACACCCGCTCGAAGAACTGGGAGAGCCCCTGATTGCCAGGGGTGGGACCTGCGGCCGGGAGCACGTAGACGTGGTCCCAGTCCCCGGTGCTGAATGGCCCGCCTGATGGATTGAACAGGGCCAGCGCGAGCGTCGGCGCCAGCGCGCCGCCCAGACTGTGGCCACTGAAGATGAGCGTCTTTGAGCCCGTCGCGCTCACCGAGCGTAGAAATTCCACCAAGGTTTGCTGGGTCGTCAGCGTGTCGGTCATGCCCAGCAGATTGTTGACGCCCAGCGCGGTCCCCGTCGAGAGAACGGGCCAGGGATTGATTCCCGAAGGGACTCCGTAGGACGGCAGGTTCGGGAACGCAGCCGTCCAGAGCTGGGTGGTGTTGACGCTGTTGTCCTCTTGATTCTTGTCATAGTCGGAAGACGCGTTGGTTCCCGCG
This sequence comes from Myxococcus xanthus, assembly GCF_013116825.1. Lineage (GTDB taxonomy): Bacteria > Myxococcota > Myxococcia > Myxococcales > Myxococcaceae > Myxococcus > Myxococcus xanthus_B. The sequence continues at coordinate 47,171 of NZ_JABFNS010000033.1, forward strand.
ATGGCGACGACGTAGACGGACTGGTCGGGGCTCGCCGCGACGTACATGACATTGTCCGCGTAGCTCGTTGGGCTTTCCTGGTCCACGAACACCGCCGGGCCCCAGACGAGCGACCATTGCCCCTCCATGGCCTTCTTGACGTCCGACAGGGCCAGGAAGGTGGTGAGCTTGGTTTGCAGTGTCTTGGCCAGCCTCTTGGCGTCGCCTGGTGTGTCGCCCACGCCGTTGGACTCCCAGGCGAGGAGGAAGGCCTTCTGACAGAGATTGAGGGGAAGGGTGGTGGATGACATAGGGGTCCTCTGTGCTGTTGTGAGACCCACCCAGGGATACTGAGTGGGATATGGGCCTCCCGGGCTTCGGCCCGCGTGCCCGCTCGCCGGAAGTGCAGGGGAGGTGCCAACACCGCAACCTGAGGGAATTTCTCACTGCCCCCTGGCTAGGAAGCAGGCCTCGCCTGGGAAATGACGTGTCAGCCCTCTGTTTTGACGTGTCTGTTCTCTCCGCGATTCCTATTGCATCGGCGGAGAGCGGGACCGCCCGTGAGGAGTTGGTCGTTCATGCGTCGTCTCGGAGCGCGCCTGCCGATGAAGCTCCCGGGCCGAGGCAATCGCGACGCCCGTCAGGCGTAGTCGATGCAGGCCATTGCCTTGGAGTGCTCCCATGTTCCGCTGCCCGTTGCCATTCGTGCTGCGCGTCCTCCTGCCCGCGATGGCTTCCTCCGCCGCGTCTCCAGAAGCGGAGCGCTGGTGGGGGCACGTTCGCGTGCTCGCGGATGATGCGCTCGAGGGGCGGGAGACGGGCCATGGACAATGCGACGGGCGTGCATCCGGAAGGGCGTACCCGCCCTGTTCTTCAAGTTCGGCCATGCGCCGGGCTCTCCCGAGGAGCGCGCGGTGAAGGCCTGGCACGCCCGGCACTATCACGCGCCCTCCGATGACCTGCGCCAGCCGATGGACCGAGAGGCAGCGGCGAAGTTCGTTCGGCTGCTCTCGGACCTCACCCTCACCGTGGCCAACCCAGTCTCCAAACCTGCCCCCTTTTGTGAGGCGCGGAGTGCGTGCAGAGTGAAGCGCTTCTCGCGGAGGCCCAGACGGCCATGTCCATGCTCCAGGTTCCCAGTCCCATGCGCCGACGTTCGGGCGCCGTCCTCGTCCTCGCCACCGCCATGCTATTCACCGGAGCCGCGCCGGAGAGCGCCCAGGAGCAGGTGCTGGGTTCAGCGGGAAGCGACCCGCGCATCGAGGCCGTGGCGATGCCATGCAAGAGGGGCCAGCGTGCGCTGCGTGTTCGCCGCGGCGACGCGAAGCGCACGGCGACACTGTCCGAGCCCTATGACGCACTCACGTGCGATGTGGTGAAGGCCACGGCGTCTGGATGGAACTGGACCGGTGGCGATGAGTCGACCTCCTGGACCCTGCATCTCCGGGCCGTGGACCTCCTGGGTGGGCCAACGGCGCTCCTCATCACCCACGCGGCCGGCTACGAACATGTGCACCGCCAGCATGCCCTGTTCCTCGCGGACGCGAAGGGCGTGACCCGGGCCTGGGAGGGGACCGAGGGGCAGGGCCCCACCTCCTCCAGCGTGGAGGTCCAGGACGGCCGGCTTCTCTTCACACGCACACTCGACATCGGCGTGGGAGATTCGGCGGACAGCTGGGCCCTCTCCGAGCTGCGCTGGGACGTGGGACGGAAGAAGGTGGTGGAGCGGCCTGCCGAAGCCTGGGCCGTCATCCTCCGTACGGAGGACTCGGTGCCGGCGGCCCGCGCGGCCGAGGCGCGGTTGGAAGCGGACTGCAAGGGCTCGACGCTGCTCATGGTGAACACCAACGACTTCGCGCGGCTCACCCGGGACAAGTGGGTGGTGGCCAGCTTCCTGCCGACACGCCAGGGCGCCGAGGTCGCGCTCCGGCGGCTGCGGCCGTGCGCACCGGACGCGTACCTCAAGCGCGTCCAGTGAGTGCCGTCGCACACGGTGGATACGGCGAGCCCGCAGGTATTGACTCGCCAGGCTCCACCGCAATGGGATGAAGAGGGCGCTCTCCCTGGACCTGCCTTCCACCCACGTCAGCTGCCCCGTGCGAGGATTGAGCGTTCGAGCCAGGTAGCGCCTCGGGTTGTTGCCGGGAGTCACCGCCAGCCCCCCGTGTTCAGTTGTCCTGCTTCAGGTCCACGTAAAGTTCGGCCCGTCGCTAGCGACCTCTGGCATGGCTCTCCCCATGTCGAGTCCCAGCGTCAGGTGGTGGAAGAGCGGCAGCAAGGCATACGCGGCGCCGTTGTAGTGCGCGTTGTTCATCATTAGATGCGTGAGGTTGTAGTCCGCCGCCGCCTCGATGTTGTCGGGGGCGACAACGTATCCCGGGTTGTAGTGGTTGAGCAGGTTCGTTAGCGCACCTTGCGCGACGTGGGGTGAGTCGACGAAGGCGGCGATCTCCCCGTCGTACTGCATGCTGCGGAAGGACCAGTTGGCGGTGCCACAGACCAGCCAGCGGTCGTCGAAGACCGCGACCTTGGAGTGCACATAGACATTGGTCGCGCCAACCGCGGCGAAGCAGGAGTAGAAGTGGAGATCCCCCTCCACCGTGGTGATCTTGTGAAGGGGCACCGTCGTGGTGGGGCTGGCCAGCGTCTGCTTGAACTCGATGCAGTCTTGTTCGAGCCACCGGTTCCTCAGTCCTGGGGTCGGACTGTTGGTGTCGAAGCTGTCCACGACGTTCCATGTGGCACACGTCGTGCGGTCGACTTGCTGGGGCGTGCCCGCGTCATCGACATAGCTGACGACCCGGCAGTAGGGCGTCCCATTGGGCTTCAGGAAGCGCAGCACCATGTGCAGCCAGGCACGGCGGGTCATGTACGCCATGGAGCCACCCTGCATCGGCACGACGATGACGACCTTCAGTTCGTGACCCGCGAGTCTTCGCGCCTCATGGCGTCGATAGACGGCCTGGAGCAGGTCAGGGTCCGCGAAGTGGTAGTTCTCGAAGTAGAGGTAGTCGTTCGCGGCGTTGATTCGCTCGAGGATCTTGTCTCGGATGTGGCGGTAGCGGGTCGACCCCACGGAGCGCGTGAGCGCGATGCTCACGCTGCGGTTGTCGGCGTGACGATCCTGCCGGGTGGTGTTCTCGTGGATGCTGACGGCCTGTTGCTTCACGGTCGTGCTGGACCAGTAGGCGTAGTTACGCGCCACGATGTCGCCGCCGCTCCCAAAGGCGTTCCACACCCATTGGGTGGCCACGTCGTTGGTCCGTCTCCAGCGCCGCATCCACTCCGCTTCGACGTCATCGGTCACCGGCCCCCGGAGTCGCACGGCGGTGTCGTGCCAGGTCTGGGCTCCGCCATGGTCGTGGGGCGCGAAGTAGTGGTTGGAGAGGTTGAGCCCGCCAACCAGGGCCGTGCGCTGCCCCGCGATGGAGACAATCGCGATTTTCTGATGGTTCGCCGCGCCGACGAGGTCCCCCTCGTAGCGTTCCAGGAACATTCGCGCGCGTCCCACCCCGAGGCCCGTGGCGAGGGCGTCGGTGTCGATGCGCCGGATGGCTTCGGCGAAGGACTCGTTTGCCTTCGCGACATCGTCTGCCATTCCGTTGAACTGCCGCTCATGCCTCGGGGCATGCCAGGCGATGATGTCGACGTCGTGACCCGCCCGCACGATCTTCTCGATGTAGGTCAGCAATCGATGGGCGGGCTGCTCGAAGCAGGTCGCGTCACCCACCGTCACCGAGGGCTCAATCATCCAGAAGGCCAGGCGGACATACGTGTTCGGGTTCCGCGGCGCCTGCCGGACCTGCTCCAGCAGCAACCGGAGCTCATGGAAGTACGCTTCCCCATCCAGGATGAACACCACCTCGTTGTCACCCGACTCGACGGGCGTGGTCATGTAGGTGAAGGCGTTGTTCAATCTCGCGGGACGAGGCTCGTCGGGGTTCCGTACGGAGAGGTTGACCGCACCCGGTTCGTGTCCCGGAAGCCGGACTTCCAGGTGTTGGGCATCGACGAACGTCACCCCGGTGAGCTCGGTGTTGTCCAGGAAGACTCGCGCGCCCGCGGTGAAGTTCTGCCCTGTGAGCGTGACCCACCGGCCACCGACAGGGCCTCGCGCCGGGGTCACCGAGACGAGCCGCGCCGCGTCCCGGTAGGTGTAGAGCCCGGCACCGATGACCGCCACGGCGCCTGGGTTCGTGACACCGACATTCGAGGCGACCCGCAGCCCTCCCATGCGTGGAGGTGGGCCGAAAGGGGTCCTCGCGGTGATGGTGGTTGGCGACACCACCTGGACGTGCGTCGCGGGCTGCCCGTCGACCGTCACGGCCGCGCCTGCCTGGAAGTGGTCGCCCGTGAGGGTGATGGTGGTGCCGCCATCGAGCGGGCCCTCGCTGGGCTCGACGGCGTGGATGACCGCGAGCCCCTGATAGACGAAGCCACCGGCGACCCGGTTCACCACCGCGTTGTGGCGCACGGCGATGTCGACTGGCCCGATACCGGCTCCCACCGGGGTGGTGGCCGCGAGCTCCTGCGCTGAGCGACGAACGAGCGCCGCGGCGGCGAGCCCTCCAAACTCCACCGTCGTCCCATCGGCGAACGGGCCCCCGCGGAGGACCACCACGGTCCCTCCCGCGAGCGGGCCGGCGGCGGGCTCGATGGCGGTGACGGGCGAATAGGAGAAGCCGTTCGCGAGGGTGAGCGCCCCCACGGCGTTGTGCACCGCGAGGTCCACCGTCCCCTCGACGTGCGCGGGGGTGGTGGCGGCGAGCTCGTCTGCCGAGCGCCAGACCACCCCCGTCGCGGGGACCCCTCCCAGGGTGACGGTCGCTGCCGGGTCGAAGCCGCTCCCTCGGATGACAATGGCCGTTCCTCCCGCGACAGCGCCCCGGTTCGGCTCCACGGCGCTGACGTCCGAGTAGGTGAAGGCGTTGGCGAGCGTGACCCATGCGCCGCCAGCATTCTGGACTTCGACATCCACCGTCCCCGCCGCGTGCGCGGGCGCGGTGGCCGTGAGGGTGTTCGCGGAGACCCTGACGACATTCGTGGCCGCGACCCCTCCGATGCGGACGTTCACCTCCGCGGCGAAGTGGTTGCCTGTGAGCGTGACGGCGGTCCCGCCGGCCGTCACGCCTCGCGGGGGCTGGACACCAGCCGCCACCGGGGCGCCAATGGACTTGAAGCGCCGGGGCAAGGTCACCGCGGCTTCGCCCGGGTTCTGGACGACGACATCATGCTCGCCCGCTGGGAGGGCGGGGGCCGTCGCGGTGAGGGTGTTCGCGTTGCCCCAGGTCGTGGGCACGGCGTTGATTCCGGCGATTGTAACGACGGCGCCGTTGGCGAAGCGCTGGCCTTGTATCGTCACGGCCGTGCCACCGGCCGCGGGTCCCAGCGCGGGCGTGATGGCGGTCACCTCCGCGCCAACGTACGTCAGTCCACCCGCCAGCGTGCCGACGGGGGCGGCCCCCACGGTGACATCCACGTCCGCGGCCCCGGCTGCATGCGCGGGCGTGCGCGCGGTGATTCGCGTGTCGGACTGAACGACGACATGGGTCGCGGGTGTTCCTCCGATGGTGACGGTCGCACCCGCGCCGAAGTACTGCCCCTGGATGGTGATGTCCGTCCCACCTGCCAGCGGCACTTCGCGCGGACTGACCCCCGTGGTCGCCGGGCCACTGAAATGAAAGCCGTTGCCGCAGCGCCCCCCCGCGGTGCGCGCCGCGGTGGTCCAGACGTCGACGTGCACCGCACCCGCGGCGCAGGGAGGGGTCTGACAAGTCAGCTCGGTGGCGGAGACGATGTTGACGGCGGCCGCGGCGGCGCCGTGGAAGTCGACGACCATGCCGGCGACGAAGCCCCGGCCGGTGACGGTCACCTGGGTGGCGCCCGCGATTGAACCCGCGTCGGGACTGCACTTGCTCACGACCGCGTAGTACTCGAAGGGGGTGGCCCACGGGGCCGACGTTCCGTCGGGGTTCGTCGCCGTGACAGTGACCTGACCTGCCCGCTCCCGCTTGGGCGTTCGCACCCTTATCTGGGTGGGCGGCGTGACCTGGATGTCCGTGGCGTTGGTGTCCCCAAAGCTGACCCGGGCCCCCGCCTGGATTTGCGTTCCCGTGAGGGTGATCTCAACGCCTCCGTCCACGGAGGAGCTGTTGATATCGAGATGGGTGATGGTGATGGGCACGCTTGTTCCCTCGGGCCATGCGTGCACGGCCCATGCTTGCCGCGCCGTTGCTAGGCGAGGTGTTTTTCTTCGATGGCCGCGCGGGTGCTTGCGTCCGGCTCACCGGTCACCGGGAGCCCCTCATCACGCTGAAAGTCCTGCAGCGCGCGGCGGGTCAAGGCGCCCAACTTCCCCTCATCCTTGTCGCAGGGATAGCCCAGGTTGGTCAGGCGTCCCTGCACTCCAGAGAGTGTGTCGAGCGGGTCGAGATGCGCCGCGCGGAAGATGAACGTCTCGCGTTCGAGATCCTGGCCCAGGGTGACCCTGACCTCGGTGGTGGTCGCTGACACGGACTCACGCACGAAGCCATCTGCATCTGTCTTCCCCGTGCGCTCCTCGGTGCCATTCGGGCCGTCAATGGCTATCAGATAGGACTCTCCGCCTCGGGGCCGGTCCTTCCGGTCCAGGAAGCGGATGCGCAGTTGCTCGGACGCATCCTTGCGGCGGATGCGATAGGCGTTCGAGGGCTCCACGTCCCGCAGCGCGAGCTGTCGCGGAGGAAGGATGACGGTGTCCCCCGGCAGGAGGATGTTCTTGTTCTTCCGTCGGCTCTTGAGGTCGCGGTTGTCCGGCAGGTCCCAGACCGTGTCCGCGTGGAGCCCATGGAGGTGGGCGAGCGTCGAAAGGCACTCGCCTTGCTGGATGACGTAGGAGGTGGGGCCCGTTTGCGCCACGGGGCGCGGCGCCGTCCAGGCTGCTTCGCCGCGGCAGGCGGCCCGCTCCGCCGACAGGGGCTCACTGCCGAGAATCTCCCAGCGGTCCTGGTCCAATTCGAGGAGCCCGAGCTGATACGTCCCCGGCGCGAGGCCCTGGAAGCGCAGCGTCCCCGCCGCATCGGTCCTGGCGGACAGGGCTTCGGTGGGGCTCTTGCGCAGCTCGATGAGGATGCCGTCGAGCGGTTTTCCCTCCGTGTCGACGACCGTGGCCTCGAGGGCCTGCAGCGCCGCTTTCATGCAGGGCAAGATGACGTCGCCCCCGGAGGAGATGGACGCGGCGGCGGCCTTCGCGGCCTTCAGTTGGGTGAGTTTCGCCTCGCTCGAATCCTGGGGGCTGGGAGGGGGCTCTCGCGGGCCACACTTGCTGAAGTACGCCCGCTCCGGGTCGAAGACGGCCGAGGGCTTGAAGACGATGTCATGCGCCATGGGGGCCTCCGCCGCGTCACACTTCGATGCCGAATGCCATGCGTGCCTTTGCGTTGCGCGCGGACGTCTCCAACCGCCGCTGGAAGCGGGTCTCGACCCTGTTCATCCGCTCACCGGGTTCAAAGGTCGTGTCGGAGAGGGCCTTCGCCACCCAAGGCTCGTCCTGGTCGAATGCCCAGCCAAAGAGGGCCGCGAGCCCGACGAAACGCGTCTGCAGCTCGCCGCTGGCGAGTCCGTAACCGCGTGCGCGGGTCAGCCCCTCCCGGAGCTCCTGTCGCAGCGAGTCCCCGGAGAGGTCCTTGACCTCATCCGGAAAGTGGGTGTGCAGGTGCACCACCAGCTCTTCGACGAAGTGCGTCTCCCTGACGCCGCGCAGTGCTTCGACCTGTGCGTCACGGATGCGCACTTCACTCTCCCGGAATTGCTTGATTTGAAAGCTAACTGACAGTGAAGTCGAGTTCAAGCACGGTACGGGTTGAGCGCTTCCGAGGCCACCGGGAGGCGCCTGCTTCCAATGCCCGACGGGCGCGCGGATGCGGCGTGAAGGTCATGCATCAATTCACCGCATGGCGGCGGTTCCACATGGCGTGCTCCTGCTCGATGAGCTGCACGGCGCGCGCGGTTCCGTCCTCTGCCCGGATGCGTTCGCCCAGCGCTGCCGCATGGGTCCGCACCGTTGGGGAGAGTGCCGTGCGGATGGCGTCCGCCAGACGTTCGGCTGTGAGCGACTTTTGTGGCACTGGCCGTGGCCCGACGCCCGCGCGTTGAACCATGTGCCCCCAGAAGGGTTGGTCGCCAAGGAAGGGGCTGATGACAGTGGGCTTGCCCGCGCGCAAGCCCGCCATGGTGGAGCCGGCTCCTCCGTGATGCACCACCGCGCTCATGCGAGGGAACAGCCAATCATGCGGCGCGGCCTCCAATCTGAAGACGTTCGGCGGCAGCGCGCCCGTCTTCAAGCCTCCCCAGCCCGTGGCCAGCACCGCGCGCTCGCCCGTCAATGACAGGGCCTGCAGGACGGTGGCGCCACGCGCTTCAGCGTGCGCCGCGCCCATGCTGCCGAAGCCGACGTACACGGGAGGCGGCCCCGCCTCGAGGAACGCGTGTAGCGCCGCGGGCGGTGTCCAGCCGACCGTCTCGTCGAGGAACCAGCAGCCCGTCACCTGCACCTGGGAGGGCCAGTCCGCGGGACGGGGCAGCAACTGCTCGCTGTAGGCGTACAGCGCCGGCACCTCGGAGCCATCGGCCTTCTTCATCGGGTCGGCGAAGCGTGAGAGCGGCGCGATGCCCAGTGTCTTCACCCGGAAGTCGTTGGTCGCGCCGGCCCAGACCGCGTTGGCCAACGTGATGAGCCGGTAGCTCAGCGCGTTGAGCCAGCCGCCGAGCCGAAAGCTCGGGATCATCGGCACTGGAAATTCGCGCGTCGGAGTCAGCGGCAGCGGCATCGCCAGCAGCTCGGCTGCCCCGAGCTTCTCCGCGATGTGGTGACTGCCGAGCGCCTTGGAGTGGTACACGAGCACGTCCGGCTTGAGCGCCTGCGCCGCTCGCCACTCGTCCTCCAGGCCCGCCCGGATGACGGCACTGAACCCCTTGAAGAGCCGCCGCTGCTCGGCGCGCGTAGGGGCGCGAAGGACCGCCTCCGTCAGCTCCAGCACCGCATTGTCCATGTGCGCGTACGGAACGCCGTGGCGCTCCACCATGCCGCGGAATCCGGTGGGCGTGCAGAGCGCCACGTCATGGCCCTTCACCATCAAGGCCTTGCCGAGTGCGACGAAGGGCTGAACGTCACCTCGGGTGCCGTAGGTGGAGATGAGTACGCGCATGGAGGGTCCTCTCTGGAGTCTGGCCTGCTCGGCACGTTAGCCAAGGCGACTCCTTCTCTGATACGGGGGCGCCAAGCCGTCGCTCAGCACCTCCAAGGCGAATTTGACGGGGCCTGGACGCATCACCATCCCCGCTCGGATTCGACTAGAATGACGCCCCTTATGGAGCGGACCGGCGCAGCGGCAGTCATCATCGGCAACGAGGTCTTGACGGCGAAGGTCCATGACCTGAACGGGCCGCACCTCATCAAACGCCTCCGCGAGGTGGGCATCCCGCTGCACTCGGTGGAGACGGTCCTCGACGACGTGGACGCCATCGTGGACGCAGTGGCCCGGGCCCGGCGCAAGGCGCGGTACGTCTTCACCAGCGGCGGCATCGGCCCCACCCATGACGACGTCACCGTGCGCGCGGTGGCCCTGGCCATGGGACGGAACGTGGTCCGGCTGCAGGAGATGCTGGACCTCATCATGTCCCGTGCCACCGAGGAGCGGCCGGTGACGGCGGAAGGACTGCGGCTCGCCGATGCCCCGGAGGGCGCCGTGCTGCTTCCCCAGGCCGACCTGGGGTTCCCCGTGCTCACGGTGGATGACGTCTTCCTGCTGCCCGGTGTGCCGCAGTTGTTCCGGATGCAGTTGGAGACGGTGCTCGCGCGGCTGAGCGGGTCGCCCGTGGCCGTGAGCTGCCTCTACCTCCGGCTGGGGGAAAGCGACATCGCCGCCGTGTTGGATCGGGTGGCGCTCGACATGCCGCACGTCGCCATCGGCTCCTACCCGGAGTTCGACTCGGACAAGGACTACCGGGTGAAGGTGACGGTGGAGTCCGCCCAGCGCGGGCCCGTGGATGACGCCCTGACGCGCATCCTCACGGGCCTGCCGGAAGGCGCGGTGGTGCGGCGGGAGTAGGGCTCCCGCCGCGTTCCGAAAGCGCCTACAGCCCCAGTCCCAGCCGCTGGCGCAGCCGGAAGAAGTCGTCCGTGAAGGTCCACGCCAGAATCGTGCGCAGGCGCTCACCTTCGCGCACGGCCTGGATCATGGGCTCGGGCGTATCCAGCCGGGCACCCGCGAAGTTCGGGTCCTCGCGCAGCACCATGCCCAGGCCCACCGCCACATCGCCGCACATCAGCAGGCCCGCGCGGTCCGCCGAGTAGTCGAGGGCCTCCAGCCAGGGCGCCAGGTCCACCTTCTGCGCGTCGCCCAGCGACATCGCCGGAATCTCCAGCGCCTTGAGCGCCTTGCGCGGGAAGGCCCGCTTGAGCTGCTTCACCGACTCGTCGTTGCGCCGGCCCAGCGCGCTGAACTGCGGCGCGTGCAGGCGGACGGCGCTGCCGAAGAGGTCCGCCGTTTCGCCCTGGGACAGCTTCTCCAGCACCGCGGTCTTGTTGAGCAGCCCCAGCGCCGCGCGGCCCAGGAGGAACTTCTGCTCGCGCGCGTTGAAGCGCCGCACCACGTCCTGGCCAATGCACACCGACATGGGCTCCGTGGTCTCCAGCACCGTCAGCCCGCGCCGCGCCTGGTAGGCCTCGAAGGTCTCCACGCCGAACACCTGCGCCACGGCGCGGATGGCCTTGTACACGGCCGAGTCCGGCTTGAGCCGGTCCGCCTTCGGGTTGACGCCCACGATTTCGAAGTTGGGCGGGTACACCTTCTCCAGGTGTTCGCCCATCGCGCGCAGCACCTCGAGCAGCGGGCCCCGGGCCCCCGGGTGCATCAGCACCGAGTCCACATCCGTCTGCGTCAGCGCCTCGCGCGCCTCCTGCGCCAGCCGCGTGCGGGCCTCCATGTAGAAGGCCAGCTCCACCTCGTTGGCGGAGCGCAGGAAGTGCAGCGCCGCCGCCGCGCAGAACGCCTTGTCGAGCTGCTTCAGGCCCTCCCAGAGCTTGAACAGCGCGTGCAGGCTGTCCACCCGCGTCGGGTCCTGCCGGAGAATCTGCCGGTGCTCCTCGATGGCCATCGGCACCGATGACGAGTCCCGCGCGTACAGCTCCGCGAGCACCGCGCGGGCCTGGAGGTTCGTGCCATCACCATCCACCACCTGCCGGTACAGCGCGGTGGCGCGGGCAGGCTCGGACAGCGGCCCCGCGTACAGGTCCGCGGCCCGCATCCGCAGCGTCGCGGCGCGCTGGGGCTCCACGGCCAGCTGGCCCGCGGCCTGGGCCTCCAGCAGCTGTGCCAGCTCCGGCAGGTTCCGAGCGCGCTCGTAGAGGACCACCAAGCGGTCCACCAGGGCGGGGTTGCCAGGGGACAGCTCCAGCGCGCGGCGGTAGAGCGGGGTGGCCGCGCCCGCGTCGCCCAGCCCTTCGTCATACGTGCGCGCCAGCTCCAGCGTGAAGCGGGCCCGCGGCTCGGGCGGCAGCTCCTGCTGGAGCAGCTTGTGCAGGCAGTCCACCGCGCCCGCCCAGTTGCGCGCCTGCGTGTGGAGCCCGGCCAGGCGCTCCAGCGCCTCCAGGTGACGGGGCAGGGTGGCCAGCACCGTCTGGTAGTGCGCCGCGGCCCGGCTCGGGTCATTGAGGTGCGACGCGTACAGGTTCCCCAGCGTCATGTGGAACTGCGCCAGGACGCGCGGGTCGCCGCCGAGCTGCACCCGCTGGCTCAGCATGGCCGCGGCCTCGGGGTACTGCTGCGCCTCCAGCAAGAGCGCGCCACGCAGCTCCAGCGCCTCCGGGTGCCCCGGCTGCGCGGACAGGGCCTTCTCCAGCAGGGCCAGCGCCCGCGCGCGGTCATTCAGCGCGGTGTGGTGCAGCCGCGCCGCGCTGACGAACGCCGTGGCCGCCGCCAGTCCGTCCCGTTGCGCAAGCTTCGCTTCGGCGCGCCGCTCCTGCAGGGCCGCCAGGTCCGCGGAGCCACCGCGCTGCGCCAGCAGTTCCTCCAAGCCCGCCTGAGCGCCCGCGTGCAGCGGGTCCTTCTCCAGCGCCTGCCGGTACAGCGCCGTGGCGCCGTCCGCGTCATTCAACCGGCCCACGGCCAGCTTCGCCGCGCCGATGAGCGCCTCGATGGCGCCACGCGGATCGCGTGACACCCGGGCCTCGGCCTCCAGGGCGGCGCGGGCTCCCGCGAAGTCGCCCCGCTTCAAGGCCACGCGGCGAGCCCCCTGCATCGCGGGCAGGCACTGCGGCTGGAGCTCCAGGGCCTGCCGGTACAGCGCCGCCGCCCTCTCCAAGTCATTGAAGCGCGTGTCCGCCAGCTCGGCGGTGCGCAGCAGCATCTCCAGGGCCTCGTCGGCGTCCTGCGCGGATGCCAGCCGCATGGTGTATAGGCGCGCCAGCCCCGCGGCGTCACCGGCCTGCCGCAGGCCGCGCTCCAGCACGAAGGCCAGCCGCGCATCGCCCGGGTCGGCCTCGAACGCGCGCTTGTAGGCCTCCAGCGTGCCCTCGGCGGGGCTCTTGTCCAGGTCCACCGCGGCGGACAGCCGCAGGGCCATGGCCAGCCGCGGGTCATTCACCCGGTCGGCGATGCGCTGGCGCAGCTCGGCGCGGCGCGGCCGGTCCGCGGCGCGGATGCGCTCCAGCAGCGTGAGGGCGGTGAGGTTGCCGGCGTCCAGCGCCAGCACGGCCTCGCAGCACTGGGCCGCGCGGGAGGGCTCCTGGAAGCGGTCCAGGTACAGCCGCGCCAGCTTCAGATAAGCCGTCACCTTCGCCGCGGACGTGCTGCCCACCTGCGTCTCGCGGTCCAGGATGCCGACCAGCTCCTTCACGTTGTCCTGCGCCAGGTACAGCCGCTCCAGCGCGCGAAGCGTGGCGGCATGGGCCGGCGTCAGGCGCAGCACCTCTTGATACGTGTCGATGGCCAGCTCGGGCCGAAGCAGCTGCTCCTCCCAGATGGTCGCCGCCTGGTAGAGGGCGTTGGCGCGCTCCAGCGGGTCGGTGCGGTTGGCGGCTTCGGCGCGCAGCACCTCCACCAGGCTCTCCCACGCGGCCTGCGCGCGGTAGATGCGGGCCAGCGCGCGCAGCGCCGGGAAGTAGCTGGGCGCCAGCATCAGCGCCTCGTTGTACGAGGCGATGGCTTCGTTGTCCTGGTTCAGCCGCTGCTCGTACAGCTCGCCAATCTTGTAGATGAGCGCGGCGGCCTGCTCGGTGGAGGCGGAGCTCTCCGACTCCGCCCGGTACATGTCCACCAGCTTCTCCCACCGGCCGTCCTGCGCGTACAGCCGGCCCAGCGCCTTGAGCGCGGGGAGGTAGGACGGGGACAGCGCCAGCACGCGCTCATACGCGGAGATGGCGCCCGCGCGGTCCTTGAGGTTCTCGTCGAGGATCTCCGCGTTGCGGTGCAGCAGCGACAGCACCTGCTTGGTGTCACCCGCGAGTGACGCCTCCAGGTCGTGCGTCTCCAGCAGCTCGCGGAAGCGGCTGGCCCGCTCGTAGAGCCGCGCGAGGTTGCGGATGGTGGGCAGGTGGTCCGACGCCAGGTCGAGGATGCGCTTCATGCACTCGATGGCGTGGTCCAGGTCACCCAGGCGGTCTTCGTACACCACCGCCATCTTGTTCAACGTGGTGATGAGCTGATCCCGGTCGCTCGTCTGGAGCAGGTCCTGCTCATACATCGCCACCAGCTCCGCGAAGCGGCCCTGGCGCTCGTAGAGGCGCGTGAGGGACTTCTGCGCGGGGAGGTAGCCCGGCTGCAACTGGAGGCAGGCGTTGTAGCGGGAGATGGCGTCCTCCTGCCGTCCCAGCCGCTCCTCCAGGATTTCGGCCGCCTTGTACATGCGCGCGGCCTTCTGCTTCGCGTCCTCGGCGGCGGCGACCTCCGCGTCGAAGACGGCGACCAGCCGCTCCCAGTCCTGCATGCGGTAGTACAGCTTGCCCAGGCCCGCCAGCGCGGCCGCGTGGCCGGGGATGCGGGCGACAATGGCCTGATACCGCGCCGCCGCGTCCGACTCGCGCTTGAGGACCTCCTCGTACAGCGCCGCCAGCCGGAGGTTGGTGGCCACCAGCTCGCTCTCGTCGTTGAGCGAGCCCACGCGCGCCAGCAGCACGTCCGACAGCTCCTCGAAGCGGCCTTGCGTCTCGTAGATGCCGGCCAGCTCGCTCAGCACCAGCGGCTCGTTGGGGGACACCTGCCGCGCGGCGAGCAATGCGGCCAGCGCGTCGTCCTTGCGGCCGTTGCGCTCGTAGACCTTGGCAATCTGCAGGTACGCGGGCGCCGCCTGCGCGCCCAGCGCGGCCGCCTCCGCACCCAGCGCGGCGAGCAGCTCATCCACGCGGCCCTCGCGCTCTGCCAGCCGCTTCATGGCCGCCAGGAGCTGGAGGTCCGACCGGTCCAGCGCGAAGGCCTCGCGGAACAGGGCCGCGGCGCCTTCCTTCTGCTTCAGCCGCTCTTCCAGCAGCAGGCCCGCGGCGGTGAGGTAGTGCGCGCGCAGCGAAGGCTGCTGCACGGTGGCGGCGATCAGCCGGTACACCTCCACCAGCGCAAGTGCGTCGTTGCGCGCGGCGTAGACGGACTCGAGCTGGGTGAGGACGACGACGTCCGTGGGCCGGCGCTCCAGGCACTGCTTCAGGCACGCGGCGGACTCCTCGTCCCGGGACAGGCGCTCCTGGAGGATGATGCCCTTCTCGAAGAGCAGCGCGGCCTGATGGCGCGCGTCGTCGGTGGCCGCCAGCTCCGCGTCCATCAACTGGAGCACCATCTGCCAGTTGCCCACGTCCGCGAAGAGCCGGCGGGCGGCGCGGATGTTGACGAGGTAGCGCGGCGCCAGCTTGTACGCGTTCTGGAACGCCACCGCGGCGTTGCGCGGATTCTTGAGCGGCTCCTCCCAGAGCAGCCCCACCTCGTGGAAGAGCAGCGCCGCCGTCTGGGGCTCCGCGGTGCTGAGGGCCTTCGCCTCGCGCTCCAGGGAGGCGATGCGCTCGCGCGCTTCATCCTCGGCGCGGGTGTTGGCGGCAGCCGAGTGGGCGGCGGTCACGGCCTGGGCCTGCGTCTCCGTGACCGGAGCATTCGGGCTCGCGGGCGCGCCAGACACAGGCAGGGGGGCCACGGGAACAGTGGTCCTCGGGACGTCGTTGCGCTCGCTCATGGAAAGCCGGCTCCGAATGGCCAATGCGGGGGAGGAGAGACTGGCCATCGCCGGTCGTAACATGCGCTTGGGCGGTCCCTCAACTTCCCGTCTTTCCTGACGATTTGGGTGCCAGCCACCCCAGGGGGCGGACAGGCAAACCCTGCTTTCGAGCCGCGCGGCGCCTACTTCCGCCGAGCGCGCCACTCGTCGCGGCTCTGCCCCCAGCGGTCGACGCGGAGTGTGTCGTACGGCGGTGGCAGGTGTGCCTGTCCCAGCACGCGCGACCCCAGCCGGAGCGCGACCTGCTGGGACGGGGTGTTCTCCGGCACGATGCAGTGGATGACGTCGGTCCAGCCGAGGTGGTCGAAGGCCCAGTCCATGGTCGCCGCCGTCGCCTCCGTGGCGTAGCCCCGGCCCCAGTGCTCGCGGAGCAGGCCCCAGCCAATCTCCGTTCCTGGCCAGCCCTCCGGCATCCACGGGCCCACTCGCCCCACCCACGCGCCCGTGGACTTCTCCAGCACGGAGAACATCGCGAAGCCCTGGAGCGACCACGAGCCCGCCATCACACACAGGATGCGCCACGCCATCGCGCGCGGCTGGACCCCTCCGATGAAACGCGCCGACTCCGGGTCGGCCGACAGCGCCGCGAAGCCATCCAGGTCCTCGGCACGGGGCGGCCGGAGGATGAGACGCTGTGTTTCGAGCACGGGGCCATTGCTTGCCAGGAGAGACATTTCAAACCCCTTCATGTGTGACATTGAATTCGAACCGCCAGGCGGAAATGACGTCTACCAGATGCGGACGCGCTGCTCGGGCGTCAGGAACAGCGTCTGCCCGGGCTTGACGTCGAACGCGCCATACCACGCATCGAGGTTGCGCACGGTGGCGGTGCGGTACGGGCCCGGCGCGTGGCCGTCCGTCATGATGATGCGGCGCAGGTACGGCTCGCGGTACCTGGCGCGCCACACCTGACCGAAGCCGAGGAAGAAGCGCTGGTCACCGGTGTAACCGTCGATGACAGGCGCGGGCTTGCCGCCCAGGGAGAGCTGGTAGGCGTCATGGGCCACCGCCACCCCCGCCATGTCCGCGATGTTCTCACCCAGCGTCAGCTCGCCATTCACAGACAGGTCCGGCAGCGGGCGGTAGGCGTTGTACTGGTCCGCCAGGGCCTTCCCCGCGGCCTGGAACTTCGCTTCGTCCTCCTTCGTCCACCAGTTCACCAGCTTGCCGCGCGCGTCGAACTTGGCGCCCACGTCGTCGAAGCTATGGACGATTTCGTGACCGATGACCGCGCCGATGCCGCCGTAGTTGACGGCCGGGTCCGCGTTCGCGTCGAAGAAGGGGGGCTGCAGGATGGCGGCCGGGAAGATGATGGAGTTCTGCTGCGGTGAGTTCAGCGCGTTCACCAGCTGCGGGACCATGTACCACTCCTTCCGGTCCACGGGCTGACCCAGCTTGGCGACGTTGCGCTGGTACTCGAAGCGGACGGCGCGCTCGGCGTTGCCGTAGGCGTCACCGGCCACGATGTCGAGCCCCGAGTAGTCACGCCACTTCTCCGGGTGACCGATGCTGGCCTGGAGCGTGCCCACCTTCTCCCTGGCGCGGGTCCGCGTCTCGGGCGACATCCACGTCAGCGCGTCGATGCGCTTCTCGAACGCGGTGATGATGTTGCGGACCATGGCCTCCGCTTCCGCCTTCACCTCCGGAGGGAAGTACTTCGCGACGTAGAGCTTGCCCACCGCCTCGCCCATGGAGAGGTTGGTGGCGTCCACGCCACGCTTCCAGCGCTCCTTCTGGGCGGGCGTTCCGCTCAGCGTCTTGCCGTTGAAGGCGAAGCTCTCATCGACGAAGGCCTTGGGCAGGTACGGGGCCGCGCGGGCCACCGCGTGGAAGGCCAGGTAGTCCTTCCACGCCTGCAGGGGCTCGCTCTGGGCGAGCTTCGACAGGCCCATCAGCGCGCTCGGCTGCCACACGATGACCTGCTCCTGGCTGCCCAGGCCCGCGGCGTCGAAGAACTCCTTCCAGGCGAGGCCGGGCGCGCGCTTCACGAACTCCGCGCGCGGCCAGGGGTTGTTCGCCTTGGAGATGTCCCGCGTGTCGACCTGCGACACGTGCGCCTGCGCCATCTTCCGCTCCAGGGCGAAGACGCGGCCCGCGCGGGTCTCCACGTCATCGAAGCCCGCCAGCTTCAGCATGGCCGCGATGTGCGCCTGGTAGCTCTTGCGCAGCTCCGCGAAGCGCGGGTTGTCGACCAGGTAGTAGTCCCGGTCGGGCAGCCACAGGCCGCCTTGCAGCAGGTAGGGGGCGTAACGCGACGGCTCGTTCAGGTCCTCGGCCACCCAGAGGCCGAAGAGCCGGTCCGTGGTGACGTCGCCCATGTTGAGCGCGTCCACGTCCGCGCGGAGGGTGGCGCCCAGCACCGTGGCCAGTTGCTTGCGCTGCCCGATGGCGGCGATGCGCTCCAGCTCCGGCTTGAGCGGCGCCACGCCCTTGGCCTCGATGGCCGCCTCATCCATGAAGCTGGCGAAGAGGTCGCCCACCTTCCGGGCTTCACTGCCCTCGGGGGCCTGGCGCTGCGCCTCGATGAGCTCGCGGTTGCGCTGGTCCGCCTGCTCCGCCAGCGTGGTGAACATGTTGTAGCTGGAGCGGTCCGGCGGAATCTCCGTCCGCTTCACCCAGGCGCCGTTGGCGAAGCCGTAGAAGTCGTTGCCCGGCACGATGTCGCGGTCCATGCCGGGGGTGTCGAAGCCGAACGTCCCATACGTGGGCTTCGGCCTGGCCGCGGGCGCCTCGGCGGGCGCCGTGGCGGCAGGCGCGGGCGGTTCTGCCTTCTCCGCGGAGGTGGAAGACGCGCAGGAGGTGAGCAGCGCCGTGGTGCACGCGGAGACCAGCACATGCCTGGCGCCGGGGAAACGTCGATGGGGATGTGTCAAGGATTGCTCCTGAAACAGGGGGCTGCGAGCCAAAGTTCGGGGATATAGACGGTCTGGCGTGCGAAGGCGCGGACCGAACAACGGATTCGGCGGTTTCATCCCGAGCGGGCGGACCTTTCGCCTGGACCGGCTCCGCCACAGTCGCCGGACGGCCGGGCCGTACCCGAGGGGCGTGTGACGGACGCCTAGGTTTGCAGGGAGCCGGGGCCGCGATGTGTCCGCGCCCCGTCATCCAGGAGGCTCCCATGCGGCTGTTGTTCCGAATCACCCCCGTGCTGTTGGGGCTGGCGCTGGCGGCCTGCTCGGGCATCCGCGTCAACACCAACTATGACCCCACGGCCGTCGAGCGCATCGATGACTTCCGCCGGTACGCCTGGCTGCCGCAGCCCCAGGGCAAGGACGCCCGCGTCTACAACGACATCATCGACGTGCGCGTGCGCATGGCGGTGGACCAGGAGCTGAAGGCTCGTGGCTACCAGAGGGTGGACATGAGCGAGGACCCGGACTTTCTCGTGGGGTGGCAGGGCGCCATCGACACCAAGGTGTCTGTCGACACGGTGGACTCCTTCTATGGCTACCCCTGGGGCCCATACTGGAGCCCCTGGAGTTCCTTCTACGGACCCTACGGCTATCCGTACGGCATGGGGGGCCCGCGCACCTATGTCCGCGAATACGAGGTGGGCACGCTCATCCTCGACGGCGTGGATGCCCGGGAGCAGCGGCTGGTCTGGCGCGGCACGGCCCAGGCGGAGCTCCACCGCAACCTGTCGCCCGATGCACTCCAGAAGAAGATCAACGACGCCGTGCACAAGCTGCTGTCGCGCTTCCCGCCCCGCCCGGAAGCGTCCTGAGCCGGCCAGGCAGTCACGCCCACGCGTTTTCGGTTGCGAGCCCCCATGTCGGTCGTCAGTATTGGACCAGTGGTCCAATCATCGGTCTAGGGTGGGTGTTCGATGAACGAGGCGACAGGCTCGGAGCATGCCGAGCAGTGGGCGGCGCATTGGTACGCGGTGGCGCGGTCACCGGCGCTCGGGACGGGACGGCCCTTGGGAATCCAGCGCCTGGGGCGGCGGCTCGTGCTCTGGCGGGACGCCGCGGGCGAGGCTCACTGCGCGGATGCGGCCTGTCCCCACCGGGGCGCGGACCTCGGGCTCGGACGCGTGCGGCAGGGGGCGCTCGAATGCCCCTATCACGGCTTCCGTTACGATGGTGGCGGCGCCTGTCTGGCCATGCCCTGTGAGGGGCGTGACGCGAAGCCCTCGCGCGGCCTCGCGCTGCGCATGCATCCGGTGCGAGAGGCGCATGGGTTCATCTGGGCGTGGCTGGGGGGCAGGGCGCCCGCGTCTCTTCCGGCGCTGCCCTGGCTCGCGGACGCGCCGGAGCCTGATTCGAGCAGCGCCGCGGTGGAGGAGGTCTGGAACGCACGCTTCACCCGG
Organism: Myxococcus xanthus; assembly: GCF_013116825.1. Lineage (GTDB taxonomy): Bacteria > Myxococcota > Myxococcia > Myxococcales > Myxococcaceae > Myxococcus > Myxococcus xanthus_B. The sequence goes on from NZ_JABFNS010000033.1 coordinate 66,693, forward strand.
GTCATGGAGGGGATGATGGACCTCCATCACTTTCCCTTCGCGCACCGGCGCTATGTCCCGCCGGGCTACACGCGGTTGGACCCCTATGAGGTCCACGTGGACGCGGGGGCCATTCGCACCGTCGGCTGGCTGCGCAAGGAGACACGTCCGCCAGGGACGGGGTTCCGTTTCGCCATCGATGTGGGCTACCCGGGAGTCCTCCACCTGCGCTTCACGCCCCGGCTGGTCGCCGCCGTCGTCTGCACGCCCGTGGATGCCGAGCACACGTGGATCGCGGCGCGCTTCCGCCAGCAATACGTCCGGCTGCCAGGGCTCCGGTGGCTCGCCGCCCGGCTGGCGATTGCGTTCGAGTTCCGCTTCATCCAGCCGGACGACTCCCGGATGGTCCGCTCCAGCCTGCCTCGCTCCGGTGCGCTGACCCACGGCACGCTCATCCGGGCGGACCGCGCCATCGTCGCGTGGCATCAGCTGCACCGCGCGGCGCTCGGCGACACGCCTGGCGCATCCTGATAGAAGCGCTGCGTCCGATGCCCCGTCCCCGCGCCAGCAGGCTCGACCCCGAGCGCAGACAGACACTCCTCGCCGTGGCCGCGGAGGAGTTCGCGGAGCACGGCTTCGATGGGGCCTCCTACAACCGCATCCTGGAGCGGGCGGGCTTCTCGAAGGGGGTCGCGTACTACTACTTCGAGGGCAAGGACGACCTTTATGCCGCCGTGCTGGCCCTCACGTTGGACACGCTGGCGCAGCGATTCGGGGCCTGGCAGCGGCCCGCGGACGCGGATGGCTTCTGGCGGACCCTGCGTGAGCGTTACTTCGCGCTGACCACGCACATCGTGAACGACGAGCGCTCGGCCCGGCTTCTCCGGAGCATGTCGCAGGCGCGCACCCATCCGAAGCTCCAGGAGGCGTGGCTGCGCTTCGAAGGGCCGCTGGTGGCGTGGTTCCAACGCGTCCTGGCGGACGGGCGCGCGCTGGGCGCGGTGCGTGGCGATGTGCCGGAGTCCCTGCTGCTGACGTCCCTCATGGGCATCGGACAGGCCACGGATGGGTGGCTGCTCGAGCAGTGGGCGCACAGCGGAGTGCCGGCGCTCCAGCGCGGGGCGGAGCAGGTGTTCTCCCTCTTCGAGGACCTGCTGGTCCCCAGGCCCGTGGGCCCGCCTCCCGCGAAGCGGCGCTGACGCGGACCCTGGCGGTCAGGGCGTCTCAGAAGGCGCGGGCCCGGTTCGCGCAGGCTCCCCTGGACGCCGCGGCAGGGCCGGACGCGAAACCTGTTCCCCTGGCGGGCGGGGCCGTCAATCATCTGGCGCATGCCCCCGCCATCATGGACTTCTCCCGTGCCTCGGAACGTGCAGCGACGGGTACGGGCGCTCGTCTTCGTCACGGTGTTCCTGGACCTGGTCGGCTTCGGCCTCATCATCCCGTTGCTGCCGTTCTACGTGGAGTCCATGGGCGGGACGGCCACGACGGCGGGTGTGCTGCTGGCGTTGTTCTCCTTCGCGCAGCTCGTCGCCTCGCCGGTGCTGGGGCGGCTGTCGGACCGGGTGGGGCGCCGCCCCGTCATCGTGCTGAGCCTGCTGGGCAACGCGATCTCCATGGCCCTGTTCGCGTACTCCACCCACGTCCAATGGCTGCCGTGGTTGTTCGCGTCGCGGCTGCTCGCGGGAGCCACCGCGGGAAACCTGGCGGCGTGTCAGGCGGCGGTGGCGGACGTCACGGACGAACGTGGGAGGGCCGCGGGCATGGGGCTCGTCGGCGCGGGCATTGGCCTGGGCATGGTGCTGGGGCCCGTCATCGGGAGCCTCCTCCATGTGCATGGCGCCTGGGCGCCACCGCTGGCGGGCGCGGTGATGGCGGCGGCGGCGATGCTCGGCGTGCTCTTCTTCTTTCCGGAGACACACCGCCCGCGGGCGGAGCGGCACGCGGAGCCAGGCCGTCCCCGGGTGCGGTTGTCCGACGTCCTGGCCCGGCCCGGGCTGGGCGCGGTGCTGGCTTTGACGTTCCTGGTGTTCATCGGGATGACGAACCTCCAGGTGTCGCTGGGGCTGCTGGCCCAGGCGCGCTTCGGCTGGGGCGAACATGAGATCGGGCGGCTCTTCGCGTTGATGGGGCTGGTCACCTTCGTGCTTCAGGCCTTCGTCATCGGCTGGCTGACGCGCCGGGTCCGGGACACGAAATTGGTGCTGGTGGGCGCCGCGTGCATGGGGGCCGGGCTCACGTGCATCGCCGCCGCGGGCCACGGTGCCATGTTGGTGCTGGCCATGGTGCTGGTGGGCTCGGGGACGGGCCTGTTGCAGCCGCTGATGGCCAGCCTGGCCTCCGGGTTCGCGGGGAGCGAGCTGCGCGGAGGGGTGCTGGGGGTGGTGCAGTC
>NZ_JABFNS010000340.1 GCF_013116825.1 Myxococcus xanthus
GCCCGACATCGTCAGCTTCACCCGGTCGCCCTTGTTGTTCGCCTCCCGGGCCATCTCCATGTTGAAGTCGATCGCCGACATGATGCCGTCGCCGAACTCCTCCTGGATCAGCTCCTTGAAGGTCGTGCCGTAGACCATCACCAACTCGTAGAAGCGGTAGATCAGCGGGTCGGTGGGCGGCATCGCCGGGATCGAGCCCCGGTAGGGCGCCTCGTTGAGCATCCGCTCCTCGGCGACCGTCAGGCCGAACAGCTCGGCCGCCCGCTTGGCCTGGGCCTTGGGCAGCTTCATCTGGCCCATGCAGGCCGCCGTGATCAGGAACGGCGAAAGGCCGCCGATCGCCTCGTGGATATGGGCCCAGCTCCAGCCCTTCTCGCGTTTGATGTCGAGGAGCTTCTCGGTCAGGTCGGCGC
>NZ_JABFNS010000341.1 GCF_013116825.1 Myxococcus xanthus
GTTCCGCTTCGTCCCGCAGGCCCGCCTCGACGACCTGATGATCAGCTACGCCTCCGAGGGCGGCGGCGTCGGGCCGCATTTCGACAGCTACGACGTGTTCCTGCTGCAGGCCCATGGCCGGCGGCGCTGGCGCATCGGCCGGCAGAAGGACCTGTCGCTCAAGGACGGCATTCCGCTCAAGATCCTGGAGAACTTCGAGCCCGAGCAGGAGTTCGTGCTGGAGCCCGGCGACATGCTCTACCTGCCGCCGCGCTGGGCGCACGACGGCATCGCGGAAGGCGAGTGCATGACCTATTCGATCGGCTTCCGCTCGCCGTCGCGCACGGGCCTCGCGCACGACCTGCTCACGCGCCTGTCCGACGGCCCGGACGAGGACGGGCCGGGGCATCCGCAGCTCTACCGCGATCCGTCGC
>NZ_JABFNS010000342.1 GCF_013116825.1 Myxococcus xanthus
GCGCTGGCGAAGGCGCCGGAAACCGTCAACATTGGCTACCAGAAAGCCAATATTTTCGCCCTGCTGAAATATCGTGGCACCCTCGATGAGACCTTCAAAAAAGAGGGGATCGCCGTGCGCTGGGTGGAGTTCCCCGCCGGCCCGCAGATGCTGGAAGGGCTGAACGTCGGCAGCATCGATCTGGCGGCTACCGGCGACGCCCCGCCGGCCTTCGCTCAGGCGGCGCAGGCGGACCTGGTTTATCTCGCCCACTCCCCGGCGAACCCCAAAACTGAAGCCATCGTGGTGCCGGAAAGCTCAACCATTCGCAGCGTGGCCGACCTGAAAGGCAAGCGCGTGGGGCTGAATAAAGGCTCTGACGTCAACTACCTGCTGGTAACCGCGCTGGAAAAGGCCGGGCTAAGCTATAAAG
>NZ_JABFNS010000343.1 GCF_013116825.1 Myxococcus xanthus
CAATACCCTCAGGCTCAGCACCAGCATTGCATGCATCGATCATGATGGGCTGCCCATGCCATATTCCGCTGCGGCGGATGAGATCCACGATGATGTCCTGCCGCGTTACCCCTTGGAGGCTGTTCGACCGTGCATGGGCAAAAATGTAAACGTACCCCGGAACGCCTCTTTCTCGCAGGCCGGACAGATACAGAGCCTTGTCCGAAGGCTGTATCAGGATGATTTTTCTTCGCACCCGGTCCACGGTCGCGATTTTTTTCACGACGGCCCTGGAAGCATCCAGACTCTGAAAAATCAGTTTGGGCAACCCTTTCCCAGGTCCATGCTGGATACATCCTTCCTCGACGGGCTCTGCAGGCTGCTCCTGAAACCAGTACGCAAGCGACATTCTTTTGATTCCTCCCTGTGATGC
>NZ_JABFNS010000344.1 GCF_013116825.1 Myxococcus xanthus
GATTATAACGGCGCGCCAGGCGGCTATGCGGCTGATCCGACGGAAGTCGTGAATTATGTGTCAAAACACGATAACCAGACGCTGTGGGACATGATCAGCTATAAAGCCGCTCAGGAGGCGGATCTCGATACCCGCGTCCGGATGCAGGCGGTGTCGCTGGCGACGGTGATGCTCGGCCAGGGGATCGCCTTTGACCAGCAGGGCTCGGAGCTGCTGCGCTCTAAATCCTTTACCCGCGATTCGTATGATTCCGGCGACTGGTTTAACCGCGTGGACTACTCCCTGCAGGACAACAACTACAACGTCGGTATGCCGCGCAGCAGCGATGATGGCAGCAATTATGACATTATCGCCCGGGTGAAAGACGCGGTGGCTACTCCGGGTGAAACGGAGCTCAAGCAGATGACCGC
>NZ_JABFNS010000345.1 GCF_013116825.1 Myxococcus xanthus
CAGAGGCAGGATGATCATACCGGCTTTCCCTGAAAGATCGGCACCGACTCAAACAGGTAGCCGTCGAAGTCCGGCGCGTCTTCGTCCGACAGCTCCAGCAGGCTGTTTTTAACATTTTCCAGATGCTGCCACATCGCCTGCCAGGCGCCCATCACGTCGCGACGGCGCAGCGCGGCGAGAATCGCCTGCCGCTCGCCGAGCCACTTCAGGCGATAGGCGCGGCTGGCGATATGCGCGTTAAACTGCTGCCAGAGCGGGCTGCTGTCCATCTGCAGCCAGATACGCTCCACCGTTGCCAGAAGCATCTGGTTTTGCGTCGCCCCGGCCAGCACCAAGTGAAACATCCGCGCGTTATCCTGGGAGGCGTCGTTGCCGGCAATCGCCCGCTGCTCCTGCTCGATAATGC
>NZ_JABFNS010000346.1 GCF_013116825.1 Myxococcus xanthus
GTCTCTGGGCGATCAGCCGGCGGACCTACGGCGAGGGCGACCGCTACACGGCGATCTACGACGCCAACCATGATCAGATTCGGGACCCTGACCTGATCTATCCCGGCCAGGTCTTCGTGCTGCCGGCCGAAGACCCCATCGATGCAAGTCTAGACGGAAAACGCGGTTAAGGGAAAGCAAATCATGACCAAATTCACCAAGACCGTGACCTATGTCCTCGCCGCCGCGGCCGTTTTCATGCTCGTCATCGTCGTCCTGCAATCGACGAGCATGCTGGCGAGTTCATGAGGACGCCGATGGTCGGGAGGTTCCCTCTACGATCGACCTCGGTCGGTAGCATGCTGAAATAGGTCCTGTTCGAACCTGGTGATCTTTAGTTCTTACGCTAACGGGATGGTGTAGGAA
>NZ_JABFNS010000347.1 GCF_013116825.1 Myxococcus xanthus
GATAATAGAGCCAATTCGCATTGGGAAGTACTCTCATGTTTTGACATTTTTACGTCATTCCGATGGAGTTCATAGCTATAATAAATGCATGGATATACTAAACTCAATGTATAGATCTGGTCAAATGCAACTATCTGAAAAAGATAATATAGAGAAAAGAATTGGCCACCCTGAAATGTTTGGAATAGACCAGCGAGATGTAGATGATTATTATAGATATATTAAATATTGGTATTCAGGCCGCGCAAATAGCGACCAATTCATAGCCGATGGGATTGGATTAGAGGTTAAAGGGTATAAATATCAAAATGGTCTTTTAATTCCCGACAGCTAATATAATCCAGAAATAAATCTTGCAAAGTGTTTACGTGTAAAAACCATACGTTAATTTATATGTATGGTTT
>NZ_JABFNS010000348.1 GCF_013116825.1 Myxococcus xanthus
GATGATATCCGCCGCATGGCACGGCCCCTCAATCAGCCCGATATCCACCCGCAGATCGGCCACGGCGTTAATCACGTCCTGGCTATTGCCGACGCTCAGCTCCAGCGGCAGGTCGGGAAAATCGCGGCGGTAGCGGGCAATGATTTCCGGCAATATATAGTTGCCGATAGTGCTGCTGGCATAAACGCGGATCGCGCCGTTGTCGCCGCGAAACAGCTGCTCGATTTCAACGGCACGTTCCAGCAGCGCCAGCGCGCGCGGATAGAGCAGCCTGCCGTGCTCGTTGACCACCAGCCGCTTGCCGACGCGATCGAAAAGCTGCACGCCCAGCTGCCCTTCCAGATCGGTCAGCGCCGCGCTGACCGCCGACTGCGAAAGCGCCAGCATTTGCGACGCCTGGGTGG
>NZ_JABFNS010000349.1 GCF_013116825.1 Myxococcus xanthus
GTTAAATGGACCCCTCATGTTCAAGCGTCGTTATGTAACATTGCTTCCCCTTTTTGTGTTGCTTGCCGCCTGTAGCAGCAAGCCAAAACCTACTGAGACTGAAACGACCACCGGAACGCCGTCTGGCGGCTTCCTGCTTGAGCCGCAGCACAATGTGATGCAGATGGGCGGCGATTTCGCTAATAACCCGAATGCCCAGCAGTTCATCGACAAAATGGTGAACAAACACGGTTTCGATCGTCAGCAGTTGCAGGAAATTCTCTCCCAGGCGAAACGTCTGGATTCGGTACTGCGGCTGATGGATAACCAGGCACCAACCACATCGGTGAAACCGCCATCAGGTCCGAACGGCGCATGGCTGCGTTATCGCAAAAAATTTATTACGCCGGACAACGTGCAGAAC
>NZ_JABFNS010000034.1 GCF_013116825.1 Myxococcus xanthus
CCGCCGAGCAGCCCCGGCTGCGCGTGGAGCTGCCCCCCTCCGAAGCGGAGGCCGCCCGGCTCCGCGAGGCCGAGGCCGCCCACGACCGCGCCGAGGCCCTGGCCCGCCAGCGCACCGAGGCCGCCCAGGCCGCCCGCACCGCCACGGACGCCGCCGAGCGCGCCCGGCTGGAGGCGGAGGCCCGCGCCCTCAAGGAGCGCGAGGAGGAGGAGAAGCGCGCCGAGTACCGCGCCAAGAAGGCCGCGGACGACGAGGCCCGGGAGCGCCGCAAGCGCGAGCAGGTCGAGGCCCAGCGGCTGATGGAGGAGGAGCGCGCCCGCGAGGCCGCCGCCGCCGAGGAGGCCCGCCGCGCCGAGGAAGCCGCCGCGCGCGCCAAGGTGGAGGCCGAGGCCGGCCGCACCCTGGCCCAGGGCCTGGACAAGACCCGGAACCAGGGCTTCATGGCCCGGCTCAACGGCCTGTTCGGCCAGCAGCGCCAGGTGGACGAGTCCGTCCTGGCGGAGCTGGAGGAAATCCTCTTCACCGCCGACATCGGCGTGCGCACCGCCAACCACCTGGTGGAGGTGGCCCGCGAGAAGCTCAAGCGCAACGAGCTGAAGGACCCCGAGCGCATCAAGGGCCTCATCCGCGACGAGGTCGCCCGCATCTGTGACTTGCCCGTGCCGCGCTCCCTGGAAGGCGGCGGCCCGCCGCACGTCGTCATGGTGGTGGGCGTCAACGGCGCCGGGAAGACGACGACCATCGGCAAGCTGGCCGCGAAGCTCACCAGTGAGGGCAAGAAGGTGGTGCTGGCCGCGGGTGACACCTTCCGCGCCGCCGCCACCGAGCAGCTCGACGTGTGGGCCGAGCGCGCCCAGGCCCAGTTGGTGAAGGGCGCCGAGGGCGGAGACCCCAGCGCCGTCATCTTCGAGGCCGTCAAGAAGGCGAAGGAGGAAGGCGCGGACGTCCTCATCGCGGACACCGCCGGCCGGCTCCACACCAAGGCTCCGCTGATGGAGGAGCTGAAGAAGGTGAAGCGCGTCATGGACAAGGCCCTGCCCGGCGCGCCGCACGAGGTGCTGCTGGTGCTGGACTCCACCAACGGCCAGAACGCGATTCAGCAGGCCAAGCAGTTCCACGAGGCCGTGGGCGTCAGCGCCATCGCCCTGACGAAGCTGGACGGCACCGCGAAGGGCGGCGTCGTCATCGGCATCTGCGACGAGCTGAAGCTCCCCGTCGTCTGGGTGGGCGTGGGCGAGAAGGTGGCCGACCTGCGCCGCTTCGAGCCGCGCGAGTTCGTCCGCGCCCTCTTCGACTGAGGGCCGGCGTCACTCCCCCATCAGCCCGGGGATGAGCTGCTCCAGCAGCTCCTTCGACTGGGCGTCCATCTCCTGGAAGGCCTCGAGGCCCTCGAAGCCCCCCAGCAGCGACTCCAGACGGGGCTTGCCCAAATCCTCGTCGCCCTTCGCCTCCCGCCACCAGCGCGTGCGCAGCCGCTCCAGCGCGCTCGCGTTGGCGGGGCTCGCCTTCGCCAGCTCCTTCGTGAAGCAGTCCTTGCACGTCCACTTGAAGCGGTACGTGTCCACGTAGGCGCGCAGGGCCTTGAGGAAGGCGGCGTCTCCCACCAGCTTCCGCGAGGCGTGGTGCAGCAGGGGCGCCTTGCCGTAGACGAGCGCGCCGTACTCCAGCTCGTCCGCGAAGTGGCCCGTGGGCCGGTCCGCGCGGCCGTCCTTCCCACCCGTCATCCGGTACAGGTGGTACTGCCCCACCAGCGTCTCCTGGCGCACCGACTCCGCCACCTTCTTGCCGTGCTTCCATTCGAGGTAGAGGAGCGCGGCGTACTGGGCCAGCGACTCGTCCACCACCGGCTCCAGGATGGGGTCCGAGCCCACGAGCCCCGCGAAGTACTGGTGCGCCACCTCGTGCGCCACGGTGAACTCCAGCGTGCGCTCCATGGCGCCGTTCAACTGCCCCAGCACCCCGCTCCCGCTCTGCCCCAGCATGCCCAGCATCGACTCCAGGTCCTCCATGCCCGGCATGCCGCCGCCCAGCATCTCGGAGGCCCCCGCCGCGCCGCGGTACAGCTGCGTCGCGATGGTGACCAGCCCCGGGAACTCCATGCCGCCCGCGCCCCCCGACAGCGGCGCCTGCACCACGCGGAAGTGCGTGTACGGCAGCGGCCCCAGACGGCGCTCGAACTCCGCCAGCATCGACGTGGCGTACTTCAACACGCGCTCGCCCGCGGCCTGGTCCGCCGCGGCGTAGTGGCTCTCCACCGTGACGCCATTCACCGTGGCGGTGGAGCTGGCGTAGCCCCGCGACACGAAGAGGGGAAAGTCGCGCACCGCCGCGGCGGCGAAGGCGTAGCGCACCCGTCCATCCCGCTCCGGGACCTCGCCCATGGGCACGCCCGTGGCGTGCACCGCCCAGCCCGTGGGCACGGTGACGGTGGCCAACACGTGCGCCGGCTCATAGAGGCCCAGGTCGCCAATCCCCTGCGGCCCATCCCAGGGCTGGCCGTTCTCGCCCACCGGCGGAACCTGGGGCACCACGCCCACCAGGCTGATGAAGTCCGCCGTGGCGGAGAAAGCCCCGTGGTCGCCGCCCGAAGGACGCCCGCCCCCACCGCCCATCAAGCCACCGAGGAGGCCTCCCGCACCGCCGCCCGAGGGCGCGGCGGCGCGCGGCACCAGGCCCTCCACCGCGACGTCCAGCACCGCGGCGGCGCCCGGAGGCACGGGCTCGGACTCCAGGGACAGGCGGTACAGGGTGGGCTCCGGCCGCTCCAGCTTGACCGGCCGGCCCCCCAGCTTCGCGTCCGACAGCGTCACCCGGCGGCCCTGCGCGTTGGGCGTCAGCCGCAGGTACAACTCGGTGAGCGGATGCTTCCGGGCCAGCACCTCCACCTGCACCCGGCCCTTCACCCCACGGGTCTCCGGGTCCACCTCCAACTGCACGCGGTAGAGCGGCAGCTCCTCCAAGGGCCCCAGCGCCTTCGCGGCCCGCGCACGCTCAGCGGGCTTCAAGTGCTGGAGGCACAGCTGCACCTCGGGAGATGCCAGGGGTTCCGCGGGCGCACTGCCCCACGCTGGCGTCCCGGAGAGCACACACCACAGCAGGCACCCATGGAGGAAGGTCCGCATCCGGCCATGCTAATTGACCCGGGACACCCCTGCTCATCTACCCTGGACCTCCCATGCATTCTCGAACGCTCGTCATGGCCGCCACCCTGGGGCTGATGGCCTGTGCGCGGCAGGTGCCCGCCTCGGCCACGCCCACCTCCACATCGACCGAGCCCCGTGCCGTTCGGCTCCTGCTGGACACGCCCGCCCGAGAGACACACACGCTGACCAAGCTGCGCGAAGACATCGAGGTGGACGCCACCGAAGGCGAGCGCACGCCGCGCGTCGTCGCCACCGGCCAGACGCCCACGCTGAGCCTCGACGGACATCGGGCCCGCCTCTACGGCGACGCGAAGGGCACGCTCGGCATCGCCGTGGACAACTTCCTGCTGCTGGAGGTGCTGGACGCCAGTGGACAGGTGACCCGGCGCGCCACCGTGGGCTTCACCGAGGCGGTCCACATGGGCCGGGAGCAGGTGGACAGCGTGGGCCGCCGCGCCTTCAACTTCGAGGCGGGCGAAGTGGACATCACCCACCTGCTGCCCGACTCCGGCCCCTTCCAGGTCCGCGCGACCGCGCTGGACACCTGGGGCGTGGGACGGGTGAGCGACGTGTACCTGCTGCTCGCCCCGGGCAGGCGCGCCGACAACGACGACCTGCGCGACCAGTAGCACCGTCGCGCCGTCCCGCCCTCGTCGAGGGCGGGACGATTCACGACCGCATCAGAAGCGGATCGCGCCGGCCGGAGCAGGCGCCTGAAGCCCCGCGCCTCCACCGCGCACCGAGCGGATGCCACCGAGCACGGCGTCACACCCGGCGGGACCGCACACCGCATCGGGACTCAGCGGGCTGGCGCCACCACCCTGCGTCGCCATCACCGCGCCCACCGTGCCGGCGGCGACCACCGCGCCAATGCCGGCCCACACGTACCAGCGGCCGTACCACGGCTTGGAGCCCTCCACCTCGGGCGTCTCCGGGTCTCCCGCGAACGACAGGCCCGGGGCCGTCTCGTCGTCGGGGTCCAGCTTCGAGGACGGCTCCAACACCGGGTTCTTCGGCACGTCGGCGGTGGCCACGGACGTGTCCAGCAGCGGCCGCAGGTTGCCCGTCACCTCGTACGTCCGGCCCGCGAAAACGGTGATGTTGTGCACGTCCGGCTTGAAGCCCGGGGCCCGGAACTCAATCTCACGCGAACCCGGGCGCAGCAGCACGTTGGCCTGCGGCACGGCGCCCACCTGCTGCCCGTCCACCATCACCACCGCGTCCGCGACGTCCGCCGTCAGCGTGGCGAAGCCCATGGTGGCGTCCATGGACACCAGCACCTCCGCCTGCGTGCCCGGCTTCACGTCGATGCGCCGCGTGAAGTCGGCGTAGCCCTGCCGGCGCACCACCAGGTGGTGCTCGCCCGGGCGGACCTCCACCGGCACGGCGGCCGAGGAGAGGACGCCGAACTCCTTCCCATCCACGAACAGCTTCGCGCCGCGCACGTTGCCCGTCATCCGGACGAGCACCTCCGTCTTCACGGGCGTCAGCGGTGCCAGCAGCAGGTCATCCTCGGCCGCGGGCTTCTTGCTTCCCTTCGCGGGCGCCTTCGCGCGCGCGGGCTTCTTGGCGGTCGCCTTCGCGGGCTTCTTCTTCACCACCTTGGGCTTGCCCGCCTTGGGCTTCGACGGCGAGGTGAGCGGCGCCAGGAAGTCATCCTGCGCGAGCACGGCCGAAGGAGCGGCCAGGACAGTCACCAGGGCGAAGACGACGATGCGGTGGAGGCTCATGACGAACCGAAGGTTAGAGAGTCATCCCAAGGGAATCAAACAGAGTCCCAGGGCATTGCGGATTGGGAGAATATCCGCGCCCCATGCACCGCGTCCTGCCCACACTGGCCCTCCACCTCAGCGTCCTCTCCCTCACCGCGTGTTCCGCGAAGGCGCCGCCCCGGACGGAGCCCGTGCCGCCGCCTCCACCCGCGGTGAAGATTCCCGCCGGCTGCGAGCAAAACCAGGGCGGCGAGTACCACCACGCGGGGAATCCGGCCTTCCGCTACTACGGCGACGATGACGGCAGCACACTCTCACTCGCCGTCGTCCGCGCACATGACTCGGCAGCGGTGGACGCCCCGGACGCGGGCTCGCCGTCCATCGTCCTGCGGCGCACCCCCGCGGGCTTCGTGGGCGAAACGCGTGCCACCGGCTTCTCCGGCGCGGGGACGCCCTGCCCCGTCACCTTTCCGACAGAGGTGGTGCGGTGTACGGACGCGGGCCTGACGCTGCGCTCGGCGGCCAGCACCTCCATCGACGAGGACTGCCGCCCCGCTCCGTCGGGCGCCCCCAGCGTGCGGCTGGAGCAGGTGCTGCTGCGGGGCCCGCCGGACGCGGGCACCTAGAAACGCGAAAGGGGTGAGGCGGCGCGGTGCCAGCCTCACCCCCGGCCTTCCCGAAGGAAGGAGGCCGCTCAGGCCGCGCGGCGGGGCTGCTCGTCGGCGGCGTCCACCGCGGGGGTGGACTCCACCAGCTTCATCCGGCCGGACAGTCCCTGCAGGAGGCTGGAGCTGCCCACGTACAGGAAGCCCGCCAGGAACAGGACGATGAAGGGCACCGACGTGTAGATGCGCGCGTCGATGGCGAACCACAGCGCGCCGGTGAAGTACGCGGCGAACAGCAGCTCCACCAGCGGCAGCAGCGACTTGCTGCCCCGGTACGCCTTCTTGACGGTGACGGCCTTCTTGCCCTCTGCGCCCGTCTTCGGCGTGCGCGCGAAGCCCGACTGCTGGTTGAGCAGCGCCTCGGCCACCGCCTTGGCGTTGCTGATGGCCATGCCGATACCCAGGCTCATGAGGAAGGGCAGGTACTTCACCCGCTCCCACCCCTTCGCGCCGCGCTCACGCTGCGCGGCCACGTAGAAGAAGCAGACGCTGGCGGTGGCCGTGAGGAAGAAGGGCAGGTCCAGGAACAGCGTGCCGTAGAGGCCGTGCTGGAAGCGCACCACCATGCTGATGGGCATCAGCACCGACAGCAGCACCATCAACAGGTACGCCATGTTGTTGGTGAGGTGGAAGAACGCCTCGCGCTTCACCACCAGCGGCAGGTCGCTCTTGAGAATGGTGGGCAGCAGCTTCTTCGCCGTCTGGATGGAGCCCTTGGCCCAGCGGTGCTGCTGGCTCTTGAAGGCGTTCATGTCCACCGGCACCTCGGCCGGGGAGATGACCTCGGGCAGGAACACGAACTGCCAGCCCTTCAGCTGGGCGCGGTAGCTCAGGTCCAGGTCCTCGGTGAGCGTGTCGTGCTGCCAGCCGCCCGCGTCGGAAATCGTGTCACGGCGCCAGATGCCGGCGGTGCCGTTGAAGTTGAAGAAGCAGCCCGCGCGGTTGCGCGCGGTGTGCTCGATGATGAAGTGCCCGTCCAGGAAGATGCTCTGGGCCTGCGTCAGCAGCGAGAACTCACGGTTCAGGTGGCCCCAGCGCACCTGCACCATGCCCACCTTGTCGTCCGAGAAGAACGGCACGGTGCGCATCAGGAAGTCAGGGCTGGGCACGAAGTCCGCGTCGAACACGGCCACGAACTGGCCCTTCGCCAGCTTCAGGCCGTTCTCCAGCGCCCCCGCCTTGAAGCCCTGGCGGTTGACGCGGTGGATGTAGACGATGTCATGCCCCTTCTGGCGCTGACGCTCCACGCACGCCCGGGCGATGCCACACGTCTCATCCGTCGAGTCGTCGAGGACCTGGATTTCGAGCAGGTCGCGCGGATAGTCGATGCGGCACACCGAATCCACCAGGCGCTCCACCACGTACATCTCATTGAAGATGGGGAGCTGGATGGTGACCTTGGGCAGCGACTCCAGCCTGCCCTTTGGCGTCGGCAGCTTGAACTTGTGCCGGTAGTACAGGAACGCCATCCGGTACCTGTGCGAGCCGTAGACTCCCAACACGCACAAGAGACTGAAATAGACGCCCAGGAAGATGATCTCGACGGTGGTCATCGGTGACGCTCAACCCCTGCCACAGCCCAGAGGGCCTGCGGTCCTTCCGTGCGGGGCGGCCCGGCTGATTCCGTCTCGCGCGGACCGGCGCGAGATGGGTCGTCCAAGCCCCCACATCGTATGTACCCGAAAAGACAAGGTTTTGACCTTCGGGGAGTGATCGGCGCGGGACAATAGGAATGCGTTCAAGGCCGTGTCAAACTATTCCCCGGATTTGAACGTTCCGTTCACGGGGCGCTGACACCCTGCGTCACTCCCAACACACCCAGCTTGTGTCCCTGGCGCCGGGGTTGAAACAACGCCAGGGGTTGACCGACCTGCGGGGTCAGCTCACCGCGCGGCGAGGTGCGCCCAGGCCCGGCGGCGTCTCCACGGCGGGGGCCTCCAGGACACCGGCTTCGTCCCGGGTGGCCAGCGCCAGGATGCGCTCCGTCAGCGCGGCGAAGTCCAGCCCGGCCCTGGCGGCGATTTTCGGCAGCAGGCTGGTGGGGGTGAAGCCCGGCAGCGTGTTCACCTCCAGCACCACGTCGTTCTCCGTGTCCGAGCACAGCAGGTCCACCCGCGCCTGCCCACGGCACCCCAGCGCGCGGTAGGCCGCCAGCGCCAGGGCCTCCACGTTGGCCACGCGCGTGGGAGACAGCCGGGGTGGGCAGAAGTACGCGGCCCCGCCCTTGTACTTGGCGTCGAAGTCGAAGCCCTCGCGCGGCGTGGCCACCTCGCAACTGCCCAGCACCTGGCCTCCGACGATGCCCACCGTGACTTCCCGGCCCGCCACGTAGCGCTCCACCAGGGCCTCGCCGCCGAACCGGCTGGCCTGCGCCACCGCGAACGCCAGCGCCTCCGGCTCACGCACCACGGCCAGCCCCACCGACGAGCCGCCGCACGCGGGCTTCACCACGCACGGGAAGCCCAGGTCGCCGTGCAGGGCCAGGGCGCGCCACGCGTCCTCGCGCGCCACCGTGTAGCCATGGGGCGTGGTCAGGTTGTGCAGGCGGAAGAGCCGCTTGGCGAAGGGCTTGTTCATGGCCAGCGCCGACGCCAGCACGCCCGAGCCCGTGTACGGCAGCTCCAGCAACTCCAGCAGGCCCTGCACCCGGCCGTCCTCACCCATGCGCCCGTGGAGCGCGACGAAGGCCACGTCCAGCTCGGCCGCGCGCAGGGCCCGGTCCAGGCCCGGCCCCGCGAAGATGCGGGTCACCTGATGCCCCCGGGACTCGAGCGCCGCCACCACGGCCTCTCCCGTCTTGAGCGAAATCTCCCGCTCCTCGCCCCACCCGCCCATCAGCACTCCCACGCGCTTGCCCATGTCGATGTTGCCTCCTGGGCGGAGCACAGAGCATGGATGATGCCAGCAACGCGGCGGTGGGCGGCGCGGAGCGGTCTCCCTCGGAAGCCGCCTCGGGTGAGGGGCTTCGACCACGCCGTGCGCGAAGAGCAGGCGTGTCCTCCGGGCCGCGGCGTGGCCGGGGCGCCACGGAGCGGGCGACCCGCGTCAGGCGCCGCTCCGTCTCCACGCCGCGAGCCGCGGACCTCGGGTGAGGCAGGTCAGCTGGTCGGAAACTCCGGCTCCAGGACAGGGCCCGGTCCGGTAGAGCCCGCGTCGTCCGGGAGCCCGGCGTCCGGCGCTTCCGAGCCCGCGTCCAGGTCAGGGGTTCCCGAATCCGTGTTCAAGCCACCGTCGGTGTTCAGACCACCATCGGTGCCCGCATCGGACGGCGCGCCGTCGTCGGGGACACACGCGTTGTCGACGCAGGTGTAGCCCTCCAGGCACTGGTTGAGCTCATCGCAGGGCAGCCCTTCCTCGTCGAAGTCGACGAGGAGGCTGCACGCGGACAGCCCGGTGCTCAGGGCCATGAAAGCAACGAGGTTTCGCAAGGGACGGCGCATGGCTAGTAGTTCCGGAGATCGTCATCGTCGAGTGCGGGCCGCTTCTTCTTCTCTTCCTGTCGCCGCCGCTCCTCCTGCCGCCGCTCTTCCTGCTCGCGCTGCGCCGCGGCCTCCTCCTGCTTGCGCCGCTCCTCCAGTTCCTTGCGCTGGCGCTCCACCTCTTCACGGCGCTTGCGGAGCTCTTCCTCGCGCTGGCGCGCCTCGTCCTCCTGCGCGCGCTTGTTGGACGTGCTGGGCTCTTTCTGCTTCGAGGCAGGCGCCGTCTGCGCGGGAGGCGGCATGGGCAACGGCTCCTTCTCCGCGGCGGGGGCCTCCTTCGGCGCGGGAGGCGTGTCCTGCGGCGCGGCCGCGGGGACGGGCGACGGCGCGGGCCGGCTCGCGCGGGAGGTCGACTTCGAACCGCCGCCGTTGGCGAAGGCCAGGTAGCCGCCCGCGCCCGCCGAGGCGAGGCCCAGGAGGATGCCGACGTCGGCCACCAGCGCGTACGACTTGCCCGTGCTCTTGAGGTCCTGGGCGCGGCTGCTGTTCTGCGCCGCGCGCTTGAAGTCATCCGACTTCGCGGAGGCCTCCATGCCGAAGTAGACGCCGCCGGCCAGCAGCGCCACGCCGGTGGCCATCAGCACGTAGCCCACGGTGCGGCGCGTGTTGCTGACGCCACCCGCGAAGTGCGTCACCGGCTTCCCGCCCTGGCGCGGCGCATCCGCCGACACCAGCTGCGCCAGCAGCGCCTGCGAGCCATCCACCAGCCCATCCCCGCGCGGCACCGTCCCCAGCGCGTAGGCCTGGTTGTGGCCATCCGACACGTCCAGCCGCAGGCCCGTCACCTCCAGCGGCGCGGTCCCGGCGCCACCGCGCACCAGGAGCGCCAGCACCTGGGACACGCCCGCGAGCGTCCCCAGCTCACGCAGGGCCGCGTCGCGCTCCGGGCTCTCCGGCTTGCGCGCCGCCTGCTCGGTGAACGTCTGCAGGCCCTTCTGCGCCGCCACGGGGGCCAGCGACAAGCTGACCTCGCCCTCGCGCTCCCGGCGCTGCGTCAGCGCGTAGCCCGGCGCCACCACCGTCACGTAGTGGTCCGCGGCCGTGAGGTCGGCGACGTCCACCGGCGAGATGCCCCGGAACTGGCCGTCCACGAACACCTGGGCCGGTACCGGCTCGGTGCTCACGCGCAGGCTGGACTTGGGGCCGGTGAGCACCGCCTTGCGCTCCTTCTCCACGAAGGTCATCTCCTCCGGTGGGAAGAAGTTGGGCGAGAAGCGCGCCTCCGGGTTCAGCGCCAGCGCGGTGCGAATCTCCAGCTGCGCGGCGGTGTTCTCACCGTTGGCCACCTGCGACGCGGCCTTCATCACCCGCGCGCGGCTCAGCTCGGTGAAGCGCTGGGAGAGGTCGGCGCCCTCGTAGCCGCGCACCGCCTTGTCGAAGTGCTCGAGCGCCTTCTCCGTGTCGAGCTCATCGTAGGCGCGTTGGCCCGCCTTCATCGCCTCGGCGGCCTCGGCATCACGGACCTGGCGCTCGCGCTGCCCGTCCGCGTCCAGCGCGTCCGACAGGCGCACCAGCTTCAGCCGCCCCGAGCGCGTCACCGCCAGCTCCGCCTCGCGCGCCAGCCGGGCCGCGTCGCCACGGGCCGCCGCGTCCAGCGCAATGGCCACCACGGTGACCGATGCCGCATCGGCCGGAGCCTCCGCCGTCGCCGCGCTCAAGGCCCGGGGTACCAGCCGCGAGGACACCGGCGTCTGCGCCGCCGCGGGTCCCACGGCCAGCAGTCCCACCAGCCATCCACTCAACGCGGCGTGAACCGCTCGCACATTCGAAGGTCGCATCTCTCGTTCACCTTTTGCCCGTTGCGCATCAAACGGACTGCACGGCGAAATGCAAGTGAGAAGGAGTCCTCAACGACCCGCTGCCCGGGATGGAGTGCGCGCGGGAGCGGATGCCATTCCGTGGAGATAGTCCAGGGCGACCCTCAAGGGATAGTCCTCCAGCTTCGCGGTGACGTCCCAGGGCTTGAGATTCTCCTGCAGCCCTCGAGGCTCCAGCGCGGCGGGCTCGGTCGCCGCCGTCGGCTCGGCGCGGAAGTGGTGCCGCAGGTCCTTCTCCCGCACCACGTCGCGCGGCACCTTGCCTCCTGGCTCGTCGGGGACGAGGAAGTCCGGGGTGATGCCGCGCTCCTGGATGCTGCGGCCCTTGGGCGTGTAGTAGCGCGCGATGGTCAGCTTCAGCCCGGAGCCGTCCTCCAGTTCGATGACCGTCTGGACGCTGCCCTTGCCGAAGGTGGGCGCGCCCAGGATGGTCGCGCGGCCATGGTCCTGGAGCGCGCCCGCCACGATTTCGGACGCGGAGGCGCTGCCCGCGTTGACCAGCACCACGACGGGGTAGTCCTTCTCCGTGTCGCGGTCCTTGCTGCGCTCCACGGTGGCGCTTCGGCCATCCCGCCCCCGCGTGGAGACGATGGGCAGGTTGCCCGGCAGGAACCGGTCGCTCACCGCCACCGCCTGGTCCAGCAGCCCGCCCGGGTTGTTGCGCAGGTCCAGCACCAGCCCGCGCAGCTCCTTGCCGCCGTTGAGCGCGCGCAGCCGGTCCAGCTCCTTGCGGAGGTACAGGTCGGTGCGGTCCTGGAAGTTCTTCACCTTCACATGGCCAATGCCACCATGCAGCGCACCCTCCACGGACACGATGCGGATGTGGTCCCGGATGATGGCGATCTCACGTGGCGCGCTGAAGCCCTCGCGCATGATGGTCAGCAGCACGCGCCCGCCGGCCGGGCCGCGCATCTTCTGGAGCGCGCGCCCCACGTCCATGCCCTCGGTCCGCTCACCGTCGATGCCGACCAGCTCATCGCCGGCCTTGATGCCCGCGCGCGCCGCGGGCGTGTCGTCGATGGGCGCCACCACGACAATGCGCTCGCCCTTACGCGCGATTTCGATGCCCAGGCCGCCCCACTCGCCCGAGGTGTCGATTTTCATCTCCCGGTACACGTCCGGCGGGAGGAACACCGTGTGTGGATCCAACGTCTCCAACATGCCCTGGATGGCGCCGTACATGAGCCGCTGGCGGTCCGGCGACTCCACGTAGTTGTTCTCCACGTAGGAGAGCACCCGCGCGAACACCTCCAGTTGCCGGTACGTGGCGTCGTCGCGCTCGGCCTGCTCCGCGCGGCCCGCCGCCCCCGCGTCCTTCCTGAGCGGCTCCGCGGCCTGTGCCCACGAAGTACTCAGGAGGAAGAAGGCGGTCAGCGCCGCGCGCCATGGCTGGGAGGAACCCGTCACGTCGGTACGTCCTTTCCCGGGGCGGCCCCGGAAGGCTCGTACCAGTCTACCCGGCCCTCACAGCTCCGCCGAGTCGGCGAAACGCACCAGGTGCGACACCAACTCGTCCGGGCGCTCCAACTGCGGCACGTGCCCGAAGCCATCCACCACGCGCACCTGCGCATGAGCAGGCAGGTGGGCGCGGTACCAATTCAGCGTCTCCGACGGCAGCAGCCGCTCACTGCCGCCCCACAGGAACAGCAGCGGCATGGCCAGGTTGCGCACCTGCTCCGGCTCCAGGCAGGCGCGCGTGGCCAGCGCCTCCGCGGTCAGCGCCCGCACGGTGGGTGTGTCGTAGAAGTGCCGCAGCTCGTAGGCGAACAGCAGCGCGGGCAGGGGCGGACGGTGGAACAAGCGCCGCGTGAAGGCACGCGCCTCCGCCGGGGACTTCACGACGAACGAGTTGAGCAGCGCGGTGTTCTCCGCCTCCGGCAGTTGCGCGCCCGCGGGAGCCACCAGCGCCAGCGCGCGGACCCATTCGGGGTACTCCGCCGCCAGGTTCACCGCCATCGCGCCCCCCAGCGAGTTGCCCACCACGAAGGCCGGCGCCTTCACCACCTCTTCCACGTAGGCGCGCAGCACGTCGAACTGGTTGCGCACGCACACCTCGCCGCCGCAGTACTCCACGGAGAAGCCGTGTCCCGGCAGGTCCGGGGCGTACACGCGCGAGAAGCGCTTCGCCATCCCGAAGAGCGTGCGTCCGAAGCCGTTCGCCGAGCCGCCCAACCCGTGCACCAGCACCACCGGCGGCCCCTTGCCCTGCCCCGTCAATGCGTAGTGATGCACCGTCTGGCCACCGACCAGCACTGTCGTGGACTCGACACCTCGCGCCACCAGCATGTGCCGCAGCGCCTTTTGCATTCCGCCCATCAGGTCCATGCGCTCGCCTGCTCCTCGCAGAAGGGTCCCACGACAATAACAACGCGTCCGCGAACTTGCCGCAACGCGTCAGGGCCCGGGCGCCAGCCACTGGGCGGGGTCGACCGCCTGCCCGCCCTTGCGCACCTCGAAGTACAGGTAGGCGCCCTTGAGAGAGCCGGTGTCCCCCACCTCGCCCACGACCTCTCCGGGGAGCACCATGCCGCCCAGTTCGGGGGTGATGGAGGCCAGGTGGGCCATGAGGGTGTGGTAGCCGTCGCCGTGGTCCAGGATGAGCAGGTTGCCGTAGCCACGGAGGGCGCCGGCGTAGGCGACGGTGCCCTCGGCCACGGCCCGCACCGGCGTACCCGCGGCGGCGCGGATGTCCAGGCCCTTCTGGACGGTGACGGTGTTGAAGCGCGGGTTGACGACCTTGCCGAAGCCCACCTCGACGATGCCTGCCACGGGCCGGGGGAGCCTGCCTCGCAGCGCGCCGAAGCCGCTCGTCGCGGGCAGCTCCTTCAGGTCCTGCACCATGCGCGTCAGCTCCGCGTCGGCCTGCTCCAGCTCGCGCACCGCGCGCCGGGCCAGCTCCGCCTCGCCCGCGAGCGTGCCAACCACCTCCTCCAGCCCTTCCTGCTGCATGCGGGCCAGCCGCTCCTGCTCCTGGAGGAAGGCCATGCGCGCGGCGAGCGACGCATGGAGCCGCTCCAGCTCGCGCGTCGCCTGACGCTGCAGCCGCGCCACCCGCTGCACGGTGCGCAGCAGCTCCAGGTCGCCGGACATGCTGGCCTCCAGCGCCCGGGCACGCCACACCAGCGCGGCGAAGTCCTCGGCCGACAGCAGCACTTCCAGCGGGCGGCGGCGCATCAGGCGGTACAGCGTGCGCAGGCGCGGAGACAGCCGGCGCAGTTGCAGCCGCAGCGCCTCCGCCAGGACGGCCTGCTCGCGCTCCGCCAGCAGCACGCGCCGGCGGAACACCGCCAGGTCCCCCTCCAGCGAGCGCACGCGCCGGCGGGAGAAGGCGGCCATCTCCTGCATCAGCTCCACGCCCTCCAGCACGGAGAGCTTCTTCGCCTCCACCAGCGCCAGCGTCGCGCGCTGCGCGCTCAGCCGATCACGCACCGCGGCCCGTTCAGCCTCCTCGGCCGCCGTCGCCGGAGCCGCCGCCGCGGCCGTCGAGGCCCACAGCCCCAGTGCCAGGAGGAGCAGGCGCCGGCTCATACGCGGAGGAAGCGCCCCACGGCGACGAAGCTGCCGCCCAGTCCCAGGCCGCAGCCAGCGCACAGCAGCTCCAGCGCCAGCCGGGGCTCCACCCACGGCGCCGCGACGCCGGGCCCCAACAGGAAGGCGAAGAGCGTGCCCAACGTGGGCCCCAGCACCCGGCCGAAGGCCCAGAGCCCGAAGAGCGCCACCGCCGCGCCCAGCACGCCCTGGAGCAGCCCCTCCAGCAGGAAGGGCGCCTTGACGAAGCGGTCCGTGGCGCCCACCAGCTTCTGGATTTCAATCTCGCCGCGCCGCGAATAGATGGCCAACTGCAGCGTCGCCGCCACGATGACCACGGTGGCGCCCAGCACCACCGCGAAGGCCACCAGCGAGCCGAAGCGCAGCGCCCGGGCGATGGCGGACAGCCGCTGCACCGCCGCCTCGCCATAGTCCACGCCGGCCACGCCAGGCGCCGCTCGCAGCGCCTTCGCCAACGCCAGGAGCGCGTCAGGGTTGCGCCGCTCCGGCGGCACGCGCAGCTCCAGCGACACCGGCAGCGGGTTCTCCGGCAGCTCCGCCAACGCCTCGCCCAGGTCGCCCAGCTCCGTGCGCAGCCGTGAGAGCGCGGCGTCCGGCGACACCAGCGTCACCTCTCCTCCGCTGAGCGCCAGCACGCGGGCGCGCACGCCGTGGACCTCGTCCGCGTCCAGTTCCGGCGCCAGGTACACCGTCACCTCCACCTCGCCGCCGAGCGACGCCAGGAGGTTGTCCAGCACCCGCGCCGCGCCCCGGGCCATGCCCGCGGAGAACAAGGCGATGGCGATGGTCGTCACCGCGATGAAGTGAACGAAGGGCGAGTGCTTCAGCCCCACCGCCGCCGAGCGGCAGAAGTACGTCACCTTCGACAGCGCGCTCATACCACCATCCGGCGCGCCGCCTTGACGCCGTCCTCGTCGGACACAATCTGCCCGCGCTCCAGGCGCACGGTGCGCTTCTGGTAGCGCGACAGCAGCGTCGCGTCGTGCGTGGCCACCATCACCGTGGTCCCGCGCACGTTGACCTGTGTGAGCAGGTCCATGATTTCGACGGTGAGCGCCGGGTCCAGGTTGCCGGTGGGCTCGTCCGCCAGGAGGATGGTGGGGTCATTGACGAGCGCCCGCGCGATGACGACGCGCTGCTGCTCTCCACCCGACAGGCGCAGCGGGAACGAGCCCGCCTTGTGCTCCAGCCCCACCAGCTTGAGCATCCGCCGCACCTTCTCGCGCGCCTCCGCGCGGGGCACACCCAACACGTCCAGCGTGAAGGACACGTTGTCCTCCACCGTCCGGTGCGGCAGCAGCTTGAAGTCCTGGAACACCACCCCGATGTTGCGCCGCAGGTACGGCACCGCGGACTCACGGATGCGGGCGATGTTGCGGCCGCCCACGAGAATCTGCCCCTTGGTGGCCTTCTCCGCGCAGAAGATGAGCTTCAGCAGCGTCGTCTTCCCCGCGCCCGAAGGGCCCGTGAGGAACACGAACTCGCCCTTCTCCACGTTGAGGTTGATGTCCGACAACACCGGTGGGTCGCCGGGATACGCCTTGTATACGTGGAAGAACTGAATCATGGCGGCGAGCGGAAGGCCGCCAACCTACCACGCCCGGGCGGCATCCCCCACGCACGCCCCGCGAGAGGGACTCCCCCCGCTCGCCCAGGCTGCGCGAGTACCTGGAGCGATGTCCGGACGGGCCCGCCAGGCGCCCACATCCGGAAGCGCGCGTGGGCGACTACTGCTCGCCCTCGCCCGCCAGGTAGCTGAGGATGACCTCGTCGAGGCTCTTCTCCGAGATGAGGTCCTCGCCGAAGAGCGTCTCCACGCCAATCTCGTTGATCTTCGGCTTCTCCTTGAGGGCGCGCGCCGCGGCGACCTCCGGAGGAACCACCACGGGCGCGGGGACCGCCACGGGAGGAGGCGGCGGAGGCGGACGCTGCGCCATGGACTGGCCGGGCTGCAGCTTCACCTGCGCCGGGTCCGTGTCCGCCGCGAGCTGACCGGGCTGGTAGCTGCGCGCGGTGGACTCGTAGCTGTCGTACACCCCGTTGATGAGGTTGCGCAGCATCTCCTTGTGCTGCTCCTCCATCAACTCACGCACGACCTCCGCGAGGTTCTCCGCGTTGAGGATGTCCGCGTAGGACGTCTTCTTCGACGCGAGGATGTTCCCGCCCACGAACAGGTGGGTGATGATGTGGGGGTTGTTGACGCCCGAGTCCTCGGTCTGGACGTGGTAGACCTTCCCCTTGTGCTTGATGTTGTGATTGAAGCCGGTGACGGCTTTTTCGAAGGTTTTCGTCATCGCCGAAGTCGCGGACCGTAGCAGCCGCATCCGCACGACACAAGGTAAGCGTGACCTGCTCGCATCCTTCGTGCTGCCACACGCACACGAGTGACTCCCTGGCCCACCAACCGTGCAGGCCACGGCGATTGCCCGGCAGTTCCGTTGAAAAGCTGAAAGCGGCTGGGATACGTACAGGCTGACGGACGGGGTTCTCGACACCCCCACGAACGGCGAGGACGCCCGGATGAAGACCCAAGAGATTGAAAAGAAGGTGCGCCAGCAAGACGCCCAGGTGCTGGCCCAGGGGTACTCGCCCGCCATCCGCGCGATGGAGATTGCCGCCATCGTCTCCTTCGTCTCACTGGAGGTGGCGCTGGTGTACCGGCTGTGGGGCAACCCCTACGCGAGCACGTGGCTGCTGCTCAGCGCGGTGCTGCTGGGCTACCTCGCCGCGGACTTCGTCTCCGGCTTCGTCCACTGGATGGGCGACACGTGGGGCTCCACGGAGATGCCGCTGCTGGGCAAGGCGCTCATCCGCCCCTTCCGCGAGCACCACGTGGACGAGAAGGCCATCACCCGCCACGACTTCGTGGAGACCAACGGCAACAACTGCCTCATCTCCCTGCCAGTGGCCATCATCGCCCTGTGCCTGCCCATGAGCAGCCCGGGCTGGGTGTTCTGCGCGTCCTTTCTCGGCGCGATGATTTTCTGGGTGATGGCGACCAACCAGTTCCACAAGTGGTCGCACATGGACTCGCCGCCCGCGCTCGTCGGCTTCCTCCAGCGCGTGCACCTCATCCTCCCCCCCGACCACCACCGCATTCACCACACCAAGCCGTACAACAAGTACTACTGCATCACCGTGGGCTGGATGAACAAGCCGCTGACGATGGTCCACTTCTTCCCCACCGCCGAGCGACTCATCACCTGGGCCACGGGCCTGTTGCCGCGCCAGGACGACATCGGCGCGGAGGCGGCGCGCGCGCTGGTGGTCGCCGCGGGTGGCAGCGAGGCCCCGGTGGTCCAAGCGGCCAAGGAGCTGCTCACCCAGGCCGCCGTGCAGGAGAAGCCCGCCTCCACGCGCCCGTAGTCCTCCGCCGTACCAGAACGCCCGCCCGCCCGGCCTGCCGCGGCGGGCGTTCGTGCGTCCGCGGCGCGCCTCCCGTCAGAAGGTCAGGTCCACCTGCTCCGCCGCGGTGATGGGCCGGCCCAGGAAGCGGGCCCCCACCTCCATGAAGCGCTCCGGCACGTCGGTGACGAAGTACGCGTGCTCCGGCGTGCCGCGCGACGCCGGCGCCAGTCCGTCCCGCTCCGACAGCAGCGCGGCCACGGCGTCCGCGGTGGCCTCCGCCGAGTCCACCAGCGCCACCTGGGGCCCCACCACCTCCGAGATGACGCCCTTGAGCAGCGGGTAGTGCGTGCAGCCCAGCACCAGGGTGTCCACGCCGTCGCGGGTGAACTCGGCCAGGTAGTCGCGCGCCACCAGGAGGGGCACGTCGCCCGTGGTCCACCCCTCCTCCGCCAGCGGCACGAAGAGCGGACAGGCGCGGGCCTTCGCCCGCACCCGTGGGTCCGCGGACTCGAGGGCACGCTGGTAGGCACCCGAGCGGATGGTGCCGGGTGTGCCGATGATACCCACCCCGCCCCCCTGCGTACGCGCCAGCGCCGCCCGCGCGCCGGGGAGGATGACGCCCACCACCGGCACGGGCAGGGCCGCCTCCAACGCGGGCAGCGCCACGGCCGAGGCGGTGTTGCACGCCACCACCAGCAGCTTGATGCCGCGCTCCAGGAGGAACTCCGCGTTCTTCAACGAGTAGCGCGTCACCACCTCGCCGGACTTGGTGCCGTAGGGCACCCGCGCGGTGTCCCCCAGGTACACCGTGCTCTCGTGGGGGAGCCGGGACATGAGGGCCTTGAGGACGGTGAGCCCTCCGACGCCTGAATCGAAGACACCAATGGGACTGTGGCTGCCTTGCCGCATGGAGCGTGTCCCTATCACGTTTGATGCCAGCGCCCCGCTGAACGCACGAAGGGCCGGGATGCCTCATCCCGGCCCTCCGCTCACTGCCCAGCCCACCTGCCGCGCTCAGTCCTCGATGAGGTACACCGGCAGCGAGGCGTTCGGGCCCGGGAACTGGTGGGCGACCACGTCGATGACGGGCGAGTTGTCCGGCGAGAAGTACTCGCGGCCATCGCGAGCGCTGGCGTACATCTCCACCACGTAACGGCCGGGCCGCAGGAACTGGTACACCACCACCGAGGCTTCGTTCGGCCCGTCGACGCAGTCGTGCCAGTCACCGACGTCGCCGTACACCAGCTCTCCCGTGTAGAAGTTGCGGAAGTTGATGCCCACGCGCTGCAGGCCGGCCTCGTAGCAGGTCTGGCGGTACCCGTGACGCGAGCGCAGCTCCCACCGGACAGAGGCCCCGCCAATGGCCCACATCGACCCGGTGTGGGCGGTCGGCTGCCCCAACTGGGTGAGGATGTCGCCCCCGAAGTAGTACCAGGGCAGGCCATTCCTATCGACGGCGACGAGCTCCAACCCGTGGTAGCCCGGGTCCAGGTACGGCGTGCGAACCTGGTTGGCGGCGTGCCCTTCCCAGCACTCGAAGCGCGCCCAGTCACCGCCATCCACGCTCGCCTCGACGTGGGTGATCCCCGCCTGGTTGCAGTTGGGGCTGGGGCTGTAGCTGTTCGGCGGGAAGAGCCAGCTCAGGTAGGCGAAGGACGGCGGAGCGCCCGTCGGGGTCAGGTCCACGTTCACCGTCACGTTGCCGTCCACGGTGAAGCTCCCCTGGGTCTCGAACAGCAACTCATTGCCGTAGCCGACGCCTTCCAGGCGGAACGAGTAGGTCCCCGGCGCGAATCGGTGGAGGACGATGCCGTCGAAGCCGTTCGCCTGGCAGTTGTAGCGGCCGTCGTTGGCCAGCACCTCGCCGGGGATGATGACGTTGACGCCATGGACCGCGCGGACGTCGTCGCAGCGCTGGCCGCCGAAGCTCCAGCGGAAGGTCACATCCCCCTCGTAGCGGGGCACATCGCAGCACGGCTCTTCATGGACGACACAGCCAGGGAGGATCGCAAACAAGCAGAGGAATGCGACCAGCAACCGGGAGTTC
Organism: Myxococcus xanthus; assembly: GCF_013116825.1. Taxonomy (GTDB): domain Bacteria; phylum Myxococcota; class Myxococcia; order Myxococcales; family Myxococcaceae; genus Myxococcus; species Myxococcus xanthus_B. Next base: position 19,761 of record NZ_JABFNS010000034.1, read on the forward strand.
ATGGGGCACCTGTCGGTGGGGCAGTGAGGTGTTCGGCCCGCTTCTGCTCCATCCGACGGGCGGCGGCGGGAATTATTCACTGCCCTGGGCAATCGAGCTCAAGCAACCAACCGTTTCCCCATTGTTTGACCCTGTCTTATCGGAGTGTTACGCGCTGCTCCCCATGACGCCCCACCTGCCCCTGGCGCTTGGCGCCATGAACTACGTGGAGATCATCCGCGACGCCTCCCTCATCGAGCTGGCAGTCCTGCTGCTCCTGATGGGCGTATCCGTGGCCTCCTGGGCCCTCATCGCCATGAAGGCGTCCCAGCTCGCCAAGGCTCGCGCACAATCTCTCACCTTCCTCGACACCTTCTGGAAGGCCTCTCGCCTGGAGGCCATCTACCAGACGGCCCAGAAGCTCGACGGCTCGCCGCTGTCGAAGGTCTTCTGCGCCGGCTACGAAGAGCTGACCAAGCTGGCGCAAGCCAAGGAGGGCGGCACCGAAGGCGCGCTGGCCGAGCGGCTGGGCGGCATCGAGAACGTGGAGCGCGCGCTCCACCGTGCCTCCACGGCGCAAATCACCGAGTTGGAGAACCGGGTGTCCTTCCTGGGCACCGTGGGCGCGGCGTCGCCCTTCGTGGGCCTGTTCGGCACGGTCATCGGCATCCTGAGCGCGTTCAACCAGATTGCCGAGCAGGGCAACGCGACGCTGGCCACGGTGGCCGCGCCGGTGGGCAACGCGCTCTTCGCCACCGCCGCCGGCCTGTTCGCGGCGATTCCGGCGGTGGTCGCCTACAACTCGTTCGTCAGCCGCATCAAGGTGTTCGACACGGAGATGTCGAACTTCTCTGCGGACTTCCTCAACATCATCAAGCGTCACTTCTTCCGGTAGCCGGGAGCCACCATGGGAATGGGCGGAGGCAACCGCGGCGGTGGCCGCACCACCATGAGCGAAATCAACGTCACGCCCATGGTGGACGTGATGTTGGTGCTGCTCATCATCTTCATGGTGACGGCGCCCCTCATCCAGCAGGGCGTGAAGGTGAACCTGCCGGAGACCAAGGCCGCGCCGGTGGAGGCCACGGAGAAGAAGCTGGTCCTCTCCATCGACGCGGGGCGCAAGGTCTACATCGGTGACGCGGAAGTGGCGCTGGAGGAGTTGGAGCAGAAGCTCGCCGCCAACGCCAAGGCGCAGGCCGACAAGGAAGTCTATCTCCACGCGGACCGGGACGTGCCGTACGGTGTGGTGGTGGAGGTCATGGCCGCGGCCCAGCGCGCGGGCATTGGCAACGTCGGCATGATCACGGACCCGTCAACCGGGGGACGGACGTCCAACACTGGCAAAGGCAAGTCGAAGGAAGCGAAGCGCTAGCCCATGACGCCCTCCGCGGTAAGCCACAGCCTGCTCGTCACGCGCTCCACGCGGCTGTCGCGCTTCGTGGTGGCGTCCGTCGTGGGGCACATCCTGGTGCTGGTGGCGGCGATTGCGTACGCGCGCTTCTCCGCCACGCCCAAGGTGGACCTGGACACCAAGCCCATTCGCGCCACGCTGGTGCGCCTGGGCAAGCCGCGCGACTCCAAGCTGCTGCCACGCAAGGAGCAGCTGCCACCTCCGCCCAAGAAGGTGGACGCGCCCAAGCCCGCTCCGGAGGCCCCGCCCCCGGAGCCCTCGCCCGCCAAGGTGGCGGTGCCCATCCCGGGTGTGCAGCCGGAGCCCTCCACGTCCAAGCCCACGCCGCAGAAGGGCGAGACGACGGGCGAGGACCGGCGCAAGCGGCTCTTCGGCGCCTTCGACAAGACGGCCAAGGCGGCCGAGCCCGAGGAGGCGGAGGGCGCCGAGGACGGCGACCCGGACGGCGACTCGGCCACCGCGGAAGGCGAGCGCTACTTCGGCCTGCTCCAGTCGCAGGTCCGCCGCCACTACAGCGTGGCGGACACCATCCCCGAATCCGAGCGGCTGCACCTCAAGGCCATGGTGGCGGTGCGCCTGGGCCGCACGGGTGAAGTGCTGGACGTGAATCTCACCAAGGCCAGTGGGAACGACCTCTTCGACTCGGCCGTCGTCACGGCCGTGCGCAAGGCCGCGCCCTTTTCTCCTCCACCGGACCATCTCCGGGACGCCCTGCAGAAGAGCGGCGTCAACCTGGTGTTCAACGCCCTATGAAAGCCCTGCTCCTCTCCCTGCTGCTCCTCCCCGTCGTCGCGCTCGCGCAGGCGCCCACCATCGAAATCTCCGGCGCCAACTTCCGCCCGCTGCCCGTAGCGGTGCCCGCGCCCCTGACGCAGAACGATGGCGCGAAGGCGTTGGTGGCGCCCTTCGACTCGGCCTTCAGCTTCGACCTGGCCGCCTCCGGCATCCTCCAGGTGCTGGACCGCAAGGGCTTCACGGCGGACGCGAAGGAAGGCATGGCCGCGGCCAGCATCAACTTCAGCCGCTGGGCGGACGTGGGCGCCGAAGCGCTCGTGAAGGTGTCGCTGGCGCAGGACGCCGGCGTGCTGCGCGGGGAGCTGCGCCTGTTCAACGTGGGCACCGGCCGCGAGGACCTGAAGGTGTCCAAGGACGCGCCCGCCGACAACGCCTCGCTGCTGGCGCACCGCCTGGCGGACGCGCTCTACCGGCACTTCACCCGCGAGCCCAGCCCCTTCCTGTCCCGCATCACCTACGTGCGCAAGGCGGGCACCAACCGGGACGTGTACGTGGCGGACTGGGACGGCGGCAACGCCCGGGCGCTCACCAAGGGCGGCATCAACATCCTGCCCGCGCTGAGCCAGGACGGCTCGCAGGTCGCCTTCACCACGTACCGCAAGAATCGCCCGGACATCTACGTGCAGTCCCCCGGCGGTGAGGCGAAGGCCGTCATCTCCGGCGGGCAGATGGCCACCGGCGCGGCCTTCTCTCCGGACGGCAAGCGCATCGCGTACTCGCTGGCGGAGGGCGAGAGCGCCCAGGTGTACGTGGCCAACGCGGACGGCAGCGGCGCGCGCGCGCTCACCGACACGCCCTACGGGCTCAACACCAGCCCCACCTGGTCGCCGGACGGCAAGCGCATCGCCTTCGTGTCCAACCGGGGCGGCAGCCCGCAGGTCTACATCATGAACGCGGATGGCACGGGCGTGCGGCGGCTCACCTTCCAGGGCAACTACAACCAGACCCCGGACTGGTCGCCGCGCGGAGACCTCATCGTCTTCACCGCCCGCGACGAGCGCAACGCCTTCGACCTCTTCACCGTCAGCGTGGAGACGGGCAAGGTGACGCGCCTCACGCAGGACCAGGGCAGCAACGAGGAGCCCGCCTTCTCGCCCAACGGGCGCCTCATCGTCTTCACGTCCACGCGCAACGGCGGCTCGCAGCTCTATGTGATGACGGCGGACGGCAACAACCAGCTGCCGCTGCGTGCCGAGAAGGGCGTCTACCAGACGCCGGACTGGGCGCCGCTGCCGCAGGCGCAGTAGCCGGCCCCTGGGCCTGTGGGGCGCCAGCGAGCGCCCCGCCCCCCGGCACCGGGACGTCCGTTGACAGCCAGGGCGCGCTCAGGTCGAGTCCTCCCGCATGAGCGCGCCCTTCCGCAGCCACTGGAGCCTGGACCCCGAAGTCGTCTTCCTGAACCACGGCTCGTTCGGCGCCTGCCCGACCGCCGTCCTCCAGCGACAGTCCGAGCTGCGCGCGCGCCTGGAAGCCGAGCCGGTGCGCTTCCTCCACCGTGAAATCGAGCCGCTGCTGGATGACGCCCGCGCCGTGCTCGCCACCTTCCTCGACGTGGACGCGGACGACCTGGGCTTCGTCCCCAACGCGACGGCGGGGGTGAGTACGGTGCTGCGCTCGCTGCGCTTCGCCCCTGGCGACGAGTTGCTCACCACCGACCACGAGTACAACGCCAGCCGCAACGCGCTGGACTTCGTGGCGTCGCAGTGGGGCGCCAAGGTGGTGGTGGCGAAGCTGCCCTGGCCGGTGCCGTCCGCGCAGTCGGTGGTGGACGCCGTGCTGCCCCACGTCACCCCGCGCACGCGCCTGTTCCTGGTGGACCACGTGTCCAGCCAGACGGCCCTGGTGATGCCGCTGGAGCAACTCGTCGCTGCCCTGCGCGAGCGTGGCGTGGAGACGCTGGTGGATGGCGCGCACGGGCCGGGCATGCTGCCGCTGTCACTGCGCACGCTGGGCGCCGGCTACTACACGGGCAACTGCCACAAGTGGCTGTGCGCCCCCAAGGGCGCCGCGTTCCTTCACGTCCGGCGCGACCTCCAGCCCGCCATCAAGCCCCTGTCCGTGAGCCACGGGCACAACTCCCGGCGGACGGACCGTTCCCGCTTCCGGTTGGACTTCGACTGGACGGGGACGCACGACCCTTCGGCCGTGCTCTGCGTTCCCGAGGTGATTCGCTTCATGGGCGGGCTGCTTCCCGGCGGCTGGCCGGAGGTCATGGCCTCGAACCGGGCCAAGGTGCTGGCGGCGCAGAACCAGCTGTGCGCGCGGCTGGGCACCCAGCCCACCTGCCCCGAGGACATGGTCGGCAGCATGGCCACGGTGACGCTGCCGGACGGACTCCCCGAAGTCCCCCAGCCCCCGCTCTACGTGGACCCGCTCCACCTGCGCCTGTTCGATGAATACCGCATCGAGGCGCAAATCACCCCCTGGCCCCGTCCGCCGCACCGGCATGTGCGTCTCTCCGCCCAGCTCTACAACACCCCCGCCGACTACCAGGCACTGGGCGATGCTTTGGAAGCGCTGCTGCGTTGAGTAGGCTGCCGCGCATGTCGCGTTTCGCCACCATCGATGTTGGCAGCAACTCCGTCCTCCTGCTCGTCGCGGAGCGCACCCCGGAGGGCCGTTTCGAGGCCGTGCGGGAGCGCGCGGAAATCACCCGCCTGGGCAGGGGCGTGGATGCGACGCGCAAGCTCTCCGCTGAAGGCATGGAGGCGACGCTCCAGGTGCTGGAGTCCTTCGCTCGCGAGGCGCGCGAGCTGGGCGCGGAAGGCATCGCCGTGTCCGCCACCAGCGCCGCGCGTGACGCGGAGAACGGCGCGGAGTTCCTCGCCGCCGCGAAGGCGCGCGCGAACGTGACAGTGGAGATCATCTCCGGCGCCATGGAGGCGGAGCTGTCCTTCGCCGCGGTGCACTCGGACTTCGCGTCGGACGCGGCGGGCCCCCTGCTGGTGCTCGACATTGGCGGCGGCTCCACGGAGTTCATCTACGGCAACCGCGGCGGCCACGTGGACTTCCGCCACAGCTTCGACGTGGGCGCGGTGCGCATGACGGAGCGCTTCGTCGGCGCTGACCCGATGACGTCCGAGGACCGCGCGCGTATCGAATCCCACCTGCGCGACACCTTCCGCACCCTCCCTGCCCCGCCGCCCGGCGCGGCCCTGGTGGGCGTCGCGGGCACGGTGACGACGCTGTACGCCGTGCAGCACGCCATCCACCCTTACGTCGCGGAGCAGGTCCACGGCGGCACGCTGTCCCTGGGCCAGCTGTCCGCCCTGGCGGACCGGCTGTGCGCCATGCCGCTGGAAGCGCGGCGCGCCCTGCCGGGCATGCAGCCCAAGCGCGCGGACGTCATCCCCGCGGGCGCCCTCATCTTGCTCGAGTCGGTGAAGGCGCTGGGACTGGATGCCTGCCGCGTCAGTGACAGGGGCCTGCGCTGGGGCCTTCTCGCGCACCGCTTTGGAGCCGGAGCCACCTCTCCATGAACGCCCAACCCGCGGCCTCACCGGCCGCGTCCGCCGTGCCCGCCAGCAACGCGGGTTATGCGCTGCTCATCCTCACCCTCATCAACCTGGTCAACTACCTCGACCGCTACATCGTCGCGGTGGCGCTGCCGGACATCCAGAAGGAATTCGGCATCAACGACACGCAGTCCGGCCTGCTGGGCACCATGTTCATCGTGGTGTTCATGCTGGCCTCGCCGCTGGGCGGGTTCCTCGGGGACCGCTACCCACGGCGGCTGCTGGTGGTGGGCGGCGTGGTGCTCTGGAGCCTGGCCACCGGGGCCAGCGGGCTGGCCACCTCATTCGGCGCGTTGCTCCTGGCCCGCGCGGTGATTGGCATCGGCGAGGCCGGCTACGGCGCCGTGGCGCCCAGCATCATCTCCGACTTGTACCCGCGCACGCAGCGCACGCGGATGCTGGCGTTCTTCTACATCGCCATCCCCGTGGGCGCCGCGGCGGGCTACGGCCTGGGCGGGTGGCTGACGCAGGCCTACTCGTGGCACGTCGCCTTCTTCGCGGGGGGCGTGCCCGGGCTAATTCTGGGCGCCATGGCCTTCTTCATGCCGGAGCCCCAGCGCGGCGCCATGGATGGGCCGGACGCGCAGGCGAAGCTGCCCTTCATGGTGGGCCTGAAGGGCCTGGCGCGGAACTCGGCCTTCTGGGCGGTGACGGCAGGGTACACGCTGATGACGTTCTCCATTGGCGGCCTGGGCTTCTGGATGCCCACGTACCTGGTGCGCGAGCGCGGCCTGGCGCAGGACAGCTCGGGCTTCATCTTCGGCGCGATTACGGCGGTGGCCGGCCTGCTGGGGACGGTGGCCGGCGGCTGGCTCGGCGACAAGCTGGACCGCAAGCGCGAAGGCGGCGGACTGTGGATGTCCGGCATCGGCCTGATGCTGGCGGCCCCGTGCATGTACCTGGCGGTGAGCCTGAAGGCCGTGGGCCCCACCTTCGCGGCAATCGCCCTGGCGCAGTTCCTCATCTTCCTCAACAGCGGCCCCATCAACGCGGCCATCGTCAACTGCGTGCCGCCCGCGTTCCGCGCCTTCGCCATGGGACTGAATGTGCTGTGCATCCACCTGCTGGGTGACGCGATTTCGCCCACGCTCATCGGCAGCATCGCGGATGCGTCCAGCCTGCACACCGCCATCGCGGTGAATGCCCTGCCCGTGCTCCTCGGCGGCTTCGCGCTGCTGCTGGGCGCCCGGCTCTTCCGTGAAGCCGTGCCCCTCGCGCGTCAGGGCTGAGCGGCGGCGTCCAGCCTTGGCCGGTACTCGTCGGCCAGGCGCTCCATCTCCGAGGCCAGCCGCTCGCCATCCGCGAGCAGCAGGCCCTTGAGGCGCGCGCGGTTGCCCAGCGTGAAGAACACGCGGATGTCGCGCTGGAGCGACTCCCAGCGCTCGGCGAAGTAGAGGGTGAACAGCGCCAGCGGTGGCACGGCGAGGAAGACGGCCACGGCCAGGAGCGCGCTGCCCCACACCGCCGCGCCAGCTGTCAGCACGCCCCACCACACCAGCGCCACCACGAAGGCGGTGAGGAACTTCACCGTGGCCTGCACGTCCAGTTCGACGTTTCGGCTGACGAGCCGGGGCAACTGGTAGGGCAGCCAGAACAGGCCCAGCCCCAGGGCGAACAGCGGCAGGCCCAGCACCAGCGCCAGCACGTTCTTCACCACGAAGGGCACCACGTTCCCCGGCCGGTACACGAGCGTCAGGTCCTCCAGCCCCGTCGCCTGCACCAGCGCCATGCGGTGCCGGAAGCCGGCGAGCTGCGCGCGCAGGGACTCGAAGCGCTCCGGCTCCTGGGCGCGGAACATCTGGACGCCGCGCGCCCACAGTCGCAGGCGCTCCGCGTCGAGCGCCCCACCCTGCTTGAAGGCGAAGAGCTGCTCGGCCAGCTGCGCCAGCGGGAGGTCCGCCCACTGCTCCAGGTTGAGCGTCACCGCGCGAAGCCCGCTGGCGATGCGCTCGGTGAGGGCGCGGACGGCATCGGGCTCCGCCGCGGCGTCCGCGGGTAGGAAGGCCTGCACGTCGATGGCGGGCCCCACGTCGATGAGCACCTCGCTGCGGAACACGTGCTTCTCCGCGTAGGTGAGCCCCACGGGGACGATGCGCACCGGAGCCCCCGCCTTCGCCGCGCTCACGGCGATGCGCGCCGCGCCCGTCTTCAGCTCGGCGAGCCCAGGCGCGGAGTGGCTCTTGCCCTCGGGGAAGATGGTGATGGCGCGCCCCTGCACCAGCGCGCCCTTCGCGGCCTCCAGCGTGCCCTCGTTGCCGCCCATCTTCGCCGGGTCATCCTGCTTCCGGTACACCGGCAGCGCGTCCAACCCCTTCAACAGCCAGCCGATGACGGGCATCCGGAACAGCGGCGCCTTCGCCAGGAAGGTCACCTTGCGCCGCGTGAGGATGAACACCAGCGCCGGGTCGATGAGGCCGTTGGGGTGGTTGCCCACGAAGAGCACCGGGCCGTCCGGCTCCAGCGCCGGGGCATTCACCTTCACCCGGTAGAAGAGTCGGAGACACAGCGCCACCACCGCACGCACGCACGCGTAGAACACGGCGGAGACTGTACTCCACGTCTCAGGGATACCGGTCCACCACCTGGATGACGCCGGTGTTGTCCTGCACCACGGAGAAGCCCTTCATCGGGCTCGGGTAGGCAATCAGGCCCTCGCCGTCCTTGTCCCAGCGCGAGTCCAGGAGGATGCCGCAAAAGGGCACCGACATCGCCCCGGCCTCCGGCAGGAAGATGCGGTCATACCGGCCGAAGACGCGGTGCTTCGTCACGTACAGGCGGCCACCGATGCGCGCGCCGGGAAGCTGCTGCTCTCCCTGCTCGCGCGGCAGCGCAATCACGAAGCTGTAGTTGTAGCGCGCCGGGCCCGGGTGGTCCTGGATGGCATCCACGATGACGGGGACCTTGTCCCCGGGCTTCAGGCCCAGGCGCTCCATCTGCAGCAAGGCGCCCCGGGGGCACGTTCCCTCTGGAGGCATCCACTTGGGCCGCGCCGCCCCCTGTGAGGACGCGGAGGTGGTCCGGCAGCCCGCCGCCACCAGCAGCCCCAGGCCCACCACCATCCACCGCGGCCAGCGCATGCGCACCCTCGCCTCCCTCAGAACGTCCCGATGCTGAAGTGGAACTGCGTGGTGGCCTCGTTCACCGACTCGTCCGGGTCCAGGTTGAAGCCCACGTCGAAGGCCAGCGGCCCCACGGGCGTCACGTAGCGCAGGCCCGCGCCCGCCGTGTAGCGCAGCCGGCCCGGGTCGAACTGCGTCCGGTCCAGCCACAGGTTGCCCGCCTCGAAGAAGAGCCCCAGGTCCACGGAGGACAGAGCCGGCAGGCGCAGCTCCGCCTTGCCCAGGGTGAAGAGCTCGCCACCCTGGCTCGCGGGGACCTGCCCGGCGAGCACGGCCTTCAGCTCAGCGGAGCACCCTGCCGGCGAAATCAGCGCGCGGCAGTCACGCAGCCGCTGCTGCAATGCGCCGCGGACGTCCTCCGGCAGCACACCGTCCTCACGGAAGCCGCGCAGGCTGGACGAGCCGCCCAGGTAGAACAGCTTCGAGCCAATGGCCTGCGCCTGCTCCTCCAACGGGATGATGGTGCCCGCGCGCGCGGACAGCGCCACGCTCGCCCGCCGCCCCAGCGGGATGTAGCCGCTGAGACTGCCCGACAGCTTCACGCCGTCGATGGGGTACGCATCCACGCGGTTGCCCGCCACGTCCGTGGGACGCACGCTCAAGCCACGGGTGAACTCGGCGCTGGAGACGAACACCACGCCCCGGCGCGGGTTGGCCGGGTCATCCCGGAAGTCGAGCGTGACGGAGGGCCGCAACGAATGCAGCGCGAAGTCGCCGAACGGGTAGCGCAGCCGCTCCCGGTCGGCGCGGTTGAGCAGCTCCAGCACGCCCGCGCGCGAGCGCAGCCGGTTGTTCTCCACTTCGTAGGACAGCGACAGGTTGAGCCACGTCGCCGCGGCCCAGTCCATGGCGGCCGCCGCCGCGAACCGCGAGGACACATAGGAAGGCCGGTGGACGCGCTCGCCAATGAGGTCCAGGCGGGCCCCCACCTGCAGCGGCAGCAGGAAGAACAGCCGGGGCTGCGCCAACGCGAGGTTGCCCCGGCCTCCCAGGCCATTGAGCCCCTGGAGCTCCACGTCACAGCCTGGAGCCGGGCCCCCTCCGGGCACCGTCTGCTGGCAGGCGATGCGCCTGTCTTGAGACAGCGCCTCCGCGCTCCAGCCCGCGTAGTTGATCTTCCCGCGCGCCAGCAGGCTGAGCCCCAGACCGTCCAGGTTTCGGTAGGCCGTGTCGAGCGTGATGCGGGGACCGTCCACCAGGAAGTAGCCACCGGACACCTGACCATCCAACCGGGGTCGCTCCTGGACCGTCACCAGCACGTCCTTGGTGTCCTCGCGCCGGGTGGGGTCCGCCAGCGCGATGTCCACCTGACGGAACACGCCCAGACGCGCCAGGCGGCGCTGGCCCTCCGTCAGCTCATCCAGCGCGATGGGCTTGCCCTCCTCCACCGCGAGGTTGGCCAGCACCAGGTCCGGGTCCGTGCGCGTCAGGCCCTGCACCAGAATCTTCCCGACCTTCACCTGCGGGCCCGCGTCCGCGCGGAAGATGACGGTCGCCTGCGTCCCGTCCTCACCCACGCCCGTCTCCGTGGTGACGCGCGCGAAGAGGTAGCCCTGCCGCCCCAGCTCCTGCTCCAGCGCCTGACGCGAGGACTCCACCGTGTCGAAGCTCAGCGGCGCGCCCTCGCGCATGCGCTGGCCCATGACCCAGGCCGTCAGGCCCGGTGGCACGCCCTCGAAGTCCACCTTCACCAGGCGCGCCTGAGGCCCCTCCTCCACGTCGAAGTCGGCGACCGCCGTGCGCCCCACCACATCCACCGTCAGGCCCCGGAACGCCACCACCGCGGAGAGGAAGCCCTGCTCGCGGTAGGCCTCGTTCATGGCCTCCACGGCCTCCAGCCACGCGTCCTCCACGTACACGGTGGACGCTGGCGGCGGCGGCGCGACGCCCGGGAGCTCCAGGCCGTGACGCCCCTCGGTGTTCAGCGGGTCGTCGAGCATCCGCAGGTCCAGCTCCGGCCGCGTCATGCCCGCCAGCACCTGCTCCGCGAGCAGCGCGCGCAGCGCCTCCACCGGCAGCCCGCGGTTGCCGTGAAAGCGAACGTCGGCCACGCGCAGCGGGTGCCCCTCCTCCACGTCGAACACCAGCGCCGCCACCTCGCCATCCGGACGCAGCACCTCACGCGGCCGCACGCGCACGTCGTGGAAGCCGCGATAGCGGTAGAAGACCTCCATGCGTCGCGCGAGCCGGCCAGCGACGACCTCGTCCATGGGCTCCGAGACGTCGTGCGCCAGCACGCGCTCCAGCACGCCGTGCGGGAAGTGGCGGTTGCCGTGGAAGCGCACCCCATAGCGAGGCCCCGCCATCAGGGGCACCGCCACCGACGCGAAGCTGCCCTCCACCAGCACCGCCGGCGCCCCCACCTGCGCTCGCCAATAGCCCTCGCCGCGCAGCAACGTGCGCAGCTCCTCCAGTGAGCTGGACAGGCGCGCCCGGTCGAACACCTGCCCCGGATGCAGCGCCAGCACCTCCAGCAACCGGGACAGCGGCAGGCCAGGGCTGCCGGAGAAGGTCACCTGCCGCACCCGCGTGGGCAGGCCTTCGTCCACGGTGAGCACCACCGCGATGCCATCCGTCACCGGCTCCTGTGTCACGGAGACTCTCGTCGAGTCGTACCCCTTGCGCTGATACGCCTGGAGCACGGAAGACACCGCGCCCTGCAGCTCCTCCGCGTCCAGCGGCCCGCCCTCCAGCAGGCCGCTGGCCTCCAGCAGCTCCCCGTCCGACAGCACGGAGTTGCCTTCGAAGCGCAGCCGCGCCAGCCGCGACACGGGCGTGAGCTGGAACATCAGCCGCACCCCGCCTCGCACCGGCTCCGTGCGCGCCACCACGTCCGTGAAGCGGCCCGTGGCCCACAGCCGCTCCACCGAGCGCCGCACCGCGCCCGGCGTCAGCGTCTGCCCCTTGCGCACCGCCACCAGGTCGCTCAGGCCCTGCGCGTCCGCGCCTCCGGACAGGTGCAGCTCCACGGCGATGACTTCGGCGCCGAAGCCACCGCCGTCGTCCGCCTGCGCGCGCGCCGCGCCCGGCACGAGGACGCAGAGCACCAGCGCCAGCACCGCGAGGGCCCGGCCTACTCGACCTCCCAGCTCAGCTTCAGCTCGAGCCCGAGGTTTCCAAACGAGGCGTCGTTGTTCTCGTTGTCCCACTGGGCCTGCGCGGAGAGTCGGTCATCGAAACGGTACTCGGCCCGCGCCCGCGTGCCGCGCCCGCTCACGGGTTGCGTCATACCGATTTTAAGCTGCTCGCTCAGGAACTTCGACTCCAGTTGCGCGGTGGGCTCCGCTTGCCGGGTGGCGTCGTTGTAGGTGGTCGAAATCTGCAGGGACAAATCCCTCAACACGGGATTGCTGGGAAGAAAGCGCTGGAGCTGCCGGTCCAGGCCCGACACGTTGAAGAGGGCCTCGGCCGCCAGGCCGGCGCTCGCCGAGGCCGCGGTATCCTGGTCTGAGGAGGTGAAACCCAGCGTGAGGAGCGAGACGATGTCACCCTCCACCAGCGCCGGCTCCGAGGAGAGGAGAATCTGCGGGTCGGACGGCTTGCCGAAGGCGTGCAGCTTCACCATGTACTCGCGCACCTGCGTCTGGGCCTGGACCTCGAAGACAGGGTCGATTTGCGTGGGGTCCTGGAACTCGAGCTGCCCCTGACTGATGGTGAAGGGGTTGTTCCGGAAGAACGCCTGGCTGCCCTCGGCCAGCTCCACCCGGCCCAGCAGTCCCGGCCGCAGGTCCGTCCCCGTCAACCGCACGTCCCCCAGCAGGCGGGCCTTCGCCAGGTTGTTGTCCACGCGGACGTCGCCGAAGTGGACGTTCACATCCCAGATGACCCAGGGCTTCGGAGGCTCACCGGACGACGAGGACGACCCCGCCGCCAGGTGGGTGGTGCGCTTCTGCATCGTCTTCAGCAGCGCATCCACGTCCAGCGCCTTCTGGTACCGCATCTTCACGATGTCCATGCCACCGGTGACGGTGAAGCCCTTGGGCGGGCCAATCACCTGGAGCAGGCCGGAGAAGGTCGCGGGCAGGTCCTCCGTGAGCCGGTAGGGCACCTCGTCCAGTTGGATGGTGAGGCCCAGCCGCTGCGGCAGGAAGCGCTCCAGCCGCACGTCGCCGCGCGCGGACACGCGGCCTTCGTTGAGCTGGCCCTGCAGGTGCTCCACCAGCACGCGCTGGCCTGTCAGCTCCACGCGCCCGGCCATGTTGCGCACCTGGACGGGCCAGTCCCGCAGCGCCAGCCGCATGTCGAACAGCTCCGCGGAGCCCACCACGGAGGGCTTCTCCAGCGTCCCGGAGGCTTCGGCGTCCACGGTGATGCGCCCGGAGGAGCGCTCCACCACGGCGGGCATCAACGACTCCAGCAGGCGCAAATCCAACCCGCCCCGCAGCGTCACGTTCAGGCCGCGCGGGCTCATCCACCCGCCCAGCGACAGGTCCACGTGCTGCCCCGTGAAGCGGAAGGGCTGCACGTCCGTCCGCCCGGCCGCGTACGCCAGCACGATGGGGCCCGCGTTCTCCCCGCGCAAATCGTCACGGGAGAGGACCAGCCGCTCCACGGTGGCGTTCACCTGCGAGCCCGCGGGCTCCAGAAGCAGGCCCTTGGCGCTCACGGTGCCCGACAGGGCCCCGCTGACGCCCGCCCACAGCGGCGCGTCCGGCAGCAGCGGGCGAATCTCCGGCAACGAGAACGAGCCCTGGGCTTCATAGGGCCAGTTGTCCTGCACCTTCATGCGGATGCGGCCGGTGGCGTCCCGGAAGGGGTGGCCCCACACCTCGAAGTTCTTCCCCACCATGCGCCCGGTCAGGTCCATGGCGCCCAGGTTCCGCTCGGCGAAGGTGACGCGCGGCGCGCGCAGCGTGACGTCCACCACCGGCACGTCGGCGGTGCCCGACACGACGCCGTCCATCACCATGGTGCCCTGGATGCCCATGCGCTCGGCGAGCTCCGGGTCCACCGCCTCGGCCAGCGACAGGCCGTCTCCGCCGAAGCGGTAGTCCAGCCCGCCCTCGAACGTGAAGGTGCCCTCCGCCCAGGTGCGCCCCAGCGGCCCCGTGAGGGTGGTGCGCTCCAGCACCATCGCCTTGCCGTCCACGAAGCGCAGCCGCGCCGCGCCGTCGCCCATGCGCCGGCCCAGGTAGGTGGTGTCCTTGACGTCGAACGCCACCAGCCCCTCCAGCTTCTCCACGGGGCTGTCCACCTCCACGCGGCCGGTGGCCGTTCCACCCAGCGTGCCCTGCATCACCGCGAGCGACGGACTCAGGCCCGCCACCACGTCCACCAGGTCCTCGTTGCGCCCCTGCGGGACGTTCACCTCCAGGCGCAGGTTGAGAAGCCGCCCGAAAGACACCCCCGCCTTGCCGTAGTACTGCGTGCGCCCCTTCTGGCCGGAGAAGGCGGGGAACGTGAGCAGGCTGTCCTTGTAGGCCAGCTTCCCCTGCATCACCCCCAGCGACAGATTCCAGAACTCGAAGTCGCGGAAGGACAGCCCCGCCTCCACCCTCACGTCTGACGCGGGGCCGGTAATCGCGTAGGTGGCATGGCCCCTTCCGGCCCAGGGCAGGCCCGCGATGTGGCCAAAGTCCGCAAGGTCCACGTCGCCCTGCCCGCGGATGTCCAGGCCCAACCCGCCCGCCAGCAGGAGCACGACGTCGCCCGTCACGCGTGAGTGACCCACCTCCGCGTTGACGTGGCTGAAGGCCACGCGGTCCGCCTGGAGCTTCACCTGCGCCTGCGCGCGGGCCTTGTCGAACTCCAGAATCGTGAGGCCGTCCTTCGGCTGCGTGTCGAACGCGTGCGTGGCCAACACGAACTTCCCGGTCCGCAGGTCCAACGGCCCTGACAGGGAGAAGCGCGGCAGCAGGTTGCCGGACAGCCGCGCGTCCAGCGTGGCCGGGAAGTCCACCCAGGAGCCCTTCACCCCTGCCCGGTCCAGGATGCGGCCCAACGACGCGTCCTCCGTCGTCAACGACACCTCCAGCGGGAAGTTTGGCGTGAGCCCCAGCCGCCCCGTCGCGCGCACCTTGCCCGCGCCCACGGGCAGGGTGAGCTCCTCCAGCCGGACGTCTTCACCCGAGTACGACAGGCGCGCGTGCAGGTTCGTCGGGCCGAAGTCCCCGTAGCCCAGGCTGTTGCCCGACAGCTCCAGCGACACCGCGGGAGACGCCACCTTCCCCGCGATGGACACACGCGACCAGAGGTGCCCCGTCGCGGGGCTGGGAATCAGCCGCGCCTGGTACAGCGCGCGCAGCGGGAGGAACACCTGCGCGTCCAGGGCCAGGCGCGGCGCGCACAGCGAATCCACGCGGCCGGACACCGTGGTGGTGATGTCGTCCAGCGACACCTCGGCGCGCTCCAGTTCCAGCAGGGCCTCGTCCGGGTCCAACGCGCCCGCGATGACCAGCTGCCCCAGCGCCAGCTCACGTCCGTCCGGGCCCAGGCGCACCCGGCCGCGCCGGGCCTCCACGTCCAGCTCGATGACGCCCCACTGCTCGTCCCAGCGAACGTCCAGTTCGTCCACCTCCACGCGCCGGCCCTCAGGCAGCGCCAGGCGCAGCTCCGCGCCGGAGATGTCGAGCTTCGCCACGCGCAGGTGCTCGAGCGGCTCCAGGAAGCAGAAGTTGGACTTGGGCTCCGACGGCGACGAGGGCTGAGACAAATCCAACGCCACGCGCGGCCGGGATGCCTTCACCTGGGCCAGCGTCAGCCGGCCCTGAAGCGGCTGGAGGAAGCCGAGCTGCACCTCCGCCCTGTCCACGGCTACTAGCGGCGAGTCTGTGCCGGGGAGGAACAACGAGAAGCCGTGCACCACCACGCGGGAGCCCAGCGGGTCCAACTCGCAGCGGCCGAGCCCCACGTCCAGGCCCACCACGTCTGGCAGGTGCCGGCGGCCCAGCGTGCACGCCACCTCCCAGCTCTCCGGCATGCGCAACAGGAGCACGCTCCCCGACAAGACGAGGAGCACCAACAGCAGCGCCCTGCGCGCACCGTGGCGGCTCTGAGAGGACAAAGCCGCTACAGCTTACCCAGCCCTTCGAGGTAGCGGTCGATCTCCGCGAGGTCCACCTTGCTGCCCGTCGTCCTGGGGAGCGTCGACGCCGAAGAGCTCGGCCGCTCGGCCGCTTGCCCAGCGGGCGTGTTCACCCCGAGCAGGCCGAGGTTCTTCCCGATGCGATGCACCAGCTCCGCGGACACCGTCTGCTCGCGCGCGAGGAAGGCCTCGAAGAGCGCGTTGTCGCACAGCGTGTTGATGACGCGGGGCGAGCCGGACGAGTGCTGGTGTACGGCCAGCAGCGCCTCCGGGCTGAAGGGCATGCGCGGGCAGCCCGCGAGCCGGAGGCGGTGCTTGACGTACGCCTCGGTCGACTCGGCGGTGAAGGGCTCCAGCCGGTAGCGCATGGCCACGCGCTGCGCGAGCGGCGGGTCCAGCTTCAGGTTCTTTTCGATTTCCGGCAGGCCGAAGAAGACGAAGGAGATGAGCTTGCGCTCCGGCACTTCCAGGTTGAGCAGCCCCCGGAACTCCTCCATCAGCTCGCGCGTCTCCAGCATCTGCGCCTCGTCGATGAGGACGACGGCCTTCTTGCCGGACTCGTAGATTTGGAGCAGCCGCTGGTACAGCTGCGACAGCAGCGCCAGCTTCTCCTGCGCCGGATTCTCCACGCCCAGTTGCAGCGCGATGCGGCGCAGCAGCCAGTTGGCGGTGATGCCGGAGTGGATGATGACGAGCAGCGCGGCCTCGTACTCGGACTCCGGAAGCGAGTCGAGCATGCGGCGGGCCAGCGTCGTCTTCCCCGCGCCGATGTCACCGACGAGGATGGACAGGCCCTTCATGTAGCTCACGGCGTGCATCAGCCGGGTGAGCGCCTGCGAGTGCTGCGCCGAGTTGTAATAGAAGCGGCTGACGGGAGCGTTGGAGAAGGGCTCCTGGGTCAGCTCGAAGAAGTCCAGGTACGTAGTCATGGGCTCGCCGGACCTCGCGGGGTGCAACTACAGGTAGCCGACCTTGCGCGCCTTGGACGCGCCAGCCGCTGGTATCGGAGTGGTGGGCGCCGCGGCCCCCGCGGGTGCGGGAGGACTGCTGGTGGCCTGGGCCCCATTGCCAGAAGGCGTCGGAAGCGGATCCTCCACCGGCGCCACGGAAGCCGCAAGCCGGGATACGTGCCCAGCGACATCGCGGTACTTCCCGTCCATCCCAGCCACGCGCTGGTAGTGGAAGAGCGCCTTGCCCGCATCCCCCTGGGCCTCGTAGGCCGCCGCCAGCTCGAAGCCGAGCGCCTTGGCCGCCTCGCCCGTGGCGTGGGGGTTGCCCAGCCCCTCGCGGAAGGCCTCCACGGCCGCGGAGGCGTCGCCGCGCAGCAGTTGGAGCATGCCCATCATGGTGATGCAGTCCAGCTCGCGCTTGCCGCCCGCGCTGCCCTGGCGGGCCACCTCGAACTCGTGGAGCGCGTCGTCGAGCAGGCCCATTTCCTTGTACGCGATGCCCAGGTCGTAGTGCGTGTCCACGTCCTCGGGCTTCACCACCTTGGCCAGGCTCTTCTTGAACTCGGAGAAGACCTCCTCCACCGAGTACTGGAAGTCCTCTTCCGCGGGCAACGCGGAAGCCCCGGCGTCATCGCCGAAGTTGTCAATCTCCCCGGCCAGCTCCGCCGCGAGGTCGAACGCGTCACGCTCGCCCGTGGTCTCCTCGGCGTCCTCGTAGCCGTCCGTGACGGGCTGCACGCTCGGAATCTGCGCCGGCTCCGCGGCCGCGTCCTCCTGCTCCGCGCCGCCTCCCGCCTCCGCCGCCTCCAGCCGCTCCATCAGCTCGGCTGCGCGCGCGTGGCCCGGGAAGGCAATCATCACCGTCTCGAGAATCTCGCGCGCCTCTTCCAGCAGCCCCTGGTCGAGAAAGAACGACGCCTCGTCGCACTCCTCCGCCGCGGGCTCCTCTTCATCGGCGGCGGCCTCGACTTCCGGCTCCGGCTCGGGCTCGACCGCGGGCTCCTCGTAGGCGACCGGCTCGGACAACTCGTCCGCGGACAGCTCCGGCGCGTCTTCCACGAAGGACTCGTCGTCCATCGCCACGATGGCGTGCGAGGCCGTGGGCTCCTCGAACTCCATCGGGTCACCCAGCGCGGGGGCCCCGAACGGGTCCTCGTCCAGGTCGGCGGCCGTCAACGGGGCGGCGCCCACGCGCGTGGGCACGTTCTCCAAGTCCAGCGGTGGGGGCGCCTCGTCGTCCAGCGCAGGCACGTCCAGCGAGTCCAGCGCGGGAACCTGGAGCGTATCCGGCGAGGCCTCGTCGAGCAGCGCCTGCGTGGGCGCGTGCATCTGCGTGGGCTGCGGCTCGTCGTCGTCCCCGAGCGACAGCGCCTCCATGGACGTGGCGGCGCCGTCGTCCACCAGCGACTCGTCGTTGAGCGAGTACGCCGCCGCGGCAGCCAGGTCATCATCATCATCGCTGGAAGCGATGAGCGGCTCGTCATCGGTGACGCTGAGGCCCGGCTCGTCGGACAGCACCAGCGGGTCGTCGTCCGTCACCAGCGTCTCGTCCACCGACGCCGCCGCCAGGTCCTCCGGATCGGGCGTGCCGTACACCTCGAACTCACCCGAAGTGATGGCCTCGCCCACCAGCGCCTCTTCACTGATGACGGCGGAGTCGCTGTCCTCCTCGATGACCTCGTCCGAATCGCTCGAGGGCAGCGTGGTCAGCGCCAGCTCGTCACCGGGCGGGTGCAGGAGCGCGTCTTCTGGCGGCGGCGCGACGAGAATCTCGTCGTCGCTGGAGTCCACCAGGATGGCGTCCTCTCCCACCGACTCCACCACGGTCACCGTCGGCGCGGCGACCACGGGTCCCGTCGTGCGCAGCACGGACAGGAACGCGGGCACCTCGGGATGGGCGGGATTCTCCTGGAGGATGGTGGCCAGGTACGGCTGCGCACGCTGCACATCGGCCGTGCGCGTACACAGGCGGAGCACATTCAGCAGCTGCTCCGACGCCTGGGCCATGTTCCCGGACGCGACGTAGATTTGATACGCCTTCTCGTGGGCGTCGAGGTTCTCCGGCTCGACGGAGAAGACCTTGCGCAGGTGCTCCAGCGCTTTGTCGTGGAGCCCGTACTTGACGTAGACGTCCGTCTCCGTGAGCAGCTTGGAGAGCTGCTCGCGCCCCATCCCCGCCGGAGCGGGAGGTGCCACGGGCGCCGGCGCTGCCGCCGCGGGCTGGGGCGCGGGGCGCGGGGCAGGCTGAGGTGCCGCCGTCGGCTGGGGCGCCGCCGGCTCGGGCGCGCGGCGCGCGACCAGGTCCGGGTCCTCGGGGTCCAGCACTTCAATCTGCGTCCAGACAGCCTCGGCCTCGGTGACGCGGCCGCGCTCCTGATGAATCTTGGCCAGCTCCTTGTAGACGGAGATGGTCTTCGACGTCTGGCCCAGCCCCTGGAACGCCTGCGCCAGCAGCGTGAGCGTCTCCACGTCGCGGCCATCGGCCTTGAAACACACCTGCAGCTTCGCCAGCGCGCGCTTCTGGTCGCCGCGCTGCAGGTACGACGTAGCCAGCTCCTTCGACAACGGAAGGTTGTCCGGCTCCAGCGCGGACAGCCGCTCGGCCACGCGGAGCCAGTCATCCGCGCGACTGTTGCGCTTGAGGTACTCGGCGGCGCGCTTGAACTCCTGGGCCGCCTCGCGCGGCATGTTCTCGCGCGCGTACAGCTCCGCCAGCTTGATCTTCGACGCCACGTTCTCCGGGTCGAGATCCACCATCTTCTTCAAGGTATCGAGCGACGACTTCGTGTCGCCCGCCTTGTCGTAGTGGTTGGCGACAATCTGGAAGTACGCCATCGCCTCGGACATCAGCCCGAGCTGCTGGTGAAGCTCCGCCAGCTTGAGATTCACCTCCAGCAGGTTCGGATTGAGCTTGAGGACCTGCTTGTAGAGCGCGACGGCCTTGAGGAAGAAGCCGTCCGACGAGTAGCTCTCCGCGACCTTGGTGAAGAAATGGGCGGCCTGCGGGTTGTCGTTCTTCTTCTGGTACAGCTCCCCCATCTTCTGGAGGACCCGGATGTCCTTCGGATCGACCTCCAGGACCTTCTGGTACTCCTTGATGGCCTTGTCGTAGGCGCCCTTCGCGACGAGCTTCGCGGCGGCTTCGATGATCTTGTTCTTGTCCATCGAGCGGTGGGCTTCCAGCAGGCCGAAACCCCTTGAACTTCGCGGGTTTCCATCCTCAGCAAGGGGGAGTGTCGGAGGCTAACGGAAAGCTCCGACGCGGGTCAAGAAACGGCCCGGCTCCCCCCGGGCCGGATCACCTGCTCGTGTGGCGGCCCGACAAGCGGGAATCCACGCCACGTGGATGGGTGCTACGGCGTCTCTTCGACGGCCTTCTTCAGCCGCCGGGAGCCCGTCTCACTCGCGAGCAAACGCTCCACGAACCGGGTGTCGTAATTGCCCTCCTGGAAGGACTCTTCCGCGAGTGCGGCCCGGTGGAACGGAATGTTGGTGCGGATGCCTTCCACGACGTATTCGCCCAGGGCGCGCTGCATGCGGCGGATGGCCGTTGCACGGTCTTCCGCGTGGACGATGAGCTTCGACAGGAGGCTGTCGTAGTACGGCAGCACCGTGTAGTTCTCGTAGGCGCCCGAGTCCACGCGCACCCCGTAGCCGCCCGGCACGCTGTAGCCGGTGATCTTCCCGGGCCAGGGGGCGAAGGTAATCGGGTCCTCGGCGTTCACCCGGCACTCTATGGCGTGGCCGCGAATCTGGATGTCCTCCTGCGTGAAGCGCAGGGGCTCCCCATAGGCCAGGCGGATCTGCTCGCTCACCAGGTCCACGCCCGTGACGAGCTCCGTCACCGGATGCTCCACCTGGATGCGCGTGTTCATCTCCATGAAGTAGAACTCGCCGCGCTCGTCGAGCAGGTACTCGATGGTGCCCACGTTGTTGTACGCGAGCTTGCGCATGGCGTTCACGGACACCTCGCCCATGCGCTTGCGCAACTCCGGCGTGAGCGCCGGGGACGGGCTCTCTTCAATGAGCTTCTGGTGCCGTCGCTGCACCGAGCACTCGCGCTCGTTGAGGTGGACGATGTTGCCGTGCTCGTCCGCCACAATCTGGATTTCGATGTGGCGCGGCTTCTCCACGTAGCGCTCGATGTAGAGGTCGCCGTTGGAGAACGACGCCACGGCCTCCGCCTGGGCGGTGGAGAAGGCCTGCGCCAGCGCACCGGGCTCGCGGACGATCTTCATCCCCTTGCCGCCGCCACCGGCGGCCGCCTTGAGGATGACGGGGAAGCCAATCTCGCGGGCGAAGGCCTCCGCCTCACGCGGGTCCTTCACGGTGCCAGGACTGCCGGGCAGCAGCGGCAGTCCAGCCTCGCGCGCGGCCTGACGGGCGCGCACCTTGTTGCCCATCATCCGCAGCATCTCCGGCCGGGGGCCAATGAAGCGGATCTTGCAGTTCTCGCAGACCTCCGCGAACTCGGCGTTCTCCGACAGGAAGCCGTAGCCCGGGTGGATGGCGTCCGCGCGGGTGATTTCGGCGGCGGACAGCAGCTGCGGGACGTTGAGGTAGCTCTCCTTGGACGCCGGCGGGCCGATGCACACTGCCTCGTCTGCGAAGCGGACATGGAGCGCGTTGGCGTCCGCCGTGGAGTGCACCGCGACCGTGGCGATGCCCAACTCCCGGCAGGCGCGGATGACCCGCAGGGCAATCTCCCCGCGGTTGGCGATCAGCACCTTCTTGAACACGTGGGTGTCTCCGTCAGGGCCGTCATGAGGAGCGGCTCGCCCGTGGGATACGGGCGGCGCGCCAGCCTCATCTTCAGGCCACTTCGATGCGGAACAGCGCCTGACCGAACTCCACCGGCCGGCCGTTCTCCACGAGGATTTCCGCCACCCGGCCGGAGACCTCGGACTCAATCTCGTTCATCAGCTTCATCGCTTCGATGATGCAGAGCACCTGGCCCTTCTTCACGATGGAGCCCACATCCACGAAGGGAGGCTGGTCCGGCGCGGGGGTCCGGTAGAACGTCCCCACGAAGGGGCTCGTCACCTGGTGGCCAGGCTTCTCCACCGGCTTCTCGGCGGCCGGAGCCGGCGCCGCGGGAGCAGCGGCCGACGGCGGAGCGACAACGCGAGGAGCGGCCGGGGCGGTGTACTCCACCCCAACACTCGCGGCGACGGGAGCCGGCGCGGCGTGGTGGACGATGGTCGTCTCGGGGCCCTGGCCGCGGCGGATGAAGAGCTTCTCCTCGCCGCGCTTCCAGACCAGCCTCGTGACGTCCGAGGACTCGAGGATCTCCACGATCTGCCGCAGGGCATCCACGTCCAGGGACGTGCCACCCGTGTCAGCGGGACCGCTCGAGGCGGCCTCCGTCCGAGCGGGCGCCTGGGCCCGGGTCGACTTGCGCTTCGTTGCCATATCTCGCGTCCCCTTCCCTCCGGCGTCGCTGCCGAGCTGCGAACTAGCCCCTGGTGGCCACGCGCGTCAGGTACTTACCGTCGCGCGTATCGATCTTCAGCACGTCACCCTCTTCGATGAAGAGCGGGACGTTGACGGTGTAGCCGGTCTCCAGGACGGCGGGCTTCAACGCGCCGGAGACGGTGTCACCGCGGATGCCCGGGTCACACTGGGTGACCTTGAGGTCCACGGAGTTCGGCAGCGTCACACCAATGGCCTTGCCATTGTAGAAGAGGACGCTGACGTTGATGTTCTCCTTCAGGAAGTTCTTCGCCTCTCCGAGCACCTTCTCACCGAGGAAGGTCTGCTCGTAGTTGCGGGTGTCCATGAAGTAGAACTCCTCGCCCTGGACATAGAGGTACTGCATGTCCTTCTCCTCGATGTCGGGCTTGCCCACCTTCTCACCGGACTTCAGCGTGGGCTGGAGCACGCGGCCCGTCAGGAGGCTGCGAATCGTGGTGCGCACGAACGCGGAGCCCTTCCCGGGCTTGACGTGCTGGAAATCGGCGATTTCAAACGGCTCACCGTCGATTTCGATCTTCAGACCCTTGCGGAACTCGGACGTATCGATGACACCGGCCATGGGGACCGACTCCTTACAGACTCGCAGCAGCGAAAGCTTGAAAAGTCCGGGGTGTCTAGCCCATGCGCCCCTTCCATGGAAGGGGAAAGCAGCGGCGGAAGCGTCGCCTGGATGACTGCTGGACGGGCGCCCGACTAGAGCTCGGCACGCACCTTGGGAGCGGTGACGCGCAGCACGTAGCGCCCCTTGCCGAAGTTGCCATCCGCGTGAAGGGCGAGCACCAGGAAGTAGTCCGGTGACACCAGCCGCATCACGGTCAGCACCTTCTCACTGTTGACGCTGACCTCGCTCACGGTGCCCGTCTTCAGGGTCTCCGCGGCGTTGCGCAGTTGGGTGAGGAGGTTGGCGTACTCCACCCAGGCGCCGTTGAGGTCCAGTTCGGCGCTCTCATCCTTCTGGAAGGTGTCGACGGAGATGCCGTCAAAGCCCATCACGCTGCACGCGAGGGCTCCTTCGACCTGGTTGACCACCGACTCGAGGTGCGTGCGGAAGGACATGGGCAGAGGCTCTTAGAAAAACGGCCGGGGCCCGGTCAAGGGCCCCGGCGGACATTGGGACTACGTTTCCTCGGGCTCGGTGCACTCGGGAGGGAAGCCATCCTGCCCACCCGGAAGCCCGCAGGGCCCAGTGGGCTCGAGCTGCGTTCCTGCCGGGCAGGTGAAGCCCGAATTGTAGAACGTAACGGGGTACGTGGCCTCGTTCGACTCGGTCGACTTGCCGTTGACGGTCTTTCCGATCAGCTTCAGCCGAACGACGACGCTTACGGGCGCAGTGCCGCCACCGCCGAAATAGGCGGCGAGGTCAGCGCTCGCATTGGCCCCCAGCAGATCCAGGACCGCGCTGCTGCTCTGCGTCGCGTTCGCTGGCAGGTTGAAGTAGTAGGGGTAGACGTCACTCCTGAGCGTCGGCCCCGTGCCTTGCGTTTCGTAGTTCAACTCGACGTTGTTGACGTAGATGGAAGACTCGTCGCCACCGCCCGTAACGGGGGCTTCACCAACGACGACCTCCTGAGTCGAGAGGCTGTTCCGGACCTGGAATGCAGCCAGGTAACGGCCCGACGTCGCGAGGTCCAGTGACCCGCCAGGACTGGCGACCCCGGACTGGTTGACCGCACAGGAAGCATCCGGAATGAACGCGTTGAAAAGCTGGATGTCCGGGGCACTGTCAACGCATCCAGTCATGGCCAGTGCCAACGGCACCGCGAGATAGAAGTTCTTCATGAGCGAACGCTCTCCTGCAAGAGGACGCAAGGGAAACCCTTACAGAGTCTGCGCAATGGTCTGCCGGTTGAGAATGCGGGGCGTGATGAAGATGAGCAGTTCCTGCCGGGTGTCGACCTCCGAGTTGTTCTTGAAGAGCAATCCCAGCACCGGGATCCTCGACAGGAACGGCACCGCGTTGACCTGCGTTGCGCCGCGGCGGACATAGATGCCACCGATGACCGTCGTGTCTCCATCCTTCACCAGCACCTGGGTGTTGGCTTCCTTGCGCTGAATGGAAGGCTGACCGTTGGCACCCGTGCTGGACGGGTCGGGCTGGTTGTTGGACGCGTTGATGGACATCAGGACGCTGCCGTCCTGCGTGATGTGCGGCGTCACTTCCAGCGACAACCGCGCCTCCACGAACGTGGTGTTCACACCTTGCGCGGACGTCTGGCTGAAGGGAATGGACACACCCTGGCTGATGCGCGCCGTGTTGTTGTCCAGCGTCGTCACCTTGGGCGCGGAGATGGTCTTCACCGTGCCCTCGTTCTCCGCCGCGGACAGACGCAGGTTGAGCTGAAGCGCACCACCCGCCGAGCCGAACGTGAAGCCCATGGCGCCACCAGCGCCTTGCCCAACACCCACTGGCAGGTTCACCGCGAAGTTCGGATTGTCCGGGAGGCCGGGTGCGGAACCAGATGATCCGCCCGTCACGGCCAGGTTGTTCGGGAAGATGAGGCCCGTGGAGTTTCCGGTGGCCTGCCCCGCGCGGGCCTGACCACCCCACTGAACACCCAGCGAGCGGCTGAAGGACGTGTTCGCCTCCACGATGCGGCTCTCGATGAGAACCTGCGGCGTCTGCGTGTCCAGGCTACGGACCAGCGAACGGGCCCGCTCCGTGCTGGAGCGCACATCCTTGACGATGAGGACGTTGGTCCGCTGATCCACCGTCACAGAGCCTCGCTCGCTCAGCACATCCTTCACCCGCGCCGCCATTTCGGAGGCCACGGCGTAGTTGACCGGGATGAGGTTGACCATCAGGTCCTCCTGCTGCTGGAGCGACTTCTTTCGCTCCTGGCGCAGCCGGGCCTCCTCCTCCAAGGTCTTGAGCGGAGCAATCCGGATGATGTTCCCGAACTCTTCCTTACCCAGCGCCTTGGTGCGCAGCACGAGGTCCAGGGCCTGGTCCCAGGGAACGTTGCGCAGCCGGATGGTCACCTTGCCACTCACGTCGTCGGCGACCACGATGTTCTTCTTTGAAATCTCGGCGATGACACGCAGGAGGTTCTGGATGTCGATGTCCTTGAACTCAAAGGACACGCGCTTACCACGGTAGCGAGCCTGCTGCGGTGCGCCTTCAGCGGCGTATGCCGGAGCCTCCGTGGTGAAACCCGCAGTCCGCTGAGCGACCGCGACCTCTTCCGTCTTCACGCCCTTCACATCGAGACGCCACGTCAACGTGCGCCCACTCTGGGAGACCTTCTCCTCGATGGCACCGTCGGCGGCGACCACCAGACGAACCTTGCTGCCCTCACCCGGCACGCTGAAGGCGCTGATCATCTTCACCGGCGTCTCCAGCGCGCTGGTGTCGAGGCTCCTCTCCAGCTTCTTGGGCAGACGGGCACCATCCAGCGTCAACACCGCGCTGCGAGGGTCCGGCCGATCGACCTTCCAGGCCGCCGTCCCCGACAGCTTCATCACGACACGGCCGCCAGCGCTGCTCTCTTCGAAGCGGAGGTCCTTCACTTCCACCAGGGAAGAGGACTCGGCTTTCACCGGCGCCTGACGAAGCGGCTCGACCTCCGTGACAGACGCAACAGCCACCTCCGCGGCAGGCACCGGCCCGGCATTGCGAGCCACCGTGCCACCAAGCACCACCTCGAGGCCACGGCTGGCGCGGTCAACGCGATAGGCAGGCATCGTCCCGCGGACGTCGAGGACCAGGCGCACCTTGTCGGAGTGCGCGCCCACGCGGACCTCGCGCAGAGCGCCCGAGTTCACTCGCGGCGCACGAGTCGCCAGCCCCACGCCAAACAAGTCCACGGCGAGTCGAGGCGGATCCGCGAGCTCAAGGACCTCGTACCGGGCAATCTCACCGTCTGCCCGGATTCGCAGCGTGTCGTTGGCAAACGACATGGCGGTGATGCGTCGGGCCGGGTTCGCAACCTCGCGCTCATCCGCTTCCGCGGCCACGACGTTCTCGGGCAGAGCCGTCTTCGCAACCACGACATCAGCCCGCTTCGGCTCCGACGGAGAGGACACCATGGAAGCACTCGGCTTCACGTCCACGGACGTGGTGTTGACGCCCGGCTTTGCCGGAGCCTCCGCGCGCTGTTCCGCTGCGGCGGCGGGAACAACCTGAGACGCACCGTCCACCGAGATGACCACCCGGTTGCCGTCCGCGCGGACGTCGTACTGGGAGGCCTTGTCGAGCGCCAGCAGCACCCGGCCCACGCTCGCGCGCTCGTCCGAGAACTGGGAGGCAACGACTCCGGAAACCGGCCCCGAACCATCGTGGTGGCCCTTGATCCCCGTCGCATCCGCCGACGAGAGGTCCACCACCAGGCGCTCCGGCCCACTCAGCCGGAATACGGTGAAGGTGGGTGGCCGGGTGCCGGTCACCACCACTTGGGCGCCCGAACCCGTGCGGGACACGTCCAGTCCCCGCAGTGTATTCAGCTCGGCGCCATGCACCCTGGCGCCCACAAGAACGACCGCCCACGCGGTCGCCAAAAGCCACTTGCCCCTCGTCACAGCGCTCTCCTCGAGCATGCGTCCCCTCAACAAGTTGGAAGCGGGCCACCGCCCGCGGGAGCGCCTTGGAGGGCGCTACTCTCCGAAGTTCCTGCCCGTCATCATGTTGTAGGCGGGGTCCTGCTTCGCATCAGGCTTCAGCTGCAACATCACCGGATTCTTGATGATCTCGCCGTTGCCCGAGAACACCTCTGTCACCGTTACCGAGTCACGGAGGATCTGCGTCACCTTGCCGCCCTGACGCCCCATCCGGGTGTTACGACGCACGATATGCCCACGCCCTGCCGGGTCCTCGACCATCGCCATCGGACTGGCATCCCCAGTGACGACAGCCACGAGCTTCAGTTGGTCCAGGTCGAAAGCGCAGAGCGGCTCGTTGCAAGCAGAGACCGGGTTCGCGTTCACCGGGCCAATGTCTTCGATGGGGCTCCGGAACGGGTCACGCTTTCCCACCGGATTGTACGTGTAGGTGACTGCCGGAAGCTGTTGAGCCAGGGGCTCCGGCGTGACGGCCTTCACCGGCGCGGGTACTGCAACCTTGGGCTTCGCGGCCGCGCGCGCCGGGGGGGGCGCCTCATCGCAGGCAGCAAGCGCCAAGGCGAGCATTGCGGTGGTCATGGTGGCCTTGAACGTCTTCATCCTCAATCCCCTTGTCGCCCTACTTCTTGGGCGGATCAAGTTTCTATTTCTTCGCCTTGACGTTCTTGGTCTTCGCGTCAGCTGCGGGAACGCTCTTCTGGTCCACGAACCGGAACGTCGTGGCCAGGAAGCTGCTCTGGAGGACGACCTTCTCGTTCTTGAGCGCAGCCGAATCGAGCTTGATGTTGTTGACGTTGACGATGCGGCGCATGTTCGCCATCTCTTGAAGGAAGAGGGCAATCTCGTGGTAGTTGCCGCTCACCGTCATCTTGATGGGGATGCGCGCGAAGAACTCCCCGCCCCCGACGGACTCCTTGTCCGGCGTCACGCTGGCGATTTCCAGGCCGCTCTTCTTCCCGATGTCGTTGATCTGCGCGAGCAACTCTTCGATGTCACGCTGCTCGGGCAACTCGGTCAGGGCCTCCGAGAGCTTCTGCTCGAGGACGTCCATCTCTCGCCGACGCTCGTTGAGGTTCTGAGCGATCTCACTCTTGTCTGCCAGTTCCATGTCCAGCTTCCGCCGCTGGGCGATGGTGGCCTCGATGGCCTGCTCCGTCGGCTGGATGACCATGAAGAAGTTGGCGGCGGTGAGCATGACCACGGCGGCAGCCAACCCACCGAACTTGATGGCCGGTGGCGCCTTGACGAATTGATCCAGGTACTTGTCCATGGCGAGCGGCCTTCTTCAGATGGCGTAGTTGGACTTCAGAGTGATCTTGAAATCGACCAGCACAGGCATACCGGCCTGCGTCGCCTTGGTCTGCGTGGCGTTCTTCAAATCGATGTTCGTGAAGAATGGCGTGACCTGCGCATCCGGGAACTCTTCGATGGTCGCTTCCGCGGTCAGCAATTCCACTCGCGAGGTCTTGGTCTCTCGCCGCCGGTCCACCAGGCGGCCCATGCCCTTGGGCGTCCAAACAACGCTGTTGAGCCCCCGCATGAACTCCGCGACCTCATCGTGGCTCACCGCGGAACCGTCGATGGCCACTGCGTTGTTGCTTTCAGCGAAGGTCCTCACCCACACCTTCTTCGGCGTGGCGGACGCGAGCGCGTCCATCATGCGAACGGGGCCGTTGCGCCCCTTGCGCAGCGAATCCAGCACGGCCAACTTCTTCTCCACCTCGGCCTTGCGGGTGTTGATGTTCTTCACCTCGCCGATGATCTTCTCGAGCTCGGCGATCTTGGCCTTGGCCGCCGCGACGCTCTGCTGATGCGCCACGAGCTCACTCTCCCGGTTGTCGTACCAGAGATAGTTGGCAACCCCAGCGCCAATCAGGACCACCGCGAAGAGGACCAGCACCTGCCGGCCCATCTCGCGCTTCTTCACCGCCCGGACGGGCAGCAGGTTGATGCGAATCATCATGTGCGTCGTCTCCAGTGGGTGGTCCGGTCAGGCCAGCTTGTCGCCCGGGCGCCGGAGCGCCAATCCCACGGCCACCGCGGCCATGGGCGCCACGTCCATGATGAACGCGGGGTCGAACTTCCGGTTGTCCACTTCAATCTTGCGGAAGGGGTTGAGGATCTCCACCGGCACGCCCGTACGAGCTTCGATGGTCTTGAACAGCGCGGGAATCTTCGCCGTGCCGCCCGACAGGTAGACCTTGCTGAAGTTCGAGTCGGCGGCAGTACCCGCGTAGAAGTCGAGCGAGCGCTGGATTTCACCCGCGACCTGTTCCGCCACGCTGGAGAGCACCCGCTCCACGTCCTGGGGCACGACGGCGTCCGCGTCCGCGCCGTTGCCACCAATCTTCAGCGCCTCGGCTTCCTCGTAGGAGACGTTCAGCTGCTTCTGGATCTCCTCGGTGAACTGATTGCCACCGATGGTGACGTCGCGCGTGAACACCGTCGCGCCGTTGGAGATGATGTTGATGTTCACCACCGAGGCGCCCGCGTTGATGAGCACCACCGTCTCGCGGTCCGGCACGTCGTAGTTGACGGAGAACATGTTCTGGACGGCGAAGGCGTCCACGTCCACCACCACCGGAGCCAAGCCCGCCTCGGAGACCACCGTGGTGTAGTCGTTGATCATGTCCTTCTTGGCGGCCACCAGCAGCACGTCCATCTGGCCCGTGGCGTCGTTGCCGCCGCCATCCAGGATCTGCGTATCGATGTTCACGTCCTTCACATCGAACGGGATGTACTGCTCCGCCTCCCACTGGATGCTCTCCTCGAGCTCGTCCTGGGACATGCGGGGCATCTGAATCTTCTTGATGATGACCGAGTGGCCGGACACGCCGATGGCCACGTCCTTGCCCTTCACCTTCAGCTCGGACATCAGGTCCTGTACGGCCTGGACGATGGCCGTGGAGTTCATCAGCGCGCCGTCGACGATGGCCTCTGGCGGCAGTGGCTTCATCCCGAAGCTCTGCAGCGCGTAGATGACCTCGCCACGCTTGCGCTGCTCCTTGAGGAGAATCATCTTGATGGACGTCGATCCGATATCCAGGCCGAGTACCAGTTTGCCCTTCGCCATGCGTGACTCCGTCGAGAGGCAGCCAGCGTAGCACTGGCCGTCAACCCCTCCTAAAAAGTGCCTGGAACCCGCCTGCCCTCCGGACGAACGGGAGCCTCGCACCACCTACAGCGCCGGGCCCCTCAACACCGTCGCGGAGGCCCGATTTTCCGGCCTCCGGCGCGTTCCGTCAAATGTCGGCAGGTGGGCCCAGGTTCCAGACCGACCCCGCAGCTCACCCACGCTCCGCCTCCGCGTCCGGATCGATGCCGTACTCCTTGATTTTGTAGAGGAGCGCTCGGTGACTGATGTCCAGCAACTCAGCGGCCCGGGTACGGTTGCCCTTCGTCTTCCGGAGGGCGGCCCGGATGTAGGTCTCCTCCAGCTCCCGGATGGCGCGTTTGAGCGACAGGTCGCCACCATCCTGTAGCACCTGCTCCCCTTGAGGCATCGCCCCCTGAGCCCCAGGTGGGGGCGTGGCCCACAGCCTTTCGGGCAGGTTCGCCGGGAGGATGAGCGGCTCGTCCGCCAGCAATACGGCACGCTCCATGGCGTTTTCCAGTTCGCGAACGTTTCCCGGCCACGCGTACGACTGCAGGAGCGCTTCGGCCTCCGCGGTGAGCCCCGCAACGGGAGGCTCGCGGTTCAACTCGCGGTTGAAACGAGAGATGAAGGCCCGGGCCAGCAGCGGAACATCCTCACGCCGCTCCCTCAGAGGTGGAACGCGAAGGTTCACCACGTTGAGGCGGTAGTACAGGTCCTCGCGGAACTCTCCCTTCGCCACCAGGCGGGACAGGTCGCGCAGTGTTGCAGCCACCACTCTCACGTTCACCTTCTCGACGCGGTTCTCCCCTACCGGGCGGATTTCCCCCTCTTGGAGGACACGCAGCAGCTTCACCTGGGCAGCCAGAGGGAGCTCTCCTACTTCATCCAGGAAGAGGGTGCCCCCATCCGCCTCCGCGAAGAGGCCTCGCTTGGCGGTGCGCGCGTCCGTGAAGGCGCCCTTCGCATGACCGAACAGCTCGCTCTCGATGAGGCCGGAAGGAATGGCGCCACAGTTGACCGCCACGAACGACATGGGCGCGCGGGGACTGCGCACGTGGAGCTCCCTCGCGATGAGCTCCTTGCCCGTGCCGCTCTCGCCACTGATGAGGACGGTGGTGTCCACCGGCGCGAGCCGCGCCACCTGGCGCAACAGTGCGTGCAGCGCGGGGCTCTCTCCCAGAATGTGCCCGTCGGGTGTTGAAGGCAGCTTGGCCTGCTTCAGCCGCCGGTTCTCGCGGACCAGCCGCTCCCGCTCCTCTGCCTTTCGGAGAACGAAGACGATTTCGTCCGGCTTGAAGGGTTTCTGGACGTAGTCGAATGCGCCGGCGGCGACGGCCTGGAGTGCCTGTTCCTGTGAGCCATAGGCGCTCATCACCACCGCGGTGAGCGCCGGGTGTGCCACCAACGCGTCACGCAGGACCGAGAGTCCGTCCTTCCTCGGCATGCGCACGTCACACAGGAGCACGTCGTAGTCACGAGCGGCGAGCTCCTTCAGCGCGTCCTCGCCATCGGCCACCGCGCGCACCTCATAGCCGTGGCCGGTAAGCACCAACGTAAGGATGTGCCGGATGGAAGGCTCATCATCGGCGACGAGAATGGTGCGGAACAGGGGCATGGCCGTCTACGCGTATCATCCCCCACCCGAGAAGGGGCCGATAGCTCCTGACCGGCACAGCCACTCCTTTTCCTCAGAGTACGGGCAAGCACACGGTGAAGCGGGCTCCTCCACCCGGGACGTTCTCGGCTTCGAGCCGGCCCCCCATGACTTGCGCCAGCCGCTGCGACACCGCCAGTCCCAGTCCCGTTCCTTCGCGCCCCTTGGTCGTGAAGAAGGGCTCGAACAGGCGTGGCATCACGTCCTCGGGGATGCCTGTGCCAGAATCCTCCACGTGCAGCCGGACCTCGCCAGCCGCGGTCCGCGTGGAAACCCGTACGACCCCCTGCCCCCCCATGGCCTGGGCGGCGTTGAGCAGCAGGTTGATGACGATCTGCGAGAGCGGTCCGGGATCCGCCCTGGCGAGCAACCCGGGCTCCAACGCCAACTCCACGGTCACCCCCGTCAGCTCCGGTGCGGCGCGGACCAGGCGCACGCAGGTCTCCACCACTGCGGCAGTATCCACCGGGCCCAGCGCGGCCGTGCCAGGGCGCCCCAGGTCCAACAAGCCCCGGATGATGCGGTCGATGCGCTGCACCTCATGGTCGATACGCTCGAGGAAGTCCTTCAGCTCGGGCGTATGCGCCTTGGCCCGGGCCAAGGACACGTAGCCGAGGATTCCTGCCAGGGGGTTGCCCACCTCGTGCGCGACGCCGGCCGCCAAGCGTCCGACTGTCGCCAACCGCTCCGAGGCCACCAACTCCGTCTGAGTACGAGCCAACTGCGCGTTGGACTCACGGAGTGACGCCATCTGTGCGCGCGTGAGCGCCTGCTCCTCACGGAGTGCCTCCGCCATCCGATTCAGCGCGCGCTGGATGCGGGATACCAGCGTACCGCCCTGAGTCGGAACCAGGTGCGGCTCCCACTCCAACCGTCCGAATTGCTCGACCACCGCCTCCGTGCGGCGCAGGGGGCGTCCCACCATCAGGTCCAACACCACGTAGGTGAGGACCGTCAACGCAACCAGGTCCAGCCCCAACACCCAGGGAAGGATGCTTCGAACCCGCGACAGGGCCTCGTCCTCCGCGCTCCCTTCGGGCACCCAGCGACGGAGCGCGTCCAGCAGACGGAGGAGCACTGGCTGCACGGACAACCAGGTGAGCCCCGACGACAGAGAGCCCAACAGGAACGCGACGCTGGCAATCCGCCACTTCATCGCGCCCCCGCTCCCGTCATGGCAGGCCGCCCAGCATCATGGCGATGTCCGCGGGCAGGACACGTGACAGCCAAGGCCCCAGCAGCAGAAGCTCCAGCCCTGCGAGGGCCAGCCATGGCCCGAAGGGAATGCTGGTGCGCTCGGGAACCCATTCTTCCTCTTCTCCCGCCTCGTCCAAAGGGGCGTCGGGGATGGGCTGAACCAGGATGCACAAGGGGACCAGCAGCAATCGCTTCCAGAGCGGGAGACCTGGCTGCATGAACTCCCAGGTCATCGTGAGCGGGGGAAGTTCCCCCTCGGGTTCCTCCTGCGCATTCTCAGCACGAGGCCCCGCACGCCCCGTCAGCAGCAGCATCAGGATGCCCACCACGGCCCCTTGCATGGAGGCGAACAAGAGGACCCCCAGCAGCGCGCGCCACGTCAGGAACGCCCCTAGCATGGCAACGAGATACTTGTCCCCCGCGCCCAGGGCTTCCCGCTGGAACACCTTCCAGCCCACGTACTCCATCAGCCGGAACGAAAGAAAACCCACCGCTGCGCCAATCAGCGCGTCACGGAAGGTCTCCATTCCCAGCGGGAGCGAGAGGACGAGCCCTGCCAGCATGCCCGACACCGTCATGGACAGCGGCAGTATCCAGTGGTCCAGGTCGATGAAGGCGAGCGGCACCAGCAGCGACACGAGCACCAACGCCGGGAGCAGCTCGTACGTCCAGCCAAAGCGGCGCAGGCAAGCGAAGTAGAGAAGCCCTGTCAGCAGCTCCACCAGCGGGTAGCGCACGGAGATGGGCGCGGCACAGCCTCGGCAACGCGCCCGCAGTGCCAGCCAGGACAGCAGCGGGATGTTCTCGTACCAGGCCAGGACGTGCCCGCACCTGGGGCAGCGCGAACGCGGGCGAACGATGCTCTGGTCCAGCGGAACCCGGGCGATGACGACGTTGAGGAAGCTGCCCACGCACAAGCCGAGCACGAACAGGAACACGGCGAACAAGGGCCCCAAGTATCCCGGCAGGGAGGAATGCGTCACAGGGGACGCATCCTACCCGAGCTTCAGCGGAAGTCGCGCCGCTCGAACACGATTGAAGCCAGCACGCAGAAGAACACCCCCCAGCCCAATGCGTAGAGCGTGGCGGTGCCCAACTCGGCGGCCGTCACGTCGATGGCATAGGTGGCGCGAGGCCGGAAGTTGAGCCGCTCCAGGTTGGGCAGCGAGTAGTAGGTCGCTTTGCTGACCCACTGCACGAGCTCGACCTTTGACTTCACGCCGAGGTTGTAGATGTCCGAGCAAAGGTGGCCCGCGAAGTAGAGCCCTGTCGTCACGAGAGCAGACACGAGCTGGCTGGCGAAGGTGGACATCAGGAAGCCCGCGCAGGTGAGAACGAACAGCTCCAGGTAGAGCCCCCACAACGCAGCCAACTGCGGCTGGGTGATGGGCGAGCGATGCAGCACCAGTTCCACCCAGAACAGCAGCGTCATGGCCAGCAGCAACACCCCGAGGGTGAGCATGTTGCCCGCGAGCCGCGCAAGCAGGAACCGGGTCCGGGACATCGGCTTGGAGACCATCAAGAAGATGGTCCGCCGCTCGATTTCCCGGCTGATGAGTCCGGACGACAGGTAGATGGAGAGGAAGACGAGCAGCAGGCTCATCACCCCGAGTCCGAAGTCGGTCACCACCCGGTCGAAGGTGCTGACAGTGACCTCGGTGACAAGCGTCGTGGCGAAGAGCAGCAGGAGGGCGAAGGCCCCCACCAGCACCGTTACCCGGTTGCGGCGTGCCTCGCGGAACCCGTTCCACGCCATGGCGATGAAGGCACTCATCACTGAATCTCCCCGCCGACCATCTGATCACCGGCCTGCTTCATCGCGTCCAGGAAGAGGTCCTCCAGCGAGAAACGCGCGGGCTGCACGCGGCTGACGCGCCCGCCCTTGTTGATGACCGCCTGGAGCAGACTGTGGGACTCCGCGTCCGGAACCCGTAGCAGGACGCGGCTGTCCAACTGCTGCGCCTGTTCGTACGTGAACCCCAGGGACTGGAGCTGCTCCAGCGGCAGCCCGTGCACGACCATCTCCACGGAGGGAGCCTTCGCGGACACCAGTTCCTGCACGCTCCCTTCCTGAACGCGCCGCCCTCCCACCAGCACCACCACGCGGTCACAGAGGGACTCGACGTCGGAAATGATGTGGGTACAGAAGAGGATGGTTGTCCCCTTCTTCCGCTCGGCCAGGATGAGGTCGCGCATCTGCCTGCGGCCCAGGGGATCCAGACCGGAGGTGGGCTCATCCAGCACCAGCAGCCGAGGCCCACTGATGAGCGCCTGGGCCAGCGCCGTACGCTGCACCATGCCCTTGGAGTAACGGCGAATCTGCAGGTCGGAGGCCTTGCCCATTCCCACCTCACCGAGCACGCGCTCCACACGCTGGTCGAGGTCATGCCCGCTCATGCCGAAGATGCGGCCGGCCAGCGTCACGAACTCCCGCCCGGTGAGGTACTCGTAGAGGGAAGGGTTCTCAGGGAGGAAGCCCACCTGCCGCCGCACGTGCGGCCGATCCGGGGGCTCTCCAAAGAGCAGCGCTTGCCCTTCGGAGGCCCGGACCAGGCCCATGAGAATCTTGATGGTGGTGGACTTCCCCGCGCCGTTCGGCCCCAGCAACCCGTAGACCTGCCCGGGCGCGATCTCCAGGTCCAGCCCCTGAAGCGCCTTGACGTGCTTGTTGAGGAAGAAGCCCACCCGGTACGTCTTGGACAACCCACGGATGGATACAGGGAGACTCAAAGCAGGTGTCGCCGTCATGGAGAATCCTCCGTCTCATCGATTTGGATTCCCCCCGCCGCGAGATCTTCCCTCAACTCTTGCTTCTTCGCGTGGTCGTACATCTCCAACCTGTAGAGTCCCGATGTCGAGCGTGCGCGCCCGTGCCTGTCGATGAAGAACTGCCCCTCCAGAGGGTCCTCGGGCATCTGCTTCAGATACCCCGTGATGACCAGGTCAGGAACCTTCTTCGGACGCGCGCCGCGCTCCTTCTCATATGCAGTGATGGCTGCGTCAATCTGGGTCAGAACACGCTCACGCAGGATTTCCTTGATCCGGTGCGCATAAAAGGCACGCGACTCCTCGTCCTCCGCGCTCTCAAGCAGCATCTCCGCCATTTGAAGGCCCGTGTCGAAGTTACCTGCCTGGGCATAGAGACGCGTCGCGAGTTGGGGCAGATGGCGCGGCGTATCCGGAAACTTCGACAGCCGCATGAGCAGGTCGGCGGCGATCTTGTACTCCTTGTCGTACGCCATCTTGTTATAGGCGAGTTGGAACAAGAAGCGACGGTCATCCGGGAACGCGGTCAGCCCCTTGGTGAGCAACCGGGACGACAGGTCCACGTTCACCCACTGCTCCCGCCCCAGATTGAAGGGAGTGCTGATGGCGCCCCACTCATAGACGTACCGGAACCGCAGGTCGAGGTCGGTCGCCAAGTCCGAGTAGAAGAACACGTCGCGATACTCAGCGGCCGTATTGGCGCGCCCCACCTGCTGGATGGCTTGAATCCAATAGAAGTCCGCCAGCAGCGGCCTCTGCGCCGCGCCCAGGACTTCAAGCAACTCCCTGCGAGGAAGGATGGGACCATCCTGGGTCCGCAAGGGCCTGGCCGGTTTCTCCGCCATCCAGGCGATAGAGCCTACTGCCAGAACCAACACCACGAGCCGCGTCAGTAACATGGGGTTCCAGAACTGCGAAAGGCCGCCCTCCTGCACAGGAAGGCGGCCCGAAGAACAGTGGTTCAACCACCGCCCATTCCGCGTCAGGCGAAACTACTCGTCGCAGGCCACGTCATTGTTGTCGTTGTACGGCGTACCAGAGGACACAGTGGAATCCTCGGAGCAGGCCGACAGCTGACCATCACCCTCGAAGCCAGCGATCACCCAGTTGTCCAGGCCCGGCTCATTGTCCGCGTTGCCCGAGGCGCCAGCGAGGAAGTTACAGTTCGGGCACTCCTCCTGCACGCCGAACACGGTGCCATCCCAGCCACCAGCACCAACCGCAGCAAAGTTCGTGACATCAAAGGTCGGCGCCGCCGCCGCCCCGTTGAAGCGGAAGGAGTCGTAGGAGATGCTAGCGATGCCTCCACCCGGAGGGGCAATGTCGGCAGCATTACGAATCTCGTCAGCGGCACCAGCGGCACCAACGCTGATGATGTAGCCGTAGCGGTTGCCGCGCTCAGGCGAGAAGCCGATTTCATTGGCGAAGTTGGAGTAACGGTCCTTCTCGGAGAAGAACGACTTCTGCGCGGTGAAGAGCGCCTTGAGGTTCGTCTTCGCCTCGGACTGCTTCGAGCGGGCCTGGAACTTGATGAAGTTCGGGATGGCGATGGCGGCCAGGATGCCGATGATGGCGACCACGATCATGAGCTCGATGAGCGTGAAGCCACGGTTGCGGGGGTTGAATCGCGAGACGCGCATGGGAGTCCTCAAGGAAGGTTGCGACAGGGGGGCACTGCGCCCGCGGATAGCGTTAGCACACGATGTGCCAGACCACTGGCACACGCTAACACCGCTGAATTTCAAGAGTTGGAGATTCCAGCAACGCGATTCAGGTGCAGGGCTGACAAAATTCGGCAGTGCTTCTGACGAGAACTGTCGATCAGCCTACGCATCGGACGGCGGCCCGGACTCCAAGTCGTCCGTCAAGCCGTGCTTGGCCAGCCGGTAGCGGAAAGAGCGGAAGGAAAGGCCGAGGAGTTCGGCGGCCCGGGTCTTCACTCCACCTGCCTGCTTCATTGCCGCCAGCAAGTAGCGCCGCTCGCTCTCATCCAGATGGCGCTCCAGGTTGAAGCCAGCGCCGAGCCCTGGCTCGGTGCCCTCCGAAGGGCGGGCAACGGGCTCCGAAACCCCTCGCACCGCTGGAGGCAGTGTCGCAGGTCCGAGCAGGTCCGAGTCCGACAGCGTCGCGGCCCTCTCCACCATGTTCTGCAACTGCCGCACGTTGCCGGGAAACGGATACCGCTCCAGCAGCGCCAGTGTTTCAGGCGCAAAACGCAGGCCCGGCCGGCCCAGTTCCTCCGTCATCCGAGAAAGGAAGTACCCCGCCAGCAGGGAGATGTCTCCCGAGCGCTCGCGCAGAGGGGGCAACTCCACCGTAATCACATTGAGACGGTAGAAGAGGTCCTCCCGGAACCTCCCCGCCTTCACCTCCGCCTCGAGCCGCCGATTCGTGGCCGCGATGACCCGCGCCTGGAAGGGAATCTCCGCCGCGCTGCCCACGGGCTTCACCTTTCGCTCCTGGAGCACCCGGAGCAGCTTCACCTGGGTGGCCAGCGGCATTTCCCCGACTTCATCCAACATGACCGTGCCGTCCCCCGCCGCGACCAACAGCCCCGAACGGTCATGGGTGGCGCCGGTGAATGCCCCCTTCACGTGCCCGAAGAGCTCGCTCTCGAGCGTCCCCTCGTTCAGCGCGGCACAGTTGAACGGCAGGAAGGGTCTCGCGGCCCGGCTTCCCCGCATGTGGATGGCACGCGCCACCAACTCCTTGCCGGTACCGCTCTCACCGGTTACCAGCACGGTGCTGCGCCCGGAAGCCACTTTCTCCACCAGCGACCACACCGCCTGCATCCGGATGCTCTGCCCCACCGCGCCATCGAGCCCCGGAAAGAGACGCGCACGAAGCCCGGTGTTCTCCTGTCGCAACGACCGCTTCTCGAGCGCCTTCTGGACGAGGAGCCGCAACTCTTCGTTATCGAAGGGCTTGCAGATGTAGTCGTATGCGCCCTCGCGCATCGCCTCGACCGCAGCCGAGGGCGTTCCGTAGGCGGTGATGAGCACCACCTCTGGCGACGCAGGACGCGCGCGTGCGGCACGGAGCACGTCCAGCCCGCTGCCGGTTCCGAGCTTCAAATCCGAGATGACCAAATCCACGCCATCCAAGGCCAGCAGGTCGCATGCGGCCTTCACTCCGGCCACGCTCGTCACGGCATACCCTTCACGTTGAAGGAGCAGCTCAAGGTACTCGCGCATCGACAGCTCGTCGTCGACCACGAGGACGTGGCCGCGCGAACCTGCCTCCCCTCCCTGTACCGCCGTCACAGCGGCAGCCCCACCACGAATTCGGTCCCCTCTTCAGGGGTGGAGCGCACACGGATGGAACCGCCATGTGCCCGAATGATGGAGTGCGCCGTGGACAACCCCAGTCCCGTGCCACCATCCCGCGTCGTGAAGAACGGCTCGAACAAGTGTCCCATCATCTCCTCCGTGATGCTCCCCCCCGAGTCCCAGATGCAGATTGTCGCCTCCTTCGCGTCTCGCGTCAGTGCCACTTTCACGTGGCCTCGCGGGCCAGCCGCTTGGAAGCCGTTGCGCACCAGGTTGATGAGCACCTGACGGAGTTGATCCGGGTCCACGGAGACCGCCATGGGCTCCGGTGTGGCAACTTCGACCCGCACGTCCCGCGCCAATGGGTCCACGCGGAGCATGTCCACCGTCTCCTTCAACAAGGACGCCAGCGCCACCTTCTGGAGCACCGGCGTTGGCGGACGCGCGAAGCGAAGGAAGTCATCCACCAGGCGAGCCAGTCGGTCCGCCTCACGAATCACGATGCTGGTGAGCTTTTGGCCCATTGCATCCTGCGCGTCCTGCGCCAACAGCTGCGCTGAGCCACGCATGGACGCAAGCGGGTTGCGCAGTTCGTGCGCGAGCTGCGCAGAGAGTGCGCCCAGGCTCGCCAACCGGTCCGCGCGCTTGAGGTCATCCTCCATCCGCCGAAGCTGAGTGAGGTCCTGGAACACCATGAGCAAGGCACCAGGCTCTCCATCCAGTGGCGTGACGGACAGGCCCAGAATGCGCCGCTTCAGCCCCTTGCCCACCACCAGCTCACTCCGAGGTGAGCGGGGAGCCAACCCGAGAACACCCGGCAGGAGCGCCTCCAAGTCCGTCCCCACAACCTGGGTGGCATCCACCTGGAGAATCAGACAGCCTGCGGGATTCACGTAGGTGATGCGTCGCCGCGCATCGCACGTCACGAGCCCTGACAGCATGGACGACAGAATCTGCTGCTGCAGTCGCCCCAGCTTCTGGAGGTCCGCCTCGCGAGCGGAAAGGGCGCCACCAGCCACCGAGAGCTGGCGAGACAAATAGCCCGCCAACACGGCGATGAGCACCAGTGCCAGTGCGTTGCTCCCCAGGACGAACATCACCCGGGTCGGAGGCATCAGCCCTCCAGGCACACTCCCAAGGAACCGGGCCCCCATGACCAACGTGGCGAAGCACAACACGGACGCCGCGGCAGCCCACAGCGCACCGCGCCGGTCCAAGACGACGGCCGCGCCAATGACCGACAGGCTGTAGAGGAACGTCAGGGGCGAGTCCGCGCCGCCGCTGAGGTAGACCAGCCCAGTGGCGATGACAACATCGCCAACAACCTGCACCCAGGCATCGAGCAGCCCACCACGCCCGCGCCGCAGCCTCAGCCCCACCACCAGCGTGGAGACGTACGCGCTGACGATGACTCCGAGCGACAGTGTGTCAGCCCCGCTCAGCTCCTGACTGGGCTGCAGGAGGAGCCGCGCAAGGGTGATGACGAGCGACAAGCTCGCGGCCACCGTGCGGAACAGCACTAGCCATACGAGCCGCGACCTGAACGCGTCCCCCGCCAGGGGGCGCCCTCCTACGACCACTGCGTTACTGGATGGCGCCGGCAAGCGAGAAGATGGGGAGGTACATGCCGATGAGGAAGCCACCGACCACGCCGCCGAGGAACACCATCAGCACGGGCTCAATCATCGCAGTGAGGCTGTTGATGGCCGCGTCCACTTCGTCGTCGTAGAAGTCGGCGATCTTGTTGAGCATGGTGTCCATGGCGCCCGTCGCCTCACCCACGCCGATCATCTGGACCACCATCGACGGGAACACCTTCGTCTCGGCCAGAGGCCCCGCGATGTTCTTGCCCTCGGCGATCTTCCCGCGGACGTAGATGATGGCGTCTTCCACCGTGCGGTTACCGGCCGTCTTCGCGGTGACGTCCAGCGCATCCAGGATGGGCACGCCCGAGGAGATCATCGTGCCCAGCGTGCGGGTGAACCGGGCCACGGCCACCTTGCGGAGCACGGGGCCGAAGACGGGCATGAACAGGAACACCTTGTCCCAGAACTTCCGGCCACGCGGCTGGCGGTAGCTCCACGTGAAGGACATCACCACCGCGGCAATCGAGAACACGGCATGGAGGAAGTACTCCTGTGCCATGTGTGAGAAGTTCACGATCATCTGCGTCGGCCCTGGCAGCTCCGAGCCGAAGTCCGCGAACATCTTCTCGAAGACGGGCGTCACCTTCAGCAGCAGCACCGCCGTCACGCCAATGGCCACCAGGATGACGATGGCCGGGTAGGTCATCGCGCTCTTGACCTTGGACTTGAGCTTCTCGTTCTTCTCCCGGTACGCCGCGAGCCGGTTGAGGATGGCGTCGAGGATACCGCCCACCTCGCCTGCGGCGCAGAGCTGGACGTAGAGTTCGTCGAAGACCTTGG
The DNA here is from genome assembly GCF_013116825.1 of Myxococcus xanthus. Taxonomy (GTDB): domain Bacteria; phylum Myxococcota; class Myxococcia; order Myxococcales; family Myxococcaceae; genus Myxococcus; species Myxococcus xanthus_B. Next base: position 60,995 of record NZ_JABFNS010000034.1, read on the forward strand.
GGTGCTCCTTCAGCGCATCGGCGAAGGTGCTGCCCTGCTCCACCTTGCCCTTGATGGCGAACAGCACCTTCTTGAAGGAAGGGTTGTCCATCTGGCTGGCCAGGATGTCGAGGCACTGCACCAGCGGGAGGCCGGCGTCGATCATCGTGGCGAACTGACGGGTGAAGACGAGGATGTCCTTGCCTTCGACACCGCCCAAGCCGGGGATGACGATATCCCCGTCCAGCAGGCCCTTCCTGCGCACCTTGACGGGGTTCAGCCCGAGGGACTTGAGGCGCGCGTTGACGGCCTCGACGTCCATCGCCTCCATCTCACCCTTTTTCGACTCCCCGCTCTTGGTCTTCGCCTCCCAGAGGAACTGGGCGGTGGCCTTCTTGGGAGTTGATGCCGACTTCACTGCTGGGGCTGCCATGAGCTGGACCTCCGCGGGTGCCGCGCCACTCTAACCGCTGATCTCCGAATCCCGGAACTAACGACCACCCGCTCCCCCGCCTGGCCGCTGCATTCCGGGCAGGGCCCCGCCGCCGCCCGTGGCCAGGATGTTGCGCAACTCCTCCGCGTCGCTAGAACGTCCGAAGGCCTCGTCCTGGGTGATGAGCCGCCGCATCAGCAGCGCCGCCAGGGCCTGGTTGAAGGTCTGCATGCCGAACTTCGCCTGGCCGACCTGCATGGACGAGTAGATCTGGTGGACCTTGTCCTCGCGGATGAGGTTCCGGATTGCGGGGTTGGGCACCATCACCTCCAGCGCCAGGATGCGGCCGGGGCCGCCCGCCTTCGCCACCAGCGCCTGACTCATCACGCCCTCCAGCACGAAGGACATCTGCGCGCGGACCTGCGGCTGCTGGTACGGGGGGAACACGTCCAGCACGCGGTTGATGGTCTGCACCGCGCTATTGGTGTGTAGCGTCGCGTAGCAGATGTGGCCTGTCTCCGCGATGGTGAGCGCGGCTTCAATCGTCTCCAGGTCTCGGAGCTCACCGACCAGCACCACGTCCGGGTCCTGGCGGAGGATGTACTTGAGGGCCGTCTTGAAGTTCCGCGTGTCCGCCCCCACCTCGCGCTGATTCACGAGGCAGTTCTTGTGCGGGTGCAGGTACTCGATGGGGTCCTCGATGGTCATGATGTGCTCATGACGCTCGGTGTTGATCTTGTCGATCATCGAGGCCAGCGTGGTGGACTTGCCCGAGCCCGTGGGGCCCGTCACCAGGATGAGCCCACGGGGCTTCTTCACCAGCTCCGCCACCACCGGCGGCAGGCCCAGCTCCTGGAACGTCAAAATCTTGAAGGGAATGGTCCGGAACGCCGCGGCGACCGCGCCACGCTGCATGAAGATGTTGGCGCGGAAGCGCGACAGGCCCTTCACGCCGAAGGACAGGTCCAGCTCGTTGTCCTCCTCGAACTTGTGCTTCTGGGCGTCCGTGAGGATGGAGTAGCAGAGCTGCTTCGTCTCCACCGGGGTCAGCGGCGCCGTCTTCAAGGGAACGAGCTCGCCGTCGACGCGAAGCTGCGGCGGAGAGCCGGTGGTGACGTGGAGGTCGGAAGCGCCCTTCTCGACCATCGCCTTGAGGAGTTGGTGCAGGTTGGCCACGGGGGGATGTCCTTCGGGGGGAGTGCGGTGGGAGGAAGGTTGACTAGAAGCGGTCCGGGGCGGTGTTTCCCACCACCTCTTCCAACGTGGTGGCGCCGTCCATCATCTTGCGAAGACCGCTCATGCGCAGGCTGCTCATGCCCAGGCGGATGGCCTCCTGCTTCAGCTCCGCGGCGGAGGCGCCGTTGATGACCAGCTCCTTGAGGCCGTCCCAGAAGGGCATGACCTCGTAGATGGCCACGCGGCCGCGGTAGCCACGGTCGTTGCAGTCGCGGCAGCCGACCTTCTCGTACATCGTGAAGGTGCCAATCTTGTCCGGCGGAACACCGGCGTCGATGAGCGCCTGCTCGTCCACGTTCTCCGCCGGCTTCTTGCAGGCCGGGCACAGACGGCGTGCCAGACGCTGGGCGAGGATGAGGTTCAGCGACGCCGTCACGAGGAACGGCTCGATGCCCATGTTGAGCAGACGGCTCACCGTGCCCGGGGCGTCGTTGGTGTGCAGCGTGGAGAGCACGAGGTGGCCCGTGAGCGCCGCCTTCACGCCGATTTCCGCCGTCTCGAAGTCGCGGATCTCACCAATCATGATGATGTCCGGGTCCTGGCGGAGGAAGGAGCGCAGCGCCGCGGCGAAGTTCAGGCCGATGTCGTCATGCATCTGCACCTGATTGATGCCGGCGAAGTTGAACTCGACCGGGTCCTCCGCGGTGCAGATGTTGGTGTCCAGGCCGTTGAGGCTGGAGAGCGCCGAGTACAGCGTCGTCGTCTTGCCCGAGCCCGTGGGGCCCGTCACCAGCACCATGCCGTAGGGCCGGTCGATGGCCTCCTTGAACCAGGCCAGCGGCTGCGCGTCGAAGCCCAGCTTCGTCATGTCGAGCTGGAGGTTGCTCTTGTCGAGCAGACGCATCACGACCTTCTCGCCGAAGAGCGTGGGACACACGCTCACGCGGAAGTCCATCTCCTTGCCGCCGCCCATCTTGATCTTGATGCGGCCGTCCTGCGGCAGGCGCCGCTCGGAGATGTCCAGCGAGGCCATGATCTTCAAACGCGAGGTGATCGCGTTGCGCAGCTTCATCGGCGGGCGCATCACCTCGTACATCACGCCGTCGATGCGGAAGCGGACGCGGAAGTCCTTCTCGTAGGGCTCGACGTGGATATCGGACGCGCGCTTCTTGATGGCGTCCATGAGGATGAGGTTCACCAGCTTGACCACGGGCGCGTCGTCCGCGGCCTTGGCCATCTCATCGATGTTCTCCGTCTCTTCCTTGGTGACCTCGATGTCGTCACCGACGTCGCCGACGATGTCCTCCAGCGACGGGCCCTTCTCCGCGTAGTAGCGCTCGATGGCCTCGCGGATGGAGACCTCGGAGGCGACCACCGTCTCGATGTTGTAGCCGGTGAGGAACTTCAGGTCGTCCACCGCGAAGATGTTGGACGGGTCGCACATGGCCACGATGAGCGACGGGCCCGCGCGGTTGACGGGCACCACCAGGTGCTTCTCCGCCACTTCCTTCGGCACCAGCTTGATGATGTCCGGCTCGACGTCGAAGTCCTTCAGGTTGATGGCCGGCACGCCGTATTGCTTGGAGAGGAAGTCGGTCAGCTTCGACTCCTCGATGGCGCCCGTCTTGACGAGCGCGGTGCCGATGCGCGTGCCGTTCTTCTGCTGCTCTTCCTGGGCCTTGCGCAGCTGCTGCACGGAGATGAGGTTCTCGCGAACCAGCAGTTCACCGAGTCGACCGGACATTCGTTGATGCCTCTTCCTTGAAGAAGAAAGAAGCGGGCGGGGGCCCGCCTCCGAGCTCAAAGACGCTGGAGCGGTGCCCGGGTGATCCTCACCCCATGGCACGGTTCCTGATTGCGAATTAGAGGGGAGCCGCGCGCGCGCGTCAAGGCGCCCTCGCCTGCTCCCCTGCTGTCACAAACCGTTGAACGGACACGGGAAAATTGCTCAGCTCTCCTCACGCGCAATCACTGCGCGCGCGGCCTCCACGTCACGCTTGATCTGCCCCGTCAGCTCCACCACCGAACCGAAACGCTGCTCGGGGCGAAGGCGGTCGAGGAACTGCACGCGCAGCTCCTTGCCGTACAGGTCACCGGTGAAGTCGAGCAGGTGCGCTTCGATCGTCACCTCCGTGCCGCCAAAGGTAGGCTTCACACCGATGTTCGCCGCGCCGCCATGCCAGGTGCCCTTTGACTCGCCCGGCAGATGGACGCGGATGGCATAGACACCCGGTGCGGGGCGCAGCTCGTTCTGCGTGTCCACGTTCGCGGTGGGAAAGCCGATGCCCCGCCCCCGCCCCGCGCCCGTCACCACCGTGCCGTCCAGGTCGAAGGGACGGCCCAGCAGCCGCCGCGCCGCGGACACGCGCCCCTCCAGGATGTACTCGCGAACGCGCGATGACGACGCCACCACGCCATCCACCGTGACGGGCGGAACCACGTGCACCGTGGCGCCACGCCGGGCCGCGGCCTCGCGCAGCGTCTCCGCGGTGCCGCGCCGGGCCGAGCCGTAGGTGAAGTCGCTGCCCACCACGACGTGCGCGACGCCGAGCGCGTCGAAGAGCGCTGCCTCGAAGTCCGCGGGCGGCGTGCGCGCGTATTCGCGCGAGAAGGGCTGCACCACCGCGGCGTCCAGCCCGAGCTCCTCGAACAGCTCCAGCTTGCGCGGCAGCAGGGTGATGAGCTTCGGCGCCAGGTCCGGCTGGAGCACCTTGCCTGGATGGGGATGGAAGGTGAAGGCGGCGGCCCGCCCGTGGCGGCGCGCCTCCGCGAAGAGGGCCTGATGGCCCACGTGCACACCGTCGAAGTTGCCCAGCGCGAGTGCCTGTCCGGCCAGCGCCCGGCCCGCGTCCGCCACCGCAGGGAAGACCTTCATGGGCTCCCGTATACTCCAGGCCTCGCGTTTTTCCCTGGCCAAACCCGTCGTCGCCGTGGTTGGTGGCGCCCGCCCATGTCCCGTCCTCGCCTGCTCCCCGAGCCCGTCGGCCTCAAGTTCGTCACCCTGGAGACCCCGCCGGACTGGGACGCCGAATTCGGCTTCAGCGGACCGCTCGAGCTGGAAATCGGCTCCGGCGCGGGCGGCCACGCCCTGGAGTACTGCCGCCGCCACCCCGAGGTACGCTTCGTCGCCTTCGAGTGGCGCAAGAAGTACGCGCGCGACACCCAGGACCGCGCGGACAAGGCGGGCCTGCGCAACCTGCGCGTCATCGAATCCGACGCGCGCTTCATCGTGCCCCGCATCTTCGCGCCCGATTCGCTCGCCGCCATCCACCTCCAGTTCCCCGACCCCTGGTGGAAGCGCTCCCACGCCAAGCGCGCCGTGATTCAGCCCGCGTTCGCTGAACTGCTGTACGGCAAGCTCGCACCGGGTGGACTCTTCGACATGCGCACCGACGTCCAGGACCGCGGCGTGACGATGCTCGCCATCCTGGAATCCGCCGGTTTCATGAACCCCCTGGGTTCGGGTGTTTTCCATCCCTATGACCCGGAGGAAGTGCCCTCCACGCGTGAGCGCCGCTACCTGGCCAGCGGGGAGCCCGTGTACCGGGCGCGGCTACTGAAGCCTGCCTGACGTCGCGCCGCGGGCGCGCGCCGAGCCCCTTGCATCCCAGGTGCGGGCAGTGAAAATGGCGGGCAACCCCGCACCGCGCGCGGGACGATTGCACCGGGGGCGAGACATTCATGGCGGATGGCGAACGGAAGAGGACGCTGGAGGTCGCCCGCCGTGCCCCCCTCGCAGGGGAACTCAGTGGCCGCACGGTGCTCCTCGTGGACGATGACCCGGTGCATCTCCGGCACGTTCGCGACGGACTGGCCCCTCACGGTTACCTCTTCACCGAGGCCCATGACGGCACCCAGGCGCTGTCCGCCATCCGGGAGTCCCGCCCCGACCTCATCCTCATGGACGTGGAGATGCCCGGACTGGGCGGCGTGGAGGTGTGCCGCATCATCAAGGCGAACGCGGGCGAGGACGGCTTCGGCTTCATCCCCGTGATTCTCATGACGGCCCGGCAGGCCGCGGGAAAGGTGGAGGGACTGGAGCTGGGGGCGGATGACTACCTGGTGAAACCCTTCGACATGCTCGAGCTGTCGGCCCGCGTGAAGTCCATGCTGCGGCTGAAGGCGTTGCAGGACGCGCTGGTGGAGAAGAACCGCGAGTTGGACCGCGCCAACAAGGAGCTGGCGGCGCGGCGCGAAGAGCTGCTGGCGCTCACCCGCACGGATGCACTCACCGGCCTGTCGAACCGGCGCGCCTTGGAAGAGCGGCTGAACGACGAGTTCGCCCGCTCGCGGCGCTATGGAGCGCCCCTGTCCCTGGTGATGCTGGACATCGACCACTTCAAGCGCATCAACGACAGCTTCGGGCACCCCTTTGGAGACCGCGTGCTGAAGGCCGTGGCCCAGACGGCGCGGGCGCGGCTGCGGGAAGTGGACCTGCTGGCGCGCTACGGCGGCGAGGAGTTCATCGCCCTGCTCCCGGAGACAGGCCCCGCGGACGCGCTCCGGGTCTGCGAGCGGGTGCGCGACGCCATCGCCGCCCTCGAACTGGAGCATGTGGGCGGGAGTGGCAAGCCGCAGTGCGTGCGGCTGACCGCGTCATTGGGCGTGGCCACGGTGCCGTCGGGCGACCTCCCGAGCGCGGAGGCGCTGCTGCGGGCTGCCGACGCCAGCCTCTATGCGGCCAAGGGAGCAGGCCGAAATCGCGTCCATCAGCACGCCGCGTGACATGTCCGAACCTCGGGCTTTCCCCCGGCGGCGCTTTGACCTAAACCCCTGTCCCCATGCGTCTCTCCGCGACGATGCCCTGGCTGGTAGCGCTGGTCCTGCTGCTGGGCCTGGGTGGCTGCAACCGGCCGCGCTTCGGCACCCCGCAGGACGCCTACACGTCCTTCCACCGGCTGGTGAAGCGCGGGGAGCTGCAGCAGGCGTGGGGCGCGCTGTCCAAGCCCACCCAGGACGCGCTGGCGCAGCGTGCGCAGGTGGTGGGAGAGGCCTCCGGGGGTGAAGAAAAACCGGAGCCCATGGCCCTCTTCTTCGCGAATGTCCCTCCGCCTCCGGATGTTACGGAGGTCTCGCTGGTTCGGGAGGAGGGAGACGTCGCGACAGTGCTCGTGCGCGCGGGAGAAAGCTCCCACGAGGTCCGGATGGTCCGTGAGCCATCCGGATGGAAGGTCGACCTTTCAGCATCCCTCCAGCCGTAAAGCCGGGCATGCCCGGAAAACTCGCATCAGGTAACGTACGACTGTGAACGACAGGAAGACACGGCGGGTGATTCCCGCGGTCGAAGTCATCCGGCGCCCGGCAACGACGCCCGGCACTGCCGCTCCGACCCCGACTCCGGCGCCCACGCCGCGCCCCACGCCTACCCCGCGCCCCACGGGCGTGGCGCCCACGCCCCGGCCAGCTCCTGGCTCGGCGCCCCTGCCGACGCCTCGTCCCGCGCCCACGGGGACCGCTCCGGTGCCCCGTCCCGCCCCGGTGGCAGCGCCAGTGACAGCGGTCCCCGTGGGCGCGGGACGAGGCGTCGGCA
>NZ_JABFNS010000350.1 GCF_013116825.1 Myxococcus xanthus
CACGCTGCACCCCGTGGGTGCCGAGGGCGGCGCGACGGAATACTTCGCCCCCGATGCGGTGGACTGGCCCGAGACCTGGAACCCGCGCCGCCCGCCGCCGCGCCTGGCGGTGGACCTGGGCGAACGCGGCAGCCTGGAGATCGCGGGCGACGGCATCGCGCGCTGGCATGCGGCGCTGCAGGCCGCCGGCCACCGCGCGGGCATCGCCCAGCGCATGCAGGCCCGCTGGGGCGTGCTGGCCGGGGTGCTCCTGTCCGGCGTGTTCTTCGCCGGCAAGGTCTCGCGGTTGAGCCAGGTCTCCTCCACGCTCTCGGAAGACGGCCGGACCCGGACCTATCGGGTGGCCGGGCAGGTCTTCTTCGCCTCGGCCGGCACCTTCTCGGAGGCGATCGACGTGCTGGAG
>NZ_JABFNS010000351.1 GCF_013116825.1 Myxococcus xanthus
ATCTGGGACATCGCCGCCATCACGGCGTTCTTCGGCCTCTCCAACCGCATGGCGAGCTTCGCGGGCATGCAGCCCAATCCGGAGTTCTACCTGATGGGCCGGGTGCCGCGGCAGCGCTGAGCGAACATAGGCCCCTCAGCCGTCGGCGCGCAGCACGCCCCAGAGCATGCGCACCAGTTCGTCCTCGAAGGCCGGCCGCCCGAGCAGCGGGGAGTCCTCGAGCGACGCGCTGCGGATCGCGCCCATCACCGCGCGGGTGGCGACGAACATCATCGCGGGCGTCGGGGGGCGGATGGAGCCGTCGCCCCCTTCCACCAGCCGCGCGAGCGCGACGGCGTTGCGCTCCGCGCCCTCGCGCAGCGCGGCGGTGAAGCGTTCGTGCTGGTCCACGCGCCAGCCC
>NZ_JABFNS010000352.1 GCF_013116825.1 Myxococcus xanthus
CTACAGCGGCATCGGGCTGGTGCACCAGTCCAACGGCCAGAACCTGCCGCTGTCGCGCAGCTGGAACCGTGCCTACCTGATGACCGGCATGGAACTCGACAACCGCTGGACGGTGAACGCGCGCGTCTGGAAGCGCCTGAAGGAAAGCGCGGGCGACGACGACAACCCGGACATCGTCGAGTACATGGGCCGCGGAGAGCTGCAGGTCGGCTGGAACTACGACCGCGACAACAACCTGTCGCTCACGGCGCGCAATTCGTTCGGCTCCACCCAGCGCGGCTCCCTGCGGCTGGAATGGATGCGCGCGGTCGGCAACGACCTGGGCGGCGCCAAGAGCAACCTGCGGTTCCACACCGCGCTCTTCACCGGCTACGGCGACACCATCACCGACTACAACCG
>NZ_JABFNS010000353.1 GCF_013116825.1 Myxococcus xanthus
GCAATCAGCGGCTGCGACACCACGCTCGATACCTGAGCCTGGGCCGGGACCACGCCGCTCACCAGCGGCAGAAGCCACGGCGCTGCCACGCCGCCAATCACGCAGCAGAACGCGGAAAACACCACGCTGAAGGTCATCAGCCACGGGGCGCTGGTGGCGTTTTCCGCCTGCTGGCTCCGCGGCGCGCCGAGGAAGGTGACGCCGTAGACTTTGGCCATGCACATCACCGCCAGGGCGCCGGTAATCGCCAGGCCTACCGCCAGCATTGGCCCGATCAGGCGGCCGATAAACGCCCCGCCGGTGCTGAGCTTAAAGAACGACTGATAGATAACCCACTCGCCGGCAAAGCCGTTCAGCGGCGGCAGCGCCGCCATCGCCATCAGGCCCACCAGCATAGAG
>NZ_JABFNS010000354.1 GCF_013116825.1 Myxococcus xanthus
GGGTAATACCGTTTAAGATGTCTGGGCCGTTCCTTCCCCGGCCCGCTTCTGGAGATCCATTGCCCCAGCCTGCCCACATCGTTCTGTCGGTCGCTGCCCTGGTCGCCGGCGAGGTCGCCGCGCAGCCGGCCGCGCCTGCGCAGGCCGTGTCCGGCCGCGCGCTTGCGGCGTCCACCGCGGCTCCGGCGGCCCCTCCCGACGCGACCGTGCAGCGCAAGGAGGAGTGGCTCACCATCCATGGCTTTCCCGAACTCGGCGAAAGCGATCTGGTGCAGATCAACCCCACGGTCATGCCTTGGCAGGAGAAGGTCGCGGTGGAGGTGCGCGTTTCGCGCAGCTCCCTGCGCACCAACGCGCGCAACGTGTCCTACCAGTCGTATGAGGGCATGGCCGTGTTC
>NZ_JABFNS010000355.1 GCF_013116825.1 Myxococcus xanthus
TTATCTTGGAGGTTTAGATGAAAGACTTTTTACCCCACGCCTTTCAAGCCCTAGAGCAAAAATAGAAGCTGGAAGTGTAGGCATAGCTGATAAGCAAACAGGAGTTTATCCTATATCAAGCCCAGGGGGTTGGCAAATCATTGCTAGAACACCTTTGGAATTTTTTGATAAAGAAGATGAAAAAAATCCCACTCTTTTAAAAGCGGGTATGTTTTTAAAATTTAAAGCCATTTCAAAAGATGAATTTTTCGATATCCAAGAGCAAGTTGCTAAAAAAGTCTATCAAAAGGAAATTTATGAGTATAAAAATCATTGAAGCGTCTATAAATTCAAGTTTGCAAGACTTTGGTAGAAAAAAATTTGCTAAATTTGGCATAGCAAGAAGTGGAGCTATGGAT
>NZ_JABFNS010000356.1 GCF_013116825.1 Myxococcus xanthus
GTTGGGAATCGCACGCATCGCTGGCATCCAGGCGGCGAAGAAGACGAGTGATCTTATTCCTTTGTGTCACCCGTTGGCGTTGACGCGGGTGGCTATGGAGTTCGAATTAGATTCACAGGGATCGGCAGTGCGCTGTAATGCCACCGTGGAAACCGTTGGGCCAACCGGGGTGGAGATGGAGGCGCTGACTGCGGTGCAGGTGGCGCTGCTGACGATCTATGACATGTGCAAGGCGGTGGATCGGAATATGGTTGTGCAGAATGTGCGTGTGATGGAGAAACATGGAGGAAAATCCGGCACCTTTCACGCCGCAAAGCCCGGCCCGACTCCGTGAATACTCCGTATTGAGAGCCATAGCTCCAAATTTTCGGCAATTCCAAATCAATTAAATCCG
>NZ_JABFNS010000357.1 GCF_013116825.1 Myxococcus xanthus
ATGCGCACCTCGTCGCCGTGCGACAGGCTCGGGATGCCGTAGCTGCGCACCAGGTGCAGCAGCTGCTTGGCCAGCCGCGCCCGCAGGGGCAGGGTATTGAGGTCTTCCACCAGGCCGTAGAGCTGGCGGATGCGCCGCGCATGCAGGCGCAGCATGGCCTCGTAGAACTCCACGTGGGTAGCCAGGATCTTGCGGAAATCCGCCTTGGCGACGCAGAGGATGGTGGTGTCCCCGTGCGCATACGCATCGTGCGTGCGCCGGTCGCCGTCGAAGATCGCCACGTCGCCGAACCAGATGCCCGGCTCGACGTAGGTCAGCGTGATCTGCTTGCCGGAGATCGACGTGGAGCTCACGCGCACCGCGCCCTTCGCGCAGGCGATCCACTCCTCGGGCG
>NZ_JABFNS010000358.1 GCF_013116825.1 Myxococcus xanthus
ATTCTGGGTTTTAATATCGATATTTACGCGGATTTGTAGCATAATATTTCAATTAATCGCCGCTATTTTGCTTAAAGATGCTAGAGGGGATTTGGGTTGTTCGGGCCGAAAGAGAGCATCATCCGTACCGTTTTTATAAACTAACTGACTGAAAAAATTTAGAAACATGGACCCACCCTCGGACGAAAATCGCCGCGGAGGGAATGCGTAGGGAATGCGTAGGGAAAAGGATGCCGCCGATCGGTGACGCCTGCGCTACCTGCCGGCCGTTGCCAGAATATTTTGCGGCAAACTTGCCTGAAAAAAGACAATGGGCACGACGGGAGTCATTCCTCAGCCGCCATGGTCAGGATAATCTGCAGTGGGTTTCATTTTATTCAACGCCTGCGCTACC
>NZ_JABFNS010000359.1 GCF_013116825.1 Myxococcus xanthus
CTGTACCGCAAGCTGCGCCAGCTGGGCGTGGACCTGGGGCGAGCCAAGCGCAACCAGTGAGGGGGGCGGTGGCCGCGGCGATGAGGGAGCGGCGGACGTTTTTTCAGAAATTTTGCGATCCTTGCGTGCAGGACGTTTTTTCTGGCTATAATTCAAGGCTCAGGCCCGGTAGCTCAGTTGGTAGAGCAGCGGATTGAAAATCCGCGTGTCGATGGTTCGATTCCGTCCCAGGCCACCAGAACGCAAAGCCCCTGATCTTTTACGAGGTCAGGGGCTTTTTGCATTTGGCGAGGGTTTCTTTGGCAAGTCTCAACTTGCTGGACCATGCGTGCTTCATCGCTGTGGCTACTACGATATTCCCCGCGCACGCGGGGGAGCCCCAGGCAATTAGAG
>NZ_JABFNS010000035.1 GCF_013116825.1 Myxococcus xanthus
CTGCGGACCCGCTCCGCCTTGCACCAGGGCATAAAGCTCGCTCTGGCGGCCATCTCCCCAAGCGACGCAGCAGGCTGGTTCGCCTACTGCGGTTACTCCGTCGCTCAGCCCAGATGAACTGCGCTATCAGGCCTGGGACGGCGCGCCCTGCTGCGCCTGGCGATCCACCAGTTGTTTGCGCACCTCGTTCATGTCGAGCGCGCGCACCTGGCGGATGAGGTCATCCAGCGCGTTGGCTGGCAGCGCTCCCGCCTGTTCGAACAACATGATGCCGTCACGGAAGACCATCAGCGTGGGGATGGAGCGGATGGCGAAAGCCCCCGCGAGTTCCACCTCTGCGTCGGTGTCGAGCTTGCCGAAGACGAGGTCCGGATTCTTCGCGCTCGCCTGTTCAAACACGGGCGAGAAGGTGCGGCACGGTGCGCACCACTCGGCCCACCAGTCGAGGAGGACGATTCCCTCCTTCGAGACGATTTCCTTGAAGTTGGCTTTGGTGATGTCGATGGTTGCCATGCCCTGACACTGGGCCCTCCCCCCTGGAGGCGCCAGTGTCAGGAGGTGGCCAGCCAGGCTCCCCCCAGGGCCCGGCCCCCAGTCACCTCCAGCTCAGCGCGGAGGCCCATGACGGGTGGGCCGCCGGGACAGCGGTCGGGCTCAGCCCCAGACGCTCGCCCGGCCCATGAACTGCGCCAGGTCCAGGCGGTTGGACTGCGTCTCGCGGCGGGGCGCCTTCGCCGTGAAGGACTCCAAATCCTGGAGGCTGATGTGGACCTCCTTGCTGGACTTGGACTTGCTCGCGCCCTGGTCCACCGAGCGCAACGCCGTGGGGTGGTTGATCAGGAACTGCGCCGCCTCACGGAGCTCCTTCGGCGCGCCGCTGCTCGGGTCCGCCACGCGCTTGAGCTCCGACATGCCGATGTTGTTGTCCCCGGCGCCCTTTCCGCTGGCGTTCATTCCCACGCCCTCGGCGAAGTGAAAGTGGTCCTTGAGCGTCTGGGCCGCCTTGTAGACGTCCATGGGCTCGTGGCGGCCAGCGCCGAACGGCGGACGGGACGGTGGGCCGAACGAGGGGCCGCACAGGTCCAGCCGCGGCGGCAGGTTGGGACGGTGGGGGTTGGGCAGGCCGCCCGGGCCACCGAGTCCGCAGCCGCCGCCGAAGCCGGAGCCGAACAGCGGCGGACGCAGCGGGAAGCCAGGCCGCTGCGGAGCCCCGGAGCCCGACGCATTGCCCGCGCGCGCCTGGAGGTCCGCCTTGCTCAGGTGCACCTCGTTGTTGCCGCCATGGGCCTTGCTGGCGCCCTGGTCCAGCGAGCGCAGGGCGATGGGGTGGTCGAGCATCCACTTCGCGGCGGCGCGGACGTCGGGCGGGAAGCCACTGTTCGGGTCCGCCACGCGCTTGAGCTCCGACGTCCCGATGTTGTTGTCCCCGGCGCCCTTGCCGCTGGCGTTCATTCCCACGCCCTCGATGGCGTCGAAGTGCTTGAGCACCGTCTGCGCCGCCTTGGACGGGTCCATCGACTGATAAGCCGCCTGGTAGCGGTCCGTGGGGCCGCAGCCACGGGTGTTGCCGGAGAAGCCGTTGCACAGAATGGACTTCGCGATGGACATGCTCATGGTCGTGACTCCTGATATCGATTGCGACGATGGTTTGGATTGGGGACAGGTGGCTGTCTCAGCCGAAAGCCCCGCGCGCTGACTACATGAACATTCTCCGTCGGATACGCGCGGTGTTTCGCGCCGTGTTTCTGTTTATTTTCCACGCACCCCCGAGGAGAGCGAGCACAAAACAAAGACAAACAAGCTCACCCACGAAGTGCCTTGCCATTCAAGGCAAGACATCGCGGGCGGGCGGCGCGGAGGTGTCGTTCTCGATGCGGCCCCAGGTCATTGCAGTGGGTGTGCCAGGGCCCTCCAGCGCCTCCTGAGCCGAGGAGAGGCGCGCGGGATAGAGGAGAACGCGCGGCAAGGCGCTCCAGCGGGACTGGCAACCGCGGTTGTCAGGTGGCAACAACAGTTGTCACCCCCTCCCCTGCCTGGGTGCGGTGGTAGCCTGCCCGCCGTGGCGGACCCAGGTGACATGGACACAGAGGTGGACGCGCTGGTCCAGACGGCGCCCGTCCCGGTGGCTCGGCGCGGCCCCTTGCGGTTGAAGCTGCTGGTGCTCTCCGGGGAACAGGCGGGCCACAGCCACGTCCTGCGCCCGGGGGTGGTTCGGCTCGGCACGTCCTCGGCGTGCGACATCGTCTTGACGGACCGCGTCGTGTCCCGGCAACACCTCCAGTTGGAGGTGACAGACGAACGGGTGGTAGCCACCGACCTGGGCTCGCGCAACGGCTCCTTCCATGAAGGGGTGCGCTTCGCCGAGTTGGAGGTGCGGCCCGGGGCGTCGCTGACGCTGGGCACCGTCGTCCTCAAGGTGGTGCCCGAGGACTCACGGGAGCGGCCGATGCCCCTGTCCTCGCGGCGGAGCTTCGGCGCGCTCGTGGGCGCCAGCGTCAGGATGCGCGAGCTGTTCACCATCCTGGAGCGGGTGGCGGCGGGCGGTGGAGACGTGCTCGTCCAGGGCGAGACGGGGACGGGCAAGGAGCTGTGCGCGGAGGCGCTCCATCAGGAGAGCGCCCGGGCCAGCGGCCCCTTCATCATCGTGGACATCGCCGGGATTCCGCCCTCCTTGATGGAGTCGGAGCTCTTCGGGCACGTGAAGGGTGCTTTCACGGGCGCCCAGGCGGAGCGCGCCGGGGCCTTCGAGCGTGCCCAGGGAGGCACCGTCTTCCTGGACGAGGTCGGCGAGCTGCCGCTGGAGCTGCAACCCCGGCTCCTGCGTGTACTGGAGCGCCGGCAGGTGAAGCGCGTGGGCGCCAACGACTACCGCACGGTGGACATGCGCGTCGTCGCCGCCACGCACGTCGACCTGGAGCAGGCCGTGCAACAGGGCCGGTTCCGCAAGGACCTCTATCACCGGCTGGCGGTGCTCAAGGTCGTCCCGCCGCCGCTGCGGGAGCGGGTGGAGGACCTGCCGCTGCTCATCGACGCCATGCTGGAGCGACAGGGCCGTCCGCCCAGCGCCCTGTCCGAACAGACACGCGCGCTGCTGGCCCAGTATCCCTGGCCCGGCAACGTGCGCGAGCTGCGCAATGTGGTGGAGCAGGCCATCCACCTGGGCGAGGATACCCTGCCGCCCATGGCTGCCCCCTCCGGCTCGCTCCGGTCGCCACCAGGCGCGCTCGACGCGGAGCTGCCCTTCAAGGAGGCCAAGGAGCGGCTCATCGAGGTCTTCGAGCGGGACTACCTCCAGGGCCTCATCGCGCGCTGCGACCGGAACATCTCCCGCGCGGCCCGCGAGGCAGGCATCGCCCGGGTGTACCTGCGCAAGCTGCTCACGAAGCACGGGATGATGCTCGTGGACGACGACGACTCACGGGATTGAGGGAGACGGCGCATACGACCGCCCGTCCGCGCATGAAAGCGTGCGCGTCAGTCCTTCAGGTCGTTCATGAAGTGGAGGGGCTCACTCGCCGAACTGGATGGCCTTCAAGGCCGGGGGCGTCGCCACGTCCACGCCCACGGCGACGGCGTCCTCCACTGGGGTGGCCTCAGCCGTGTCACGAACATCCACCGGCTTGCGCCCCGCCAGGAAGGCGAAGTGCGTGCCCCGCGGAACTTCATGGTTCAACTTCGCGCAGGCAGGCGCATAGGCGTCGTGCGCGGCGTAGCCTGGGAGGACGGCTCCGCCTGGACCGCGCGGAGCCCCCGCTCAAACCCCAGTCCCCCCACGGCCGAGCCCGTCTCCGCTCAGCGCGTCTGCTGCTCGCGGCTCGACTCGCGCGTCGAGTGGATGCTCTGGAAACCCGCGATGCACAGCTCGGCGCGCAACGGCGCGGAGTTGTAATACGGGCCACCGTCATACGGCGTGTCGATGCCGTCGCGGCGGTCCGGGTGCGAGTAACCGGCGATGTGCATCATCTCGTGGATGAGTGTCTGGGCAATCTCCGTGTCCCCCTGCGGGAAGAGCACGCCGAAGTTGATCCAGATATCATCTCCACCCAACTCCGCCCGCGCGTTGATGCCGGCCTCGTTCGTGCCCGAGTGGCGGATGGCCTTGCGGTAGGCACTGCGCAGCGCGGACTTCTCCAGGGTGGTCAGGTGGGTGCAGGTCTGGATGGAGTCCTGCGCGGCCTCGTGGCGCCGCAGCGTCCGGGCCCAGTTGTCGCCCGTGACGGTGGCGTTGTCGGAACTGAAGCGGTCGTGCATCGCCAGCACGTCCGCGAGCACGTCCCGCGCCTCCGCGTAGCCCGGACGGACGAGGTGCATGCCGTACACCCTCGTGCCGCTGTAGGTGGTGGAGTGGAAGGTGGGCAGGCCCGCGGCGAAGCCGTTCGCGGAGGCGTAGTCGTTGGCGGCGCGCATCATCGCCCCGGCGTCCGTCACGTCCGGGTAACCAATGGCCCACCCCGGGACGTCACGGAACTCGACGACGCTGGGGTGGAGGAAGTGGATGCCGTACTCCACAACGGAGCCGTTGAGGCCCTGCTCGAACGCGGGCAGCGCGATGCCCAACCCGTAAGCGTTGCCGTAGTCCTGCGCGCGGCGGAACAACTCCGGGATGTTGCTCAGCGCCGTGTTGCCCAGCGAGGAGCGGGGCACCGCGAGGTAGTGCGCCACGGTGCCCGGCTTGAGCAGCATGGTGCCACGCACCACGCCCGCGCCGTAGTTGGCCTCATGGAAGTTGCCGAAGCCCGCCGCGTAGCCGTGAACGCCCGCGTAGCGGTTGGCGGTGCGAAAGCGGAAGTCACTGGCTGTCTCCAGCGAGGCCTCGGTGGTGCCCACGGATTCCTCGGGCAGCGCCATGTCCGCCATGGCGTCGGCGTCCATCATCTCGCCGCCGCACCCCAGCAACACCATCGACGTGGAAATGCACACACCCAGGGAGAGACGCTTCATCATCGAGCGCACGGTTGAAACCTTTCTGTGGATTGGCGGGCGAGGTGGAGCGGGACTCAGGCCCGTCCATCCATCGCCCTCGAAGTCAGATACGAAAAGCGCGGGATTTCCGGGTCGTCCGCCCACGGCGATTTCGCCGGGTGACGAAACGGAGCATCCGCGCACCTCGAACCGCGCGCGTCAGTTGTCGACGTCATTCACGACATTCGTCGGGGTGCCGGGAGGAACGGCCTCGCCGGACTCATCCTTGAGCGGCTTCGTGGAGATGAGCCAGACATCCACCGTGTCATCGATGTCGATGTTTCCCGCGCAGGCCATGGTGACGTAGCAGTCCGGACACGTCCCAAAGGCGCCCACCTGCCGGGACACCCACGCAGGAAGGTCCGCCAGGGAGATGGCCCGGCGGCTCGTGTCCCGCGAGCGGTCCACGCCAACACCCTCCGCGTCCACCGGAACCGCGTCCTCTTCCGCGTCGCGCGTCACCAGCGGCCCCGTGCCCGTGAAGTACGCGTAGCGGTTGCCTCGCTCTGGGATGAAGCCCGCATTCACGATGCGCGGCTCGAAGGTGCCTTGCTCGGAGCGATGGTGGCGCTGGGCGGCGTAGAGGCCACGGAGGTTCGCCTTGCACTCCTGCTGCTTGGAGCGCACCGGGAGCTTCTTGTAGTTGGGGATGGCGATGGCGGTCAGGCCGCCCACACACGGGCAGAGCAAGAACACCCCCAGGGCCAGCGCCACGCCGCGCGGGCTCGCCCAATAGGAGCGCTTCGGGACGGCTGACAGGTTCCCGCAGGCACAGCGAATGATGGCGCCCGGGCCCCGCCCCGCTACGTCGAGCTCGCTGCCGCACTTCGGGCACTCCAGGTTCGCCGCCATGGACAGGGCCCCTTGACACACGTACGAGTCTCACACGAGGGCGGGCAGCCTAGCATGGCCCACGGGCCGACCTTCGGACAGGCGCGGCAGGCATGCGGATGGACGCGCCACCCGGCCGGACAGCTAGACTGCGCCGGTGTTGAAACCCTTGCTCGACCTTGACGCGACGCCGGAGCGACTCCGGGCGCTCGCGGACGCTGGCATCCTGACGCCGACCACCCTGGAGCGCGCGCTGCACCTGTCCGTGGCCACCCCGCCGCGGCAGGACTGGCGGCGCTTCCTCTCCACCACGCTGATGGGCCTGGGCGCGCTGCTGGTGCTCGCGGGCGTCATCTACTTCTTCGCGTACAACTGGGCGGACATGCACCGCTTCGCGAAGCTGGGCCTCATCGCGGCGGCCATCACCGGCACGGCCGTGGGCGCCTGGAAGCAAGGCGCGACGCTGGGCGGGCAACTGTCCCTGTTCGCGGCCTCGGTGCTCGTGGGCGCGCTGCTGGCCGTCTACGGGCAGGCGTATCAGACCGGCGCGGACCCGTATGAGCTGTTCATCGGCTGGACCGTGCTCATCCTTCCCTGGGTGGCGGTGTCCCGCTTCGCGCCTCTGGGGTTGCTGGCGCTGGTGCTGGTCAACACCGGCATCCTCCTCTTCTGGGAGCAGGTGCTGGATACGGAGTTGGACCAGACCTACTGGCTGGCGGTGGTGCTGGGCGGGCTCAACGGCTTCACCTGGGCCACCTACGAGCACTTCGCCAACCTGCGCGTGTCCTGGCTCCAGGCGCGCTGGGTGCCGCGGGTACTGGCGGTGATGGCGGTGGGCCCGGTGCTCATCGCCTCGGTGCCATTCATCATGCACCCGGCACGAGCCCCCACCGGCGCCGTGGTGGCGCTCCTCCTGGTGCTGGCCTCGCTCGCGGCCGAGTACGCCCTGCACCGGCACCTGAAGGGCGAGCTGTTCATGCTCACGCTCGGCGCGGTGAGCGTGATGACGCTCCTGACCTCCGGCGCCGTCAGCATCGTCTTCGACTCCTACCAGGACGTGGAAGTCCTGGGCCTCTTCGTGCTGCCGCTCTTCGTCATCGCCCAGGTGGCGCTCGCGGTGTGGTGGCTGCGGCACGAAGCCCGCGTCACCGGCGCCACGGAGGAGTCCTGACATGGCCCTGCGTCCCTCGTTGCAGGACGTGTTGAACGCGCTCCAGGCCGAAGGCCAGCTCGAGCCCGACGCCGTGGACCGGGCCCGCGTGGCCCTGGAAGCCCATCAGCGCCAGTCCGTGGCCGTGCCCTGGTTCGTGAAGGCCTTCGCTGGCGTCGGCGCCTGGCTGTCCGCCATCTTCGTGCTGAGCTTCTTCGCCTGCGCGGGCCTCTGGGAGGAGCAGGTAGTAATGGGCGTGGTGGGCCTGGGCCTGTGCGCGGGCGCGACGATGCTGCGCCGCACGCTGCGCGGCGTCTTCGTGGAGCAGCTCGCGCTGGCGCTGTGCCTGGCCGGCGCCGCCATGGCCTCCGCCAGCTTCGGCATCGAAACGGAGAACGAGAACGTCGCCGCGACACTGGTGCTGGTCATCAGTGGCGTGCTGCTCTTTGTCTACCCGGACGCCATCCTCCGCTTCCTGAGCACGTTGGGGGTGGTCGGCGCAGCCGGCTTCCTCGCATGGCACGTGGTGGGCGGCTTCGCGCTGGACCTGCTGATTCTGGGCTGCGCTGCGCTGATGTACTTCCTCTTCCTGGAGCAGGCCCGGCTGCGACGGGGACCCACGGGCGAGCTGGTGGGGCCGGTGGCCTTCGCGCTCGCGTGCGCCATCCCCGGCGTGCTGCTGGCGCGCGGGATGCGAGACGTGGCCCGGCACCTCTTCGACACCGTCTCCGCGCTCCCGGATGCCGTGCTGACGCTGGGGCTGACGGCCCTGACGCTGTACACGGCGTGGCGGGTGCTGCGTGAGCTGGCGCTGGAGCCCACCGGCGTGGCGGGCGCTGCGGTATTCGCGGCGCTGACGCTGGTGGCCGTGCTCACGCCCCATACACCGGCGGTCATCACCGCCGTGGGCATGCTGGTGCTCGGCTTCCACCGGCGCAGCAGCGTGCTGCTGGGACTGGCGGTGGCGTACCTGCTCGCGTCCGGCAGTTGGTACTACTACGACCTGGGCCTCACGCTGCTGGCCAAGTCACTGGCGTTGATGGGCAGCGGCCTGGTGTTCCTGGGCCTGCGTTCGTTCCTGCTGCGGCGCTTCCCCGCCCCGGCGTCGGAGGTGCGGTGATGGTGCGCACGGCGGTCATCTTCGGCGGGCTGGCCTTCGCGCTGCTCGTCCCCGCGGGGCTCGTCGTCCAGAAGGAGCACGTGCTGCGCTCGGGCACGCCGGTGCTGCTGGAGCTGGCCCCCGGCGACCCGCGCTCGCTGATTCAGGGCGACTACATGGTGCTGGACTACGCCATCAGCCGCGACCAGGGCGCGAATCCCGCCACCACCGCCAAGGACGGAAACATGGTGCTGCGGCTGGACGCGAATGGCGTGGGCTCCTTCGTGCGCTTCGACACGCCCGACACTCCGCTGGCGCCCGGCGAGCTCAAGCTCCGGTACCGCCTGCGCAAGGAGCGCTTCCGCCTGGGCGCGGAGGCCTTCTTCTTCCAGGAAGGTCACGCGGACCGCTACGAGGGCGCCCGCTATGGCGAGCTGCGCGTGGCGGACAGCGGAGCCAGCGTGCTGGTGGGCCTGAGGGACGCGCAGCGCCAGCCCCTGGGCCGCTGACGCCCCGCGGTCCCACGCCGACCTCCTTCCCTACACCCGGAGCACGTCGAGAAAGGCCGGGGCTTGCTCTCCGTCGGTCTTTGGCGCACCATTCATTTTGACTTCGACACTCAAAATCAAAATCAAGGATAGCGGCGATGCCCGGTCAGGGATGCGGCAAGACGGTACTGGCGCGAGGTCCATGCGCGGAAGTGACGCAGTGCTCGTGCGGGCACATCCACCTGGCCATGGGGCCGGTGACGATTCGCGTGGAGGAGGAGGTCCTCCGCGCCATCGGGATGACGCTGGCGGAGGCGCTCCAGCAACTGGGGACACCGCTGGAGGCCCTGCCGAACGAGGGCGCCGGCCCCCTGGCGATGAGCACGCTGGCCGGTGGCGGGTGGAAGCAGTGAGCGCCACCGGCACGTTGCGGCTGTCACGGACGGATGTGTCCGCGCGGGCGAAGCGGCTGGTGGAGCCCCAGCTCCCAGCATCCCCGCGGCAGCCCCGGGCCGCCACCCCGGCGCCCCTGTCCGTGCTGCTGGCGGAAGGCACGGCGACGCTGGCCGAGCAGGCGGAGCGCTCGCTGTTCATCCAGTCCCTCTTCTTCGACGCGTGGGAGGGCGGCATCTACGGCCAGTACGTCCGGGCGCAGCACTACGTGAGCCACCTGCGGCAGCTCCACACCCTCTACACGGCGTTCGAAGCGGCGCTGCCCCACGTCATGGGCACCACGCTCACCACCGCGCTGCTGCTGCCCGAGCTGCGGCTGGCCTCCGCGCTGGAAGCGGACCTGACGTACTTCTGCGGCGAGTCCCGGGCGGACACCTTCGCCTGCGTGGAGACGCGGCTGCACGCCGAGCGCATCCGGGAGGTGGCTGAAGACGCCCCTCACCTGCTGGTGGCGCACGCCTACGCGCGCTGCGTGCTGGACGTCTTCAGCGGGCACCGCCGGGCGCGGCGAATCGCGGACGCCTTCGAGTTGGTGGAAGGCCAGGGCACCACCTTCTACGGCACGGTGCCCGAGGCCGGGCTGGCGGCCTTCCGTGTCCGCCTCCACTCGCGCATCGACGGGCTGGAGCTGGACGAGGACGAGGCGCGCGAGGTGGTGCAGGAAGCGCGCATGGCCTTCCGGCTCCACGCGCTCGTGTGTGACGAGCTGGCCCGGGGCGCCACGGGCATCGCCGCGGGCCCCCACGGCGACGCCCGGTAGTGTCCCGAGCGCCGCGGCTCAGACGGCTTCGACCTCCGACAGCAAGTCGGAGAAGGGCGAGCCCTCCTCGCCCAGCGCCTTGTAGAGCGAGTCCACCTTCTCCAGCTCGCGCTTGAGCGCCTTGTGGTGGTTGCGGTTCTTCACCAGGCTCTCGCGGCCCAGCAGCTTGAAGCCCTCGTCCCGCCCTACCTGGCGGATGGCGAGCCCCAGCACCATGCCGCGGAAGGCATCGGCCAGGTCCAAATCCAACGGGGCATTGCGGCGGCGTGCTTCGGAGACGAAGGCCTGCGCGGCCGCGCGCAGCGCCTCCGGCAGCGGCCGGGCTCCCGGGGCCTGCTCATAGTCGAGCGCCCGCGCGACATGCTTCTCGTGCAGCACCAGCTCGCCCGAGGCGTCCGCGTGCTCCACCATGGCCAGCGTGTAGGCGCGGCGGACGATGTTGTCGAGCTGCCGCAGGTTGCCCGGCCAGGGGCTCCCCACCAGCAACCGCTCCGCCTCCTTCATCAGCCGGGCGTGGCCGTCTGGCGAGCGCTCGCGGTGCCGGCGGTTCACCATGTACTGCGCCCAGAGGGGGATTTCGTCCTGGCGCTCCTGCAGGGCCGGCATGCGCACCGGCAGCACGTTGACGCGGTAGTAGAGGTCCTCGCGGAAGCGGCCGGCGCGGACCTCCGCATGCAAGTCCGCGTTGGTGCCGATGATGAAGCGCACGTCCGCCTGCCGCTCACCGGTGCCCTCGCCCAGCGGCCGGTAGCTGCGCGACTCCAGCAGGTGCAGCAGCCCCGCCTGGGCCTTGAGCGACAGCTTGTCGATTTCGTCGATGAACAGCGTGCCGCCCTCCGAACGGGCCACGCTGCCAGGGGCATCTCGCACCGCGCCGGTGAAGGCGCCCTTCTTCCAGCCGAAGAGCTCCGCCATCTGGAGGTCTTCCGGCACCGTCACCAGGTCCAGCGTCTCGAAGGGCTTGCCGCGGCGGTTGGAGCGCTCGTGGCACCAGCGCGCCAGCCGTGACTTGCCCGCGCCGGTGGCGCCGCTGATGAGGATGGTCTCATCCTGCAGCGCGAAGACGCGGAGGATGGGCAGCAGCTCCGCCATGGAGCGCCCCACCACCGGGAGGAACTCGTCCACCTCCGGCCGGGCCACGGGCCGCTGCGGCAGCCGGGCCAGGTATGGCGCCGCCACGTCCGCCAGCAGTTGGAGCCGATCCCCCGCCTCCAGCCAGACGAAGTCCTGCCCCATCGCGGCCAGGCAGTCCGCCTCCAGCGAAATCATGCCCTCGATGTCCCCACCCGGCGTGCGCAGCGGGAGCACGCAGACATGTGTCGCGTGACGCCCCAGGAAGCGCTGCCGGCTCTCATGGCTGTTGAAGCCCGCCAGGCTCGGGTCTCCCGTCACGGGGGCGTTGGGCGCATGGGGCTGCACCGTCCCGAGATTCACGTCGATGGAGACCGCGCACTGGTGCTCCACCACCGCGCGCCAGGCCGTGGCGGAGGTGAAGAAGGGCGCGCCTACACTGGCATCCGTAATCTCAGCAGCCCCTACCTCCAGCGCGGCCAGACTGCGGTAGGCCTCGCCTGGGCGGAGGTGGACGATGCCTCGCAACACCCGGCCCCGGGCTGCGTACCGGCTGGACGCAACGGCCTCCTGGGCGACGGCCTGCAGCCGCCGGAGCGTTGCGGCAGCCGCGGCCTCGAAGTCCTTGGCTCCCCGCAAATCCGTGAGGAGTTGCGCCATCTCGTCTTGCATCCACTCGCCTCCGTCCAATGCCCTCCGACAGGCTCTGTCAGGAACCACATCAGGGGGACGGAGTGTAGCGGAGATGAAGAACGCGGAAGGAGCGGCCCCTCCTTCCGCGTTCCCGAAGCTCCGATACTGCGGGGCAGCCCGGTTTCCCGAAGCGCCACGGCAAAGCGACATGCGTGTCCCGTGCCAGACGCGACATTCGTGTGATTCCACGAAGATGGGCGAACGCGGCCACCACGAGGGGCCTGTTTTGCGTTCCAGCAGGACGCGCCCGCGTCCCATCAGAACGCAGGCCACCTGAAATTCACCAAGAGTACTTCCCCGCCCCTCTCAAAACGCCCTCATCGTGAAATCTTGCGCGATATCTGGGGCGTCGAGGGCCTCTTGGGCGCTTTCCGCGTGGACGCACGCCCAGGCTCGGCAGGGTCCACGGACGGAGACTCGGGGTCCGGCTGGAGGACGAAGACGCGGTCCAACCGGAGACTGCCCCGCTCCACAGGTGCGCTGATGTCGTAGTCGAAGGTGTACCCGGCCAGCACCCGCATGCCCGCGTCGCGGAACAGCTTCGCCGCCTGGGCATTGCTGTACGTGCGGAAGTACCACTGGGTTTCAATGAGCCAGTCCTTGTCCGGCCCGGTGACGCGCAGGCGGTTGCGCATGGGCGAGCGCCGCGCCCGCTGCTCCGGAAGGCCCTCGTTCGTGTTGCAGACGACGCGGTCCTCCCCCACCTGCCCCACCCAGCGCTCGTGTTCGGGCCGGGCGCGCGCGTAGTCCGTGAGGTGGAAGCCGAGCACGTAGATGCCGCCCGGCTTCAAGAGCCGCCGCGTCCCCAGCAGGTGCTGGCGCGCCGCGGCCTCACTGTCCAGGTAGCGGAAGGTCGACACCAGACAGTGCGCCAGGTCCACCTGCCCCTCCAGCGATGGGTCGGCGAAGGACTCCATGCGTGACGGCCCCAGCTTCACGCGCCGCCGCTGCGCCGGTGTCAGGCGCTTTCGCGCATGGGCCAGCATCGCCTCGGAGATGTCATAACCCACCACCCGCAGGCCCCGGCTCGATGCCTCCTCCACGAGTCGCCCCGCGCCGCAGGCGGGCTCGAGCCACAACTTGCCGCCCGTGCCGAAGCGCTCGCTGAGCGTCTGGAGGAAGTCCACCTCGCGCACGGTGTCCGTGCCGAAGATGGCTTCGTAGTACTGCGGGTGCTCGTACCAGTCGGTGCGTTTTTCCATGGAGGGCGCTCAGTGGCCGGGGTGCTCGGGGTGCCCCATCAGCCGCGCGAGCAGGAACATCAGGAGCAGGCCCGCGAAGAGCGCCAGGACGTTGCGGCCCGGCTGGTCCTTGCCATGCCGGTGCACGTGGGGCAGCAGGTCCGACACGGCGATGTAGAGGAACGTGCCCGCGGAGAAAGCCAGGGCCTTGGCCGCGAGGCTTTCGAACTGCAGCATCGCGTCGAAGAGGAAGTAGAGCAGCGCGCCGGCCGGCACCATCATCCCGTACAGCGTGGACAGAGACAGGATGGAGGCCTTCGAGCGCCCCTCCGTCTTGAGGATGGAGGCCAGCGACAGCGCGGAGGGCACCTTGTGCGCGACGATGGCCAGCAGCGCCATGCCCCCCACGCCCTCCTCCACCGCTGAACCCAGGGCAATGCCGTCGAACAACGTGTGCGTGGACAGCCCGAGGAAGGCGGTGAGCCCCAACACGTGACCCGGATGCACTGAGTGCCCGGTGCCCGCCATGGTGTCTCCGTGGGAGATGTCCTCGCCCGCGTGCGCGACGAGGTAGCGCTCCAGCACCAGCAGGAAGGCGAAGCCCGCGGGCACCAGGGCGAAGGCCCACCATCCGCCCCCCAGATACGCCTCCGGCAGCATGTGGAAGAAGGCGGCGCCCAGCATCACGCCCGCGGCGAAAGCCAGGAAGCGCACCAGATGGGTGGGTCGGTCGTTCAAGACGACGACCACAGCGCCAGCCAGCGCGCCGAGGACGATGATGAGGGAATACAGGGCCACCGTGGCCAGGACCGGCGACATGGGGCGCGCACCCTACATCAAAAAACCAAATCAGTAGCGCCGGAGCACCAACAACCCTACCCGGCCCGGCTTCACCTCCACCGGATGCTCCGTCACCTGCCCCCAGCTCGTCACACGCACGGTGTGATTCCCCGCGGGCACGCGGAAGCGCGCCACCTGGAACTCCGCGGGCAGGGAGAGCCAGGAACGCAGGTCTGGCGCATTCATCGCGTTGAGGACGAGGAAGGTCAGCACGCCCAGCTCATCGCTCTTCGTCAGCGCGCCCACGCCCGCCGCCACGCCCGCCTTCACGGCCACGCCCGCGAGCTGCTTCGCCAACATGCGGCCAATCCGGTCATTCAGGTGGACCACGGCCACGTCCGCCAGGGACGTCACCGTCACCGCCTGCTGGGACTGGCCCTCCAGGGCGACACTCACGGGCGGCGCGAGCCCCCGGTTCCGGTAGGTGGGGACTTCAATCAGGTCGCCACCGCCGCCCGGGTCCCTGGAGCCGCGCTGCTTCTCGGGAGACAGGCCCGCCTCCACCACGACGACGAGCTGCCCTTCGTCCGGCGCCAGCGGCTCGTGCGGGACGTCCGGGTACTTCGCCAGCAGCTCCGCGTACATGTCATCGCGGCCCACCTTCTTCGCCAGCCGCAGCAGGGGCTCGGCCAACGCGTCCTTGCGGGGCGCGATTTCATAGGCCTTCGCGTAGTCGATGTAGGCCGAGTCCCAGTCCCGCTGATCCTCCCGGATGACGCCGCCCAGGTAGCGGGCAATCGCGAGTTGCTCGTACGGCTTCTTCTCCTCGGCGATCATCTTCTCCAGGCGCTCGTTGACCTGGCGGACCTCCACCATGGCGGCTTCGCCGTCGCCCAGCTCCGCGTAGTTGAGCGCCTGGAGGACGGAAATCATCAGCTTCTCGAAGTCCTCCCCACGGTAGGTGCGCTGACGCTCGTTGGTGACGAGCGTCTTCGCCTCCTCGCTGACGGAGACGCTGTCGATCTGCTCGCTGAGCCGCTCCGCCTCTTCGAGCACGGCGTTGCTCTCCGCCCACTGCCCGGCGGCGTGCAGCACCATGCCCTTGTCCATCAACACCAACAGGCGGTCCTGTTCGGGCCCTTCCTTCGTCGCGGCCTCCAGCGAGGACAGCGCGCGCGAATAGTCCCCTTGCTGGTACGCGGACCGCACGCCCCGGGTGCGCGCGACATAGTCACCCGCACAGCCCGACGACAGGAGGAGCACGCTCGCGAGCGCGAGCGCGCCCCACCCGCTCAGGCGGACCGGGCTGCGGGAGAGGATGGACATGGAAGGGTGCGCCCGTTACCAGCTCACGCCGCGCTTCTCGAACTTCTTGCGAATCTGCTTCTCATCCGTCCACTCGATGAGGCCGGTCCGCACGTTGCTGAGCTTCGCGGTCATCTTGTAATAGACGAGCTTGTCCCGGCCGACCTCCTGGATGATGGAGGCGAGGTCGCCCGTCATCAGGAAGTCCACCGACGTCTGCTGCCCCGGGCCCTTGGCGGTGTTCGGGTCGACGTAGCCGGACTGCTGGTACTCGTACTCCTCGGCGATGTCCTGGCGCGCCTGCTGGTCCACCAGGGCGAAGCGGCCCGTCTGCGCCAGCGCCGTCTGAATCTTGTCGCCCAGCGAGCGCATGTCGATGTGCTCGGAGGTGCTGTTCTTCAGCTTGCCCACCAGGACGATGGGCAGCGAGCCATCCGGCCGGGGCTGGGAGAAGCGCGGCGAGGTGGCGAGCGACTCCGCCATCTTCTTCGCGATGAGCTGCAGGTCGTTCTCGTTGAAGCGGTCCGACAGCATCTCGATGGTGTTCGGGTCCTCGTACGTGCCACGCGTGAAGGCGCGCGGGCCCGTGCAGGCGGACAGCGAAGCGGCGAGACAGGCGGACAGAAGCAGGCGGCGGGTGTTCATGGTGCGGGTCACTCCTAGTTCCATTCGCATTCGAAGCGGCTGCCTTCGAAGTTCCACTTGTAGGCGAGCACCGCGTCGCGGCGGTACCCGGCCGTCAGGCGGCAGACGTTCTGCAGCGACGCACGGGGGTAGTCGAAGGTGTAACGCTGCGCCCGCGACAGCTCCTGCGCGGTGAGCTGGGACGGGTGCGTGAGCGTGGGGCTCGCGCTGGCGACCACCAGCACGTTGTGCTTGCCGTAGGTGCGCAGCGGCACCTGGCCCGCCAGTTGGACGCGGCGCACGGTGCGCGCGACGAGGATGTCACTGCGGTCCACCGTCGTCTCGTGGCTGTTGCGGCGGCGCAGCAGCTCCGGGATGTTGGCGGTGAAGACGCGGGTGATGTCCCCGTCGTCCACGAAGAAGTAGAGGAACGCCTCGCGCGCGGTGCGGCTCTCTCCGGTGAAGTCCAACGTCACCAGCAGGTTCAACCCGCGGTTGGGCGCCAGGCCGTGCCGGGACACCGCGGCCAGCACGTCCTTGTCCACGCCGGCCTTCTTGAGCCGGATGAGGCCGTCCGCGCTGGCGTCGCAGGCGCAGCGGCGCTCTTCAATCATCTTCACGAGCTGGGCGGGCTCGAAGCCAGCCTGGGACAGCTTCGTCAGCTCCTCGTCGGTGAGGGGGAGCTGGTCGGAGCGCTCGTAGATGCGCGGGAGCTGGTTGGGGTCCCACTGGATGATGTTGTAGGTCTGCACGTCTCCGGCCGGAAACGGCAGGTTCACCTGCGGGCTTCCCCGGCCGGAAACAGAGACGGGCGCCTGGCTGGAGGTCAACGCCAGCGTGGCGGCAAGCAGCTGGGCAATCATGTCGAACCCCCTTGCTAGAACTTGTAGCCCACGGACATGCCCAGCCGGTGCGTGACGCCGCCACCGCCAATGGGGATGTCCGGGGTGTAGTTGAGGGCCATGAGGATGTTCTCGCGGTCACCCAGGAGGATTTCGGCGCCCAGCTGCGGGGAGATGCCGAAGCGCAGGCCCTCTCCCTCCGGGATGACGATGGCGCCGGCCTTCAGGCCCGCGGTGAACACCAGCGGCCAGCCCCAGGTCCGGAAGCGCGGGCCCACCATGCCGACGAAGCGGCCCCCGTCGAACACGTAGGCCCCACTCACGTCCAACTGGTACCAGTCCGCGCCCCACAGCGACAGCGTGGCGCCCACGAACAGCGGCGGTCCTTCCGGCGCGCCCCGAGGCGGCTTGCGGGAGTTGATGGCCGCGCCCCAGTCGAGCTGGAGCGACACGCTCCGGCCCCCGGGGCCGCTGTAGCCGCCCTTGCCGTACTCGGACTCCTCTGGACCGTCCGTGCGGCCTCGGGATTGGGCACTGGCGGTCAGCGGCACGGTGGCGGCCACCATCGCAAGGGCCCCACACAACCTGACATGACGCATCATCTCGAAGACTCCCCCGGGCGGTAGGTGCGAATTTCCAGCGCTATGACGGCGCGGCGCGCCGACTATTCAAAACCCCATGCCCCCAGGCAAGGGCTCACTGCGCCAGGGGGGCGCCGCCCGCCTTCACGCCCGAGGCGGCACGGGCGGCGTGGGCAGCGAATCCGGGGAAGCGGACAGCCGCGCCGGATCCAGCTCGGGCGGCGGGAAGGGACGCGCCTCCGTGCGAGTGACGGGCAGCCACAGCGGATGGGTGCGAAGGAAGGCGACCAGCTTCTCGCGCACCAGGGCCCGCAGGTCGAAGAGCTTGCTGAAGTCCGACACGCTGACCAGCGCGCGCACCGTGAGGGTCCGGTCCAGCACGTCCAGGACGACCACCGTCGCCACACGGCCGTCCCACATGGACTTGCCCTCGTTCTCCAGGATGCGGCGCAGCTCCGCGCGGAGCGCGTCGATGTCTGTCTGGAAGTCCACCTGGAGGATGACGGCCCCCAGCATCTCCGGGTTCCCCTTGCTCCAGTTCTGGAAGGGCTTGTCCAGGAACTGGACGATGGGGATGACCAGCCGGCGCTGGTCCCACGTCCGCAGCACCACGTAGGTGAGCGTGATTTTCTCCACCGTGCCCCACTCGCCCTCGGTGATGAGGGTGTCGCCAATGCTGATGGGCTGGGTGATGGAGAGCTGGATGCCGGCCAGCAGCGTACCAATGGACTTCTGCGCCGCGAGACCGAGCACCAGGCCGGCGATACCGGCGGAGGCCAGCAGTGACACTCCGACGTTGCGCACCACCTCGAACTGGATGAGCAGCAGCGCCGCGGCGATGACGTAGGTGGCGACCTCGAAGATGGCGCGGAGCACCACCAACTGCGTGCTCACGCTGCGCGCCCGGGCCGCGTCCTTCATCTCCGACGACACGCGGCTCTGCACGAAGGCGACGGAGACGTGGAGGATGCGCAGCGCGGCCCAGGCCAGCGCCACGACGCTCAACGAATAGCCAATCCGGATGAACACGCCCTGCGCCGGACGCGGCAGCCGCAAGAGCAGCGTGCCCACCACCAGCAGCGCGGAGAAGGTGAGCAGCTTCAGCGGCCCCTTCCCCGAGGAGACCACATTCTCCTCCCAGGTGAACCGGGTCCACCGCGCCACGCGGCGGGCGAACGCCAGGACCAGGCGCTCCAGCAGCACCGCCAGGCCCAGGCTGCCCAGCACCGTCACCAGCAGCCCCAGCCACTGCCAGGGCTCCAGTCCCAGCACCGTGTCACTGAAGAAGAAGGCCGGCAGGAGGCCCACCAGCCGGGGGCCATACTCCGCGAAGAGCGGGTCCACCTGCCGCACCGTGGACTCGCTGAAGACCCAGACCAGGTCCCCCTCAGTCGAGGAGACCCGCTGGACGCGAACGGGGACGTTGTTCCCCTGCAGCGGAATGGTGCCCAACTGGTCGTAGCGCGCGTCGGCCGGGTCGCCCTCCTGCTCCTTGCTCAGCGAGCTCACGTCCACGGGCAGCTTGCGGTCCAGCACGAACTTGAGCGCGCGGGCCAACTGGAAGCCCCGCTCCGCCTGCTGGGCGCGCGGGATGTAGTCCAGGTCCAGATAGTGCGCCGCCAGGGCGTAGTCCCCCCGGTGCGCGGCGGCCAGAAAGCCCTGCACGGTGGCCTGCGGCGTCTTCCGGTCCACCGAGGGGGGCGGCGGGTTGAGGCCCGCGTTGAGCGCGGCGGCAGGAAGGCTCCACAGCAGCCCCAGTCCCAGGACGAGTGCTCTCAGGGTCCATCTGTCACGGTGCATCATGGCTGACTTCCATATCCCTTTTCAGATGTCTCACTGGAAAGAAGTCGTCCCCGGAGACCCGGCGGGCGAGCGTGCGGCGGTGGACATCCGAAATCAGGGAAACACCGGCCCCGGGAGCGCACGGGAAAGCGTTGGTGCAGCGCGTGGGGGTAGGATAGATAAAGGAGTGAAGGAAGGTCGCCGTGTCCGAGAAGCGAAGAATCCTCCTGATTGATGACAGCGAGATTACGCTCGCGATGGAGAAGGCCGTGCTCGAAGCGCGCGGCTACGAGGTCATCGCCACCTCCACGCTCATGGAGTTCGAGAAGACGCTGCAGACCTGGCGCCCGGACCTCATCCTCACCGACATCCACATGCCCGAAGCCAAGGGCACGGACATCTGTCGCACGCTGAAGAACGAGTACGGCACGCAGGACATCCCCATCGTCCTCTTCTCCAGCCTCCCGGACGACGAGCTGTCCAAGCTGGCCGAACAGGTGGGGGCAGATGGCTCCCTGTCCAAGGTGAACGGACTGGAAGCCATGGGTGAGAAGATCGACGAACTGGTGCAGAGCATCCTCTGGTGAATCCCATGCGTGCCTTCCTCGCCGCGGCCCTGCTGGCCGCGTCGCTCGCTGGCTGTGCACGCAAGGACCCGCCCCCCAAGCCCGCGGAAGCAGACGCTTCGGCTTCGTCGGCCACCGCCGCCGCGAAGCCCGCCGTGGCGACAAGCCAGGGCCCGGGCGCCATCCTCTTCTTCTCCGCCGACACGCGTGGCTACCTGGGCCCGTGCGGCTGTAGCGAGAACATGCGGGGCGGCATTGCCCGCGCCGCCGCGCAGGTGCAGTCGGCGCGCAAGGGCTCGCTGCCCGTCCTCTATGTGGATGGCGGCAACAGCCTCTTCGGCGAGCAGCGGCTCAAGCCGGGACAAGTGCCCCAGGAGGAGCGCAAGGCCCAGGCGCTCGCGGACGCCATGCGGCACATGGGCCTGGCGGTGCGCGCCACCGGCCCGCTGGACGACACGCAGGGCGTGGACTTCCGCAAGGGCCTGGGGCTGCCGGAGCTGGCGCCGGGCGCGGTGAAGCTGCTGCCCGCGGGCGAACGGAAGGTGGGCGTGGTGGCGGCGACCACGGCCGCGCAGCTCGCGGAGGCCAGCGCTCAGGCGCGCGCGCAGGGAGCGGACTTCGTGGTCGGTCTGCTGGACGTCACGCTGGACGTGGCCCAGCAGGCGGTGGAGCAGCCGGGTCTGAAGGCCAACGTGGTGGTGGCCACCCGCACCGCCACCGAGTTCAGCGGCGAGGAGAACCGACTGGTGCGGTCCGCGGTGCCGGTGGTGGCGCTGCAGAGCAAGGGACGCTCGCTGCTGCGCGTGGACCTGGCCTATGCGCCCCAGGCGGGCCCCTTCGCGTTGCAGAAGGGTCAGGATGACCTGGAGCGTGAGGCCGCCGCCCTGGAGCAGCGCACGGCGCTGCTGGACAAGGACATCAACCTCCCCGGCACGGACCCGAAGCTCAAGGCGCTCAAGCAGGGCAAGCGCGACGAACTGGTGGCGCGCCGGCAAGCCCTGCTGGACGCTCCGCCCGTCACCCCCGACGGCGTCAACGCCTTCACGCTGCGCTTCGTGCCCCTGGAGTCCAGCCTTCCCTCCGACGAGGAGGCGGTCGCGCTGGTGTCCGCCTACGACGCGGACGTGGGGAAGATGAACCTCGCCTGGGCGAAGGCGCATGGACAGGACTGCCCCCCTCCGGCGCCAGGCCGCGCGGGCTTCGTGGGCAACGAGCCCTGCCGCACCTGCCACGAGGACGCCTTCCCCGTCTGGGAGAAGTCCAAGCACCACCACGCCTGGGAGACGCTGGAACAGGTGGGCAAGCAGTTCCATCTCAACTGCGTGGGGTGCCACGTCACCGGCTGGGAGCAGCCCGGCGGCGTTTGCCGGCTGGACAAGGTGGCGGGCCGCGAGGACGTGGGCTGTGAGAGCTGCCACGGTCCGGGCTCGGAGCACGCGGACGCGCCTGGCACCCACAACATCATCGCCTCGCCGGGCGAGAGCGTGTGCGTCACCTGTCACAACCCGGAGAACTCGCCTCACTTCGATTTCGCGACGTACCTGCCGCGCATCGTGGGGCCGGGACACGGGAAGCCCTAGTCATCCAGGAATCCAGGGCCTCGCCTGGGCGGTTGCTCCTACCCGGCGTCCGAACAAGACGCGCATGCCGCGACTCCTTGTTTGACTGTCAAGGAAAAGGGCGATTACTTCCCGCTTTCGCCTGCCTCCGGGCGCCCGTTCCCGCGACTGTATGCCGCCTCTACCTCTGCTCCTGCTCGCCCTGGCCTCAGCCCCTGCCTCGGGGCTCACCCCACCGCCCGTGGGGCCCGTTCCTGCCAGGGCTCAGGTGGAGGCATCCGAGGGCGCGCAGGCCCCCGCGGCGCAGTCACCGGCCGAGAAGGCGCCCACGGCCAGCCTGGAAGCGGCCCCCGTTGCCGTAAAGCCGGCAGGCGAGGCTCCGTCGCCGGTGGCTGGTGGCGAGAAGGCACCAACGGCCGCCACGGCACCTGGCACCGCGGACACCGCGACCGATGATGTCGATGAGCCCGGTTTGGAGCTGCTGGAGCCCGGCACGCCGATGGTGGCCGAGGACGCCTCCGAGCAAGGCGAGGCCACGCGCGACGCGGTTGAGTCCGAGTCCGCTGAGTTGGAGGAACTGCGCGCACTGGAAGGCGCCGCGCTGGACCCGGCGTCGCGCTCCACCGCGGAGGTGATGCAATCGCTGCGGCGGCTCGGGGTCGCCAACCCGCTGCGGATGCGCATGCTGGACGCGCTCGACGAGCACACCTTCCGTGAGGAC
Source organism: Myxococcus xanthus (assembly GCF_013116825.1). GTDB lineage: Bacteria > Myxococcota > Myxococcia > Myxococcales > Myxococcaceae > Myxococcus > Myxococcus xanthus_B. The sequence goes on from NZ_JABFNS010000035.1 coordinate 21,449, forward strand.
GACGAGCTGCCGGAGATTCCGCTCATCACGGACCTGGCCACCTTCGACGTGGGGCAGATTCAGGACCGTTACGACATCCCAGTGGAGATGCAGCCGCTGGTGGCCCAGTACGTCCAGTTCTTCCAGGGGCCCGGGCGACGCTGGTTCCGCAAGTGGATGTCGCGCGCGGCCCGGTACGTGCCGGTGATGCACCCCATCCTGGAGCAGTACGGCCTGCCGAAGGACACGGTGTACCTGGCGATGATTGAGAGCGGCTTCTCGGCGCATGCCTATTCGTGGGCGCACGCGGCGGGGCCGTGGCAGTTCATCTCCAGCACCGGCAAGCAGTACGGGCTGAAGCAGGACTTCTGGGTGGACGAGCGACGGGACCCCATCAAGGCCACCCACGCCGCGGCGTCATACCTGAAGGACCTCAAGCGCGAGCTAGGGCACTGGTACCTGGCGTGGGCCGGCTACAACACCGGCTCCGGGCGCGTCCGGCGGATGGTGGAGCGGCACGGGACGACGAACTTCTGGCTCCTGTCCGAAGAGCGCGGCCTGGCGAAGGAGACGAAGCACTACGTGCCCAAGCTGATTGCCGCGGCGCTGGTGGCCAAGCACCCGGCGGCGTTCGGCTTCAACGAGAACGAGTTCGACCCCGAGCCCGTGCTCGACTTCGACGAGGTGCAGCTCACCGACGCGGCGGACCTGGACGTCGTCGCCCGCGCGGCCGGCGTGCCCGTCAAGGTGGTGCAGGACCTCAACCCCGAGCTGAAGCGCTGGTGCACCCCGCCGGCGACGGCCAAGAAGCCCTACACGCTCCGGCTTCCCAAGGGGACAGGGACGCAGTTCGCGGACAACTACAAGCGCATCAGCCCCGCGGAGCGGCTCACCTTCCGCATCCACAAGGTGAAGCGCGGCGACACGCTGTCCCAGATCGCGGAGACGTACGGCACGGCGTCCGAGGCCATCCTCCAGATGAACCAGCTGAAGTCGGCCCGGACGTTGCGCGTGGGCGGGGAGCTGGTGATTCCGATTCCCGCCGGCAAGAGCTCGGGCGGCGCGCTGGCGACGAAGGTGGCGCAGGCCCGCCGCAGCGGCGTGGTGGTGCGGCCCGAGGACGAGGTGCCGGCGGGCACGCCCAAAGGCCCGGTGGCCGCGGGCCCCGTGAAGAAGGAGACCATCAACGGGCGCACGCGCGTGACATACGGCGTGATGTCCGGCGACAGCCTCTGGGTGATTGCGAACAAGTTCAACGTGTCGGTGGACTCGCTGAAGCAGTGGAACAACCTCAAGCGGCGCAACCCGACGCTCCAGGTGGGCTCCACGTTGTTCATCTGGCCCGATGGCACCACGGCCACCGCCAGCGTGCAGGAGCGCGGCGGCACGGTGCTGGCGAAGCACTCGGTGAGCGTCGCCAAGCCCGCGGGCAAGGCCGGCAAGGTCCACGCGCTGGCGGAGGGCGAGACGCTCTGGTCCATCGCGCAGCGCTACGGCGTCAGCGTGGACGACATCATGCGGTGGAACAAGATCAAGGACCACCGCACCCTTCCCACGGGGAAGGTGCTGCTCCTCAGCGCGCCGTAGTCTCCGGCGCGAAGGCACGCCTCGCGTGGTTGCGTCGGGCGAGCGATTTGCACTGAGGCCGGGGATGACCTCATCCATCTCGCCACCGGAGTCACGTTTCTCGTTCCTTCCGCCTGACGCCCCCCCGGACGCGGCATCAACACCCGCCCTTGGGAAGACGGCGCGCAGTCCCAAGCCTGTCTCCCGAGTCACCGACGGGCAAGGTCCTCAGCCCGCGCTGGATGCACGTCCACGGTCCGGGACGCCCGTGCCTCCGGAAGGCGTGGACCGGCCCGCGCGCACACCAGCGCCCCCCGCCAACGCGCGCTTCACCGGACTGCCCCAACTGGCGGACGTCGCGTCAGGGGCTCAGGTCCTCGGCCCCGGCAGCCAGGGCGAGGGCCTCCGCGCCGTACAGGCCGCCCTGCTCGACATGGGCTTCGCCCTACACGGCGGCGCGGACGGACGCCACGGCCCGCACACCACCCGCGCCCTGCGCAACTTCCAGGTCCATGCCTCACGCACCATCCGCGCCGTCCTCCCCACGGGCGTGCTGGACGCCGCCACGTTGCGCGCGCTGGATGCGCTGGCGCCAGCGCCAGGGACGCGTGGGCAGACACGGGGGCTGCCTTCCGCCTTCTTCGACGGACAACAGGTCCGCGTGGTGGTGGCCCTCCGGGAGCACCGGACCTTCCTCTTCGACACCCGTGGGCAACTCGTGGACATCTTTCCCAACGCCACGGGCGCCGCGGCCTCCCCTACCCGCACCGGGCTCAAGGTGGTCCGCACGAAGTTGGATCAACTGGCCACCGAAGCGGCCGGCGCACGGCTGTGGAACGACCGCCATGTCTTCGGCGTGCGCATGCTCGACCTCTCCTGGGCGGATGGCCGGCACTCCGGTGAGGAGCTGCACGGAACGAACGCCCCCGCCCTCCTGGGCACGGATGTCTCGCACGGCTGCGTCCGCCACTCGAACGAGGCCGTGCGCGTGCTGCACGACGCGCTCTCCGTGGGAGACCGCGTGGCCGTCGTCGAGCACGTGGACGACCCGCACCTGGGCGTACCGCGCCCCGTGGCGTGAGCCCGTGCACCGTGGCAGTGCTTCCCCCGGAAGCGAAGCCCAGGCCACGAAGCTCCGCCTCAGTTGCCGGGCGCGAAACGGAACAGGCTGGCCGCGAAGTACAGGCTGTTGCGCTGGAAGACGCCTTCGGCCGACGTGCCCTTCTCCAGCTTGTCCTGCACCCGCTTGGGCAGGTTTGCGTAGAGGTCCTGCCCCAGCAGCTCCTCGATGCGGTCCACGGGCACGCGGTGCGAATCGAGCAGCGGGAGGATGTCCTCCTTCTTCGACGGCCCGTCCTTCATGTTGGGCACGAGGTACGCGTACATCGTGAGGCTGCCGTTCGGCAGCTCGTGGAGGACCGTCTTGAAGTTGTGCGTGGGGACGGCGATGCGGCGCTCCCCCGCCCCCGTCGTCTCCCGCTTCTCCGGCGGCAGCGGCTGTCCCTTGTCATCCAGGTACAGGTTGCCGGTGAGGATGTACGCCTTGCCGCCCTGCGAGTTCACGAGACCTGAGACGCCCTGCTCCAGCGTGCGCCACACCTGCTGGTTGTGGTTGCCGTGCTGGGGGGCGATGTTGGTCATCAGGTGGCTCTCGTTCATCGCCTCCTGCGTGGGCGAGTCCTCCGCCGGCTTCATGTGGCCCCGGTCGAAGCCCGTCCGCGTGTAGTCGGAGTCGGTGACGCCGGTGCGGCCCAGCTCGGGGTCGCGAACGAAGGTGCTCTCCAGCCGGGACACTGTCGCGGGCGTCTCCTGGATGTCCGACGCGGACAGCATGTAGCTCACGAAGGTAGGGACGTTCGCCCCCTGGTCCAGCGCCAGGCGCGAGTACTCCTTCACCAGGCTGAGCCCCTCCGAGCCCAGCGCTCCAGCGGGGCGCAGCGGGTCCAGCTCTCCGGCCGCTTCGGCCACGCGGCTCTGGAACGCGGCCATCTGCTGGTCCGGCACCCAGCGGGTGTCCGCGTGCTTGCCCGCCTTCGACGCCTGGATGAACGCGTCCAGTTCCTCCGCGCTGAGCTGGCCGTCGCCATTGCCCCCCAACAGATCCGCGCGCCGGGCCACCGTGGCCTGCCAGCCACGCTCGAAGGCGTCCACGCCCACGGCGGAGCCATTTCCCTCCGCGAGCTTCGCGTCCAGCGAGGAGCGCTTCTGCTGAAGCGCGGTGGACGTCAGGTACTGCCCGTCCTCGGGCGCGGCCAGGTAGCGCTCCAGCTCCGCCGCGGATACCTGCCCGTTGCCGCCGCGCGTCTTGCTGCCCGCCGCGTCGGCGGCCTGCATCAACCCCACCTGCCAGCTGTCATCCTTCCAGCCGAACTTCTCCTGGAGTTCGTTGATGGGCACCTCGCGGGCCGTCGAGCGTCTCCAGCTTCCTCCTGGCGTGGTGACGGCATTGAGGGGCGAAGCGGCCGATGCCGGGCGCGGGGGAACGGCTCGCGTCGTGGTGGGTCGCAGCGTCATCCTGAATGTCCTCGGGGCCGACGAGGTGAGGCACGAGGTGGAGCCCCTTCTCCCATCGTCGGCCGTTCGGCGCGCCAAGTTGCGTCACGGCTCCGTTTTCTTACGAAGAAAAAGAAACTGGGGGTCGCTTCGCACCTGGATACCCGCCTAACCCTTCTTTCCAGGGGCTTTCGACGGGCTCAGGGCCTCGGGGCCCGCCTTCTGGAGGGCCTGGACGATACGGGCCTCGGCCTGGAGCCGCTCCACGTGGTCCGGTGACAGCCCGGCCTCCTCGGCCGACAGCGCCAGGGTGACGAGGAAGGCCTCACTCACGAGCCCCTGCGCGGGCGTCGCGGGAGCCGTGGGCGTGAAGACATGGGCGCTGAGCACGGCCCCGGTGAAGGTGCGCACCTTCACCTGCCGGACCTCGGTGGCGCCCGCCATCGCGGACTCCAGGCGGGCCAGCGCGTCCCAGGCGTCCGCGGGAACGCGGCGGAGCATGCCAGGGAGCTTGTGGCCCGGCGCATCCACCAGCCGGGCCACCTTCCCGCCCCAGGCCGCCGACGCCACGTCGTAGACGACGTCCACGTCGAGCGCCTCGGCCAGCTCGCCCTCCAGCACGTCGGGAATGGGCGGGAGCCCCGGGAGGCGCTCGTGCGCAATCACCGGGGCCAGGTCGAGGGAGTACGCGAACCAGGAACGCGGAGCAGTGGGGCCAGCAGCCATGCCCCCAGTCTCAGCGGGCCGTGCGCCCAGGACAAGCGCCTGGGCGTGAGGCGGCACCGGCTACTGCGACTCCAGCAGCGCCTTCAGCTCGCGCACGCGCCGGGTGATGTAGTCCCGGTCCAGTTGGCGGAAGCCCTCGGGCAGCAGCTCGCGGCTGGTGCACTCCTGCACCGCCACCAGGTTCTGCAGCTCGATTTCCAGCGGGTAGCTGGGGGGCACGAAGTCCGCGAGCACCGCGGCCAGGTCGTCCTTCGTCACCGCCTCACGGCCGTCCGCCAGCGCGCGGAACTTCGAGCGCACCATGACGGCTTCGATGTCCGCGCCGCTGAAGGCGCGCACGCCCTCCGGAATCAGCGTGGAGAAGGACTCGATGCCCTCCACGGACACGCCCGTCTTCTTGGACATGACCTGGAACAGCTCGTCCCGCTCCGCGTCCGTCTGCGGATAGAAGAGCGCCAGGTGCTCCTCCGCGCGCCCCTGCCGCTTGAGGTCGATGGGCAGCAGGTCCGGCCGCGCCGTCATCAGGAACCAGACAATCTTCCCGCGGTAGAACGTGTTGCCCATGAACGAGGCGATGGAGCCGAACACGCGGCTGCTCGTCCCGGAGTCCCCGCCGGAGTCACGGTTGCCGAGGAACGTATCCGCCTCGTCAATCATCACCGCCACCGGCCACAGGGCCTTGAGCAGGTTGAAGATCTTCTCGAGGTTCGCCTCGGTGACGCCCTGCCACTGGCTGCGGAAGTTGAGGAACTTCACCACGGGGATTCCAATCTCCCCGGCGAAGCAGCTCACCATGAACGTCTTGCCCGTGCCCACGGGGCCCGACAGCAGGTAGCCCATGGGCATGACCTCCAGGCGCCCCTTCTTCAGGGCCCCGGCGGCCTGCCGCAGCATCTGCTTGGCCTTGGCGTGTCCCGCCACCGCGTCCAGCGTGTGCACCGGCTCGATGAACTCCAGCAGGCCGTGGCACTCCGCCTGGATGATTTCGCGCTTCTTCTCCTTGAGCAGCTCGGAGGTGATGCGCACCTCGCGCTCGAGTGCCTCGGTGAGCACGCGGTCCAGGTTGATGCGGGACAAACCCGCCGTCATCTTCGCCAGGCCCGCCAGCGGCACGTCCGACACGGACTGGAGCCGCTTGCCCTCCAGCTTGTAGCGCACGTACTCCAGCCGCTCCTCCTCGGTGGGAAGGGGCAGCTCGATGGGCGCCACGTACGGGTTGCGGCTGATGCGCGGCGACACGTCCGCCAGGTTCTCCGCCAGCAGCACCACGGACACGTCGGACGCGAGGAACTGCGGGTCGTGCGCCCACTTGTCCAACGTGGCCACCACGAAGCGGTCCTCGCTGGAGAGGTGGCTCATCTCTCCGCCCGGAACGAGCGTCTCCGCGAAGTCGACGATGAGCGCCAGCGAGCGGCCCTCGCTCAGGCGCATGCGCATGAAGTTCTCCAGAATCTGGAGCGCGCGGCCCGGGTCTCTGGGCATGACCTTGGCGTAGTCGGTGCCGTACATGGCGTCGTAGCCCGCCATGGCCCGCTGCAGGTCCTTCTGCGTCTCCGGCGTCGCGGAGCGGATGCCAGACGACCGGTCATAGAAGATGACGTGGTCCCGGCCGCCGAAGAGCTCCTCGGAGAGGAACGTCTTCAGCGTGCCGAAGCCGCGCCCGCCATCCTCCAACTGCAGGGGCTGCAAGTCCCGCACGGCCCCGTACAGCAGGAAGGCGCTGACTGTCTTCGTGTAGTACTTGCGGGCCAGCTGCTGGGCCCAGCGAGGCAGATCCGCCAGGGGATCCGCCTTGTTCACCTTGCGCACCTTGCTCACGAACTCCCGCCTCCTCTCGCTCCACCCACAGGGGAGCTGGCGCGCCCGCCCCCTTCGCGGGAAGCGGGCCTTCGGCTAACGGCAGCGCGGCTGCCGCTTGAGGGAAACGCTCGCGGTGGCCGGCTCATTGCCTGGCGCTGCGTCCGGGACGTTCACCTCGGCCTCGTTGTGGCACTTCAGCTTCAGGGTGAGCTGCCGCGCGCCGGGGGGCACCTGCACGACGGCGGGCGTGGTGGCGCCCACGTCCTTGCCGTCCACGAAGATGGTGGCACCGGCCGGCTTGGACTCCACCTTCACCGACACCCGCGTCACCGATGGCTCCAGCTTGAGCGACACCTCCACCGGTCCACCGCCGGACACCGGCACCCGCTTGGACGCGGGCTTGTGGCCAGGCGCGCTCACCTCCACCACCCACTCCGACCCGCTGATGGGCACGTCCTTGACGTAGGCCGCCGACTTGCCCTGCTCGCGCACCACCCGGCCATCCACCTTCACCTCGGCCGTGGCGGGCTCCGTCGTGAGCACCAACGCCGCGGTGCGCACCAGGCTCTCCAGCACCGCCTGCACGGGCGTGACGTCCTTCCCCTCTGCGACCTCCACCGTCTTCGTGAAGGTGTTGTAGCCCTCCGCGCTCACCACCACCATGACCTTGCCGGCGGGCACCTCGCGCAGGAGCGTCGCGCTGCCCCCCTCCAGGGGCACCAGCTGCGTGTCCAGGCGCACCTGCACGCGGTTGCGGACCTCCGAGGGCACGCCCTGCAGGTCCACCAGCACGTAGCCCACACCGGGCCCCGACACCGCCCAGCCAATCAGCACCAGCACGAGCACGGCGACCGCGCCGATGCCGCCGAAGAGCACCTTCCTGGGAATGGGCGCTCGGCCGCCCACGGACGGCGTCGCGCCGGTGGGCCGCTCCGGGGCATCCCCGTCGTCTTCATCGTCATACGCGGGGGCCACGGGGGCCGGCGGCGGCAACGGGCGGGCCGCGGCCTGCGAGGCGTCGAGCACCTGCACATCCCGCGTCATCCGCGGCAAGCCCCCACCCCGGCTCGTCCGAGGCGTGGCCCCCGAGGCGGGCGGCGCGTCCGAGGGCGACAGCGTGGGCACGGACATGGACGGCCGCACCACGGGGATGCTCGCGTGCGACAGCCGTGGCGGGCCGACGGGAGGCGACAGGGGCGCGGGCGGCGAAATGACCGCCGTCCTGCCGCTGACGGGCTCGTCGTCCGCGTCGCGCCCCGGCGTCGACGGCACCTCCAGCGGGGTGATGGCACGCCCGACGGCGGCCCCCGGCTGCGTGGTGGGCTCTGGCGTGTCCGCGAACTCGTGGTCGCTGGAGACGAGCTGCGTCGCCCCGCCCTCGTCCTCATCGGGAGGGGGCGCGGCGGTGGCGGCCGTCAGCTTCGGCAGCGCGGCCAGCGTGGGCGAGCGGCGCACGCCACCTGGAGGCACCGTCGGCATGGAGCCCGTCATCCGGGGCTGCGGCGCCACCGGCTGCACCACCGGCACGGGCGCCGGCGGCGGCGCGGAGGGCATGATGGGGCTGTTGAAGGACGCGGCTTCCAACGCGGCCTGCATGCCTTCGGGCGGCTTGATGTCCGCGTAGTCCAGCAGGCGCTGCTTCTCCCGCTCCACGTCCTCCGCGAACGTGGACTTCATGTACTGCGCCAGGTCCTTGCGGCTGAAGATGGTGTCGCTGGTGATGAGGAAGCGCTGCAGGTCGTCGCCCAGCTCGCTGGCGTACTGGTAGCGCTCGTCCACGTCCTTGGCCAACGCCTTGAGGACGATTCGCTCCAGCGTCTCCGGGATGCGCCGGTTGTACGTGCTGGGCGACGGCACCTCCGCCTTGCGCACCTTCTCCAGCACGCTGAAGTCGCTGTCGCCCACGAAGAGGCGCTCACCGGTCAGCATCTCGTAGAGGCACACGCCAATGGCGAACACGTCCGAGCGCCGGTCCAACGGCAGGCCGCGGATCTGCTCCGGGCTCATGTAGCCGAACTTGCCCTTGAGGATGCCGGCCTGCGTCTTGGTCGCCTTGCCGGCCGCCTTCGCGATGCCGAAGTCGATGACCTTGACCTCGCCCTCATAGGAGATGAGGACGTTCTGCGGCGAGATGTCGCGGTGGACGATGTTCATGTCCCGCCCCATCCCGTCCTTCTTCCGGTGGGCGTAGTCCAGGCCCTCGCACATCTTGGACACGCAGAAGGCCACCAGCGGCACCGGAGCGGGCTCCCCCTTCTTCCGGCACCGGTCGAAGATGGCCCGCATGTCCTTGCCGGGGATGTACTCCATCGAGATGAAGTAGCTGCCGAGGATGTTGCCCAGCTCGTAGATGGACGCGACGTTGGCGTGGGTCAGCTGGACGCTGATCTTCGCCTCGTCGATGAACATCGAGATGAACTCGTCGTCCTCCGCGATGTTGGGGAGGATGCGCTTGATGGCGACGAGCCGCTCAAAGCCGCTCGCGCCGAACTGCTTCCCGCGCCACACCTCCGCCATGCCGCCAATGTTGATGCGGTCCAGAAGGAGGTACTTCCCAAACGGGATGGGCTGCCGCTTCGGTTGAGTGGTCGTCACGTGGGGGAGGGTCCGTTCCCGGCGAGCCTATCGACCGGGGCTCCAAGGGGTCAACCTCGTGAAAGCCCCGCCCAAGCTGACCCGGCAGGCAAGCGGCGGATCAGGGCCCGGCCCGAGGAGAGCCCGCGTCCGTGTCACCGGCGGGTGACGGCGGGGCAGCAAGGCTGTCGCGGAATGCGGCTCCTGGCTCCGCCTCATCGGCTGGAATGGGGCGAACCAGCAGGAAGCGCGCCTCGCCCGCGACGGACACGACGGCCGGCGGGCCGAAGCGCTCCTCCGCGGGGAGGCCCACCATCGTCACCCAGGCGCCCTGCCGCGCTGGCGCCACGCAGTAGAGGATTGTCCCGGCGCGCACGCCGGGCGCATCTCGCACGGGCCCCTCGCAGTCCTTTCTGACCTGGAGGGTGTACGCCGGGAGTGACTCCCCCCGCACGAGGTACGGCGGCCGGCCCAGTTCCTCCAGCAGGGACTGGAGGAGGCGCGGGTCATCCGGTACCTCCAACGCGGAGGTCCGTTCCTGCGCCGATTGGTGGAAGCGCTGGAGCGCCATGGACGCGATGTCCGTGGACGTCAGCGGCGTGCGGCTCTCCGACAGCACGAGGTCCACGAAGAGCGCGCCCACCAGGACGATGGGCAGCAGCCGGTAGCCCTTGAAGCCCTCCTCCTTGCGCTGGAGCAGGCCCACGACGAACGCGAGCGCGGCCACCGCGGCCACGGCCAGCACCACGGCGGGCCGCTCCAGGGAGGGCACCGTCATGAAGGCGGACACGTCCGCCGTGCGGGCGCGCACGGCGTCGGAGAGGTCGCCGCCGTAAATCCAGGCGATGGCCATCAAGCTCAGCGCATTGCCAAGCAGCGTCTTGCGAGAAGGAAGTGTCATCCGGCGAGCGTGCGTGCGGGGTCGGTGGCGGCGGCGCGGCGGCTGGGGAAGTACGCGCCCGCGAGCGCGGCGACGAGCCCCAGGGCGACGCCTCCGGCCACCACCGGCCAGGGGAAGGAGAAGAAACTGTCGGGCTTGAAGGGGAAGTTGGGCAGGTAACCCGCCGCCAGGCGGTTGACGCCCAGGGCCAGCAGCAGCGCGGCGATGGTGCCCGCGGCGCCGCCCGCGAGCCCCACCACGGCGGCCTCCGCCAGGACGATGGCGCGGATGTCCGCGCGCGAGGCCCCCACCGCCTGCATGACGCCAATCTCCTTGGCGCGCGCCCGGACGGAGGCGGACAGCGCGTGGGCGATGTTCACCGCCGCGAGGATGCAGATGAGCAGGGACAGCAGCGCCAGCGCGGACGTGGTGAGCGCCACCGCCGCGCCCGAGTTCTCCGCCATCCGGCGCTCCTGGTCGTCGATTTCCAGCCCCATGCCCTTCACCGCGTCCACGATGGCGGGCACCTGCGACGGGTCCGTGGCCACCAACGTGACACCGGAGTAGTTCTCCGCGTCCACGCCGAACGCGCGGTTGAGGCGGATGGCCGCGTCCAGCGGAATGGTGATGCCGGCCAGCAGCGCCCGGTCCGACGCGCCCACCACCTGCGCCTGCCCGGACTGCGTGGGCCCCGACGCGGACGCCGCGGCCACGTAGGAGCGGTTGAACTCCACCGGGAAGCCGAAGCCCACCAGCATGTTGGCGGAGAGCTGGGGCAGCTTGCGCGCCGGAGCGAACGTCTTGTTGTACAGCTCCAGGAGCCGCGTGGACACGAGCGCCGGAATCGGCTGCCCCTCCCCCGCGTCCTTGAACTCGCCCATCTGCACGTCGCCCTGCACCAGCGCAGGCTCCACGCCCAGGGCCAGCACCTCCATGCCCATGCGCAGCCGGGTGCCGAAGAAGACGCCGTCGTAGCGCGTCACCGCGGGCACGCGCACGTTCATCTTCCGGTAGGCGGCCTCCACGCCGGGCAGCTCGCGCAGGCGCTCCACCGTGGGCGCGTCCAGTTGGCCACCGCCCAGCAGCGAGCCCAACGACACCGCCGGGGGCACCACGTCCACCAGCCGCGCGTCCGTGGGGAAGACCTTCTCCCGGATGACGGCGCCAACGCCCAGGCCCAGGCCCACGAAGAACACCAGCGCGCCCACGCCCATGGCCACGCCGAAGGCGGAGAAGAACGCCCCCTTGCGCTCGCGGGCTAGGCTCAGCCGGACCAGCCGGGACAGTGCGTCCAGCCTCATGGCGCACCTCCCGTGGCCACCTGAAGCCCCGCGCGCTCCTCCACGAGTTGCCCGTCCTTGAGCCGCAGCACGCGCCCGGCCGCCGCGCTCATCCGCTCCTCATGGGTGACGCACAACACGGTGAGTCCTTCGCGATGCAGCTCCTGGAACAAGGCGATGACGCCCGTTCCCGTGGCCGCGTCCAGGTTGCCCGTGGGCTCGTCGCACAGCAGCAGGCGGGGCTTGCCGAACAGGGCTCGGGCAATGGCCACGCGCTGCCGCTCGCCGCCGGACAGGCGCACCGGCGCGCGGTCCTTCTTCGCGCCCAGGCCCACGCGCTCCAGCAGCGCCTCCGCGCGCTTGCGGGCATCCGGGGGCGCCACGCCGAAGTGCGACGGCAACAGCACGTTCTCCACCGCGGAGAGGTTGGGGATGAGGTGGAAGGACTGGAAGACGAAGCCCACGTGCGTGTTGCGGAAGTGCGCCAGGGCCTTGTCGCCCAGGCCTCGCAGCTGCACGCCGCCCACGCGGATGTCGCCGCGGTAGTCGACGTCCAGGCCGCCCAGCAGGTGGAGCAGCGTGGACTTCCCGCTGCCGGACGAGCCCACCACCGCGACGAACTCCCCCTCCGCCACGTCCAGCGACATGCCGTCGAGCACGCGCACCTGGGTGCCGTCCCCGTCCACGTACGTCTTCACGACGTCCCGCGCTTGAATCACGGCGCGGCCGACGGGCTGGAGGTAGCGGCGGAGGGCGCCAGCCGCAGGGACAGCTCCGCCTGGAGCGCCTTGTCCTTGCGGGACACGGCCAGCGTCACGGCGCGCAGGTCATCCACGGCCTCCAGCCAGCGCACGGTGGTGGCCTTGATGGCGAAGCCGCCAATGCCCCAGGCCTCCGACGGCAGGTTCTTCACCGCGTCCGACAGGCGCCGCAAGTCCAGCACGGCGCTGAAGGCCGCGTCTTTGCCAGCGTCCTTCAGGTCCGCGGCCATCGGCCCGTCGCCCGAGGGCTTCGCGAGCGAGGCCAGCGTGGACTCCAGCCGCGCCTTGGGCGAGGCCACCATCAGCCGGCCGTTGGGCGCGAGCGCGAAGTGCGCGCCTTCGCCCGCGCGGTAGGACGTGAGGTACACGCGCTGACCGCTCAGCTCCGACGCCTCCACCTTCGCGCCGAAGTTCTCCGCGATGCGCGGCAGTTGCTCCAGCGTGGACTGCATCTTCGCAGCGTCCTCGGCGTCCGCGAGCGCCACCAGGTGGACGAAGCGGAAGGGGTTGGTGCGGCGCAAATCCAGCACCGGCATGCCCGCGCCCAGATTCACGGTGGGCGACAGTGACAGGCCCAGCACCGTGCCCGGCTTGAGGTTGTCGAGCAGCTCGGTCTTCACGTTGAGGCCGCTGTTCTGCACCGCCCGGGTCAGGTAACCGCCGGCCAGATAGGGCCACACGCCGTCGAGGTGCGACGCGTCCCCGCGGAACCGGGCCACCAGGAAGCTGTCTGCGGGCAGCGCGGTGAGGAGCGTGCTCGCGGCGGGCGCCACCGCGTCCAGCGCCGCCAGGGACGCCTGGGTATCCGGCCAGGGCGCGTCCGCGTTCAGCGTCACCGCGCGGTCGTCGATGCGGCCCGTGAGCGTGACACCCTGGACGGTGCCCGGCGGCACGAGCCCGGCGCCGCCCGGGAGCCAGACGTGGAAGTCACGCTGGGCCGGGAGCCGTTGCAGCGACGCCGCCATCACCGGCTCCTTCGCGAGCGAGCGCTCTTCCGGCTGCGTGGCCAGCGTCCCCAACGTGGCGGCGGTGGGCCCCGCGCCGAGCAGCGCGAAGGGCGTCCCCTTCACGAAGAAGATGCCCAGCGCGGGCGTGGCGCTGCCGGGCCGGCTGAAGGTGACCAGGTCCCCACCGTCCACGGAGGACTGCTTCTTGTCGGACGCGCCCAGGCGGCTGCGCGCGAAGTTGCCGAACGTCTCCTCGAGCTTGCCCGCGTCCTTGACGCCCACCACGGAGATGGCTCGGTGGCCCCCGAGGAACGCCGCGCCCGCGCCGAGCTCTGGCGCGATGCCAGCCGTTTCGAGCGCCTGCCGGCTGCGCAGGTCCACGCCAATCTGGCGCATCACCGCGGAGACGTAGCCCTCCGCGGTGGAGAAGTTCTGGAGTTGCGCGGCGAACGAGGCGGCCTTCAGCTTCTGGAAGCGGGCGAGCTTCTCTCCCAGCGCTCCCAGGTCATTGATGACCACGGCGGCCTGCGCGTCGCGCGGCAGGTAGCGGGCCACCCCCGCCGTCGAAGCCGGGGCGGCGGGGTCCACGTCCTTGCCACAACGGGAGCAGCCCGCGACGGCGAGCACGAGGAGGAGGGACGGAAGCCAGACTCGGCGGAGCATGCGGGCACCTCAGGCTGCCTGGGGCGGAGAGTCAACCGATTCGTGGAGGCTCCAGAGCCAGTCCAGGAGCCCGGAGGATGGGCAGGCGACGGCCAGGAGACGGCCCCCGGCCGTGGAGCTTCAACGCACCCGGCTGCCGTGGGGCAGCGGGCCCCGCGTCTCCTCGGAGAACTCGAGGAACTGCTCCATCTGCCGCACGGACTCCTCGGTGGCCTCCGCCTCCGCGCTCAGCATGGTGAGCTGGCGGTTGACGACCTCCGGGTCGCGGATGGCCACGGATTGTTCGTGCGTCAGCCGCATCAGGTCCTCGATGCCCGCCAGCTGGTGGCTCACCACCTCGCGGCTCTCACCGGCCTGTTCGAAGCGCGCCAGCCGCTTGCGGAGGATGTCCACGCGGTTCTGCTTCACGTCCTTCAGCCGCGGGTTCGTCTCCCCCGCCACGTCCACCTCCAGCTCCGCCACCTCGCGCTGCAGGTGCTCGCGGTCGGAGCTGTTCAGGTACGTGCGGTACTGGTTCAGCGTGGAGATGAGCCGCAGGAAGGACGTCAGCAGCGCATCCAACCGGGGCTCGCTGTCCGCCTCCAGCACCTTGCCGCCCGGCAGCTTCCGGTAGTTGGCGAGGATCTTCTCCTTCAGCCCGACGAGCTGCTGGTAGTGCTCGCGCTGGGAGGGCGCCAGGTCCGCCTGGAGCGCGTCCAGCGCCTTGCGCGCCGCTTCAGGGTCGTCGAGCGTGTTCGCCCGCACCGCCCGCTGGAAGCGCTTCATGGACGACATGACGCCCAGGTAGAGGCCTTCCAGGCCCAGGGCCACCAGCAAGGGCAGCGGCTCGCCCGTCATGGCCGCCGAGGCAGCCGCCGTGCCCAGCCCCACCAGGTTGGCGGGCATCATGAAGGCGGCCTTGATGTAGTTCGGCGACTTCGCCACGTCCGTCCTCCAGCGTCAGGGGCCTCGAGCCTCCGACACGTACTTCAAGGCCCCCAAATCCTTCGTGTCCTCCGCGGGAGGCACCGGAGGCCCTTGCTTCAACTTCTGGAAGAGCGCCGCGGCGCTCTGGAAGAGTTCGTCATAGGTGACAGGCGCCTCGCCGGAAAGCCCGAAGAAGGCCCGATTGTCCGCCAGCGTGGCCGGCGGCGCGCTGCGGATGGCTTCAATGGGGTCGCCCAGGTACGGCGCCACCTCCCCCAGCATCCGGGCCCCAGCCGTCGGGTCCTTCAATACGCTCTGCCCCGCGTCCAGGAGCCCCCGCAGCACCCGCCGCACGGCATCCGGGTAGCGAGCGGCGAAGTCTCCCCTGGCGACCAGCACCGTGGCCACCAGGTGCGGCGCATCCGCCGTCGTCGCCAGCACCGCGCCTCCCCGGTCCCGAGCCGCCAGCTCCACGTCACCCCACAACCCCACCACGGCGTCCGCCCGGCCCTCGCGCAACGCCCGTCCCGCATCCAAGGTGGTGGGTAGCTCCACCCAGCGCACGTCCGTGATGCGCAGCCCCACGCGCGACAGCAGCCACAGCGCGAAGTAGTGGGACGAGCCATACGGATACACGCCCAATCGCCTGCCACGCAGGGAAGCGAGGTCCGGCACGCCCACCGCGGCCAGGGCCTCCTGCCCCCGGCTGCGCCCCACCAGCAGCAACGTGCGAGGCGCGGCGTCCCGCAGCAACGGCGCCCACGCGGCCAGCCGGTCGACGGACAGGGTGGCCATGTCCACGCCGCCGTTCTCCGCGCCGATGGACAGCGCGTGGCGCAGGTCCTCTTCCTTGGCGAAGAGCACCGCCCGCGCGTCCAGCGCATAGGCCGTCTTCAGCAGCCCCTGGGCCGCGCCGGGCGGAGGCACCGGGTTGTCCAGGGTGGTGGCCCCACCCGTCGCCACCAGCAGGCCCGCGGAGGCACCGCGCGGACTGAAGCCGATGAGCACCGGCCGCAGGGGAACGGAGGCCACGTCCGCCACCGGGGCCGCCACGCCGGCCGGGAAGTCTCCCGGCGACAGGCGGACCGCCTCACGCGTGGATGGGAAGTACCGCTCCTGCAAGCGGTCCAGATACCCCATGCGCGACGCGAGCGCATAGCTCGCGCCGAGCGCACAGAGGAACAGGAAGAGGAAGAGACCTGGACCGCGGTGGAGCCTCATTCAAGACGGACTACTCGACGCCGACCTTCTTGCCGATGGTCTTCTCCGGACCACTGCCCACCTCGGACACCGGCGCCGGGCTGCTGACGAGCCCCATCTCCATCTTGAACTGCTTCACCAGCTCGTTGGCCTGGATCTTCTCGGCCTCTTCCTCGATGGATGCCGCGGTGTGGTCCACCGACTCGAGGGCCATCTGCATGCGGGCCTCGTTGATGGCGGACTTCTCCTGCACCTTGCGCAGCATCTCATCGTGGGTCGAGTCGATGCCCGCCACGGTGAAGGACTCCATCGTGTCGGCCACCTTGGCCTGCCACTTGGCGCGGCGCGCCTCGCGGATGGCGTTCATGGCCTCCTGCGTCTTGCGCTCCTTCTCGCGCATGAACGCCTTCTTCACCGACAGGGCCTTCTCGTACGCTTGGCGGGCCGTGGCCAGCTGCTGCTCGTTGCGGGCCAGCGCGTCCTTCTCAATCTGGAGCTTGGAGGCGTACTGCGCGGCCAGGTCGTCACGGCCCGCCTGGATGGCGGCCTTCACCTTGGCCGTCAGCGAGCGCACGTCGTCCTGGTACTTGGCGTTCTCCTTCTCCAGCAGCGTCACGTTCGCCCGGACCATGGCGATGGACTCGTTCATCTTCGGGACCTGGTCGTTCAGGTCACGGACGTTCTGCTCGAGAATCAACTCCGGGTCCTCGATGGAGGAGACGAAGAACCCGGCGAAGCTACGCATTGCCCTCTTGAATCGTTGCCACATATCGGCGGTCTACCTCCGTCCAGACCT
The DNA here is from genome assembly GCF_013116825.1 of Myxococcus xanthus. Classification (GTDB taxonomy): domain Bacteria; phylum Myxococcota; class Myxococcia; order Myxococcales; family Myxococcaceae; genus Myxococcus; species Myxococcus xanthus_B. The sequence goes on from NZ_JABFNS010000035.1 coordinate 38,020, forward strand.
ACTTGCAGCCACCTTACACGATCCCCGGGGCGAGCAAGCAGACACAGTCCCAATGTCTTCTCAGTACTTACGCGCTTCTACCTAAGGCGATTGCGGCGTTTCCAAAAGCGTGACGTGACGGTTCTACGTCGGAAAATGGAGCCCGCCCGCGCTACGCCCGCCCGTCCGTCCGCTTCCGCACGACAGGAGGCAGGGCTTGCAAGCCGCGAAGGAAGCAGGGAAAAACCACGTCTCGTGACGTCTCCGCATCCCGTGCCCGGCCCGCTCGAAGAGACGATGTCCCGGGCCATGGACGCCCAGCGGAGGAGCGTGGTCGGCGCGGGCGCGGCGGTGCGGCTCGTCGGCGCGGCCCTGTTCCTGGCCATCAGCACCACGCTGTGGCTGGCTGGAGGCCCGGACTGGGGGATGTACCCACCCGCGTTGGGGCTCTACGCCTCGGTCGCCGGCGTGCTGTTCATGCTCCGTCAGCGGCGCGTGGCCCGGGGCCTGGGCGCGGTGCAGTCCCTGGTGGACGTGGGGCTCGTGTACTGGCTTCAGTCCACGGCCCTGCCCGTCTCGCCCTTTCCCGCGGGCGTGGCGGGCTTCAGCCTGGGCCTGTTCGCGCTCGTCGTCGCCCTGAGCGGGCTGGGCATGCGAGGCACCGTCGTCTACGGCACCGCGCTGTTGTCCGCCGTGGCCCAGGCGGCGCTCATGCGGCAGGCGGACGTGGGCTGGGGCGCGGTGGCCATCGCCGTGGTGGCGCTGGTGCTGGTGGCCGTGGTGAGCCACTACGGCACCGGGCGGCTGCGCAACCTGGCGGTGACGCTCTCCCGCCTGGAAGTGGACCGGGCGCTGGAGGCCCGCCGCTTCCAGGAAGTGGAGGAGGCGCGCCGCACGATTGAGCGCATGCTGGCGGACGCCCAGGCACAGAACGCCGAACTGCAGCGGCTGCAACGGGACAAGGAACAGCTGACCGAGTTCCTGGTCCACGACCTGCGCTCGCCCCTGTCGGCGCTGACGCTGTCCTTGTCGTGGATGGAGCAGGAGGTGCCCCCGCAGGGCATCCTCGGCGAGTCCGTCCGTACGGGACTGGCCGTCACCGCGCGGCTCGACCGGATGATTTCCGACCTCCTGGACGTGCCCCGCCTGGAGGAAGGCCGGCTGGAGCCGCAGCGGACCACCTTCCCCGCCACGCGCATCGTGGAAGACGTGCGCCGCTCGCTGGAGAGCGTGGCCCGCGCGCGCAAGCTCACCCTGGACGCGGAGGTCCCCGTCCAACTGGAGCTGGAGGGCGACGCCGACCTGTTGGTCCGCGTCCTGGAGAACCTCACCACCAATGCCCTGCGCTACGCCCCGTCAGGCGGGAGGGTGCGCCTGGAAGCCGGCGCGGATGTGAACGGCCGCTGGCTCGCGGTGCGCAACGACGGCCCGCCCATCTCCGAAGAGGCGCGCGGGCGCATCTTCGACAAGTACGAGCAGGCCGACGCGGAGCGGGACAGCCGCCGTGGCTACGGCCTGGGGCTCTACTTCTGCCGGCTCGCCGCGGAGGCCCACGGCGGGCGGTTGGCGGTGGAGGACGCGCCCGGCTGGTCCACGTCCTTCGTGCTGCGTCTGCCGGCCTGAGCCTCAGCCGCTGCGCGCCTTCTTCTGGCGGCGCTTGAGGATGCGCGCCACCTGCGCGTTCGCGTTCGCCAGGACGGAGGGCGCGTCCAACGTGGTGAGCACCCCATCGCGCAGCACCGGCTGGCCGTCGATGAAGACGTGCGCCACGTCGCTGCCCCGCGCGGAGTGCACCAGCGGCACCAGCACGTCCTCGGGCGTGGGGCCCGCGTGCAGTCCGCTGACGTCCACCACGGTGATGTCGGCGCGCTTGCCGGGCTCCAGCGAACCCACCTCGTCCTCCAGGCCCAGCGCCCGGGCGCCGTGCAGCGTGGCCATCTCCAGCACGCGCATGGGCGTCATCGCGCACGGGCCCACGCGCGGGTTGTGCATCACCGCGGCGAGCTTCATCTCGTAGAAGATGTCGAGCGTGTTGTTGCAGGGCGCGCCGTCCGCGCCCAGCGCCACCGCCACGCCGGCCTCCAGCAGCTCCGGCACCTTCGCGATGCCCGACGCCAGCTTGAGGTTGGAGCCGGGGCAGTGGCACACCACCGTGCGGGTGTCGCGCAGGATGTCCTGCTCCTCCTGGGACAGCCACACGCAGTGGGCCATCGTCACGTGCGGGCCGGACATCCCCACCGTGTGGAAGAAGGCCACGTTGTCCTCGCCGCCGGTGTACTGGCGGACCGCGTCCGTCTCCTTCGCGTTCTCACTGGCGTGGGTGTGGATGCGCAGCCCGTGCTCCTTGGCCAGCCGCGCCACCTCGCGCAGCAGCTCCGGGGTGCAGGACAGCACGAAGCGCGGGGCGAAGGCGTAGCGCAGCCGGCCGCCGTGCGTGCCGTGCCAGCGCTCCTTCAACGCCAGGCTCTCCCGCAACGACTCCTCGGTGCTCTCACGCAGGCCCGCGGGGACACCCGCGCCCGCGTCCATCATCGCCTTGCCGCCCACCAGCCGGAAGCCGGAGTCCCGCGCCGACTCGAAGACGGCGTCGTAGTGGTACACGCTGCCCATATCGAGCGCCGCCGTGGCACCCGAGCGGATGAGCTCCGCGAAGGTCAGGTCCGCCGAGGCCCGCATGGACGCGGCGTCGTGCGAGGCCTCGAAGGGCCAGATGCGCTCGCGAAGCCAGTCCAGCAACTCCAGCCCGTCCGCGCGGCCACGGAAGAGCGTCTGACACGCGTGGAGGTGGCCGTGGATGAGGCCCGGCAGCACCACCTTTCCCGTCACGTCCACCACCCGCCGGGTGCCGCGAGGCTTGAGGCCCCGGCCCACCTTGGCGATGCGGCCATCCTGTACGAGGACGTCCGCATCCACGAGCACCTCGCGCTCGCGGTTCATCGTTACAACCGTGCCACCAGTCAGGAGCAAATCCACGGCGTGCTCAGGCTCTCTCGCTAGAAGAAGTCTTTGGTGAAGGCATGCGGCAGCAGGCCTCCCAGGGTGTAGCGCGCCTCGCCGCCCTTGGGCGTCCGGCTGCGCACGGGCAGCTCCTGCCCGCCAAACTCGGCCATGACCTGGCGGCACATGCCACACGGAGGACAGGGCTCTGGGGTGTCCACGACGATGGCCACGGCCACCGGCTGGGTGTGCCCCTGGGCCACGGCCGCCGCGAAGGCATTGCGCTCCGCGCAGACGGTGAGCCCGTAGGTGGCGTTCTCCACGTTGCAACCGGCCACCACGGCGCCGTCCGCGAAGAGGACGGCGGCCCCTACGGGGAACCGCGAATAGGGCACGTGGGCGCGCGCTCGCACGCGCGCGGCTTCCTCGAACAGGCGCTCCCAGGGAATCTCGTCCGCCATGACGCCCTCCTACACGAAGCTGGATTGAGGTCCGTTACGAGCGGGCCGTGCCGCTCTGCACATCATCCAGGTGGCGCGCGATGGCCAGCTCGGACTCCACCGGCAGGTCCACGAAGCGGACCCTCGCCGCCGGGCCGTTGGCGCCCGGCGCGGCCTGGAGCACCTCGCCCTTCGCTTCCACCTCATCGGGAAGGATGGGCAGCCGGAAGCGCACTTCCACGCGCGTCCCCTGCTCCCAACCGGAGCCCTGCCAGGCGCAGCCGCCCAGGGACAGGTCTCCCTCATGCTGCTCGAAGTCCCCCGAGCTGCCTTCCCGGCGCACCTTCAGGCGCATGGGGACCCGGGGCGAATCCCGTCGGTCCTCGGCCTTGTCGCTCATCGAGTCGTTCCTCTCGGCCATCGCCGTTACCTCCCTGCCGCTCATGCTCGCGCCACCGCCAGTCATTGGAAACCCACGTGGGTCCTGGCCCGCGAGCCCATACCGTAGACGCGTGCCGCCGTCTCGTCCGAGGCGACGTTCCCCCCTCCGCCAACCCGCCCCGCCTTGTCACGACGCCCCGTCACCCGGCCATCATACGGGGGAACACCGGCCCGCGAGGCTGGGAAAAATTGGGGCCCCCACCGTTCCAGGCGGGGCCACCTGGCGGATTGCCGGCGCCCCCGCCCGGTGCTGGCCCCGTGAGACCTGGGGGTGGCGCTCAGGCTGGAACGCCCTGATCCCGGGACGCCCACCAGTCCTCGCCATAGCTGATGCAGAGCTGCTCGCCGGGGTGGATGTCCCGCAGCGCGTGGTAGCAGAAGACGTCCCGGGTCGCCTCGCGGTGATAGGACGTGTTGGGCTCTCGGGCGTGGTTGTAGATCATCCCATACCCCAGCACGAGCGCCACCCATTCCCCCTCGCGGGGCACCTCGTGCGCGGCCCATTGGAGCAGGAAGACGTAGTCCTGGAGCTGGGGGTTCTGCGAGAGAACACGCGGCAGCTTGAGGTAGTGGCATTCCTCGATGAGGTCGCCCGCCTTGATGAAGGCGTCCGTGAAGACGCCGTAGCCCCACTCGCACGGACGGACCTTCACGCCCGGATGGATGTACAGCGCCGCGCCCTGGTTCATGGCCCCTGCCCCGCATGGCTCCGGGCTGAAGGATGGCGCCTTCCCGGTGCGGGGTGAAGCCACAAGTTGCCGCCATGCCTCCAGTGCCAGGGCGGGTCCGGACCGCCTCTGTGCGGCGGTGCGTCAGGCCACTAGAGTGCGCGTCCGAAGTTCTTCCCCGCCCGCCCCCCATCCCATCCAACGCGCGATGCGTGCGCGGCGGCCCGCGCTTGCCCTGACAACACCATGCTGACCGAATCCGCCGTTCCCGAAACAGCCCCCGTCTGCCCTGACCATGCTGGCGAACCGTCCACGGGGACGTGTGAGCGGTGCGGGCGCTTCATCTGCGCGAAGTGCCGAACAGCCCAAGCGGGTGTCTGCGCCGCCTGCTCAGCCCGGCAGGTCCAGGCACTGCCCCTCACCCGGGCCCGGACGCGGTGGGCGAGCGTGGCCCTGGCGGCGAGCGCGGTCCTCGCCGTCCCTGTCGCCGTCCTCAACCTCTGGCTCTACCTGCGCTTCGACAATGGGAGCCCCAGCATCGAGGACGCCGAGTCCTTCGACCAACTGAACGCGCTGCTCGCGCTCCCCGCCCTGCTGACGATGCTCGCCACCGTGGTCCTCTACCTGCGCTGGCTGCGCTTGAGTGTGAAGACCGCCAATGCCCTGGGGTTGAGCAACGAATCCACGGGCTGGGCCACGTTCTGCTGGTTCATTCCGTTCGCCAACCTCTTCAAGCCGCTCGAGGTGGTGCGAGACCTCTGGCAAGGCTTGGGCGGCCCCCCGGAGAGGCAGTCCATGCTCACGGCCTGGTGGGCGACGTGGATCCTCAGCAACATCATCAGCAACGTCGGCAGCACCTTCGCCAGGGCGGATGCCGCGAGCCCCACTTCGCTGTCCGTGTCGCTCCTCGCCGGGATTCTCTCGGAGGGTCTCTCCATCGCAGCGGCGGTGCTGTGCATCCGCGTCATCAGGGACATCGAGTCGCTGCTCGTGGCTCGCAGGACGGAGGCGGAGGCGACCCTGAACGGCGCCACTCCCTGATGCGCCACGCGAAAGGAGCCCCACGCCGAGCCCTGGAAGGGCATCGACGGGGGGCTCCTAAATCACCACACGGCTCGGCGCCCTACTCCACCCGCTCGCGGATGAGCGGCCGGGCCTCGGGGGCCACGTCGCCCAACCGGTAAGCTGCCAAGAGGCGCGCCTTCACGTTCTCCAACTGGGCCGCGTCGTTGTAGTGCACGCGCACCATGGGCTCGCCCTGCTTCACGGACTCGCCCGACTTCTTCAGCAGCGTGAAGCCCACGGCCGGGTCGATCTTGCTGTCCGTCCGCTGCCGGCCCGCGCCCAGCGCCACCGCCGCCATGCCCACGCCCTCCGTGTCGATGCCAGTGACGAAGCCATCCCGGGGCGCCACCACGTCCACGGTGGCCTTCGCCTGGGGAAGCAGGGAGTAGTCGTCGATGGAGCGCGGGTCTCCGCCCTGCACCTGGACGATCTCCTTCAGCTTGCGCACCGCGCTGCCGTCCTCCACCACCTTGCGCAGCTTCTCGCGCGCCTCCTCCACCGTGGCGGCCTTCTTGCCCAGCACCAGCATCTCCGCCGTGAGGGCATACGTCACCTCGGTGTAGTCCTCCGGCGCGTTGCCGCGGAGCATGTCCACCGCCTCGATGACCTCCAGCGCGTTGCCCACCTTGCGGCCCAGCGGCTGGTCCATGTCGGTGAGCAGGGCCACGACCTTCTTCCCCATCTCCGCGCCCAGGCCAATCATCGTCTTCGCCAGCGTGCGCGCGTCCTCGTCGCGCTTCATGAAGGCGCCACTGCCCACCTTCACGTCCAGCACCAGCGCGTCGATGCCCTCCGCCAGCTTCTTGCTCATGATGGAGGACGCGATCAGCGGGATGCAGTCCACCGTCGCCGTCACGTCCCGCAGGGCATAGAGCTTCTTGTCCGCCGGGGCCACCTGCGCCGTCTGGCCAATCAGGCAGCAGTTCACCTCGCGCACCAGCCTCCGGTACTCCGACGTCGGCAGGTTGACGTTGAAGCCGGGGATGGACTCCAGCTTGTCCAGCGTTCCCCCCGTGTGCCCCAGGCCCCGGCCCGAAATCATGGGCACCGGAACGCCGCACGCGGCGGCCAGCGGCGCCAGGCTGAGGGAGACCTTGTCGCCCACCCCGCCCGTCGAATGCTTGTCCACCTTCACACCCGGCGTGTCGGACAGGTCCAGGACCTCACCGGACTCCAGCATGGCGCGGGCCCAGGCGCCCAGCTCCCGGGAGTCCATGCCCCGGAAGAAGATGGCCATGCACATGGCCGCCATCTGGTAGTCCGCCACCGTCCCCGCCGTATACGCCTCGATGAACGCACGGATGTCCGCCGGTTCCAGCCGGCCGCCATCCCGCTTGGCCTTGATGAGTTCGTAGGGTTGCACGAGGCGAGCCCATAGCAGGAACCCCCCCTTCATGCACTCCGGGAAAGGGCGGGCATCTGGTAGATAGGCGGCTCATGATGCTCCGCCTCCACGTCCTTGCCCTCACCGCCCTCCTGTGCGCGTGTTCCAAGCAGAAGGAAGAAGCGCCCCCCTCCGGCGCCCAGCCCCCCGCCGCCGGGAAGACGGAAAAGAAGGCCCTCCCCGTGGGGCTCGTCATCGACGTGGGCGGGCGCGGAGACCACTCCTTCAATGACGCGGCGCTCCGTGGCCTGGAACTGTGGGCCGCGGGCAAGCGCTACGAGGGCGGCAAGTATGTGGACGCCACCCCCGATGAGGTCCGCCAGTCCCTGCCGCCCCACCTGAGCTCGGACGCCGCCAGCCTCAAGGCGCTGGCCATCCAGCCCATCGTCCTGCAGAGCAAGGCCCAGGAGGACTACGTCCCCAATCTCCAGCTCCTGGTGGACCAGGGCGCCCGGCTCACCGTGGGCAATGGCTACATGCTGGCCAACGCGGTGCGGACCTCCGCCCAGGAAAACCCAAAGGCCCAGTTCCTGCTCATCGACAGCCAGGTGCTGGACGCGCAGGGCAAGGCCATGAAGCTGCCCAACGTGCGCACCGTCCTCTTCAAGGAGCAGGAGGGCAGCTTCCTCGTGGGCGCGCTGGCCGGGCTGGTGACCAAGACGAACAAGGTGGGCTTCGTGGGCGGCATCGAGGTCCCCCTCATCCAGCGCTTCGAGGTGGGCTACCGCGCGGGCGTGAAGACGACCAACGCCCAGGCGTCCCAGGCGCTCATGTCCGTCTACACGGGCAGCTTCAACAACATGGCCGCTGGCAAGCAGGTGGCGCAGGACCTCATCGCCAAGGGCGCGGACGTCCTCTTCCACGCCGCGGGCGCGGACGGCATCGGCGTCATCCAGGCGGTGAAGGAAGCGCGCGCCGCGGGCAAGAGCGTGTACGCCATTGGCGTGGACTCCGACCAGTCGCACGTGGCGCCGGACGCCATCCTCACGTCGATGATGAAGTACTCCGACCTGGCCGTGTATCAGGCGGCGAAGGACCTGGTGGACGGCACGTTCTCCGCGGGTGAGCAGGTGCTCGGCCTCAAGGAGAACGGCGTGGGCATGGCGGAGGTGCGGGTGGACTTCCCCGGCAAGGCGGAGGCGCTCCAGAAGGTGGAGGCCCTGCGTCAGCGCATCATCTCCGGGACGATCCAGGTCCCTGCCGTCCCGGCGGACCTCGCCACCTTCCAGGCTGCCGCCCCCTGATTTCCCTCCAGAACATCCACAAGGCCTTCGGCACGTGCGTCTCGCTGGCGGACGCGTCGCTGGACGTGCGCCGTGGCGAGCTGCTCGCCGTGGTGGGTGAGAATGGCGCGGGCAAGTCCAGCCTGATGAACGTCCTCTACGGGCTCTACCAGCCGGACTCGGGCGTGCTGTCGCTGGACGGCCAGCCCGTGCGCTTCAAGAGCCCCCGGGACGCGATTGCGCGAGGCATCGGCATGGTGCACCAGCACTTCATGCTCGTGCCCACGCTGTCGGTGGCGGAGAACGTGGTGCTGGGCCGCGAGCCCACCCGCAATGGACTGCTGGACCTGGAGCGCGCGGTGCAGGAGGTGTCCGCCACCTGCGCCCGCTTTGGCTTCCAGTTGGAGCCCCGGGCGCGGGTGGACACGCTCAGCGTGGGCTCGCAGCAGAAGGTGGAGATCGTCAAGGCGCTGCACCGCGGCGCCCAGGTGCTCATCCTGGACGAGCCCACCGCCGTCCTCACGCCGCAGGAATCCGACGAGCTGGCCCGGGTCATGCGCGGACTGGTCGCGCAGGGCCACACCGTGGTGCTCATCAGCCACAAGCTGAAGGAGGTGCTCGGCGTGGCGGACCGCATCGCCGTCATGCGCCGGGGCCGCTGCGTGGCGGAGGTCCGCGCCGCCGATACCACGGCCGAACAGCTCGCCGCGCTCATGGTGGGTGAAGGCCAGCGCGCTCCGGCCACCACGTCCCCCCCGGCCGTGTCCCAGGCCCCGGGCGAGTCGCTGCTGAACGTACGAGGGCTCCAGGCCACCGGCGACAACGGGCGCCCTGCCCTGCGCGGCGTGGACCTGGAGGTGCGCGCGGGTGAAATCGTCGGCATCGCGGGCGTGGACGGCAACGGACAGCGCGAGCTGGCGGAGGTCCTCACCGGCCTGCGCCCGCTGACGTCAGGGAGCGGCGCGCTCCTGGGAGGCCCCTTGAGTGGCCTCACGCCAGCCCAGGCGCGGACGCGCGGCGTGGGGCACATCCCCGAGGACCGGCTCCACCGCGCGGTGGTGAAGGCGCTCAGCGTGGAGGAGAACGTGGCCCTGGGCCGGCACACGCGGCCGCCCTTCGCGAAGGGCCCGTGGATTGATTTCAAGGGCCGCCGCGAGCGCACGCGCGAGCTGACCGTGGCCTACGACGTGCGGCCTCCCGACCCGGAAGTCGCCCTGCGGGCCCTGTCCGGGGGCAATCAGCAGAAGGTGGTGGTCGCGCGCGAGCTGGATGCGCGGCCCCGGCTGCTGGTGGTGGTGCAGCCCACGCGCGGGCTGGACGTGGGCGCGGTGGCGCAGGTCCACGCGAAGCTGCGCGAGGCGCGCGACCAGGGCACGGGCGTGCTGCTGGTGTCACTCGATTTAGAAGAGGTGCTGGCCCTGTCGGACCGCGTCTATGTCTTCTTCGAAGGCCGCGTGACGGGCCACTTCCTCCGTCACGAGTTCGATGAACGCGAGCTGGGGCGGCGCATGCTGGGGACCACGGAGCCGGGCCATGCCTGAGCGCGTGAGACAGATGCTGCCGTCGGTGCTCTCCGTGCTGCTGGCGCTGGGCGTGTGCTGGGCGCTCATCGCGCTCACCCTGGAGCCGGGCACCGCGACGGACGCCTATCTGCAGATGCTGTGGGGTGGCATCGGCAACTGGCCCGCGTACCTGGACGGCGCCGCGGCCACCGTCATCACCCGCCCGCTGGGCGAGTCCGCGATGAAGGCCGCGATTCTCACCCTCACCGGCCTGTCCGTGGCGGTGGCGTTCAAGGTGGGCCTGTTCAACATCGGCGCGCAGGGGCAGATGCTGCTGGGCGCGCTGGCCGCCGCGGTGATGGGCGCCCAGGTGTCACTGCCCGGCGTGCTGCACGTGCCCGCGGCCCTGCTGGGCGCGGCGCTCGCGGGCGCGGCGTGGGCGGGCATCGCCGGGCTGCTGCGCATCTACCGGGGCGTGCACGAGGTCATCTCCACCATCATGCTCAACTGGGTGGCGCTGAGCCTGGTGGACAACTGGCTGGTGGTGGGCCCGCTGCGCGGCGCGGCCGAAGGCGGCCAGTCCATCACCGGCACCGCCGAAATCCAGGCCACCGCGGTGCTGCCCCGGCTGCTGGGGGAAGGCTCGCGGCTCAACCTGGGCTTCCCGCTGGCGCTCGCCGCGGCGCTGGCGGTGTGGGTGTGGCTGACGCGCACGCGCTCCGGCTTCGAGACGCGCGCGGTGGGCCTGGGCGCCGAGGCCGCGCGCGCCGCGGGCATCCCCGTGGCCCGGCGCATGGGCCTGGCCATGGCGCTCGCGGGGGCCATGGCGGGGCTGGCGGGCGCGGTGCTGGTGCTGGGGACGGAGGGGCGCTACCCCGGCACCCTGGGCGCGCCCTACGGGTTCGACGGCATCGCCATCGCGCTCATCGGCAACAACCACCCGCTGGGCGCCACCGTGTCCGCGCTCTTCTTCGGCGTGCTGCGCGCGGGCGGAACGCGCATGCAGTTGCTCGGCGTGCACAAGAGCTTCCCCGAGCTCATCCAGGGCCTCGCGCTGCTCTTCGTCGCCGGGCGCATGGTGTGGCTGGCGCTGCTGCGCCGGCGGAACGTGGCGCCCGCGGCGTCGGCGGAGGTGCCCCGTGCTTGATGTCCTCCACTCGCTGCTGTTCTCCACCTTGGACGCGGCGCCAGCGCTCATCTTCGCCGCCCTGGGCGCGGTGCTCTCCGAGCGCGCGGGCGTGATTGCCGTGGGCATGGAGGGGATGATGCGCGTAGGCGCCTTCTGCGCGGCGGTGGCGGCGCTGACGATGCCCACGCCCCTGGCCGTCGTCATGGGCATGCTCGCGGGCGCGGCCCTGGCCGGCGTGCATGGCTTCCTGAGCATCCGCTGGCGCTCGGACCAGGTGGTGTCCGGCATCGCCCTCAACCTGGTGGCCCTGGCCGGCGGCACCTTCCTGCTGGAGTCGCTCTACGGCCCCAACGGCACGCCGCCCATCCAGCAGCTCACCCGCTGGCACATCCCCGGGCTCGGCTCCGTGCCGGTGCTGGGCGCGCTGTCCGGGCACTCGGCGCCCACGTACCTGGCGCTGCTGCTGCCCTTCGCCTTCCAGGGCCTGCTGACCCGCACGCCCCTGGGCCTGCGGCTGCGCGCGGTGGGCGACAAGCCCCAGGCCGTGGCGACGCTGGGCCTGTCGGTACCGGGGCTGCGCTGGGGCGCGGTGCTGGGCAGCGGGCTGCTGGCGGGCCTGGGCGGCGCGGTGCTGTCCACCGCCGTGCTGGACCGCTTCGAGCAGCACACCCCCGCGGGCCTGGGCTTCATGGCCCTGGCCGCCATGGTGTTCGGCCGGTGGACGCCCGTGGGCGCCTTCCTCGCCGCCGCGTTCTTCGCCTTCGGCAACGCGCTGCGCATCGGCCTGGTGTCGAGCGCCCCCGGACTGGTCGAGCTGATCCCCCAGGGCGTCCTCCTGGCCCTCCCCTATCTGCTCACCTTGGTGGTGCTGACCCTCCAGGGCCAACGCAGCAGCGCCCCCGCCGCGCTCGGAACGCCCTACGAACAAGAGTCGCGCTGACACTTCGCGCGCGAATGGTGTCATTCAGCACCCGGGTGAAAATCGATTTCGGGTCAGGAGCGACCTCGTCTTTCGTTGGCCGGATTCCAGTTGAGCCAACTTTCTCCAGTGCAGCAACGATTCAACCCCCTGACGTTACAGGGCTTCCACCGTTGGTGGTGCAAGGGGTGGCTCCGACGCGCCAGGACGAAGCGCGGCATGAGCCTCGCATAGACACAGCGCGGTATCGGATCACGTACCGGACTGGACGCAGGCGCCCGGGGGGCAGCTCCATCCAGGGCGAGAGGGGTCCGTAGGACGGCCTGGAACACCCGGGTGAAGGCTCACCTGGTCACCATGTAGGGGTGGCGTGATGCTGGAGACGACGGAGACCGCGACGTATCGGCCCCGGGTTCTGGCCGTGGACGTGGAGTCGGGCGGCATGGAGCGGCTGTGCTCCATCCTCGCGCCGGCGGGTTATGACGTGCTGACCGCGAGCGGGCTGGCGGCTGCGGCGGCCGCGGCGGCCCACCAGTCCGCGGACCTGGTGCTGCTCGACGTGGAGCGCCCTGGCACGGACGGCCTCGCGACGTACCGGCGCCTTCAGGACGCGCTGGGAAGCCCGGCCCTCCCCGTGCTCATGCTGACGCCCAGCGCGGACCGGGAGACGCGGCGCGAGGTGCTCGAGGCGGGCGTGGATGACCTGCTCATCACCGAGCCCCTGGACCCGCTGGAGCTGAAGGTCCGCATCCACACGCTGCTGGAGCTCAAGGCGCACCGCGAGCGCGGTGGCCAGCGCGCCGAAGCGCTGCAGGACCCGCGCGTCCGCTGGGTGGAGATGGAGCGGCTGGCCCGCGTGGGCACGCTGGCCGCGGACGTGGCGCAGAACCTGGGCCGCGTGGGCGAAGGTCTCCAGCGGGCGCTGGAGCACGTTCGCGCGCGCGCGCTGCAGGGCCTGCCGCCGGACGCTGACGAGCTCAAGAAGCTGGGTGTGGCCGGCGAACAGATGCGCCTGCACGGCCAGCACCTGCTGTCGCTGGGCACCACCAATCCGAAGGACATCCAGCGCTTCGACCTGCGCGACCTCGTCCCCGCGGTGGTGGAGCGGATGCGTGACGCCGGCCGCCTCGGCACCGTCGAGGTGAAGGTGCACCTGCCGGACGAGGCCATCGCCGTCGTCTTCAACCGCCGTCAGTTGGAGCAGGTGCTGGTGGAGCTGCTGGCCAACGCGGTGGACGCGGTGGAGGACGTGACGGACCGCCCGCGTCGCATCCATGTGGGCGTGGAGCTCCCGGACATCTTCGGGGACTTCGGCCCGCGCCTGTACGTGAAGGACACGGGCATCGGCATCTTCGAGGACGAGCTGCAGGCCGTCTTCGAGCCCTACTACACGACGAAGGCGCCGGAGAAGGGCGCCGGGCTGGGCCTCACCGTCGCGCGCACCCTGGTGGAAGCCATGGGCGGCGCGGTGACGGTGCACAGCCGCGTCAACCTGGGCAGCACCTTCACGGTGGAGCTGCCCGAGCAGACGTCGTCCTGGTAGCTAGAAGCGGTAGGCGACGCCGAAGAGCGCTTCCAGTGTGAACTCGGTGTCGTCGATGTCCGGGATGACGGCGGGCCCCAGCCGGACGTTGAACGTGACGCCCAACTGGCGGTTGACGAAGTACTCCAGGCCACCGCCCACGAGGACGGGGAACACCGGGCCGATTCCCTCGCCGAAGTAGACGTGGAAGGGGATGTCCAGGCCCAGGTTCACCATGACGGCGCTGCCGGCGGGGATGCCCACCACCACGCCCACGGGCAGCGCCAGGCCCACGTCGGTGTCATGTCGGTTGAAGTAGAAGAACGGGCCCGGCTGGAAGGTGAGCGCCAGCGAGAAGTTGCGCTCCTTGACGAGCTGCAACCGCATCCACGCCTGGAGCTTGATGCCCGGGTCCGTGTAGCGGACCCAGCCCTCGCGGCCCCAGTTGAAGCTGAACTTGCCGCCGATGTCGAAGCGCTCCGAGCCACCGTGCAGCAGGCCCAGGGAGATGCCGGGCCAGCCAATCTGGCCGTGGAAGGCGGTGTTGCCACCTCCCAGCGTTTCACCGGCGAGGACAGACCAACCCTGACCGCGCTGCGCCAGCGCGGTGGCCGGGAGGGCCAGGAAGCAAGCGAGGAGGACTCCGGGGAGCAGTCGCTTCACACGGTACCTTTCTGCGGGGGCCGCCGAGGAGGGCGGGCGGTGGGTGCGGTGCTGCGTCTCTAGACTCACGCCGGCTGCCCGCGCTCACGCGCGAGGCCGAGGAAAGCATCGATGAAGCGGGCCAGCCGGGACTCGGCGCGCGCACGGGCCTGAGCCAGGGGCTCACCGCCGGCGAGCGTCTCCTTCAGCTCGAAGTAGTATTTGATTTTCGGCTCGGTGCCGGAGGGGCGCAGCGTGACGCGGCCGCCGCCCTCCAACTCGAGCGCGACGACGTTGGACGGAGGCAGGCCCCGCTCGCCCTTCTTGTAGTCGCTCACCGCGCGGACGGCGTCACCGCCGATGTCCTTCGGAGGCGAGGCACGGAACGCGTCCATGATGCCGCGGATGACCTGCGCGCCCGCCGCGCCGGGGAACGTGAAGTTGCGCTGCGCGCCCACGTACAGGCCATGCGCGCGCTGAATCTCCTCCAGGTAGCCCAGCACCGTGGTGCCGCGCGCCTGGCACCACGCCGCCAGGTCCGCCATGACGAGCGCCGAGCCCACGCCGTCCTTGTCCCGCGTCACCGTGCCCACGGTGTAGCCCAGCGCCTCCTCGTAACCGAAGACGAAGCGGGTGCCCTCGGCCTGCTGGCGCTCCAGCGCGCGGTTGGCGATCCACTTGAAGCCGGTGAGCACCTCGTCACACGCGGCCCCCAGCGAACGCGCGATGTCTCCCAACTGCGCCGAGGAGACGATGGTGGTGACGACGTGGGGCTTGCCCTGCTTCGACCCCTGGGTGAGGACGTAGTGGCCCAGCAGCACGCCCACCTCGTTGCCCGTCAGCAGCCGCAGCGCCCCGTCCGCGTCGCGCGCCATGACGGCCAGCCGGTCCGCGTCCGGGTCATTGGCCAGCACCACGTCCGCCTTCACGCGCTCGGCGGTGGCGGTGGCCAGGTCCATGGCGCCCGGCTCCTCCGGGTTGGGGAAGCGCACAGTGGGGAAGCGGCCATCCGGCTGCTGCTGCTCGGCCACGGGGGTGACGCGCGGGAAGCCCGCCTCGCGCAGGGCGCGCACGGCCCAGTCGCCGCCCACGCCGTGCATGGCGGTGTACACGATGGACAGCGACTCGGAGCCCTTGCCCACCACGCGAAGCCCGAGGATGGCGCGCAGATAGGCGTCGCCGATGGCCGCGGGCAAATCCCGCCACAGGCCCTTGGCGCGCGCGTCGGCCGGCGTCAGCAGCGGCACGCGGTTGGCGGGCTCCACCCGGGCGATGGCGGAGGCGATGCCCGTGTCATGCGGCGGGATGATCTGCGCGCCGTTGCCCCAATAGACCTTGTAGCCGTTGTACTCGGGCGGGTTGTGGCTGGCCGTCACCATGACGGCCGCGGCGGCGTTGAGGTGCAGCGCGGCGAAGGCCACCAGCGGCGTGGGCACCGGCTCCGGGAAGACATGGGCGGGGATGCCCTCGGCGGCCAGCACCGCGGCGGTGTCCTCGGCCAGCTCCGCGCTCAGGTTGCGCGCGTCACGGCCTACCACCACGCCCCGGGTGGCGACGTCCGGCACCTGCTGCTTGAGGTAGCGCGCCAGGCCCGCGGTGGTGCGGCGGATGACGGCGCGGTTCATCCGGTTGGGACCGGCGCCCAGCACGCCGCGCAGGCCCGCGGTGCCGAACTCCAGGTCCTGCGAGAAGCGGTCCTCCAACTCGGCCCAGTCCGCCTTCGCCAGCAACGCGGCCAGCTCCGCCGCGGTGGACGGGTCCGGATCCGCCTGACGCCACGCCTCCGCCCGCTCCTTCAGTCCGGTGGTGTCCATAGCCCTCGAAGCCTCGTGTAGCCGTTGGGGGCGCGCGCGGCACACAGGCTCGCACGCCGGTTGTTCAGGTATAGTCGGTCAGCTTGCTGCGGGTGGCGCGGCCCTTGGGGCCGTCCTTGTTGCCCTGGCACGTCACGCAGAACTCCGCGTAGGGCATGGCGCGCAGCCGCCCGAGCGGAATCTCGTCGCCGCACTCCTCGCACTCACCGAACGCGTCTGGGTCGTCGCGCAGCTTGCCCAGCGCCTTGAGCACGCGGGCCAGCACGCCGTCCATGTTCCGGTTCCGGTTGGAGGCGATGGCCTGCATCATCTCATTGAGCGGCTGCTCGTCCTCGTCGCCGCCGATGCGCGCGTCATCGGTGCGGTTGGGCTCGATTCTCGACGGCGTCTTCTCCGTCAGCTCCGAGTGGAGCGCGAGCAGCAGCGCCTTGAGCTCGTCTCGCTGTTTCGCGTTCACGGTGTCCGCCCCGGTCAGTACTTCGCGGAGGAGGTCTGCCCGGACACGATGGCCACCGACGCGGACGCGCCCAGGCGGTTGGCCCCCGCGCGCAGCATCTTCATCGCGTCCTCGGCGGAGCGGATGCCGCCCGACGCCTTCACGCCCACCGTGTCGCCCACCACCCGGCGCATCAGCGCCACGTCCGCCTCGGTGGCCCCGCCCGGACCGAAGCCCGTGGACGTCTTCACGAAGGCGGCGCCCGCCGCCTTGGAGAGCGAGCAGGCGATGACCTTCTCCTCGTCCGTCAGCAAGGCCGTCTCCAGGATGACCTTCACCGGCACGGGCCGGCTGGCCTCCACGACGGCGGCGATGTCCTGATGCACCAGCGCGTAGTCGTGCGCCTTGAGCGCGCCGACGTTCAGCACCATGTCGATTTCCCGCGCCCCGGCGCGGATGGACTCCCGGGCCTCGAAGGCCTTGGCGGACGGCAGCGAGGCGCCCAGCGGGAAGCCCACCACGGCGATGGGCACCGTGGACGTGCCGGCCAGCACCCGCGCGGCGGTGGCCACGTGCGTGCTGTTCACGCAGACGGTGGCGAAGCCGTACTGGCGGGCCTCCTCGGCCAACTTCACCACGTCCTCGGCGCGAGCCTCGGGCTTGAGCAGCGTGTGGTCGATGTACGGCGCCAGGTCCGCGTGGGAGCGCACCGTCTCCATGGCCACCCGGGCGGTGGACGGGCCCGACGCGGGAGCACGGGCCCCGGGCGTCTGCCCCTCCTTCCACGCCTCGAGCCGGCGGCGCGCCTGGTTGGCAATGTCCTCGACGAAATGGAAGAGGTCTTCGGAGTCGGACATGCCCGGCCCCTTAGCCCACTTCCTGGCCCTCGGGAAGCGCTCGCGGGAGAAGCGCGCATCATCGGCGCCCCTGGGTGCCAGGGGGGGGACGGAGCGGTAGAGTCCGCCTCGTGATGTCCTTTGTCCGGTGGCTCGCACTCCTCGTCCTTCTCCTCGCCTCGGTTCCGAGCCAGGCCCTGGCCCCATCGGAGGGCCAGCCGCTCACGGTGCATTTCTTCGACGTGGGACAGGGGGACGCCGCGCTCATCATCTCCCCCACCGGCAAGACGGTGCTCATCGACAGCGGCCCGCCCGACGCGCGGCACCGCCTGGAGCAGCGACTGCGGGAGTTGGTGAAGGGGCCGCTGGACCTCGCCATCCTCACGCACCCCCACCTGGACCACCTGGGAGGCATGTCCACCGCGCTGCGCTCGGTGGGGGCCCGGCGCTTCATGGACCCGGGGTTCGACCACCCGAGCGAGGCGTACCGCGACCTGCTCAACGTCGTGGGCGACGAAGTGGGCCAGGTGATGACGCCCGTTCCCAACCCCCAGGACCCGCGCTCCCTGGTCACCATTGGCCTGGGGGATGGCGCGGCGCTCACCGTGCTGTGGCCTCGCGTGCCGGAGGACCCCTTCCTCACGGGCACCCGCTCGGACCCGAACTCCAACTCCATCGTCGCCAAGCTGACCTACGGCAAGACGGCGTTCCTCTTCACTGGTGACGCCGAGCCGGACACCGAGGCCACGCTGCTGCGCAAGCCCATCGACCTCACCTCCACCGTGCTGAAGGTGGCCCACCACGGCGGCCGGCACTCGTCCACCGCGGCCTTCCTGGCCGCGGTGAAGCCCCAAGCCGCCGTCATCTCCGTGGGCGCGAAGAACGACTATGGCCACCCCACCTCCGCGGTGCTGGAGCGGCTGCGCGCGGTGAAGGCCGCCGTGTTCCGCACCGACCAGGACGGCGAGGTGGTGGCGACCAGCGACGGCAACGTCGTCTCCCTGCGCGCGGAGAAGCGCGGCGGGGCGTCGGAGCTGGTCCCCGGAGGCGTGAAGCCCGGCTCGGTCGCGCTCGGGCCCATCACCCGGGGAACGCGCCGGACCAGCACGCCCCGTGGGCGCGGCGCCGCGTCCGCCCCGGCGGAGGCCCCCGGCGCCGACTCCACGCAACGCGGCACGGACGCGCCCCGATACTTCAGCCTCAAGGGCAGCAAGGTATTTCATGAAGAGAGCTGCCGGACCCTGAAGCGCTCCAAGTCAGACCGCACCGCCTATTCGAGCCGCGCCGAAGCCATGCGCGAGCGCCGCCCTGCCGAGGACTGCCATCCATGAGCTTCCGCCCGCGCGTCCTCCTCGCCGTCCTGCTGGCCCTGGCCGCCTGCAAGGAATCGCCGCCACCGCCCCCGCAGCCGGTAGCCACGCGACCGGCGGAGCCCCCTCGGCGCTACTTCGGTGGCACCCCGGACGGGAAGCTCCACGTCTACTTCTTCGACGTGGGCCAGGGCGACGCCGCGCTCATCGTGTCGCCGGACGGGTACACCGCGCTGGTGGACACGGGCCCCGCTTCCGCGGCGGAGCACCTGGTCAACCGGCTGCCCGAGCTGCTCACGCAGCGGCTGGACCTGGTGGTGCTCACCCACCCGCACTCGGACCACCATGGCGCGCTGGAGCCGGTGCTGAAGCGCGTGGGCGCCAGGCAACTGCTGGAGCCGCAGCTGGGCGCCACGCCCAAGGCCTATGACGCGCTGCTCGGCGCTGTGGCCAGCCAGGGCGTGGAGTTCATCTCCCCGTCCCCCTCCCCCGCCACGCCCAACGCGCTCCAGCGGCTGCCCCTAGGCGCCGGCGTGTCCCTCACGGTGCTGTGGCCCCGCGCGCCCACCGAGCCGCTGCTCGACGTGCCCGAGGCCGCGCTGGAGGCCAACTCCGTCATCCTCCGGCTCACTTATGGGGACACCGCGGTGCTCTTCATGGCGGACGCGCATGCCCGGACGGTGGACCACCTGCTGGCGCGCAACGCCCCCATGCAGGCCACGCTGCTCAAGGTGGCCGCGCACGGCACCGAAGGGCCCACCACCGCCGCCTTCCTGTCGGCCGTGGGGCCTCGCGCCGCCGTCATCTCCGCGGGTGAAGGCAACCTGATTGGCGCCCCCGCGCCGGCCATGCTCGAGCAGTTGGAGGCCACCGGCGCGCAGGTGTTCCGCACCGACCTTCACGGCGAGGTGCAGGTGGTGAGCGACGGGAAGACGCTCGTCGTCACGCCGCAGCGCCTGTCGGCGGGCGTCCCGGAGGACACGCGCTACAGCTACCCGGGCCTGGGCACGCCCATGCCCCGGGTCGCCGCGCTCGCCGGAGACTCCCGGCGCGCCACGGGCCGCTCCGGCACGCGTGACGGCGCGAGCAAGCAGCCCACGGGGAAGATGTACACCCTGAGCCTCGACGACCCGCCAGACGAAGGGGCGCCCCCCTCGCGCGCGGGCTCGCGCGCGCGAAGCGAGGCCTCCGACTCAGGCGCCGTGAAGGTGGGGACCTACGTCGGCAGCGTCCGCAGCGACGTGTTCCACAGGCCCACCTGCCGCAACGTCGTGAAGATCAAGTCATCGAACCTGGTGACCTTCTCCAGCCGGGAAGAGGCCTCGCGTGGACGGCGGCCTGCCCGGGACTGCAACCCCTGAGGAGCCACGCCCATGAAAACCCGGGCCACGCTGGACCGAATCGAAGACGACATCGCCGTGCTGGTGGTGGAGGGCCGCGAGCTGACGCGCCCCCTGAGCGAACTGCCCGCGGGCATCCGCGAGGGAGACGTGCTCGACCTCGACACCCTGGAAGTGGACCCTGAGGCCACCGAGGCCCTGCGCGAAGAGGTGCGCAGGGCCCGCGAGAAGGCGACGCGCGGCAAGAAGCCGCCGCCGGCCGGGAGCTTCGACCTCTAGGCCGCTACATCGACTTGGAGAGGACCAGCGGAATCTCCAGGTCCACGTCCTCGCCAGCGAAGGCGGAGAAGACCATCCCCTTCGCGCGGTCACGGATGCAGGTGCCCACAGGGCTGTTGCGGTTCAGGTCCTTGCGGTCGAACGTGGCCGCCTTCACCGTGCCCGAGCTGCCCACGGTGGCCGTCAGCGTCACCTTGCCGCCCTTGAAGGACGGGTTCTTCCGCAGCTCGGCCTCCACGCAGTCACGGAAGGCGGGCTGCGTCTTCGCCAGCACGCGCTCCACCTCTTCATCGGACGGGCCGCCGACTTCCTCGGTGTCCGCGGCGGCCACTTCCTCGCCGCTGCGCACCGTCGGGTCCACGTCCTTCTTGTCCGAGTCCACGTAGACGGCCTCCAGCGCCCCCTTGGACGGCGCCGCGGCGGCCTCCGGGTCCGCAACCGCGCCGGTGTCAGCGGGCGCGGCGGCCGGGCGCTTGCCCTCCGAGGGAGGAACCGGGCGCTTGCCATCGGCGGGCGGCTTGGGGGACGCGGGCGGCGACCCACGGCCCATCAGCTTGTCGCGCAGCGCGCCCACGCCTTCCGACGAGAAGACGGGCTGCTCCACCGCGTTGCCGCTGGCGTCCACCGTCTGCACGCGCAGCGGCACCACGCCCAGCGTCTCCGACAGGACATACGCCAGGCCCAGCGGGACGATGAGCAGCAGCAACGCGAAGACGGCGTACTTCCAGGCGGGGTTGCGGCGCGTGACACCCGACTTCTTGGCGAAGTGGCGCGTGTCCTCCACGGCCTTGCCTTCGTCGTCATCCTCGCCGCCGCCCAGCGCGGCCCGCGGATCATCAGGGTACGGCACGCCGCCGTCGTCCTGGGGCTCCTCGCCGTCACCGCCGTTGCGGTTGCCCGGCAGGTCCAGGTCGGAGAACAGCGCGTCGTCCAGCGGCGCGGCGTTGGTGGCCTGGGGCTGCGGCTGCTGCGCGCGGCGGGTCACCTGGGCCTGCGGCTGCGGCTGCGGCTGCGCGCGCGGCAAGGGGTCGCCGTAATACGTGTTGTCCGGCGCTTCGTCTTCCTCGTCCGGCCAGGGCTGCTCGGACTCGGCCTGCCGCGGCTCTGGCTCCGGCTCTGGGATGAAGGCCTGCGGTTCCGGCTCCCGGCGCACGGGCGCGCCGCGCGAGGGGCGTGCAGGCTCCGGTGGAGGCGGCGCGGCGATGGCGGGCGGCGGAGGTGGCGGCTCGGCGGCGGGCGGCGGCTCGAAGAGGCCGGCCAGCTCGGGGATGTCCGAACCGCGCTTCCAGTCCGCCATGCCCTGCTGCCAGAAGAAGCTGCGGCCATTCACGGTGTTGGTGGCCACCAGCTCGCGGAGGGCGCCCTCGTCCAGCGGGCCCTCCTGCTTGTTGCGCACCATGACGAACCAGGGCGAACCCGTGGCCTTCATGGGCGCGGCGCGCGTGGGCTCATCGTCCCAGGGCGTCTGCAGCGCGGCCGCGGGCGCCTTCGCCACCGGAGCGGCCGCGATGGGCGCGCTGATGACGGCCGCCGGGGCGGCGCTCGCTTCGGGCTCCGCCAGGGAACGCTCCTGGGCGCGGATGCGCTCCACGTCCGCGAGAGACACCACGCGGGTGTTCTCTTCCTCGGCGGGCCCTTCGACGGTGATGACGTTCTGGCAGTTCTTGCAGCGGACCTTGACCGTCTTGCCGCGGACCTTTTCGTCCGCAATGGAATACCGCTTCTGGCAATTGTCGCAGGTAAAGTTCAAGAGGGGCGTCCAGCTTCCGGGGGAAAACGCGGGCGGGATGCTACCGCTAGAAATCTCCGGCGCAAACCACAGGTTGACTCTGTCTTGCGGCCCAACTATTGAGCCGCCCTCCCCCCTGTCTTCACTCGCCTTTGACACAAGGTGGCGAATGCCGGCGAAGGACCTCGGAACAAAACACGTCTGCTTCAAGTGCCAGACGAAGTTCTACGACATGAAGAAGCCGGACCCGATCTGCCCGAAGTGTGGGGCGGATCAGCGGGAAAGCCCGGCGCTCAAGCCCCAGCCCGAGGGAAGGCGTGGCCGTCTCGCCGCTGCCCCGAAGGTCATTGAGCCTATTGAACCGGAGGAACCCACCGGTCGCGGCGAAGACGAGGAGGAGGAGCTGGACTCCTTCGACGACGACGAGGCGGCGGGAGGCGATAGCGAAGAGGACGAAATCTAGGCTCGCAAACAACGAGGGGCTCCACGGCGCAAGCCGGGAGCCCCTTCGCTGTTCAGGCCGTGGCGCTCACGCCCGGACGGCCTGGCTTCAGTTGGACGAGGCGGGCGTCAGCTCCACCAGCGCGCGGCGGAGCTGCTCGTACAGGGTCGGCCCCATCTCCTGCATGCCGATGGGCCGAACCGCCGCCTTACGGGGCGCCTCCAGGCCGCGCATGCCGTTGCTCGGGAGTGCTTGCTTCTTTGGCTGCTGCTGCATGACTCGGCCCCCTCTTCTCGGTCGTGGCTTCTGCCGCCCGCATAACAATTTTTCTGTCGGAACGGAAACGCCAATCGATTCGCGGCTTCTCAACCTTTTAGACGTCGGGCGCCGGAATCCTTCAAGGGTACGGACTGGCGGGCTACTTCAGGTCGGCCACCGGCCACTCCGCGTCCACCTGGACGCGCTCGCCGGCGCGAACCGTGACGGTGCGGGCTTGTTCTGGAAGCCGCTCGTGCCAGAGGACCAGGGTGTGGGTGCCCTCGGGGACCTCCAGTTGGAAGCGCCCGTCCGCGCCGCTGGTCGCGAAGTACCCATGGTTGAAGGTGCGCACGCGCGCGCGCATCCATGGATGGATGTCGCAGTGGATGGGGACCTCGCCGGGCTCGGCGGGCAGCTGCCGCTTCACCGTCATGCCCTCCAGCGGCATGGCCACGTTGAAGAAGGCGCGGTTCGTTCCGGAGGCGGCGCGAACGTTGTGGACCAGGGGGTCCGAGTTGCGGATGACCAGGGTGCTCCCGGCGCGAGCGGCCAGCACGGGCGGGTCATAGACACACTGCTTCTGGTCCAGCACGGGCTCCGGCGCGGCGCGCGCGGCCGCGGGCAGCGCGTGGCCATCTCTCAGGGAAACCACGGTGTGGGCCAACGCGCCCTCACTTCCCACCACGAGCGTGCGCTCCTCCGTCTCCTCGCCACACACGGAGACGACGGTGCCAATGGTGGGCTGGCGGGCGGGGGCGGGGGGCGTGCCGGCAAGACGAACGCGCCCCTCGATGACGCCCCACTTCGTGTTCGCGGCGGCGGGCGTGATGGCGGGCGAAGTCGTGGTGGCGGGCGGCGGGGACGCGGACTCCTTGCAGGCAGGAGTGAGCGCGCAGAGAACGATGACGAAGGTTGGACGAAGCACGCGCTCCGGTCTAACGGGTGCGTGAAGCTGTTTCAAATGCAGCATGGCAGTCAGGGCCACGAGGGATGACTCGTGACCCATTTGGACGTTGGACCCTCATTAACCCTGTTGGTACAAGAACGAGGCCGTTGCCGTACACGGTGCGGCCCTGTGGGAGGCAGCAACTTTGCGGGAGAAATTGAAAGCGCTGGCGGAGCTGCAGAACGTGGACCTCGAGGTCGCCTCGCTCCGGAAGGCCGCGGACGTTCACCCCCGTCAGATTGCCGAGTTGGAGCGGGAACTGGGTGTGGCCCGCAGCGCCATCGAGGCGGAACGGGCACGCGTCTCCGACATGGAGAAGCAGAAGGCCCAGCTCGAGCAGAACATCACGGACGAGAAGGACAAGGTGAAGAAGTGGGAGACGCGGCTCAGCGAGCAGCGCTCCACCCGCGAGTACTCCGCCCTGGCCCGTGAAATCGACATCGCCAAGAAGGCCAATCTGACGATGGCGGAGGAGCTGACGGAGCTGACGAAGCAGCTCGGCGGCGCTCGCGAGGCCATCAAGAGCAAGGAGGCCGACTACGCGACGAAGCAGCAGGGCCTGTCCGGCCGGATGACGGAGCTGCGCGGCAAGCTGGGCGAGGCCGAGTCGCAGGTGAAGGGGCTGGAAGGTCGTCGTGCCGAAGTGGCCTCGAGCGTGGATGCCACCCTGCTGCGCCGCTACGAAGTGGTGCGCAAGAAGAAGCTGCCCGCCATGGTCGGCGTCGTCGCCGGTACCTGCCAGGGCTGCAACATGAACGTGCCCCCGCAGCTCTACAACCAGCTTCGCACCGGGCTGGGCACGGATATCTGCCCTTCGTGCAACCGCATCATCTACGCGGTGGAAGCGCTGCAGGAAACCCCAGCGGCGTCGAAGTAGCGGCACGGCTTCGTGGACATGCCCGCGCCGTCCATCATCGACATCCTCCGCCACATCGCGCGTGAGGAGCCGTTGCAAGGGACGGTACGTGCGTTCCGAGGCCTCACCCGGGAACACCTCGGGCAGCTCATTGAGGATGCCGCACAGCGGCTCGGCGGGCCTCCGCCAGTCACCGCTGCGTCGGCTCCGGGCACGCAGGTGCCGGTTGGGGCCATGAGCCCGCCGGTGGATGCGGCGCCCCCATCCGAATCGCATCCGCGGCTGCGCGTCTATTCAGATGGCGCGGCGCGGGGCAATCCAGGGCCCGCGGGCGCGGGCGCGGTGCTGATGGACCCCGCGGGCAACGTGGTGGCCCGGCTCGGGCGGTTCCTGGGGCATCAGACGAACAACTGCGCGGAGTACATGGGCCTGCTGCTGGGCCTGAAGCATGCGCAGTCGCTGGGCGCGCGCGAGGTGGAGGTCTTCGCGGACAGCGAACTGCTGATTCGGCAGCTCGGCGGGCGCTACCAGGTGAAGAGCCCGACGCTCAAGCCGCTGTATGAAGAGGCGCGGAAGCTGATCAAGGGCTTCACCAAGGTGAAGCTTCATCACATCCCCCGCGCGCAGAACGCCGAGGCGGATGAGATGAGCAACCGCGCCATCGACGAGCGGCTGTAGTCATTCCAGGGACGGACGTCAGGGGGAATCGGTGACTGCCAACAAGCGCCTGTGGTTCATCCGTGCGGGCCGCGATGCCGCGTTCTTCGATGCATTCAAGACGGAGGGACACGTCGGCATCGGATGGGAAAAAGTCGGCCCGCTCGCGCCGGACATGAGCACAGACGAGCTTGAAGCCCGGTTCGCCAAGGCATATCCGGAGGACAAGGAAGGCACCCGAAGAGTCTGGGCGGCACAGGTCCGCCGGTTCATGCGCGATGTCGAGCAAGGCGACAGCGCAGTGACCTACGACCCGAACGAGCGCATCTATCTCCTGGGGCGCATCGAATCGGGCGTCGAAAACCGCGCCGGGCCGCCTCCGCTCATCCGCCGCGTTCGCTGGACGCACCACGTCCTGCGAAACCAGTTGAGCGCGGCGACTCGCAACGGTCTCGGCTCCATCGCCACATTGTTTCGGCCCAGCGCGGAAGCCACCGCGGAACTCTGGGCGCAAGCCGTGGAGTTGGAACGCCCCGTAGCGTCCCTGCCACCCACGCCGGCCCCTGCCGTGGACAGCGACGAGGGCACGGAAGCGGTGCTCCGGGAGGAGCAGTTCGAAAGGGCCGAACAGTTCATCGAGGACCGTATCGCAAGGCTCAACTGGAGCGAGATGCAGGAACTCGTCGCGGGCATCCTCCGCGCCATGGGCTACCGCACGCGCGTCGCCGCACCTGGCGCGGACCGAGGTGTCGACATCTTCGCTTCGCCTGACGGGCTGGGCCTCCAGGAACCCCGCATCTTTTGTGAGGTGAAGCACCGCGTAGGCGAGTCCATGAACTCCCAGTCGATTCGTGCGTTTCTCGGGGGCCGCAAACAGGGCGACCGCTGCCTCTACGTCAGCACTGGCGGATTCACCAAGGATGCGCGTTATGAAGCAGACCGCTCCTCGGTTCCGCTCCGACTTCTCACGCTCTCCGACCTTCGTGAGCTTCTGGTCGAGCAGTACGAGAACCTCGACGCAGAGACGCGGGCGCTGGTCCCCCTGAAAAAGCTCTACTGGCCCGTCGGGTAGTCGAAAGGCGTGGGCGTCAGTCCCACGCAATCTGGTCGAAGGTGGCGCGCGGTTTCGGGCCTCGGACTGGATACAGGTGCGCAACCCAGGCGATGCGCCCCAGCAGATGCGCGCGGAAGTCAGGAAGGCCCTCGGTGCTCTACCCCGGTGCATCACCCGCGTCTTCCCTGTACGCAGCGTGAAGCCCGCCTCCAACCATGCCGCGAGTTCGGCACGGACCGGCGACCCGCTGGGTGTCCAAGCCGCCGCATGGCCCGCCGACGGGTACACGCCGCACTTTCAAAAAGAAAATGCCGGGCGAGCACGCCCCTTGTGCCGCGAGCGAACGATGATTGAGTTGCGCACGTGACGGCTTCCACCGAGACACAGCGGGCCATTCAAGCAGTCTGGAGAATCGAGTCCGCCCGCCTCATCGCCAGCCTCGCGCGGATGGTGCGCGACGTGGGCCGCGCGGAGGAACTCGCCCAGGACGCGCTCGTCGTCGCGCTCGAGAAGTGGCCTGCGACGGGCGTCCCGGACAACCCGGGCGCGTGGCTCATGGCCACCGCCAAGCGCCGCGCCATCGACGAACTGCGCAGGGGCAAGCTCCTCGAGCGCAAGCACGAGGAACTCGGTCACGAACTGGAGTCGCTGCAAGGCTCGGCCGCTCCAGACCTGGACGCCGCGCTCGACGACGTCGTGGGCGATGACCTGTTGCGATTGATGTTCGTCTCCTGCCACCCGGTGCTCTCCAAGGAGACACGGGTGGCGCTCACGCTGCGGCTGCTCGGAGGCCTGACGACCGAGGAGATTGCCCGCGCCTTCCTCGTCCCCATCCCCACCGTGGCCCAGCGCATCGTCCGGGCCAAGCGCACGCTCGCGGAGGCACACGTCCCTTTCGAAGTCCCCGAAGGCGAGGAACTGGCCGCCCGCCTGTCGACCGTTCTCGAGGTCATCTACCTCGTCTTCAATGAAGGCTACGCGGCGACGGCCGGCGATGACTGGATGCGCCCCGCGCTCTGCGAGGATGCCCTGCGCCTGGGCCGAATCCTGGCGGGGCTCGCGCCGAAGGAGCCGGAGGTCCATGGCCTCGTCGCCTTGATGGAGATTCAGTCGTCCCGCTCACGAGCGCGCGTCGGGCCGAAGGGCGAGCCCGTCCTCCTGTTGGAACAGAACCGGGCCCTCTGGGATCAGCTCCTCATCCGCCGGGGCCTCGCGGCGCTCGAACGCGCCGAGGCGCTGGGAGGCGCCCAGGGCCCCTATGCGCTCCAGGCCGCCATCGCCGCCTGCCACGCCCGCGCGCGCACGGCCGAGGCCACGGACTGGGCACGCATCGCAGCGCTCTACGACACCCTGGCCCAGGCCGTCCCCTCCCCTGTCGTGGAGCTCAACCGGGCGGTCGCCCATTCCATGGCGTTCGGCCCGGAGGCGGGGCTGGCCCTCGTGGACGCGCTGACCTCGGAGCCGTCACTCCAGGGCTACCACCTGCTGCCCAGCGTCCGCGGAGACCTGCTCGGCAAGCTGGGCCGGCTCGACGAGGCCCGCGCGGAGTTCGAGCAGGCCGCCGCTCTCACGGGGAACGCGCGGGAACGCGCGCTGCTCCTCGAGCGGGCCGCCGCCTGCGCGCGCGGAAGCGGACGTTCCTGAGCCCGGTGGACGCCCTGGAGTGGACCGCCCCTGCCCGGCTGTTGTAAGCGCAAGGTGCCGGAGCGGCCCGGGTGAACGCCGGTCACCGCAGTCATGGGTGGCGGGAGGAAAGTCCGAGCTCCAGAGGGCAGGGTGCTGGCTAACGGCCAGTCGAGGCGACTCGCAGGAAAGTGCCACAGAAAACAGACCGCCCGTTCCGCAAGGGGCGGGTAAGGGTGAAACGGTGCGGTAAGAGCGCACCGCGTCCGGGGTGACTCGGACGGCTCGGTAAACCCCACCTGGAGCAAGAGCCAATAGGAGCGCGTCCTCGCCGTACGGAGGACAGGGATGGCCCGTCCCATGCGTTCGGGTTGCTCGCTGATGAGGCCCCTGGGCAACCAGGGCCCTAGACGAATGTTCACCGCCCATCCCGAAAGGGGTGGGAACAGAACTCGGCTTACACGGCCGCTCCGGCGTTTTCCCTCTGAAGTCAGCGCGTGGAACCCCCTCCTCGGCGTGGGAACTGCGGTTCTCCACGATGGAGGGGCTTTGCTTCACGGCCCTAGTGTCTCCGGCATGCAAATGCAAACCGGTAGGCACTGGCAACGAAGCGTCCTGGCGGCAGTCACAGCCCTGGTCCTGTCCGCCTGCAACCTGGGCGACGCGCACGAGGAGTCCCTGGAACTGGGCAGCAGCGAAGCGGAGCTCTCCTGTCAGGTGAGCCAGCAGTGTGCGGATGGCACGTCCATCACCTGCGCCTCCGCGAGCGGCATCTGTGCCTCCGGCGCGGACAACGGCGGCTGGGTGGAGTGCAACGGGAGCAGGACCTACTGTCCGACGACGACGCCGTGTACCTGCGAGAGCACGCAGCGCACATCCCAGGGCTATGCCTCCGGCTTCAACTGCCCGGCCGCATGGTCCCTGGCGGAGGAAAACGCGTTGGTCCTCGCCGAACAGGCGTGTCCACGGGGGCTCTGCAACGTCGTCACGACGCAGGGCACCTGCACCCGCGTCAACGCCACCACGATGAGGGCCGGCTTCACCGCGACCTACTCCTGCATGGGGCCCCCGAACTGCCAGTAGCCAGCAGCGCCCAGGTGCCCGCTCAACCGCGACTCAACGCGCCACGGGCACCTGGCCCAGCAGGATGCGGTCCTTGCCGTCGTTGCGCACGGCGTTCGGGTTGAGGATGCGCAGCCGGGAGTCCGTGCGCGGCTCCCAGAACCCCAGCCAGATGTTCAGCGCGCGGGCCGTCGAGCCGGGCGGCACGTAGATGGGGAACTCGTCCTTCACCGTCTCACCGGGCTTCCACTGCGACGTGGGCAGCATGCCGCCCGCGGGCTTGTGGTCCACGTTGATGCGCTCGGCGCGGCCGTCCGCGTCCTCCACGTGGACGAAGATGAGGTAGTCGTCGTCCATGGGCTGGAGCACCTTGAAGTAGAGCGCCACCTTCGCCTGGTCTCCGGGCGTCAGCCGGCCGGGCTCCACCGTGGCCCCCACCAGCTCCACCTTGCCGCCCAGGTTGGCGCCGCTCTTCACGGACAGGGGGGGCACCTGGGTGACGGTGGCCGCGCGCCGCTCCTGCGCGCTCGCGCCGCCGGGCGCCTCCACGATGCAGGCGCTGCCGAGCAGCAGGAGCGACGGGAGCAGGACACAAGAGGGCTTGAGACGCATCACGACCGGGTTCTACCCGGCCACGGGCGCTGCATCCACCGGCGCGTTGGTGTATGCGAACCCGCGCACATGAAGACGCTCAACGCCCTCGACGCCCTGTCCGCGCAGGTGCCGCCCGCCCCCTCTCC
>NZ_JABFNS010000360.1 GCF_013116825.1 Myxococcus xanthus
GCGCTCGGCCGGCGTGTGGCCAAGGCCGATGCTTTCGGCACCACGCGCTACCTGTGGGACGGCGACCTCATGGTGCACAGCCAGCGCGGGGGCAAAGCCAGCCTGTTCGTCTACGAGCCGGGCAGCTTCGTGCCTTTGGCCACCGTGCAGGGCATGCAGCAGCCAGGGGATAGTCGCATCTACCGGTACCAGCGCGACCAGATCGACTCTCCCCTGGAACTGACCGATGCCCAGGGACACAAAGCAACATAAATTACGGCACAAGAGAAACTGCAGAGGCATTAAAAAACCTTCCAGTTGATGCAACCACAAGGAAAATCGCTTTTAGGCTCGAACCGTGGAGCGGATTATTATTTCTAGACAATGCCTCCATCCCTGTCTCTTATACCCATC
>NZ_JABFNS010000361.1 GCF_013116825.1 Myxococcus xanthus
CCGCAGCTTCCTTCAAGGCGCCGTGCTCGGCGCGGGGCTTACGGGCACCAGTCTCGCGGGCGCCGGCAGCGCAGGTGCGGCCGTGAGCGTCCCGCCGCTTCCGAACGCCCGGCCGCAGGACCCGGCCGACCTGCCGCTGATCACCGATCCGGGCGAACTCCGGGGCGAGATGCTCTATCGCACCTTCGGTCGGACGTCGGAAAAGATCTCGGCGATCGGGATGGGCGGGTTCCACCTCGGCAAGAGCGCGGTGACCGACGACGAGGCGACCCGGCTGATCCACGAGGGCGTCGATCGCGGCATCACCTTCATGGACAATTGCTGGGACTACAACGACGGCCGCTCCGAGCTGCGCATGGGCGCGGCCCTCGCCCAGGGCGGCTATCGTGACA
>NZ_JABFNS010000362.1 GCF_013116825.1 Myxococcus xanthus
ATTCACCGCTTCCTGTGCCGACAGGACCGGCACTCGTCCATTAATACGAGGTGGTTTTACAGGTTTCATTGTTAATTCCTGATTCAGATGTGATTTTCCCTACGTCAAATGGAGAATTAGCGCACAGAGACTCACGAAATATTTTTATTAAATACGATTGAATATATTTTTTAGTTCGGCGGGGAGGGTGTTCCCGCCGAAATATTATTGCTTATGCCTGGTGTAAAATAGTTAATACCGTGCGCAAATCATTTACCGAGATTTGCCCTGGCGCAGACGCTTTTTTTACCGCACCAAAAGTTGCCGCCGAGCCAAATACTTCACCAGCCAGACGAGAAATTACGCCAGTTTTTGCCATCGACATCGTGATAATTGGACGATCGGCATACTGC
>NZ_JABFNS010000363.1 GCF_013116825.1 Myxococcus xanthus
GCCCTGCCCGGCGACGTGCCGTCCGCTCCCTTCCGCTACGACGGCGACTACTTGGCGGACATTCCCGCGGCGGCACCCGCGCAGCCCCTGTCCGCACTGGAGCTGCAGCGCTATCTGCCGCAGGAGACGCCCGCGGCCGCCGCGAAATCGGGCCTGCTCTCGGCCGTGGTGTACCTGCGGTCCCTGCCGGTGCTGCGCGGCGTCGCGCGCAGGATTCCCTCCCACTGGCAGCGCCGCGTCAAGAACTGGCTGCAGGCCTGACGGGACCGCCCGGGCGGCATCGGCCGACTGGCGGTCCGGCCTGGGCCGGGACCCGGCTCAACGCCCCAGCAGCAGGAAAATCTCGTTGTTGAGCAGCCAGTCCTGCGGGTACTTCCCGTGCAGTTCCGCAG
>NZ_JABFNS010000364.1 GCF_013116825.1 Myxococcus xanthus
GCCGATGCCCTGCACGGCAACCGAGCCACGGCCCAGGCGATCCGCGCGCGCGGCGGCGCTTATGCCCTGGTCATCAAGGGCAATCGCGGACCGCTGCATCGGGCCGCCCAGGACCTGTTCGCGACCCCCGACCCGGCCGAGGCCGCGCTGGCCTGGCTGATGGGCAGCTACCGCTTCGGCCGGTACCGGACCGCCGGGGGGACGAAGGCGCGGCTGGCGGCGCCGGCCGGGATCGACGGGGCCGAGGTCGAGCGGGTCGCCGCCGCGGTGGCGATGGGCCGCGACCTGATCAACACCCCCGCCAACGATCTCGGGCCCGCCGAGATCGAGGCCGCCGCCCGGGCGCTGGCCGAGCGCCACGGGGCGTCGATCGAGGTCACGCAGGGCGAGGC
>NZ_JABFNS010000365.1 GCF_013116825.1 Myxococcus xanthus
GTCTTCAAACAGGCCGTGCAAAAATGTCCCCGGCGACGCCCCGCGCGGGAACTGATGCGGAGTGAGCTGCGGCTCCGTCACCACCACCTCCCCCACGCCGGCGGCGTCAACGTCAAGACGGGGCAGTAAATCCTGCGCCGGGCTGTGGCCATGCTGCTGTAGCCCGGAATAGCTGGTGACCCGCCAGTCATCGACGATCGAACGCCGCAGCATCCGCGCCGACAGCGGCGGCAACACCTCCTGCGGTGCCTGCCAGGGCTGCCTGTCGGCAACGCCGGGGGTTTGCAGCGCAATATCCGCGCAGCAGAACGCCTGCAGGCGGGCCGTCAGCCCCGCAGCGTCCATCGCCTCCCCTCCCTGGAGAAGGCGCCCCAGGGCGCTGTGGTGAAA
>NZ_JABFNS010000366.1 GCF_013116825.1 Myxococcus xanthus
GCTTAAAACTTAGTTCGTTTTAAAGATTCTGCAGACACTGTCTGCAGAATTCGAAACCGCTGAAATTAACGGCGTCTATAGCCTTCCTCTAGCACCGCCTGTGTTCGAACGAGTTCATCTGCGAGTCGTTTCTCATCAGGTAGTTGCATCTTATATTCGCTTGCCAGAACGGTGTTAGGCAAACCTGCCAGAGCATAATGTGCTTCTCCGGCTCCTTTCTCTGCACAGAGAACCAGACCGATGGGCGGATTTTCATCCGGTAGCGTCCAGTGCTCTTTGGCGTAGTTGAGATACATATTCATCTGTCCGGCATCGCTATAGCTGAATTTGCCCACTTTTAGATCGACGATTAGTAGGCAGCGTAAACGGCGGTGGAAAAACAGCAGAT
>NZ_JABFNS010000367.1 GCF_013116825.1 Myxococcus xanthus
GATGAAGCCGTCGATGATCGTGGGGATGCCGCGCGCGCGGCATCCCCACGATCATCGACGGCTTCATCTGCCCGGCCGCGGCGCTCGCGCTCTCGGCCTCGGTGCCTGGGGCCCTGGAGCACGCCCAGGCCGGCCACCAGAGCGCCGAGGCCGCCCACCTCCGGATGATCGCCCACCTGGAGCTCGACCCGATCCTGTCGCTCGGCATGCGGCTGGGCGAGGGCACGGGAGGGACGCTGGCCGTCGCGGTGGTGCGGGCGGCCTGCGAGTGCCTGTCGGGGATGGCGACCTTCGCCGAGGCGGGCTTCGCCTGACGGGCGCGCGAACCGGGGGCTCAGGCCCCTGGGATGACGAGCTGCATCTGCCGCCCGCGCTTGGAGTAGTTGAG
>NZ_JABFNS010000368.1 GCF_013116825.1 Myxococcus xanthus
AGCGGGATCACCGCCGGAACAATCGCTGGCAGGCTTTTTACGTCCGGGTTATAGCGATAACGCGTCTCAATGTTCATCAGCCCGCTTTGGCTGGCGGGTGTCGATTGTCGGCTCGCCACATCCTGAAGCCAACTCTGGTGCATTGCCTGCACGTAACCTTTTACCGTTTCGGCACGACTGGGCATCGCTCCGTCGATCCAGACGCCGAGTTCCACAGGCGTACCACGCGCGATATCGCGCCCGAAATTGGGCGGGATCTCAATCGCCACCGTGATATCGCCCGCACGCATCCGACGATCAAGCTCGTCATAACTGGTGAGCGGCGGCTGTTCGATAAAGTAACGGGAACCGGAGAGGTTGAGTGTCCACGCCTGGCTACTGACGGTC
>NZ_JABFNS010000369.1 GCF_013116825.1 Myxococcus xanthus
GCTTACACCGTAGGCGAGGAGCTGACTGTCGGCGCCGGCGGCGTGTTCAAAGCCGCGGCGACCGGTAATCAGGTCATCGCAACGTTTGACGAAAAAGCAGGGCGCACTCTGGCGGCGGAAGGTTTCGCTGACGTGGTGATCCTCTCCACTCCGTACGCCAAGGCATAAGTAAAAAACGAATGTTAAAGTTTACACCACAACAGCAGGCGCTAATCCTTAACGCCCGCCGCCGCTGGGATTCACAGCATAAAAACATGGCCGTGATGAACGGCTTTGCTGTGAATGAAGAGGGCGGCAAATTCATCGCCTTTGATGAGCTTGTCGGTAATGCCTCCGTGCTGCCGAAAGATGTATGGGGTGAGTGGGACCGTTCGGCGATCACTGTTC
>NZ_JABFNS010000036.1 GCF_013116825.1 Myxococcus xanthus
ACCCTCCCTCGCGAGGACCGGCGTCCACGTCCCCCCCGCGACCGAGCTGCACCGGCACCTGCACGGACTCTGGGCGAAGGTTCTCGAGGCGCCGGAGCAGCGCATCGGCATCACCGACAGCTTCTTCAGCCTGGGCGGCAATAGCATCTCGGCCATACGCCTGATGAACAGCATCAACAGCGCGCTGAAGGCCAACATCACGATCCGCGACATCTTCGATGCCAGGACCATCGAGCGACTCTCCGACGTGGTGAGCGCGAGCCTGGGACGTTTCGCCTACCAGGACCATCTCATCCACGGCATCGACGAGGAGGCGCTGCACAGCCCATTCCCACTGAACAACGTACAACAAGGCTACTACTTCGGCCGCTTCAACAGCTTCGAACTCAGCAACATCTCGACCCACGTCTACAGTGAGTTCCGCTACAGGCGCCTCGACCCGGCACGGCTCGAGGCGGCACTCAACCGACTCATCGCGCGCCATCCAGCGCTGCGCACCCAGTTCAACGACGGGCAGCAACACTTCCTGCGCGAGCACGGCCATTACGCCATCGCCGTCCACGAACTGCGGAGCATGGCGGAGCTGGAGGAGCTCCGTGCCCGGTATTCCCACAAGGTCTATGATCCCGACCAGTACCCGCTCTTCGACATCGTCGTGAGCCGGCTGGATGGCGTCTATCGGCTGCACATCAGCTTTGATGCCATCATCATCGACATGGCCAGCTTCCGCATCCTCTTCGAGGAGTGGAGCCAGCTGTATCAGTCCCCCACCCAGCAGCTGCCCTGCCTCGGCGTCACGTACCGGGACTACGTCCTGGCCTATGAACGAATCCGGGAGGGCGAGCTGTTCGCCAAGGCGCGCCGATACTGGGAGGGCAAGGCAGATGCCTACGAGCTCGAGCTGAAGCTCCCCCTCGCGGTCCATCCTTCGAGCATCGTCAAGCCCCACTTCAAGCGGATGAGCCGGACGATCCCCACCTCGGTGTGGGAGAGCCTGCTGGCCAGGTGCAGGCGACACGGAATCAGCCCGACGGCCTTGATTCTGGAGCTCTACAGCCAGGTCCTGAGCCGCTGGAGCGGACAGGAGCGGCTGTGCGTCAACCTGACCCTGTTCAACCGGCTCCCGCTGCACGCCGACATCGATGGCATCATCGGCGACTTCACCGTCCTTGAACTCTTCGACTACCGCCTTGAGCCCCGAAAGACCATCGTCGAAAAGCTGCGCGGTGTTCACGACGCGCTGTTGCAGGACATCGAGCACAACCTGTTCGATGGCATCGACTTCCAGCGTCTG
The DNA here is from genome assembly GCF_013116825.1 of Myxococcus xanthus. Classification (GTDB taxonomy): domain Bacteria; phylum Myxococcota; class Myxococcia; order Myxococcales; family Myxococcaceae; genus Myxococcus; species Myxococcus xanthus_B. The sequence goes on from NZ_JABFNS010000036.1 coordinate 1,295, forward strand.
CTGAAGATGCAGCGCGGAATCCCTGGCAACAAGGTGATTGCCCCAGCGGTGCTCACCAGCGTGCTCGGCATGAAGGGCAAGGCGAGCATGTTCGAGCTGCCGCTGGGAGACAGCTACCTCGGCATCGACTACGCCATCTCGCAGACGGCCCAGGTCTGGCTCGACAACAAGGCCTACGAGACCGACGACGGTTTCGTCGCCGAGTGGGACTACGTCGAGCAGCTCTTCGACGAGCAGGTCATCTCCGACATGCATTCGGCCTACTGCGCCGCCATCGAGGGGCTGGCTCGACTGGACTGGGAGGCAGCGGCCTTCCCGGCCATCGAGGCACCCGCGCATGACCTTGTGTTGATCCACGAAGCCAACAGCGCGCGGCAGCCGCGTGCCAGTCAGACCCTCTTCGGGCGCTACGAGCAGGAGTTCTCCAGACAGGGCTGGGAAGCCAGGACCGCCGTGACGGACGTCGCCCTGGGGCGCACCTTCAGCCATGGCCAGCTCCATCGGGATAGCCACTGCCTGGCCCTCCAACTCGCGGCGCTGCGACGCCGGTCGCCCACGGCGCTGATCGCCGTGCTCTCAGAGAAGGGCTATCTCCAGGTGGTCGCCACGCTGGCCATCATGAAGTCGGGCGCGGCCTACCTGCCGCTCAACAGCGAGTGGCCTGCAGGGCGTATCGACGAGGTCATGGTCCAGGCCAATACGCCCGTCATCCTTGCCTCGCGGGCACAGCTCAAGCGCGACGAAATCCAGGCCCTCGCCGGTAGGTACCAGTTGCTGGACCTCGATGCGCTCGTCTCGAGCGAGGCTCAGGCACCGCTCGCCTCTTCCGAGCAGACACTGCCAGACGTCCACCCGGACGACGTCGCCTACGTCATCTTCACCTCCGGCTCGACAGGAAAGCCCAAGGGCGTGACCATCAGCCACCGGGGCGCGGTCAACACCATTGACGCCATCAACAGCCGGTTCATGGTCTCCTCCCGTGACAGCGTGCTCGCCCTGTCCGAGCTCAGCTTCGACCTCTCCGTCTACGACTTGTTCGGCGTGCTGGCGGCGGGCGGAAACATCGTCTTCCCCATCCAGGCCGAAACCAAGAACCCCGCCCACTGGCTGGAGCTCGTGGAGAAGCACGGAATCACGCTCTGGAACACCGTGCCTCAACTAGCGGGTCTGCTGCTCGACGAAGCCTCTGGCAGCACCGGACGGCTCGCGTCCCTCCGGCTCTTCCTGCTGAGCGGTGACTGGATTCCCACCAGCCTCCCTGGCCGCATTCGTGGCCAGTGCCCCAACAGCCTGGTCATGAGCCTTGGAGGCGCCACTGAGGGGAGCATCTGGTCCATCTGGTATGAAATCGCGCAGGTCGACCCGTCCTGGAGCAGCATTCCCTACGGCACGGCAATGCCCAACCAAGGCATGTATGTGCTGGACGGTCAGTTGCAGCACTGCCCAGTCGGAGTCACCGGTGAAATCTACATCGGTGGCGAGGGGGTCGCGCTCAACTACTGGCGGGCCCCAGCCCTGAGCGAAGCGCGCTTCATCCAACACCCCCACCTTGGCCGGCTGTACAGAACCGGGGACCAAGGTCGCTGGTCCCGCGCGGGACATATCGAGTTCCTCGGTCGCAACGACTTCCAGGTGAAGCTGAACGGCTACCGCGTCGAGTTGGAAGAGATTTCAGCGAAGCTGTGCCAGGTCCCCGGCGTGGACAGCGCCGTCGTGCGCATCCACAAGAGCAAGGGTCGGGAGCACGTGGTGGCATACCTGGTGCCCACTCCCGAGCCCGACCGCCCAGCGGAACACATCCAGTTGGACAGCTTCCTGCTGGCCTCTCACGGCCTCTTGGATGACGCGACCACGCAGCACCCCCTGCCCATCGTGCCGGACGAAGGCGCATGGTGCCTTCGGAAGAGCTACCGTCAGTTCCTCTCACGCCCCATGGAGTCTGCCTCACTGCTCGAGGCCGTGCAGGAGACACTTGGCGCCCGGCAGCCCATGCTCTCGCTCGTCCACCGGGAGCTCGACTGGACCACGCTCGCGGCATTGCTCACGCCGCTGGCAGCGATGCGCCTGGAGGGCCGGGCCCTGCCCAAGTACCGCTACCCTTCGGCTGGCAGCACCTATCCGGTCCGCTCCTGGTTGAAGCTCGGCAGCGCCACGGCCGGCCTCCCCCGGGGTTCGTACTACTTCCACCCGGTGCGACATCAGCTGTGTAACGTCGAGGGGGCTTCCGCCGAGTTGTTCGACGACGATGACCGCGATCAGCTCGCCCTGAGCATCCACTGGCCGGCCATCACGCCGCTCTACGGCGCACAGTCCCGGCGCCTGGCATTGCTCGAGCTCGGGCACATCCTTCGCTTCCTGAGCGAGCGTCTGAGGGAGCAGCGGATCGCGCACGAAGTCGTGCTCATGGAGCATCCGCTCGACACGGACAACACCGTCGTCTGCCGGATCATCCTTGGTGGTGAGGGTAGTGGCTTCGAGCCAGCGCCACTGGTCCCGCGCTGCTTCCAGAAAGCCGAGGACGGGCGCAGCTACGCCGAGGTGGCGGGCCCAGGCCGGTTCCCCGTGAGCCACGGTGCCATCCCCGGGAAGGTCGCTGACGCCCACGCCATCCTTCGTCAGGCCCAGTACGCCGTCGTGTTCGAGGGTGACGAGAGCATCCAGATGCTCGTGTCGGCCGGGTACCTGTCCCAGCGCCTCGCGGATGAGCTCCATGAACGAGAGCTCGGCAGTTGCATGCTCGGCGTGAAGCTGACCGAACGCAGCATCTACGGCATGGCCGTGGGCCCCATTGAGCCGAGCGCGCAGGCGCAGCCGGACAGCCCACTCCAGCGCGAGGCGCTCCGCGGCGCGCTCAACCGGGAGTTGGCCAGCGTGCTGCCCGACTACATGCTGCCGGAATTCTACCACTTGTTGGAGAGCCTGCCGCTGACGCCAAACGGCAAGCTCGCCGTCGACCGGCTCCCCACCATCGACTTCAGCATGCCCCGCGTGGCGCCGAAGAACGCCGTCGAAGCCATCCTTGCGAGCATCTGGCAGAAGACGCTGGACCTCCCGGAAGACTCCGTCAGCACCGACCAGAGCTTCTTCAGCCTGGGCGGTAACTCCCTGTCCGCCATGCGTCTGGTCAGGGCGCTCAATGTCGAGTTGGGGCTGAACATCAAGCTCAAAGACATCTATCAGCACAACACCATCAGCGCCTTGGCGCGGGCCTTCGTCCCCGCGCCCGAAGCCGCGACGCGTGAAGAGGGGGAACTCTAATGGTCTTGCTGCAACTGCTCGGCGAACTGAAGGCACACGGCATCGTCTTGTGGCTCAAGGGCGGCGGCCAGCTAGGCTACAGTGTCCCGAAGGACACGGGCTTTCCCGATGCGCTCAAGGAACAGGTCCGGCAGCACAAGGGCGAACTCCTTGACCTGCTTGCGCTCAACGGCATCGACTCGGCGCAGCGCGCCCGCGACAGCGTGTACCTCAAGCTGCCGGCTGGGCAGAGACCACGCGCGCTGCACTCCATCCAAAAGGGGATGTACCTCCAGAGTCGGATAGACGGGCTCCCCTACACCTACACCATTCCGCTGTTCGTCCGGCTCCAGCACGCCGACCTGGAGCGGCTCGACGCGGCCCTGGTGTCACTGCTCGAACGACACCCCATCCTCCGCATGAGCGTCGCGGAGGACCTGAGCTTCACGTTCTGGGAGTTGGCGCAGCACCCCATCCAGCATGTCCGGGTGGAGTCGGTCGCCCTAAGCCAGGCTTGCGAAGCGCGAGCCCGGATGGGATTCGAGCCCGGCGCGCCGCTGCTCCGCCCCGAGGTGCTGGAAGTGACGGGGACCCCGGACGTCGTCGTCAGCCTCTGCCACCACCACCTGCTCTCCGATGCCTACTCCGCGGAGCTGCTGGTCCAGCAGTTGATGGCCTGCTACGAGGCGTCTGGCGACGGCGCGATGCGAGTCAGTCCGGATGATGCCGGCCGGGCGCTCGACTATTTCGACCACGCCGCCTACCAACAGGTGGAGTGCGACAGCCCCACCTATCGTGAGGCCCGACGGGTCCTGGTTCGCAAGCTGGAGCAAGCGCAGAAGCTCCAGCTCAAACGAAAGAAGGTGCTGGCGTCCCAGGAGAATCACGCCGGCACCCTGACCTTCACCCTCGACGCCGACACTTGCCAGCGGCTCAGGGGCGTCGCCAGCGGACACAACCTGGGGCTGTATTCCCTCCTGTTCACCGCCCTCTACCAAACCCTGGCGACCTTCTCGAACAGCGAGCCCGGCTTCCCCATCGGCCTGACGGTGGCCAACCGCCCCGACGAGTTCCGTCACGCCATCGGTCCCTTCATCAACACATTGCCGCTGGTCCCCGAGTACCAGGCCAGCGAGAGCTTCCTGTGGAACGCCGAGCGCGTACAGCAGGAACTGCTCTTTTTGAACCAGCACCACCAGCTCAACGTCAACATGCTGGCGGAGCAGATGGGCAACAGCGAGGAGCTATCCGAGCTGATGCAGGTGCTCTTCACCCTGCACAACTTCAAGCCGGTCGATCGCTTCCCGGCGAGCATCTCCTATGAAGTGCTGCCTCACCCGGATCTGGCGGAGAAGTTCGGAATCACCCTGGTGGCCCGGGAGCACCGCGAGCACGTCTCGTTCACCGTGACCTATGCCCGCGACAGCTTCGAGGAAGCGTTCATCCAGGCACTGCTCGACGGCTACCAGACGCTGCTCTCCAACCTGACGACCAACAGCGTCCACCAGCCGATCCATCACCTGAGCCTCCTCAGCCCGAGCGAGCGGCAGCGAATCCTGGTGGACTGGAACGAGACGGAGGCCGCCTTCGAGGGTGGTCTGACCGCGGCCCAGCTCTTCGAGCGGCAGGTGCTGCGGACTCCGGACAATCTCGCGGTGATCTATCAGGACACGCGCCTCACGTACCGGGACCTGAATGCGCGAGCGAACCAACTGGCGCACTGGCTGCGGACCGAAGGCGGAGTGGCGCCAGAAAGCCTCGTCTGCCTTTGCCTGGACCGCAGCGAGGACATGTTGGTCGCGGTGCTGGGCATCCTCAAGGCAGGCTGCGCCTACGTCCCCATCGACCCCAGCTTCCCCCCAGAGCGACGGGACTTCATCCTCGAGGACACGCGGGCTCCGGTGCTGCTCACCCAGGAGCGCCACCTTCCTTCCTGGCGCGACCGCCAGCCGAGCGCACACGTCTTCGCCATCGACAGCGCCAGCACCCGCGCCACGCTCGCACAGCACCCCCGCGACAACCCCGCCTCCGTCATCGACGGCGAGGCGCTCGCCTACGTCATCTACACCTCCGGAACCACTGGCAAGCCGAAGGGGGTGATGTCCGAGCACACGGGGCTGGTCAACCGCCTCCAGTGGATGAACAAGCAGTACCCACTGCAGGAGACCGACAAGATCCTCCAGAAGACCACGTACGTCTTCGACGTGTCGGTCTGGGAGTTGCTCTGGGCCAACTGGTATGGCGCCTGTGTCGTCTTCGCAGAGCCGGAGGGCCACAAGGACGTCGACTACCTGCTCGGGTTGATGGAACGGGAGTCGATCAGCGTCGTTCACTTCGTCCCGTCGATGTTCGGCGTCTTCCTGGACAGCCTGCGGGCCCGCGCGACGCCGTCGCCCCTGTCGAGCCTGCGCTACATCTTCTGCAGCGGCGAGGCCCTGCCCCTCAATCAGGTGCGGGACACCCATGCGCTGCTGCCAGCGGTGCGGCTCCATAACCTCTATGGCCCCACCGAGGCTTCCATCGACGTGCTGCACTTCGATTGCACGGACCGCGCGCTCGACTCCGTCCCCATTGGAAAGCCCATCGACAACACCCAGGTCTACGTCCTCAACGAGGCCCTTCGGCCCCTGCCCATCCACGCAATCGGTGAGCTGTTCCTGGGCGGAGTCGGACTAGCACGGGGGTATCTGAATCGCCCCGAGCTCACCGCGCAGCGCTTCATCCCCAACCCCTTCGCCGCTCCGAGCGAGCGCGACGCCTCCCGCTCACGGCTCTACCGCACCGGCGACCTGGTCCGCTGGCTGCCGGACGGCAACCTCGAGTACCTCGGCCGCAACGACTTCCAGGTCAAGATTCGTGGGCAGCGCGTGGAACTGGGGGAGATAGAAGCCGCCCTGGCCCGGTTTCCCGGGGTCAAGCAGGGCCTGGCGCTGGTCCGTACGCCCACCGGCGATCCGGACGCGGCCCAGGTACTGGTCGGCTACTACGTCTCCGCGCATCCGCTGGATGAAGCAGCGCTGCTGCGACACCTCAATGAGAAGCTGCCCCAGCACATGGTGCCCAGTGCGCTGGTGTTCCTCCCCCATGTTCCGCTGACTCTCAACGGCAAGCTTGACCGCAACGCCCTACCCGCCCCACGGCGGCCGGAGCGCGAGCAGTACGTCCCCCCTCGGGACCCGCGGGAGGAGCAGCTCCGCGCGCTCTGGGCCGAACGCCTGGGACTGGAAGCGCACCGGCTGGGAATCCGTGACGACCTGTTCAGCCTGGGCATGGACAGCATCATCGCCATCCAACTGGTCAGCCGCCTTCGCCAGCAGCTGGCCTTGAAGGTCACCGTCAAGGACGTCTTCGCCCACAAGACGTTGGGGCGCTTCTACGACCACCTGCTGGCGCGGGAAGCCGAACAGGCTCGCGCCTCGGAATCCGTGACCGAGCAAGGCTTGCTCGAGGGCGAGCTCGGACTGCTCCCCATCCAGTCCTGGTTCTTCGCCCAGGACTTCGCGCGGCCCGCCCACTGGAACCAGGCGTTCCTGGTGAAGACGCCCCCCCTGGCTCCCGAGCGATTGGAGGAGGCGCTGCGAGCCCTGGTGCTGCACCACGACGCCTTCCGTCTACGCTACGAGCCCATCCCCGGGCAGCGTGAACCGCGGCAGTTCTACGCCCCCTCCGCGCCCGTTCCCCCACTGCGCCGGTTGGACGTCCGCACCCTGGCGGCGGCCGAAGGCACAGCCGCCTTCCAAGAGGAGCTGCACCAAAGGCTGACCGACTGGCAGAGCCACTTCGACCTCCACCAAGGCCCGCTGCACTGCTTCGGCCTCCTGGAAGGCTACGCCGAGGGGGGCTGCCGGCTGTTCTTCGCCCTGCATCACCTCATCGTCGACAGCGTCAGCTGGCACATCCTGATCGACGACCTCCAGGCCCTGTACGAGCAGCGCCCGCTTGGCGCGAAAGGAAGCAGCTACCGCCAATGGGTGGCCAGCGTGGCGCGCTACCAGGAGCTCCACGCGGCCGAGCGGGAGTTCTGGCGAAAGCTGCTCGCCGACCACCATCCGTCCCAGCATCCCTGGCTCCATGCCCCCGCGCCCGGTACGTCCCATCAGCGCCAGCTCAGCCTCGACGCGGCGCAAACGGACGTCCTGCTGCGCAGCGCCCATCGCGCCTACCACACCCAGGTCAACGACCTGTTGCTGACAGCCATCGGCTACGCCCTGCGGGAAATGGACGGCAATCCCATCCATCACCTGATGGTGGAGGGGCATGGCCGCGAGGAGTTCGACGCGACGCTGGACATCACCCGGACCTTGGGCTGGTTCACCACCCTGTATCCCGTACGCCTCTGCGTCGCGAGCGACCTCGGCGAAGGGCTGAAGCAGGTCAAGGAGGCGCTGCGCGCAATCCCCGAGAAGGGCCTGGGCTTCGGGAGCCTGCTGGGCTACGGCGAGCAGTCCCTCCCCCCCATCTGCTTCAACTACCTGGGGCAGTTGGACAGGGACGGCGCCCCCCCGGACGCATGGCAGCTCGTCCCGGAAGACGGCGGCGACGCCATGCCCTCGGTCAACCAGAGCGGCGCCCTCCTCAACATCTTCGCCTTCGTGGTCAACGGTCGATTCCACCTGCGGCTCGACTCGCGCATGGAAATGCCACTGACCAAGAGGTTCCTCCTGGCCCTCGATCGGCAACTCTCCACGTTGCTGACGTACTGCCTCGAAAAGCAGGGAGGTGAGTACACCCCCAGCGACTTCCATGGGGTGACCGGCGAGGCGGACCTGGCCGCGCTGCCGCTGCTGCCCAGGCCGGAGCGCGGCGAGTGGTTCGCCATGACCGAAATCCAGAAGGCCTATCTCATTGGCCGACTGGGTCACTATGAGATCGGCAACGTCGCCAACCATATCTACAACGAGTATCACCATCCCCAGCTCGACATCGACAGACTCGAGGCGGCGCTCAATCGGTTGATCGCCGAGTGCGACGTGCTGCGAACGGTGTACTCCATCGAGCACCTTCGGCAGCGCTACTTGCCCCTGGAAGACATCCCTCCCTACGTGGTCAGGGTCCATCGCTTCGAGGCACAGCGCTACACGCCGGCCCTGCTCGAACCCGTCCGCGCGCGCCTCTCTCATCATGTCTACGATGCGGAGCGGTTCCCCCTGTTCACCTTCGAAGTGAGCCGCTTCGAGGACCGCTGTGTCCTGCATATCAGCATCGACCTGCTCATCCTCGACGTGCAGAGCCGGCTGATGCTGCTGGGTCTGCTCAACGACCTCTACCGAGGCGTGGACATCCGCCCCAGGCTGCCGCGGGTGACGTTCAAGGACTACCAGGACTACGCCAGCCTGCTCAAAGAATCTCGCTGGTATCAGAGTGACAAGGCCTACTGGCAAGCCCGGCTGCCAACCCTACCGCTTCGGCCCTCGCTCGCCTTCAAGCAATCCCCCGAGAGCATCACGCAGCCGCGCTTCGCCGAACACACCTTGTACGTCGAGCCAGGGACATGGGCAAGGTTCAAGGCCCAGGCACAGCGCAACAACGTCTCCTATTCCTCCGCGCTGCTAGGCCTGTTCGGGAGCTTGATCTCCTACTTCTCGGGCTCCCGGGAGTTCCTCATCACCCTGACGCTCTTCAATCGCTACGCGGTGTGCGACGACGTCGAGGCCATCCTCGGGGACTTCACCTCGACCACCCTGTTCCATTTCGACCAGACAGGGCCAGACGCGCAGTCGCTCCTGCGCCGAACCCACGATGTCCTGTGGGAGGACATCTCCCACGCGCTCTACTCCGGCCTCGAGGTGCAGCGCGAGCTGAGCCGGCTGCACGGCCTGGACTCCCACAAAGCGGTCTCCCCCATCATCTTCACCGGCGTGGTCGGGAACCAGACACGCCAGTTCGAGCGGACCTCCTTCCTGGAGGACAGCGAGCTCATCGAGCAGCGCTACTGGTGCGCTCAGACGTCCCAAGCATGGATCGACCTTCAGGCCATTGAGGTCGGCGACCGCTTCATGAGCAAGTGGCTGTACGTGGAGCAACTGTTCGACGCCGGCTACATCGAACACCTCAACCGGCTCTACTGCGCGCTCATCGAACACCTGGCGGAGCACGACTGGCGTGAGGAGCTCCCCTTCGAACGCTACCTGCCCACCCGCGACCGCGACATCATCCACGCGGCCAATCAGGCGACCCTCGATCGCAGTGACGACACCCTGTTCAGCGTCTACGAGCGCAGCTGCCGGGAACGCGGGCTCGAGTCCGCCATCGCCGTGGTCGACCTGGGCAGGAACGAACGCTACACCTACGCCACGCTGCTCTCGCACACCGAGCGACTGGCCCGGGTGCTGTACCAGCTTGGCGGCGATACCCTGGAGGCCGACGGCAGCAGGCCCCAGTTGATTGGCGTCCTGCTCGAAAAGGGCTACCACCAGGTGGTGGCCTGCTGCGCCATCATGAAGGCCGGTTACGGCTACCTGCCGATGCACAGCGAATGGCCCGCCGGCCGGGTGGGCGACGTCCTGAGCCAGGCTGGAGCATCACTGCTACTGGTCTCCCAGGCGCAGTACGACGACACCGACGTGCGGACACAACTGGGTGGCAGATACCGCCTGCTGGTGATCGACGAACTGCTGGCACGCGCCGACGAGGAGGCGCCAGCGCAGCCACTGCCCCAGGTCGACGCCGATGCCGTCGCCTACGTCATCTTCACTTCCGGCTCCACAGGCAAGCCCAAGGGCGTCACCATCTCCCACCGCGGCGCGCTCAACACCATCCATGCCGTGAATCAGCGCCTCGCGGTGAGCCCAACGGACAAGGTGCTGGCGCTCTCCGAGCTGAGCTTCGACCTCTCCGTCTACGACCTCTTCGGCCTGCTGGCCGCTGGCGGGCAGATCGTCTTCACGCCTCCACGCGCCACGAAGGACCCCTCTGCGTGGCTGGAGGCCATCGAGCGTGAGCAAGTCACCCTGTGGAACACCGTGCCCCAGTTGGCCGGCCTCCTGGTCGACGCCATGAAGCACGGCGGCAAGACCTCCAGCTCGCTGCGGGCCTTCATGCTCAGCGGTGACTGGATTCCCACGCGGCTGCCCGATCAGCTCCGTGCGCTCGCGCCCAACGCCGAGGTCCTGAGCATGGGCGGCGCCACCGAGGGCAGCATCTGGTCCATCTGGTACCCCGTCGAGACCGTCCCCGCCGAATGGACCAGCATCCCTTATGGCGTGGCCATGCCCAACCAGAAGATGTACGTGCTCAGCCCGGCCCTGTGCCACTGCCCCGTGGGTGTCACGGGTGAAATCCACATCGGTGGCATGGGTGTGGCGCTCGGCTACTGGCGGGACGAAACGCTGTCTCGCGCTCGCTACATCGAACACCCGACACTGGGACGACTGTACAAGACCGGCGACCTCGGGCGCTGGTCCGCGCAAGGGTATATCGAATTCCTGGGCCGCAACGACTTCCAGGTCAAGTTGCGCGGACACCGTGTCGAGCTTGGGGAGATTGAAAACGCCCTTCTGCGTCATCCGGCCATCAAGCAGAGCGTCGTGCTGGTCAAGAACCAGGGGCAGGGAGGTCACGGGGCGCAGTATCTGGTGGGCTACTACGTAGCGGAGCAGGCGCTGGACGAGCAGGCCCTACTCGAGCGGCTGGCCACCAGCCTGCCGGAGTACATGGTGCCTGCCGCGCTGGTGCACCTGCGCGAGTTGCCGCTCACCGCCAACGGCAAGCTGGACCGCAATGCCCTGCCAGTCCCCGGCCTCGGTGGCGGTGCCCAGCGCGCGGAGCCGCGAGATGAACGTGAGGCATCGCTGCGCGCAATCTGGGCCAAGGTCCTGGGAATGCCGGAGGAGCAGCTGGGCATCCGCGACGACCTGCTCCGCCTGGGTATGGACAGCATCGTCAGCATCCAGATGGTGGGCCGCCTGCGCCAGCACTTCGGGGTGAAACTCAGCGTCCGCGACATCTTCGCCCACAAGACCATCGAGCGCTTCTATGACCAGGTCCTGCGCGACGCGGTGGCACGGGAGGACTCCAACACGCACGGCGAGGAGGGCCCCCTCACCGGCGAGGTCCCCCTGTCGCCAATCCAATCCTGGTTCTTCGCCCATCGGTTTCCCCGCGCGCACCACTGGAACCAGTCCTTCCTGGTGAGGACCCCCGCCCTTTCTCTTGATGAACTCCAGGGGCACCTGAACACCCTGGTCGCGCGTCATGACGCCTTCAGCCTGCGCTACCGGATGACGCCGGCGGGCGAGCCCACGCAGATCCACACCGGGGACGCAGGGACCGCGTCCCTTCGGCATCTGGATGTCCGCACGCTAGGCTTCCCCCAGGGCAGCGCCGCGTTCGAGCAGGCATTGCAGGACCGGCTGACCGAGTGGCAAGGCGGCTTCGACCTGGAACATGGCCCCACCCACTGCTTCGGGTATCTCGACGGCTACCAGGACGGCAGCAGCCGGGTGTTCTTCGCCCTGCATCACCTCATCGTCGACGGCGTCAGTTGGCGCATCCTGGCCGAGGATCTGGCCACGCTCTGCCGGGGCGAAGCCCTCGGGGCCAAGGGCACCAGCGTGCGTCAGTGGGGACGCGCCATGGCCGAGTACGCCCAGCGACACGAGGACGAGCGCGCCTATTGGCGCGGCGTGCTCGCCGACTACCAGCCCCCCGCCCAGCAACCGCCGAGCGGTGCGCCGGTGGAACTGCACATCGCCTTCAGCGAGCTCCAGACCCGCCAACTGCTGCGCAACTGCCCGCGGGCCTACAACACCCAGGTCGGCGACCTGCTGCTCACCGCGTTCGCCCATGCCCTGCGCGCCGTCACGGGCGACCCGGTGCACCACATCCTGATGGAAGGTCATGGGCGCGAGAACATCGCCGAGCATCTGGATGTCAGCCGCACGCTCGGCTGGTTCACCAGCATGTTCCCGGTGCGGCTGTCCGCCGGGGAAGACCTGCTCGACAGCCTCAAGTCCATCAAGGACCAGCAGCGCGCCATTCCCAACAAGGGCGCGGGGTACGGCGCGCTGTTCGGCTATTCCCTCAAACAGCTGCCCCACATCTGCTTCAACTACCTCGGACAGGTCGGCCAGGCGTCCAGCGAGCATGGCGACTGGCAGATTGTCGACGAGTCCGGCGGCGTCGCCCTGCACCCCGACAACCTGTTGCCCTACAGCATCAACCTCGCCGGGATGGTCGCCGGCGGGCATCTGCGCTTCATCCTCACCTGTCGCACCGAGCCGGAGCGAGCGCGGCGGCTTGCCCATGCGTTCGAGGCGTCCCTGGCGGAACTCATTCAGCGGACCGCGTCGTGCTCGCGCCGCTACCTGACCGTCAGCGACCTCGACCTGCGCGTCTCCCCAGCCTTGCTGGAGCGGCTTCAGGCGGAGCGCGACATCGAGGACGTGTTCCTCGCCAACAGCCTGCAGCAGGGCTTCATCTACCACGCGCTGCAACAGGCCCACGTCGACGAGGCCTACCGCGTGCAGGCGGTGTGGGAGTACACCTGCACCATCGACCCGGCGCTGCTCGAGGACGCCTGGCGCTGGACGCAACGGGCCTACAGCAGCTTGCGACTTCGCTTCGACTGGCAGGAGGAGATGCTCCAGGTCGTCGACCGGAAAGGGCAACTGAACTGGCGCTACCTGGACCTCGTCGGGCAGAGCCCGGCATTGCAGGACGAGGCCTGCGAGCAATTGCTCGCAACAGACAGAAACACCCCCTATGACCTGAGCGCCGGCAGCCTCTTCCGAGTCTACCTGCTCAAGCGCGGCGAGACGTCCTACACCTGCCTCTTCAACACGCACCACGCGATTCTCGATGGCTGGAGCAGCCCGCTCCTGCTGGACACCGTGCACGGGTTCTATCGCGCCCTCGTGAAGGGCAGACCTCCCGAGCTGCCCGTGGACAGCTACCCCGCGAGCCAGCGCTACCTCCAGCGTCACCACCGCGAGCACGAGGCATTCTGGCGTGCCTACCTGAGCGACCTCGACGGCGGCTGCGACCTCGGAGGTCTGCTGCGGGAGGGCCGTGTGCTTACCGACATCGCCCAGTGCAAGCGGGTTCAACGACAGGGCCAGCGCGGCCTGTCACTCAGCCCCGCGCGGATGGATCGGTTGAGGAGCACGGCGCGAGAAGCCGGCGTCACTCCGAACGTGCTGTTGCAGTATGCATGGCACAAGGCACTCAGCATCTTCGGACGCAGCACCCAGACCGTGGTCGGCACCGTGGTGGCCGGACGCGACCTCCCGGTGGACCACATCGAGCTTTCGGTCGGCCTGCACCTCAACACCCTTCCACTCCGGGTCCGGCACACGCCTTCCGCTTCGACCTTGCGGGAGGAGCTGCTTCGGCTCCAGGGCGACGTCAACGACATCAACCAGCGCAGCACCATCGACCTGGCGAGCCTCCAGCGCAACGGGGAGCGGCTGTTCAACAGCCTGTTCATCTACGAGAACTACCCGAACAGCGCCAATACCTCCGATGACCGGCTGATCAACGCCGTGTTCAAGGCCCGCTACGAGAAGCGCGACTATCCCCTCGTGGTTTCAATTGGCGAGCAGCACGGCGGCCTGGTCTGGCACCTGGACTTCGCCGAGGAGCTGTTCGAGCCCGCCGCCATCGAGCGCCTGCTCTCCTGCGTCGAGCAACTCCTCATCCAGTTGGAGGGCGACCTCGAGCGCAGCCCCACTTCATTGTCCTTCCTTTCAGAAGCACAAGCGCAGTGGGTGCTCCGCGGGCAGAACGCCACGGACAGCGAGCAGCGCCAGGAGCTGACGATCCACCAGGCCTTCGAGAGGGTCGTGGCGGCGTCCCCCACGGCCGTTGCCATCGAGCACAGGGGCCGCACCCTGAGCTATGGCCAGCTGAACGCACTGGCCAACAAGGTCGCGCGCCATGCCCTGCGCCAGCTCCCGCTCCGCGCGGAAGAACCCGTGCTCATGCTGGTGGACCGTGGTGAGCTCACGATGGTCGGCCTGCTGGCCATCCTCAAGATGGGCGCGGCCTACATTCCGGTGGAGCCCACCTATCCCGATGATCGCGTCGCGCGCATCCTCGCGGACAGCAAGACGCGGTTGGTGCTGACCCAGGGGAAGTACCAGCAACGCCTGGCCCGGCTCCAGCCGGACCTGACCACTCTCGCCCTGGACAGCGCCGCCCCGCCCTGGAGCGAAGAAGCGGAAGGCAACCTGTCGCGGCCCGTCGCGCCGACACAGCTCGCCTACATCCTCTATACCTCCGGCACCACGGGTCAGCCCAAGGGCGTGATGATCGAGCACCGGGCCTTCATGGGAACCCTCCGCGCTCTGCGCGAACAGTACTTTCCCACCCCGGGCCCGCTGAGCACCTACAGCATGACCAACTATGTCTTCGACATCTTTGGTCTGGAGTACGGCCTGCCCCTGCTCAGCGGCGGGCGCCTGCACCTGGGTGACACGTCGTTCACCAGCCTGAGCTGCGCGGAGTACGACTTCATCCAGATGACCCCGAGCCTGCTGGAGATGAAGCTGGACGCGCTCATTTCCCACGACGCGACCAGGCTCCTGGTGGGCGGTGAGAGGCTGGAGCGCCATCTGCTGAACAAGGTCCGACGCCGCGGGCTGCCCCTGGTGAATGTCTACGGCCCCACCGAGACGACCATCTGGTCCACCTCCCGCGCCTACCTCGACACGCCGCCAGATGACACCACGCCGGTCACCATCGGCCGACCGCTGGCGAATGAGACGGCCTACGTCCTCGACGCCCAGGCTCGGCTGCTGCCCGTCGGCGCCGTCGGAGAGTTGCACCTCGGCGGAGAGGCCGTGGCGCGGGGCTACTTCAACCGTCCCGAGCTGACCGCCGAGCGGTTCATCGCCAACCCATTCCAGACCGCGGACGAGCGCCGCGCGAATCGCAACGCCCGGCTGTACAAGACCGGAGACCTGGCGCGCTGGCGGGAGAATGGCGAGCTCGAGTTCCTCGGACGGGTGGACAATCAGGTCAAGATCCGTGGCCATCGCATCGAGCTGGGGGAAATCGAGAGCGCCATCGTCCGTTTCCCGGGGGTGAAGCAAGGCCTCGCGCGGATCGCCCACCTCGGGGCATCCTCCGCCGAGGCAAGCACGGCGAACCAGGTGCTGCTCGGCTACTACCTGTCCGACGCGCCGCTGGACGAGAGCGCGCTCGCCGCCCATCTGGCGACGCTGCTGCCGGACTACATGCTGCCCAACGCCCTGTTGCACCTGCGGCAGCTGCCACTGACGGTCAACGGAAAGCTGGACGTGACGGCCCTCCCGTTGCCAGGAGGGGTCCGGAGCAAGTCCATCACGCCGCCGCGCGGCGAGGTCGAGACGCTGCTCGCGGGGCTTTGGAAGGAGGTGCTCGGCCTGGAGCAGGTCGGCGTCCACGAGCGGTTCTTCGAGCTGGGGGGAAACTCCATCCTGCTCACCAAGCTCTACATCCGGCTGCCCGGGCACCTGCGAGAGCGCGTCAGCATGGTCGAGCTGTTCAAGTATCCGACCATCGCCATGCTCAGCGAGCACCTCCAGGGCGGCCCCCCCCGCGAGGAGGCCCCGACGGCCCGCGCAGAGCGGGGCACCACGGCGACAGGGCACCAGGACATCGCCATCATCGGCATGGCGGGCCGCTTCCCCATGGCCGATGACCTGCGGGAGTTCTGGGACAACCTGGCGTCCGGCCACGAGGCGACCCAGCACTACAGTCGCGACGAACTGCTCGAGGCCGGCGTGCCGGCAAGCCTCCTCGAACAGCCCGGCTACGTCCGGGCCCAGAGCCGCTTGAGGGACTTCAAGAGCTTCGACGCCGCGTTCTTCGGCTACTCCCCCAAGGAGGCCGAGCTCATGGACCCCCAGCACCGCCTGTTCCTGGAGTGTGCGTGGCATGCCCTGGAAGACGCAGGCTGCAACCCCTTCACCTATCAGGGGGACATCGGCGTCTACGCGGGCGCCGGTCAGAACAACTACGACCGCGACTACGTCCAGCCGACCCTGGACGCTGGCGACCTGTCCGCTCAGTACCAGGTGATGGTCAATACCCAGGCGAACTTCCTCTGCACCAAGGTCGCCTACAAGCTGAACCTGACCGGCCCGGCGGTGACCGTGCAGACCGCGTGCTCCTCCTCGCTGGTGGCGGTCCATCAGGCCTGTCTGGCCTTGCAGTCGGGTGATTGCGACGTCGCGCTGGCTGGCGGCGTGTCCATCGGCCAGTTGGAGAAGCGGGGCTACCTTCACCAGGAGGGCCTCGTCTTCTCTCCGGATGGCAGGTGCCGGGCGTTCGACAGCGCGGCCCAGGGCACCCTGGAGGGCCAGGGCGTCGGCATCGTCGTCCTGAAGCCACTGGAGCGGGCGCTCGCGGACGGAGACGCAATCCGCGCGGTCATCAAGGCCACCGCCATCAACAACGACGGCAGGGACAAGATTGGCTACACCGCGCCGAGCCAGAAGCGACAGGCCGACGTGATTCGCGCGGCCCACCGCAAGGCGGGAATCTCCCCTCGGAGCATCAGCTACATCGAGGCCCACGGCACCGGCACCGTCCTGGGCGACCCGATTGAGTTCGAGGGACTGAAGGCGGCCTTTGGCGACACACCTGGCCCGGCGCCCTACTGCGCGTTGGGCTCCGTGAAGACCAACATCGGCCATCTCGACGTGGCTGCCGGCATCGCCGGGCTGATCAAGACCGTCCTCTGTCTCGAACATCGGACGCTGGTGCCCACGCTGCACTTCCAGGAGCCCAATCCGCGCATGGACTTCGAGCACGGCCCCTTCTACGTCAACACCCAGACCCGGCCATGGACGGCCGAGGGGCCGCTGCGCGCCGGCGTGAGCTCCTTCGGCATCGGCGGAACCAACGCGCACGTCGTCTTGGAGCAGGCTCCGCCAAGCACGACCGCCCCCACGCCCACGCGGCCCCGTGCCCAGCACCTGCTGGTGCTGTCGGCCCACAGCGCTGAAGCGCTGGAGCGACAAGCCGCCCAGCTGGCAACACACCTGGAGGCCCATCCCCAGCTCGACCTGAAAAGGGTCGCCTACACGTTGCAGGTCGCCCGCCACAGGTTCCCCCACCACCGCGTGGTGGTCGGGGCGGATAGGGAAGCCCTGCTCCAGGCCCTCCACACGCCCCAACCAGGCCTCCTGGCCAAACAGGACGTAGGCCCGGTGGTCTTCATGTTCCCCGGCCAGGGGGCCCAGTACGCCGGAATGGGCCGCTCGCTCTACGAGCACGAGCCGCGCTTCCGTGGGCACGTCGAGCGGTGCCTGGCCATCCTCCAGCCTCACCTCTCCAGCGACATGGGCGAGGAGGACATCCTCGGCTGGAACGAACGAGTCCATCACACGCAGGTCACCCAGCCCGCGCTGTTCATCCTCGAGTACGCCCTGGCGCGCTGGTTCATCGACCTTGGTATCAGGCCCGCGGCGATGATTGGCCACAGCCTCGGCGAATACACGGCCGCATGCCTGGCGGGGGTGTTCTCCCTGGAGGAGGCGCTCCTGCTGGTCCTCGAGCGCGGGCGATTGCTGGCGTCCCTTCCCGAGAGCAGGATGCTCGCGGTCTCCCAGGCGGCTCACGCACTGCGAGAGCGAGCTGAGCGCTACGGCGTCGACATCGCGGCCATCAACGAGGACAACCACTGCATCCTCTCTGGCGGCGCCGAGACCATCGGTGACCTCGCTGCGGCGCTGGCGAAGGAGGGAATCGCAAGCAAGCCGTTGAAGGTGTCCCATGCCTTCCACTCGCGGCTGCTCGACCCGGTGCTCGCGCAATTCGAGGCCCGCGTCGCACGGCTGCGGCTCCAGCCGCCGCGGCTCCCGTTCCTCTCCAACACGACCGGAGCCTGGGCGGACCCGGCCGAGGTCGTGACGCCACGCTACTGGGCCCAGCACCTTCGCCAGACCGTGCGCTTCCACGATGGGCTGACCACCCTGCTCCAGGATACACGGCTGCGCCAGGCCACCTGCATCGAGGTCGGGCCGAGCCACATCCTGACTCGACTGGCGCAGCGCCACCCCGCACGCGGCGATTCCCTGGTGCTCCCCACGCAACCCAGGGCCGAGCAGCCCGAGCGCGCCTGCGCCGACCTCGCGACCGCGCTGGGCAGGCTCTGGGGCTTGGGCCATGCCATCGACAGTGATGCCTACCATGGCCTGAGCGCCAAGGACCGGGTACGCCTACCGGCCTACCCATTCACCCGTCAGTCGCACTGGCTGGGGGCGGAGAAGAACGCCCCGCCAGCCGCGAGCCCGCCGCGCCTGGAGCCAACATCCTTCGCGGGCGACGAACTGACCGAGGCCGTCGCGGACATCTGGCGGAGACTGCTCGGGGTTCCCGATGCGCGGCTGGATGACGACTTCTTTGAGCAGGGCGGGGATTCGCTGGCGGCGGTCCGGCTGGTCGCCACCATCGAACGAAGACTCGGCCTGAAGCTGGAGTTCATGAGCCTGGAGCAACACACGCTCCGGGCCATCTCGACGCACCTGCAACAGCACCTGGCCGGCCACACGTTCTCCGACAGCTCCCTCGTGGTGCTCAAGAAGGGCAACCCTCAGGCCGAACCACTCGTTCTGGTGCATCCCATCGGCGGTGACGTGTATTTCTACCGGGAGCTGGCGCAGTGCCTGCCCCCGGGGCAGCCCGTCCTCGCAATCCGCTCACCCATGCTCGACGGGGGCGCCAGGTTCGACAGCATCGAGGCCATGGCCGAGGCCTATGTCGCCCTGCTGGAGAGCCAGGGCGTCCACCCACCCTACCGTCTGGGCGGCTCCTCGTTCGGCGGAATCGTCGCCTATCACATGGCCGGCATCGTCGAGCGACGCCACGGCTTCGCTCCGGGGCTGGCGCTGATTGACAGCCCCGCTCACGGCAACCTCCCCACGAGCATGAACGAGCTGGAGATTCTCGATTACCTCGCCAGATACGGCCTGCGTGGGCTGAGCTTCTCCCACGAGGCACTGAGCGCCCTGCCGAACCTGGAGGAGAAGGTTCGGTATCTGGCGAGCCGCGCACGTGGCACGGCCTTCGAGGACATGCTGTCCGCCGAGTTCCTGCCGCGCTTCATCCGAACCTGGTTGTGCCATGGCGAGCTCATGCAACGCTATGTGCCGGCTCCCTACGGGGGACCGCTCCTGTTCTTCTCGCATCAAGAGCCCATCGCCGAATTCCCGTCCGGCCAGTACAGCCACTGGCGAAAGCTCGTTACGGGGCCGTGTCAGGAGATCTCCATTCCAGGCAACCACCTCAGCATGAACACCATGCCGAACGTGGCCCATATCGCCGAAGCGCTCCGCCAGCACTCACCCCTCGTCACCCCGTCAAAGGAGTCCACCTGATGAGCACCGAGCTCCCGCGCAGCACTCCCACTACCGTGAATGTCCCGGGCACGCACGACTTCCAGGGCGCGGCCACAGGCCGCTGCCCGGTGGAAGGGGGAGAGATCTGGTACGAGGTGCTCAACGCGTCCGCCGTACGTCCGCCCCTCCTGGTCGTCCACGGTGGACCCGGAACGCCGCATGGTTACCTGAGGTCGCTGGCGGCCCTGGTCCCGGAACATCCCGTCATCGTCTATGATCAATTGGGCTGCGGCCGTTCGGACCAGCCCAAGGATGCATCTCTCTGGCGACTTGAGCGTTTCGTCGCGGAGTTGGAAGCCCTGGTCCGGCGGCTGCGGTTCGATGCCTTCCATCTGCTGGCGCATTCGGCCGGCACCATGCTCGCCTGCGACTATGCGCTGGCGAACCCGCGGACCTTGCTGAGCCTGACCATGCTCTCCCCCGTCCTGAGCGCCAGGCAACATCAGCTGGAGATGCAGCAGTTGCTGGAGAGGCTGCCGGCTGACGTCTCCAGCCATCTGATGATGGCGCTGAACGGCGGCACCGTCGCCTCCATCGACTATCTCGAGGCAACCCTGCATTTCTCCGAGCAGTACATGTGCCGGATAAGCCCATGGCCCGACGCGCTGATGGAGGTCTCCAGCCACACCAACGCCAGTGTCAGGGACAGCCTGTGGGGCAAGACTGAGTTCCGTATCACCGGCAGTCTGCGGGACTACGAGCGCCTCGATCGACTCCCGTCGCTGACCGTGCCCAGCTTGCTCATCTGCGGCCAGCATGA
Source organism: Myxococcus xanthus (assembly GCF_013116825.1). Classification (GTDB taxonomy): domain Bacteria; phylum Myxococcota; class Myxococcia; order Myxococcales; family Myxococcaceae; genus Myxococcus; species Myxococcus xanthus_B. The sequence continues at coordinate 21,617 of NZ_JABFNS010000036.1, forward strand.
CTTCACCACGCCCCGCCTGTGCAGGCGCTACAGCGAGGCCATGGCGAACGCCGAGCTGGTGGTGATAGACAACGCATCCCACATGGCGCACCTGGAGCAGCCCAGACGCTTCGCCAACGTGCTCAATCCATTCCTTCAAAGGGTGGAGAAGTCATCCCGGCCGGATTCGCCTCCGGGCGCCTGAGCAGGAGCCCGGAGCTGGAGGCGCCCCGCCTCCAGCCCTGGCCCTCGGGCATGTGCCCTCCGCACGCATCAGTCCCGTCTGGGATTCTCTCGCTTCGAGCGACTGCCGCGGGAACTCTCACCGACCTCCCGCGCGAGCCGGCGCTGCTCCTGGTGGTAGAGGTAATCATCTAGGCCCCCCGGATGCCTCTCCACCTTGCCCCCCACCACGTCCCAGACGTGTGACGCCAGCCTATTCACGAAGCCGCGGTTGTGTGAAACGAACACCAGCGTCCCTCCATACCCCTTCAGTGCTTCTATCAACATCTCCGTCGAGTCCAGGTCCAGGTGGTTGGTGGGCTCGTCCATCAGCAGGAGGTTGGAGGGCACCAGCAGCAGCTTGGCCAGCGCCACTCGCGCCCGCTCTCCACCACTCAGTACGCTGATGGGCTTGTCGACGTCGTCCCCCGAGAACAGGAACGAGCCGAGCACCCTCCGCACCACGCTCTCCGGCTTGTCCGCCGCCAGGGGACGCACCTCCTCAAGGATGGTGTTGCGCTTGTTCAACTTCTCCGTGTGGTGCTGTGCGTAGTAGCCCATCACCACGTTGAGCCCTGGCTTCACCACACCCGCGTCCGGCGCCAGCTCCCCGGCCATGAGCTTCAACAAGGTCGTCTTGCCCGCACCGTTGTCGCCCACCACGGCGATGCGCTGACCGCGCTCCACCCGAGCATCCAGCCCTGAGTACACCACCGTCGCGCCATAGCGCTTCTGGACGCGCTCCAGCAGCATCACTTCCTTTCCGGAGCGAGCCACTTCCGGGAAGCGAAAGCGCATACGGGCCCGCTCCTCCAGTACCCGCACCTCCTCGAGCCGCTCCAGCATCTTCGCCCGGCTCCGGGCCTGGCTGGCCTTGGTCACCCTGAAGCGGTCGATGAACGACTGCAACTCCGCCTTGCGCGCCTCCACACGCTGGGCTTCCGCCATGAGCTGCTCGGCCTCCTCGGCCCGCTGCCGCTTGTACGCGTCGTAGTTGCCCACATACGAGCGCAGTCCCTCCACTTCCAGGGCCAGAATCCTATCCACCTGTCGGTTGAGGAAGTCCCGGTCGTGGGAGATGAGCACTAGCGCCTTGGTCGAGCGCTTGAGGAAGCCGTCGAACCATGCCAGCGTTGACACGTCCAGGTGGTTGGTCGGCTCGTCCATCAACAGCAAATCCGGGTCCTGGAGCAGCAGCCCTGCCAGTGCCGCGCGCATTCGCCAGCCGCCACTCAGCGCCCCCGTGGGTCTATCCAGGTCCGCGTCCTGGAAGCCCAGCCCCTTGAGGATGCGCTCAGCGCGGTGTCGCCCGTAGTGCTCCTCGAATTGGTTCAGTTCCACATAGAGGTCCGCCAGCGCCTGGGCCAGCGCCAGTTGCTCCTCCTCGCTACTCACCTCCCCAAGCGCGTCCTCCGTCTCCCTCAGGCGCGCCTCCAGCGAGTCCCGGCCAGGCACAGTGCTGAGCACCGCGTCCACCACCGTGCCCTCAGGCAGGCCCGCCAGTTCCTGAGACAGATAGCCCACCCGCGCCCTGCGCCGGTAGGTGAACGTCCCGGAGTCTGGCTGCCGCACTCCCGCCAGCATCTGCATCAGCGTGCTCTTGCCAGTGCCATTGGAGCCCACCAAACCCATGCGGTCCCTGGGGCCAATGGAGAAGCTTTCGTTGTCGAAGAGGACTTTCTTTCCGTATGAGAGGCAGACCCCCTGGGCGATGACGAGGCTCATGGATGACCTGGAGCTATATCAGCCCACCCGTCTTTCTGGAACAATTGTCGCTGCCTGTCTGTCATTCCCAGCGCCAGCCCCCTGGCACTCCGTTCGGTACTGGGAGTCCCGCGTGCGCGCGGGGCAACGGATGACGCCCCATCAGGTCTCTCTCCAATCCAGTATGCCGCCCCCAGCCCAGTGGACCCGGGACGCGCCTACGACAACCTCGGCCAGCGCATCTTCTTCGGCACCGGGCAGACGGTGGACTGCGCGGTGGACTTGTCGGGCATCCCCACCGACGTCTCCACCTCCGGCAGCGAGCGGTGGGTGGGCATCTTCCTGCGCTTCACCCGCCTGCTGTCCGAGCCGCGTACGGACGGCAACTCCCAGCAAGTGTACTTCCGCCGCGACGAGTCCTTCGAGCTGGTGGTGCGCCAGGCGCCGGAGGGCCTCGTAGGCCAGGCGCCCAAGCCCGCCCTCCAGCCGGACGAGCTGCTGCTGTGTGACGTGCGGCGCCGCTCCGGACAGACGCAGATTCTCGCCGCGGACTTGGACACCTCCCGCCGCCAGGCCTTCATCTTCGCGCGCGGCACCTCCGTGGCCGTGGAGAGCGGCACCTGGGACGTCCTGAGCCCCAGCTCCGCGACGGTGCAGGCGGCGCTGGACGAGGTGGACGCCGAGTTGGCCGGACACTTCTCTGGTGCCGCCCGAAGGCATGACGCCAGCACCGTGGACTGCAAGCCCCGAGGCTTCATCACTGGCACCACGGTGCAGGAGGCCGTGGACGACGTCGCGGACAAGCTCTCCTCAACCGCCGCCGGCACACCGGGCGCCTCCCTCGTCGGCGCGGACGCGGTACCGGGCACGCCCAACCTGCTGCCCGCGGGCACCGTGGACGCCCAGCTCTCCTCCCTGCTGGGCTTCCTCAACGCCCACCAGGGCGCCGCCACCGGGGCACACCACGCCAGCGCCGTTGGCGCCACGCCCCACGGCTACGTCACCAGCGCCAGTGTTCAGGCCCAGCTCCAGGAGGTCGTCACCCGCCTCGGTGAGACGACGGCTGGAAGCCCCGGGACGTCTCGCGTCGGAGGAGACGTGCTGGCCGGGACGCCCCATTCCCTTGCCGCCGGCAATCTGCGGCAGCAGGTGGCCGCGCTGCTGGGCTTCCTCAACGGGCACGTCACCCAGGGGGCGGGGGCCCACGCGGCCTCCGCCGTCTCCGTCGCGGACACGGGAGAACTCCTCGGTGCAGGCACCGTCGAGGCAGCCCTCGCTGAAATCCTCGCGGCCCTCAGCAACGGGCACTATCGGAGCAACGAGACGGCGGCAGGCCAGCACAAGGCCATTCTCCAACCCAGGCTGGGCTCCGGCCGCGTCCTCCTCCTCGACGCCCTGGGCGTTGGCGGAGCAGCCGCGCGCCTTCGCCTCTACGCCGACAGCGACTCGGTGTGGTTCACCCTCAACGCCGCCTGGAATGGCAGCGCCTGGGCCCGAGACACCACCGGCGCGGCTGCCGCCGGCTTCCGCCTCTCGCGCAACGAGGTGGAGTTCCTCCACGACGCCAGCCTCGCCGCCACCTTCGCCTCCTGGACGCGCACGCTGCGACTCCCGCTGAGCAGCACCGCCAGCAACACCTCCTTCGAGCTGGCGGGCAGCGTGCGCGAGGTGGGCCGGCTCGGCCTCCAGTTCAGCAACAGCGACACCGCCGCGCACGACAGCCTGTCCGGCGGCGGCTCGGTGACGTTCCGCAGTCGCTTTCCCACCGCGCCCTCCTCCATCACCCTCAGCCCCTACGCCTTCGCCGGAAGCTTCGTCGGCAATCCCACCGTCATGGTGCCGGACAGGGACGGCTTCGCCTTCTACACCCACCAAAACCTCCCAGGCCTCGCCTCGACGTACTGGTTCGGCTCGTACACCGCTGTCGCGTGAGGACGCCCCCATGGCCATTCACGAAGTCACCGCTGACGACGTGCTTCAACGCTGCGCCCGGTGCGGCAGCGGCAATCGCCTCTCCCTTGGCACCCTGGAGGTCGGCGTCGCCCGTCGTGAGGACGTGGACGACGGCCTCGTCCAACTTCCGCCCTGTCCCGCCTGCCGCTCCACCGAGTTCCTCATCCGCGCACCGGAGGGCGAGCCGGAGCACCCCGCGCCAGGCAGCTTCGGGCACCTGCACCAGCTCCTCGTCGGCCACCTCCACGCGGAGCTCGTCCAACGCGGGCGCCTGCACACGGTGCTCAAGCCCAAGGGGGGGAGGCGCGGGCAAGGTGGTGGCGCGGCCCCTGTCTCAAGAGGCCCGCGCGCGCTGGTTTCCGCAGGGCCTGCGCATCGAGGTGCCGCCGGGCGAGCACCCCCGCGCCCCGGAAGAGTCCAGCCAATAGACATACACTGCCAGCAAAACAGAGGACATTCCCCGCCGGCCGCATCTCAAATCGCCCTCGAATCCCTCCCTCCTCGGCTTGCTATCGCTCGAAGGTAGAGCGTGTATGTCTTCGCGCGCTCCCCACTGCGCGCCAAGGAGACACCCATGGTTATCGGCACTGATACCACCTACCTCGGCAACGAAATCCCCGGCCTCCGGGGGCAGAAGGTCCGCATCTTCGCGGTGCTGCGCGGCGGCCTGCGCCCCGACGCCAACCCCGACGCGGACGACTACTATGTGAATGACAACGAGACGCTGGCGCGCCTCGGAGGCGTCACGGCCGAGGACTGCATCGACGCCGCCCCCATTCTCCCGGACGGCACCACCTCCTTTGTGCATGTCGATCCGCGCGCCATCGACTTGGAGTGCTTCGCGCACCTGCGCAAATAGCGACTTGCATTGCACCTGAGACAGAGCGCGTACGCACGCGCTCGCGAGCAGGCGCGCCAGAGAAAGCCATGACAGACACCCCCGAGGCGTATAGCGCCTCCGAAGAGCAGGCCATCTCCCCATCGCGCGATGCAGCGCTTGAGAGAATCGCCAACAGGCACATGGGCTTCGACACGCTGCGGACGCGCATCGGCCCCATCGACTTCCGCGAAGTCGCGGTGTGGGAAGTGAAGGATGCCCTCGAAGCGGCCTACCAAGCTGGGCTCGACGCAGCCGGCAGCACTCGCGTTGCCGTCCCGAATCAGCTCAAGAGCCGTCGCAATCCCAGCGAACAATGACTTGCCATACGCGCACAACAGAGCGTGTATGCCTCATGCGCGCCACCCAAGGGCGCGCGGAAGGACGAAACAATGACACCCCGCAAGCCACGCACCGCCAGCTCCGCGAAGCCTGCCCTGGCACCCGAGGCAACCCTCGAACGCATAGCAAGCGAAGCACTCAACATTGAAACCTTGAAGACACGCAACAGCGACAGCCTCGACTTTCACGACGTGGCGGTGTGGCGCCTGAAGGAGGCTCTCGAAGCCGCCTATCAGGCCGGCCTGAGCACCGCCAGCAACACCCGCAGCAAGTAGCGCCTCCTCTCACCAACCACGCCCCGCCCAGCGGGGCACCAGCGCATGAGGGCCACCAGGCCACCCTTGCGAATGGCAGACGTGTACCCACGGCCCGGAAAGGAAAACACCACCATGCCCCGCACCACCGCCTCGAAGACGAAGAAGCTGGAGTCCATGAACCTGACGGAGCTGCGTGCCCGCTACCGCGAAGTGGTGGGCGAGGAGACGCGCAGCCCCAACAAGAAGTACCTCATCCGCCGCATCGAGGAGTCCCTCGCCGCGAAGAAGCGGCGCAGCCCTTCCCGCCGGGCGACGGCCGCCGCCCCCAGCGCGCCTCCGGCGCCCGCCGCACCGGCCGCTACCCCGGCCGCAGGCACGCAGCCTGCCCCTCGGCGCGGGCGCTTCGCTGGCATGTCGCTGGAGGAGATGCAGGCGAAGTACCGCGAAGTCGTCGGGCGCCCGACGGGCAGCAGCAACGTCGACTACCTCCAGTGGAAGATTCGGGAGGCGGAGGCTGGACGAATCAACGTAGGCCCCCGCCCCGAGCGCGAGGTGAAGGTTCGCGAGGACGGCAAGCGCGTCATCCCCCTCTCCCTCGACGCAGAGGCCCTGGACGCCCTGGACAAGGCCTGGCGCGACGCGGGCCTGCCGAGTCGGACCCGCTTCTTCATGCGCGCGGTGCACCGGGAACTCACGGCCATGGGCGCCACCGAGGCTGCCGCGCACTTCGCCCCGAAGGCTGAGGAGTAAGGCTCGCCATGGCGACAAAGGAACAAGCCACCGACGCCCTCGTGTCGGTGGCACTTCGCAGGGCGCTCATAGGGGCGCGCGTAGAGGTGAAGCTGGCCCTTCACAGCAGCGGCTGCGAATTACAGCCGGAAGCCGAAGTCACATTTCCCCAGGGCACCTCCGCACGCCAGCGCAACGCGGCCCTCCTGCTTCTTGCCGCCCAGGTGGAGCTGCGCACCCCGGCGCAGGACCATTGGTTCGTCGAATCAGAGGTCCTCGACGGCGGAAATAGAGGCCGCATCTATCTGGTGCTGCTCGGCGTCGGTGGACCTTGGCCGACGCATGAAGAGGCAGAGCGCGGACTGCAAGTCCTGCACAGCGCCCTCCGCTGACGTGGACATACGGGCGGCATGCGCAAGCAGCCTCCCCGCCGCCCATTCAATGAAACATACGACGCCATAGCGCCAGAGAGGACTTGATACGCCTGCACGACAGAGCGTGTATGCCTTTCGCGACGGGCAACAAAGCGCCGCGCCAACCCCAAAGGAACGCACACCATGAAGACCACCCCCAAGCCCCTTCACTTTGGCCAGACGACGGCAACCGCGCCCCAGAACGCCACGGTGAATCTGAGCCTCAGCAAGAACCGATACGACACACCTCAGCCGCAGCTGGACATCTTCCTCCCGCGCGGTTCCAGCCACCGGGAGACGAGCGCGATGCTCTACACGTTCGCCGCCCGCCTGGAGCTGCGCACGCCCACCAGCGAGCGATGGACTGTGCAGACCGAGCGCCTTGAGGAGGCGAACCACGGCCGCATCTACCTGGAGCTGGCTGAAGGGGACCATGCCGAGGCCATGCGGGGCATGGCGCTCCTCAACGCCGTGCTGCCGCGCTGAGCAGCAGGAGCTGAGGGGGGAACCCGCGCGCAGCACCGCGCGCCCGCCAGCAGCCCGGCGTCGGTGGACGGCTGCTCCGGCTGAACCAGCGGACACGGCGGGGGACTCCGCGCCGACACATCCCGCCAATCCCCCGGCCTATCGCCAGGACAATCACACACACTGAAATTCCGCCTGCCGGCCCGAGCCTAGAAACGCCGGGCTGCGCGCCCCCCACAGAAGGCCGGAGTGCAACCCCGCGAATTCTCGCGACAATTCGAGACAGCCAAATCCACATCATCAGCTGCCGAAGATGACTTGCTTCATCCACACACCAGAGCGTGTATGCGTTTCGCGACGGGCGCCACAGCCCCGCGCGAATGCGAGAGGCAAACCCCATGAAGACGCTCCGGTTTGGAATTGAGATTGAGACGGTTGGCGCCACCCGCCAGCAACTGGCCTACGCGATTCAGAGCGCGGTGGGTGGACACGCCTCCGGCGACTACCGGGGTTGGCAGGTGACGGACACCCAGGGCCGCATCTGGAAGGTGGTGGCGGACGCCTCGCTGAGTGGGAGCTCTTACAGCGGCGAAATCGTCTCCCCCATCCTCACCTACCAGGACATGGACGCCTTGCAGCAGGTGGTGCGCGCCGCGCGCGAAGCCGGCGCCCGCGCCGACTCCTCCTGCGGCATCCACATCCACGTCGACGGCAGCCGCTTCGACGCGAAGGGCGTCACCAACCTCGTCAAAATGGTGCACAAGCAGGAGCGCCTCCTGGAGACGGCCCTCGGGGTGAGTGCGGCCCGGCTGGCCCGGTACTGCCGGCCCATCGATGGGGCATTCCTCCAGCGGCTGGAGGCCCGGCGCCCGCGCACCCTGCAGGAGGTGAATGAGGCTTGGTACGGGCGCCGCAACAGCGTGCCCAGCCGCTACGACTCCAGTCGCTACCACGGCCTCAACCTCAACAGCCTCTTCTTCCGGGGCACGATTGAATTCCGGTACTTCAACGGCTCGGTGCACGCAGGCGAGGTGAAGGCCTACGTCCAGTTGGTGTTGGCCCTCGCCGCCCGGGCCCTGGCCTCGAAGGCAGCCTCCAGCAAGCGCCGCGACTTCAACCCCGCCACCGCGAAGTACGACTTCCGGGTGTTCCTCTTGCACCTGGGCCTCATCGGAGAGGAGTTCAAGACGGCCCGGCTCCACCTCCTCAAGAAGCTGGAGGGCAGCGCCGCCTGGAAGGGGCAGCGCCGCGACCGGCGCGGCTCGGGCGGGGGCGAGGACGGCTCGCCCGGCAGCGCGGGCACGGAGGGCGCTCAGGGCGGCGCTGGGGGCACGCAGGGCGGCGCGCCCGCCGAAGCCATGGCCGCCGCGTGACAGGGCCTTCGCGGGCGCCAGGGAGCCCTGGCGCCCGCCCCTCCCGCGCTCCGCGCGCCGCCTCAAACAGCGCTTGCTTCAATGCCGAACCAGAGCGTGTATGTCTTTCGCGACGGGCGAAGGCCCTCGCCAACACAAGAGACACAGCAATGAAAGCATACGGAATCACCCGGGAGGACAGAGGCTGCCGCCCGGGGCACGGCAAGTTCCCCGTTGAGACGTACCGCGGGCGCCTCTCCCGGAAGGCGCACGCCCGGGGGACGCGCCTCGCGCACCGCCGCGCGCGGGCCCAGACGAGGGTGGAGCTTTTCAACGAGAGGCGCGACGCCTCCCGCGTCAACAACGAGGGGTAGGCCCCGCCGCACAGGACGACGAGCCCAACCCAGTACGCCCCCACCACGGAGGCACCGCGCCAGAGCCCTGCAGGTGCCCTGGCTGGCAATGACAACGGCGGGCAGTGCGCCCGCCCTCAACAGGAGGAACCCCATGCTCTACTTCGCCTACGGCTCCAACCTCGACAGGGCCCAAATGCGCACGCGCTGCCCTGGCGCCACCGTCGAGGCCCGGGCCACCCTTCCCGGCCACACCCTGGTGTTTGGCGGGTACAGCCGCCGCTGGGGCGGCGCCGTCGCCAGCCTCCAGCGCGTGCGCGGCGCCCACGTCGAGGGGCTGCTGTACCGACTCACCCCCGAGGACTTGCGCGCCCTCGACGTCTTCGAGGGACACCCCTTTGCGTACCGACGCGCCGCCCGGCTGGTGACGGACAGGGCCGGCCTCCGCCGCCGCGCGCTGGTGTACCTGCAGCCCGAGGCGAACTTCGAAGCCTGGCCGCCCGCTGGCCGCTACTTCCGCGTCCTCTGGCACGCCTACGGGCGCCTGGGATTCAACCGCGCCGCGCTCGCGGACGCCCTGGGAGGTGCGGCGTGAAGCGCGCTTCAACCCCGACGCGTGTCTTCGTCTACGGGACGCTGCTGTCCGGCGAGCCCAACCACCGCCTCCTGCGCGGCGCACGCCTCATCGGCCCAGCGCGGACGCAGCCCCACTTCACCCTCTACGACTACGGGCCGTTTCCCGCCCTCGCGTCCAGGGGCAAGCACACCGTCAAGGGAGAGGTGTACGAAGTCGACGCTCTCATGCTGGCGGCGCTCGACAGGCTCGAGAGCCACCCGCGCTTCTACCGGCGCACGCCCATTACCCTCGACGAAGTCGGCCGCGTCGAGGCATACCTGTTTCCCAAGGAGCGGCTCTCTGGCCGCCCCATCATCGAGTCCGGTTGCTGGCGTCGACACATACAGGAGAGGAAGCAATGGTAATCATCATGCGCGACGGGCGTGTCTTCCAGGGCACGGCCGTCCAAATCGTGAAGGGAATGCAGGACGTCGCCTTCGGCGTGGAGCGCCTCTCGCTGCCCGAGTACATCGACTGGGTGGTGGCCAATGCCCAGCGCTTCGAGTCCGTCGCGCTTCGTGTGCAGGGCGACACGGACGAGGCAAAGGCCGCGTCCCTCGTGGAAGAAATGCTGCGCGAGGGCTTGGCAACGAAGGGGTGAGGGCGCGCCCGCCAGGCGCGCTCTCCCATACGGCGAAGGACGGCTTCAGCCGCGCGCTGTAGCAACTCCGCCTCGAAGGAAGCGCTCAGCGGCCACAGGCCACGCCCGCCGCTTGCGGCGCGTGCCTCGCCACTCCTCAGCCACCTGGCCACCGTGTGCAGCGACGTGGCTTTCAGCCAGGAGGCCCACCGTGGCGCGAAGAGGGCCCTCACCGGCACCTCTCACCTCCACCAGCACCAAGGCATCACGGGAGCCCAGCCTCTGTAACGCCGCGGCCTCCGCCAGTCGGTACTCAGCCTTCGCCTCGGCCAGCCGCGTCCGCGCTTCGGCACTCCCGTCCAACCTCGCGTACGCCCGCTGCAACTCCACCTCTGCCCGCCCCAGGCGCTCCGCGAGCGCCCGCCGCTTCTTCATGCTCCTGGCTTTCAGGGACCGGGGCAACTTCAGCATCCGGGTCGGCCAAATAGATCGCGACTCCTGCTCGCTCAGGACTGGCCGCTTGCGGCCGATTGCTCTTTGGTGGCGCGCGTATGGAGGGTCAACGGCGCAGAACCGTTCAGGCTTCGGCGCAGCCGCCCCTTGACACTCCCAAACACGCAGTGCTCGGAACGACGGTCCGTGGCCCCACGAGCGCTCCAACGGGGCAGCCCATGACATGCCCCCATCAGCGCCCCCGCCCCTTCACGGTAACTCCGACCATGGAACGGCGCGCGCCGCCTCAGCGACGTGCGGAACAAAGGCGATGCCCTCATGGCCCTCCAGGTTTGGCAGGGCGTGACCGAAGCGCTGGAGCCGCTACGCGGCATTTTGCGGCGCTAAACCAGCGTTCTCGAGCCTCGATCACCTGACGGCGCGGACGGCCTTGTCGGTGGCTTTGAGGTCGAAGGCTTCAGGGTCAAACGAGCCTCCGACCCAATCGAGCATTTCCTCGTGCTCCTCGTGCTTGGGGTTTTGAAGAATCTCAAGCAGGCGCTCGTAGCCGGGGATACCGCCGCAGTCATCGGGCGGCGCCGCCCGCTCTCCTGCGGTGCATGCGGGGTATCTCCTGCCGAGTTCTGGAGGCTGCAGCTTCTTCACGCGGATGCGGTGCACCCAGTCGTCGCCGAAGTCGTAGATGTAGCCGAAGATGTTTCGAACGCGCGGTGCGATGTCCGCAACTGTGTACTTGCGCTCATCCCGCAGTGGAGGGCCCCCGAAGCCAAAGTCATCGGAATCTCCAGCAGCCCGGTGGCCGTATTGCTGCCGCGAAGTGTCCTCGAACACGTGCATGTGGCTGTGGGCCCAGCCGAAGGCCTCTTGCAGGATGTCGTGGAGCTTCGATAGAGGCGTGTCGCTGCGCACGTGAAGCTCGCGCCAGATGGCCGGCTGGATGCCCACCAACTCGACGTGCAGCACGTGAATGGAAGGCTCGGCAGGTGTCTTCTTACGGGAAACCATGGACGAGGGCGCATGTAACCGCTCCGGCCATGAAGAGAAAGCGTCCTGACAGTCCCCTGCGGCTGAGTCGTACGAAACAGAAGAAACTGCTGCGGCTGAGCCGCAAGGCTCCCGACGGCTGCACAGCGCTGCGCTTCCTGGCGGTCGCGAAGGTGGGCCGCGGCCTGTCTCGGCGCGAAGTGGCGCGACAGCTGTGCTGTGCCCCTTCGACGGTCGTCTCTGCCGTCCAGCGCTACCTCGCCCACGGCGAGGAGTGCCTGCGAGACGGGCGGGCGCGCAATGGCACGTCCAAGGTGGATGAGGACTTCAAACAGGCCCTGAGAGAAGTCCTCATCGGCACGCCCCAGGAGTGCGGCTGGCAGCGCCCCACCTGGAGCCGCGAGCTGCTGTGTCTGGAAATGGGCCGCAGAGGAGAACCGGCGGTGTCCGTGGCCACGAAGGGCAGAGCGCTCTGCGCGGTGGGTGCAAGCCTCAAGAGGCCCAAGCCCTTCGTGAGATGCCCGTGGCCGCGGATGAAGCGGCAGCGGCGAATCTTCCAGTTGCGCAGGCTGGCGGCAGCCTCCTGTGCCCGAGAGCCGGTCTTCTACGTGGACGAGGTGGACATTCACCTCAACACGAAGGTCGGCCCGGATTCGATGCTGAAAGGCCGCAGACGCTACGTGCTGACTCCCGGCAACAACGAGAAGCGCTACCTCGCCGGCGCGATGAACGCCAAGACGCGCAAGATGATGTGGGTGAAGGGCCGCAGCAAGGCCAGCCCCCTCTTCATCTCGCTGCTGTGGCGGCTGGCCGCCGAGAACCCGCGCGCGCGGTGCATCCACCTCATCCTCGACAATGCCTCCATCCACGACATCAGAAAGACGCGCTTGACCCTGGCCCAACTGGGCGGCCGAATCGTCCTGCACTTCCTGCCGCCCTACTGCCCCGAGGAAAATCGCATCGAGCGCCGCTGGCTCGACCTGCACGCCAGTGTCACCCGGAACCATCGCTGCAAGTCCATGGACGAGCTGATGAATAACGTGGAGGCCTACCTCCAGGCGCGAAACGACTGCGGCGAGGCCAGTCCAGCTCTACGCCGAACTGTCCCTCTTGCCGCGTAGGTGTTCGAGGATCGTGAACTTCGGTTTAGCGCCGCCCGCGGGCGCCGTGGGTGGCTTCGTACCCCTCGACATCTAGATAACAGTCACTTCGGAAACAGCTTTCGCGTCTGACATCTTCCTTTATACCGGGTAGCGAAGTCCTAACCCCTGGAGGTCAATGCCATGCATCTCTTCAAATCCGTTGTTTCCCTTTTCGCGCTCGTCGCAGCCACGGCGTGTGGTGGAGTAGAAGAGCAGGGCGATCTCGCCACCCGTGAGTCGGCGCTGGTGACGGGGACTTCCCAGGGCTGCACCTTCACGGCGTCGGTCGTGACGCGGCCGGGCCCGTTTCCTTACATCTACGACGTCAAAGTCACCCGCGAGGCAAGTAATACCTGCCCCTGGGGCGAGGGCACCGTGGTAGCGGGCTCTGCCATTGGCGGGTCGCCGACGCCTTGGCTGGCGGCCAACGAACTAGGCGTAGCCGTGAGCTACACGTACAGGACGGGCGGCCCCTCGTCCCAGAACCTGGGGCTCAAGCACGTGGCCCCAGATACGCTGGCCATCGTCCGGTCCAGGGGCCTGAACGTCAACGCGCTGGGGAAGGCCATCTACTCCGGATACCTGTCCATCGAGACGGACGGGACGACGCTCACCGTTACCGGCACCAAGGACGCCCCCCTCTACGGGGAGACAGGCTCCGGTAACTACTACGTGGCCACCTTCCAGGACTTCTTCACCAGCGAGACAGAGCCATCCATCGTCGCGTTCTAGTGTCGCGACACACGGGGCGTGGCCCGCGCCCATCCAGGAGCCCCCTATAAGGGAGCATCCGCCTTCGTAGATTCCCGTTCGGGAGCGGGCGAGGCGTCCGCAGGCGAGGATTTCTGTAGCTTCTTCTGGAGTCGTTGCTGCCGCTCCAGGTCGATCGCAAGGATGGCGGCCTGAAGCTCATCCGCGAACGGACAGTCCATGACTCCAGCCTCTTTCGCGGAGTCACGAATGATTTCAGCCCTAGAACCAGGATTGATACTGGGGATAGCTTTCCAAAGCTGCTTTCCCTCGGTCGACCGAGCGCGCTCGGCAGCCCACCAGCCGGCCACTGTCAGGACATCCTCCTCCTTAATTGGAAGCTCGCGCGCCTTCGAGCGCTCCACTGCATGGCAGGTATTCTCCATGTCCCACTTGTAGAAACCACAAGCGGAGGCAAGCGCGGCAATAAGCCCTCCAAGGAACGGCCTCAGCATCACTCGAATGTTCATGTTCACGCAGACTAACCCAACACCCGTGCCTACCTAAATTCGGTCACTGCGTAATAGGTTCGCCAAGGCCACATTCGGCAGCGCGCCAACGCCAGTGAGCGAGGCGCGCGCGGTCCACATGCTGGACGCGCCATCCACGTACGCCAGCCGGCCTGGCCGGCTCCGCCGAGAGGGCGCGCCGCTTGCGCGTCGACGTCGCCTTCTTCGCGGGCTCGACGGCAGGCTCAGGGGAGAAGAAACCACCTCCGGTGCAGCAAGGGTTGGCGCGGGCTGCGCCTCGGACCGAACAAGGCCATCCCACCGCGCAGCCACTTTCCACCTCACAACAGAGACAAGGCCGAGCACGAGGACTCCAATAAGTCCCCAACCCAGGCCACTTGGAGTAGGGTTCGCGGTCATCGAACTGTCGGGCCGGCGAACCGCGAGGAGCTATGAGCGATTTCCCCCTGAAGCCCGGTGAGCCATCCCCATCTGTCCCCGTGGAAGTCCCCCCGTTGAAACGCCGCCAACGTGCCACGCCTTGCGGCGCCCGGTCCCCTGGGGCTGCACCTGTGGCTTACCCGCCGTCCTTGGCTCCAGTCCCGCCGTCGCTGCCTGCATTGGTGAGATTGTTAGTAAGCTCAGGAAGAAGAGAACGAGGAGGGGGGCAGCAGTAGTTCCGCGTGCGGTCACAAGTATAGCCCGGTCTACAATATACACCCGAAAGACATGCTGCTACAGCGGGTGCTCCCCAACTGCAGGTACGCTGCTGCTGCGCATGAGCCACGAAGCTCACGACAAGGAGTATGGCGCCGACAGTGGCTGCGAGAAGCTTGAGTGTGGATGTCATGGGAATTCAGGTTTGAAGTGCGAGTCGTCGAGAGGCATTTGTCCATCAAGCGTCATATTGTTCAAGAACCTCCCCAGTAGAGAAATTAACTTCGCGGCCTAACCAGTGGTGCAACTGGGGCCGGCGCAAAGTCAGGACGGAGAGGTCACGGGCCATGATGGCGTGACTCTGCAGGAAAGCTCCGCATTGGAGACTGGGGCAGGCGACTGTCCGCGATTCTCGGAGACCCGGAAAGCTGTAGCTACCCAAAATTCGATCACTGCGTCATGGGCGCGTCAAAGTCCCGCTCAGCAGTGCGTCAATGCGCGAGAGCGAGGCGCGGGCTTCGCGCGTCCCTGCTCGGCGAGGCACTCCGAAATCATCGTCAGGCTCATGGCCACGCCAGGTCGATGTGGACCAGCGGGTCCGCAGACCTCTCCACCTTCGCGGTTCGTGCCTCGCGGAAGGCTTCGCTCAACACGCCGATGTCCGGGGCCGCGCGCGCCTGGCCGTCCAGCCAGAAGCGGCTCTCCGTCTCCGCACGCAGGTGGCTCTGCACCCAGCCCGCAACCATCGGCATCTGCTCCTCAACATTGGAGCGTGGCAGCTTCGCGCCGCGCGCCAGCATCGCACTCAGGAAGCCGTGGACGGCAGTCGCGCGGACGGCGCGCGCGTAGGCGAGTTGCTTGTCGCTGACGGCCTGGAGGGGCGGCACTTCCAGACCCTCCACTATGAGGACCACGTGCGGCAGGACGACGTGCACGCAACCCGCCTCGAGCTGGTCCGCGAGCTGGTCAGCCGCCTCACGCCGCTGGGCCGCGCGTTCGGCTCGGGCAGAGGTGATGCCGAAGCGCTCTTCCAGGGCCTGGAGCATGGGCCCTGTCGTGCGCGGCACCACCTCGTCTACCCCGAGGACGGTGGCGTGGAGGGTGCCATCCACCTCCGTCACCTCGACGTAGGCATCCCGGGCACGCCGCGCCGATCGACCAGCCCGGGCAGGTAGTTCAGGCGGTGGAGGACTTCTTCGCCGAAGTCGAAGGGGCAGCTCGCGACACGCGAAGCCTGGGCTCATTGGAACGCCGCCAGAGCCGCCCCTCCACCGTGAGCCGGGCTACTGCTTGCGCGTGGCGTTGGCCTGCACCGTCATGTTCCAGTACATGTCCGGTGCCAGGTTGCCCTGCGCATCGAGCCACTTCTCGCTCGTGCCGGTGAGGCCGCTCGTGTCGGTGGGCGCCACGGCCGTCTCCTCGGCGTACTCGTTGAACGAGTTGATGATGGCGAGCCTGGGCCGCTGCTGGTTCACGCGGCTCCAGCCGAGCTGCTGGTAGAAGCCGCCCCTCACGCCGTTGTAGGTGCGCGAGACGAACCAGCCCCGGTGGTTGTTCCAGCCCGACATCACGACCATGACCTCGTCGTTCGCCAGTGCTCCATCGGGCATTCCCCAGCCGTAGTAGAGCCTCCAGTCGCTCTGGGGAGGCTGGGTGGAGCTCGCCCTCACCGAGCCTTGCGCCCAGCGCACCGTGAAGCGGCTACTCGCGGTCTTGCTTCCGGTCCAGCTCTCCCACGCGAGCCGGTCCGCGTACTCAGCGTAGACGACGAGCAGCGGCTTGCCATCGAGTTGGAAGTAGCCATCCGGCGTGACGCACTTTGCGCTCTGGACGAACTCGTTCCAGACCTTCACCGCCTCCAACTCGAGCGTCGCCGGCTGGTGGTCGAATTGGATGCCTCCGATGGCGATGGCGTAGCGTGGCGTGCTCAGGGCTCCCGCGCTCCGCTTCTGGCCGATCCGGGCACACACCTCGAGCGCACGCGCCTTGATGTAGCCCTGGTCGACATCGAGGTTGTTGGTCTCGTCGAGCAGCAGGAAGTCGATCTTCGCCGACTCAATCGTCGCCAGGTGCTCGTCGATCACCGTGGCATCCTTGCTGTCATACACCTGGTACACGCCATGGGTGCGCGGGAGGTAGCGGATGTCCCAGGCCTCCCAGGTGTTCATGATGTTGGGTTGGAGGTACTTGCTGGAGTCGAGCACCCGCCACGTGCCGTCCGCAGCGGTGAAGGTGACGGGAGCGACCCGGCCCTTGCCGTAGGCATCACCCAGGAACTGCGTGTTCGAGCCCGCGCCATGGCCGGCGCTCCACAAGCTGTAGGCATTGAAGCCGGAGCCGCTCGAGGTGGCGACCTTCCACTCACCTGAGGAGAAGTAGGCGACGGCATCGGCGCGGCCATCGCCGTTGGTGTCGCCGAGCCGCTGGGCACTGGAGCCGATGCCGTGGCCGGAGCTCCACCGGCTGTAGGGATTGAAGCCGGAGCCGCTGGAGGTGGAGACGTACCAGTCACCCGTCGAGGCGATGTAGGTGACGGCGTCGGCGCGGCCGTCGCCGTTGACGTCGCCGAGCATCTGGGCGTTGGAGCCCACGCCGTGGCCGGAGATCCACCGGCTGTAGGGATTGAAGGCGGAGCCGCTGGAGGTGGAGACATACCAGTCGCCTCCCGCGGAGAAGTAGACGATGGCGTCGACCTTTCGATCACCATTGACGTCCGCGAGCCGCTGGGCGCTGGAGCCCACGCCGTGGCCGGAGATCCACCGGCTGTAGGGATTGAAGGCGGAGCCGCTGGAGGTGGAGACATACCAGTCGCCTCCCGCGGAGAAGTAGACGATGGCATCGGCCCGGCCATCACCGTTGACGTCGCCGAGCATCTGGGTGCTGGAGCCCACGCCGTGGCCGGAGATCCACCGGGTGTAGGAATTGAAGCCGTTGCCGTTGGAGGTGGCGACGTACCAGTCACCCGTCGAGGAGAAGTAGACGACGGCATCGGCGCGGCCATCGCCATTGACGTCGCCGAGCATCTGGGCGCTGGAGCCAACGCCGTGGCCGCGGCTCCAGATGTAGCGCCCCTCGTTGGCGTACCAGGTGCTGTACCAGATGCCGGTGGTCACGGGGCCCGTGTACAGCGCGGAGGACTCCGACTCGGGCGTGGAGTCCTGGCTCGCGTCGGGCTCGGGCGCGCACGACGCCAGGCCGAGCAGGAGCGTGAAGGACAGGGGGAGACGCATCGTTCGATGAAGTTTGGGTTCCATGGCTCAGGTGCGCGGCTGGCGCTCCGCCGCCTTAACACGAGACAGGCAGGAAACTTGAGCTTTCCTCGTACCCAATCCATGGGCACTACCTCGCATGTGGCCGACTTAGTCCTACAGTTGTAGTTCGGAAGAAGCCGCAGCCTCCTCCCTGTTGAAAGAACAGGAGGGGGAGGAACGAGGCTTCCCATGTCGTCGACACTCGAGGCGGAGACGCGGGCGCACGAGGTGCGCCTGGTCAGCCAGCTCGGCGCGGAAATAGAGGCGGTAGGTACTTGGCTGCAGCCCCACTTCCGCAGGCGCGAGGCGCATGTCGCTGCCGTGGAATACGTGAGGGCGCTGCTGGGCCGAGCGCAGCGGAAGAATGCGTGGGGCCTCTCAGAAGACGCAGGGCATGGCGCCCCGTATGCCTTCCAGCACCTACTGCTGCGCGCGAAGTGGGACGCAGACTCGGTGCGCGACGGCGTTCTGGAGTACGCCCGAAGAAGTCTGGGGGACGGCGGCGTGCTGGCGGTGGACGAGACAGGCTTCTTGAAGAAGGGAGACAAGTCCGTCGGAGTCGCGCGCCAGTACACCGGCACGGCGGGCAAAATCGAGAATGCGCAGGTGGGCGTCTTCCTCTCATATGCCACGCCCCGTGGACACGCGCTGGTGGACAGGGAGTTGTACCTGCCAGCAGCCTGGACACAGGACGCGGCACGCCGTGACGCGGGCGGCATTCCAGAAGACGTCGACTTCGAATCCAAGTCGGCCCTCGCGCAAGGCATGCTGCAGCGGGCCTTGGCCTCGGGACTGAAGCCTGCGTGGGTGGTGGGCGACGAAGTCTACGGGCGTGACAACACGTTGCGGCGCTTCCTGGAGGACTTGCGCCAGCCCTACGTGCTGACAGTGGCCGCAAATACGCACGTCTGGCGGGGCTTCTACCAGGTGAAGCCGGGAGACATGGTGCAACTCGTCCCTCCCGAGGGCTGGGTACGACTTTCCGCAGGTGCGGGAAGCAAGGGCCCACGCCTCTACGACTGGGCACGCATGCGTCTCAACCGGCACCTGGGCCTTTCGCGGTGGCTGCTTTTTCGTCGCAGCCTCGTGGAGGGGAAGGTGGCCTTCTACATTGCCCACGCACGGCGCAATGCTTCGCTGGCCTCGCTGGTGAGGGCCGCCGGAAGCCGGTGGGCCATTGAGGACGACTTCGAGTCCGCCAAGGGCGAGGTGGGCCTGGCAGACTACGAGGTGCGCACCTGGACGGCTTGGCATCGGCACATGACGCTGTGCCTCGTCGCGCACGTCTTCCTGGCCAATGCGCGGGCCATGGCCAACCTCGCACCCAAGGAGGGACTGCCCCCAAAAGGGCTCGGCCTGCCGTCGCGCAGAAACCCCATGCGGGCGTTTCTCGTCCGGCAGGGCCTTCACTGACAGGCCTCGTCCGCTACTCCGTCCAGGAGATTCGGCGCCTGCTGCTCGCCCTCTGGCGGCGCACGCTCTCACCAGTTGAAGATGTCCTCCTGTGGAGTCGCTGGCGACGGCACCATCAAGCTGTCGCCATGCGCTGCCACTATCGTGCACGTGGCGCGAGACTCAAACTGCAACTGTAGGACTACGGTCCACACGAAGTGCGGGAGAGCCGCTTCCGTGGACACCCCCAATGTGATGGACGGGTGTTCGATGTCGGCGAGCGAGAAGAAGCAGAGGCGGCAGCGACGTAGTTTCAGCCCGGAGTTCAAGGCCGGGGCGGTGAAGCTGGCGCTGGTGGAGGGCAAGTCAGTCGCGGAGGTGGCGAAAGAAAGACCTGGACCTGCCCGAGAGCATGCTGCAGCTCTAAGACGGCGCTGACGGAACAAGCGCTACTGGAGACCATCCGCAGAGTGCCAATCCGCTCGCCTTTCCTGGGCGACGGGCACCACAAGATCGGGAGCCGCCCTCCCCCGGATTGCGAAAGTGGTCGCAGCTCAAAGACATCTGTCGCGCCAGCTCTCTTCCCACCGTCATGAGGGCACCATCGCTCTCCTCCATCTTTCCAGATGACAGACTCGAAATCCATGGAGTAGAGCTCTTGCTTGACTCTCAATCTAGAGGTTCTCCCCCATGAAAAGGTCGTCCCTGCATGCGATGCTTGACAGGAAGTAAGTCAGTCGACAGCTTCGCTAAACTGCTCCCGGTTCTGATGGGGGTGTTGCTTTCTGCAAGCTGTGGCGTCATTGAGGACCCCCCTCAGGAAGAGCCAGTGACTCTTCCGAGACAGGGCATTGCCACGGAGGCACTCCGTGCGCTTCCAGCCCGAATGGCTGCCGGGCAGGAGCACTCACTCGTCATCCGGCCTGATGGGTCTGTCTGGGCCTCCGGCTCCAACCTGTTTGGCCAACTGGGGGATGGCACCAATATCGACCGGAAAGAGTTCGTCCGAGTTCAAGGACTCACACACGTAATCGCCGTCGCGGCGGGGCTTTCCCACTCGTTGGCGCTGCGCGCGGACGGCTCGGTATGGGCGTGGGGCACCAATGCCTCCGGGCAGTTGGGCAACGGCTCCGGCGAGGACAGCCCCATCCCATCCCAAGTTCCCGGCCTCAGCGGAGTCACAACCATTGGGGCTGGCACGGAGCACTCCCTGGCCGCTCGCTCAGATGGAACGGTCTGGGCCTGGGGCGCCAATTGGGATGGACAACTGGGCAACGGCTCCCTGACCTCGCGCACCACCCCCACCAAGGTGGGGACGACCCTTGGCAACATCGTGGCAGTGGTGGGGGGAAGCGCCCACTCGATGGCACTCCGGGCGGACGGGACGGTTCATGCCTGGGGCGCCGGCGCCAGCGGACAGCTTGGCAATGGATCAACGGCCCGCCGTCTTGCCCCCATGCAAGTACCGGGGCTGAGCAACGTCCTTTCCATCGCCGCGGGTGACAGTCACTCCCTCGCCATCCAAGCGAATGGCGCCATCCGGGCATGGGGCAACAACGCCTATGGCCAACTGGGGGATGGGACGAACACGAATAGACTTGCCCCTGTGCCGGCGGCGCCCCAGGGAAACTGGGTGTCCCTCGCCTCCGGACTGAACTCCTCCATCGCCGTGCGCTCGGATGGCACCGTCTGGGCCTGGGGCTTCAATGCCTACGGACAGCTTGGCGATGGGACGCAGGTGGACCGCGTCCTCCCTGTCCAGGTCAGTGGGCTGAGCCAGGGGCGGCTGGTGTCCATGGGGAGCGCGCACTCTCTCGTGCTACTGACCTCGGGGCTGGTGAGCTCATGGGGAGGCAACTTCGTCGGTCAACTCGGTAGCGGCACGGTGATGGACCGCGCCACGCCCGGCTCCACGAATGTCCAGTCAGGATGGGCGAAGGTCGCCCCTGGAGACTCCTTTACCCTGTTCTTGCGACCGGATGGAACCGTTTGGGCATCCGGAGAAAACCATGCAGGGCAGCTCGGCAACGGAACCACCAATGGTAGTGCCCTACCCGTTCCTGCTACGGGGTTGAACAACGTCGTGGACGTGGCCGCGACCAGCGACTCCTCCGTTGCCGTTCGGTCGGATGGGACGTTATGGGTCTGGGGGGGTTACAACAAGGCCACACTGTTGCCAACGAAAGTGGCCGGGCTCAGCAATGCGGTTGCCGTCACGGCTGGAGCATACAAGGTCGCTGTACTCAAGATGGATGGAACCGTTTGGACCTGGTCCAACCTGGATTCATTCATCACCCCCACCCAGGTGACCGGTCTTTCTGGAGTGATTTCGATCACAGGCGGGCCTTACCATTTTCTCGCATTGCGTTCGGACGGCAGCATCTGGGCATGGGGTAACAACAGCTCTGGACAGTTGGGTGACGGAACGACCTCATCCCGCGAAGTCCCAGCACCCGTCGGGGGAGTGAGCAATGCCGTGGACATCGCGGCAGGGGGCTGTGTTTCGCTTGCGCTTCGCGCGGACGGGAAAGTCTGGAGTTGGGGCTGTAACGTCTATGGCCAGCTGGGTGACGACACAGAGGATTCTCGCTCTTCGCCGGCTCCAATCACTGGGCTCACTGGAGTCACCGGAATATCCGCCGGCTCCGCAGGAGCTTTCGCAGTGACTGACGATGGTGCGGTTTGGGTATGGGGCGGCGGCCTGCTTGGGGATGGGACCGAAAGATACGACGTCACCACTCCCATGCGATTGCCAAGCCTGAGCAATGTTGTTTCAGTTTCGGGTGGGCAAGGATTCTCGTTCGCGCAGCGCGCGGACGGCGTTCTGCTGGCCTGGGGCCGCAATCGGCATGGGCAGTTGGGCAATGGCGCTTCTGACCGGCGCGAAATGCCTGTTCGCCTCACGGGCCTGAACGACGTCGTGGACATCGCGGCAGCAGACGATAACTCCGTAGCACTCCGTTCTGACGGGACGGTCTGGGGCTGGGGCGCTGGGACCAGTTGGTCACACGTACCGATGCAGATTGCTGGGTTGGATCGTATCGTGGACGTCGTCGCCGGTGACTGTCACTTCACCGCCCTGAGGTCGGATGGAACAGTATGGACTTGGGCTGCGACTCCGTGTGGAGGCGACTACCAGAACCACGGGCAGATGGGTGATGGGACTCGGACCTATCATTATGTGCCGGCGCCTGTTCCGGGCCTGAGTCGGGTCATCGCGATTTCCTCAGGCGAGCTTCACTCTCTTGCCTTGCGCGCGGATGGTACGGTCTGGGGTTGGGGAAATAATGAACAGGGCCAGCTTGGCGACGGAACAACGATTGATCGCCTCACCCCAGTTCAGGTTTCCGGGTTGATTGGAGTCACCGCGATGTCCGCCTCATATTCGGGCTCGGTGGCAGTGGACGCGAATGGAAGGGTCTGGGTATGGGGCGACAACCATGAAGGACGCCTGGGCGCCGGACCGAATACCAGTACAGTGCTGTATCCCGTACAGATTCCGTCTCTCTCAGGTGTTGTGGAGATTGCATCAGGTGCATTCCATCACATGGCCAGACGCTCAGATGGCACTCTCTGGGCATGGGGCTCCAATGCGTTTGGGGGAATCGGCGATGGCTCTGCAATAGGTAACGGAAGCCTTGTCGGCACACCTGTCCAGGTTATGACCTCAGCAAGAAGTATCGGCGCCGGCGGCTATTCATCATATGCCATTCGCAGTAACGGAACGCTCTGGGCATGGGGCGACAATGCGTTCGGTCAGCTGGGGGATGGCAGCACGACCCATCGCACCAGACCCGTACTGGTTTCGGGGTTGACTGACATGATCCACTCCGCGGCGGGGCGTTACCATTCACTGCATCAAGCAGCCGATGGATCCGTCTGGGCCTCTGGCGACAGCATCTTCGGACAGCGAGGGGATGGTGCCCCCCAAGCTGTAGCGTACACGCCAGTCCCGGTTCAGTTGCCCCAGTAGTGCTCAGCGCTTGCTTCGATAGGAGCGAGTGGACCCAAGTGGTGATGCCCAGTGCGAAGTGCAGCATCGCGACGTAGGTGTCCTCTCGCTTCTCCCAACTGAAGAAAAGAAGGCCCTGCCTGAAAACTGGCAGGGCCTTTTATTTTGGCCGCGCGATGAAAAAGGAGCCACCCGCCACGTGCACATGAACCGCAGCGGCGAACCCCAAGAAGAAAATCGTGTCGTGTCAGGGACAGAATCCAATCACCGCAGGTCCCCAGGGAAAGGAGCGGCGACCATGACGACGTTGACGGTGCGGACGAACCCGATGAAGCGCAGCTATCGCAACAGCCTCTGGCCCCAGTTCGACGCCGCCTCCTGCTCCCTTGTGAGCTTCGCCTCGAAGTCCCCTGCGGGCTTTGACCGGCTTGGCGGCCCTCCGCCCGTCCCCTGCTGAAGCTCGCGCTCCTTCACCTGCGCGCCAAGCCACGCAGAGGCCGGGCTCCCATCCAGGGGACCTGGCCTCTCGGCATTCAGGGCTCCTGCTCCTCCTGGGGATGTAGAGGGCGACCGGTAACTTTCGGTGGAGGAGCCAAGCGTCCCGCTTCGAGAGCGTCGAGTTCCGCCTGCTGTCGAACATGCCGACTCGAGGGGCCGCGGTCCGCCCAGCTCTTCGCCATGAAGCGAACGTCGATGCCGCCACGCTCCTCGTCCACGAAGGCCCGCGTGCTGCCCTCGAACTCCGCCATGTGCGCCAACCCAGGCCGCCATGTGCAATCCGCAGGGAGCACCACCCAGACGCGCTTGTCGAAGCCACGGGTGTCGGCCAGACATACACTGCGCCCGCGCACCTCCACGACCTCACCCACCAGAATCATCTCCCGCGGCGGCAAGGCCTTTCGCGCCATGGGCTGGACGTCGTCAGAGATGAGCTGGATGACCGACCGGATGGAGAAGTACTGCGGCTTCTGCTTTCCAAGTCCCCGCTGCATGCGCCCTCCCTCGCATCGGGCACCACACCCGACTTGTGGGTGGAGGTATGCCAGATGGGGTTGACACGATTTGGCGAACTGGGTCAGCAGAGCCCCAGAATTGTCGAACTGCTCCGTAGCAGAGGAATCTTGTCGGCCGGGTGGAACCTACGCGGACGCTTCTGCCGTAGTACATTCTCAGCATCGGCGAACGCGCCAACAGAAGGGGGATGCAATGAACTTGATGATGACTATCGAGAGGACAGAGCGCCAAGAGCACATTGATTCACTCTTTGAGCGCGACGAGGTTCGCTACCCTTTTCCCAAGAGGATCCTGAGGAAGGACGAGCTTGCGGGCGGGGTGCTTTACGTCGTGTACCAAGGGCGAATCTGTGGTTACGGCCAGATAGGAAGCATCAAGCAGCACCGAGGAATGAAGGTCGGAAGTCGGCCAGGAAGGCGGGTAGATGGACCTGGGGATGTGGTGGTTCTCAACGGACCACTGGAAAAGATGCCTCGCGAGATAAGCATGCGTGGATTTCAAGGATTTCGTTACATCAAGAAGGACCTGCATAATCCATCGCGCGTTCGCCGCTGAACGGCATACCTGTGCGGTGAGCGTCAAGCCCTCGTCGGGCAGTGCGTCAATGCGAGGGAGCGAGGCGCGAGAGGGAGTTCCGGCTGACGGGCGCAGTGGAAGAGGCGCGACGTGCCTGGGCGGAGCTGACCGTGTGGCGGAAGGCCTATGCCCTGGAGACGGCGGAGGCACGGGCTGAGCTCGGGCGCTGTCGCGGGTAGCAGTCGATTTCAGGCGGCGATTTCGTCCGGTCTGTCTCTCCCAGTCTGGGGGCGTTCATGTTCCCCCTGACTCTCGGGAGGACAACGTGAAGGCGGCGACATGGAGTTCGTTCCTGGGGGAGACCTGGATGGTGCTTCACGTGAGAAGGAGGCGGTCCCTTGCGGAGAAAACACGCTACCGGGGGCGATGCGCTCAGCCGCCGCGAAACACCGGCTGCTTTGTCACCCCGCGCCGCTCGATCTCATCATAGGCAAGGATGGCGCGACCGCTCCCTGGCTCGTTCTGAACGAGTCCCTCCACCAGGAGCGACTCCGGCGAGCCCCCCTGCGTGCCCGAACGCCGCGTCTTCTCGCCTCCTCGTTCGTATACCGCGCTTTCGGCGACGACGCGCGCATGCACGGCCAGTTGTGGGTTGTCGTAGAGGCGGCATGAAAGCTGTTGCGCGAAGATGATGCCGCCATTGCCCTCCGCACGCGCGAAGTCGACTTCGATGTCGCCGAGAACGACGAGATTTCCAAGGCATCGAACCCCATGAGCCTTGAGTCCCCCGGCCACGACGACCGTGCTGCCGTCGTTCACGCGAAGCCAGCCCTCGACGGTGAGTGCTCCGCCGACAATCAAGAGCGGAGCCGCATCCAGGCTCTCGCTAACAACAGCGCTTCCCGGCCAGAGGACCACGTCATTCGTCCCGCCGTCGTCCGGCGTCCGCGGTACCGTCGAACCGTCGCGCAGCGCGAGCGCGATCCACTGAGGCCCCCCCGGAGGACAATCCTCCTCAAGCGCGACAGCAAGGTCGTCCGCATCGCCAATCGCTTCGGCCACTTCGCTGGGCCAAGATTGCGACCAGAGGCTGGCGAACGGCGAGATCGACTCCCACGGGAAGCCATCTATCGCCGAGCCTGCTCGTGCGAGTGTGTCGAACTCGTTCAGTCGGCGAAGGAGATTCTCGGTATCGATGGACATTGCCCTCCCAGCTACACTGCTGAACCTCCCTCTGCAAGACGCTGGCTCAAGCACGTTGGAGCCCATCGTCAGCCCCCTATACCTACCCCAAACTCGGTCGCCGCGTAACGAGTGCCTCAAGGCGCCGTCAAACCGTGCGTCACTGCAAGCGAGCGAGGCGCGCGGGCTTCGCGCGTCCCTGCTCGGCGAGGAGGTCCGAAATCACCTTCAGGCACAGGTCCACGCCAAGTCGATGTGGAGAAGCAGGTCCGTGGACACCTCCACCTTCGCGGTTCGTGCCTCGCGGAAGGCTTCGCCCAACACGCCGATGGCCGGGGGCGCGCGCCTGGTCGTCCAGTCAGTAGCGGCTCTCCGTCTGCACACGTAGGTGGCTCTGCACCCGGCCGGCGAGCATCGGCATCTGCTCCTCGACATTGGAACGTGGCCGCTTCGCGCCGCGCGTCAGCATCGTGCGGAGGTATCCGTCCAGGGACCTCCCCCACTATACGGTGCGCGGCGCTCGCCGCAGCATTCGCCTGGATGATGAGGAGCTTTCCCTTGCCGGTCACTTTGCGGTGAGGCACGAGGCAAAAGGGGGCGCGTGCTGGCGGGCGCGCCGCTCTCCCCACCACGGCGCCAAGCGAATCGCTCTGGACCACGTCGGCGGCAGCGGCGAGAACTGGAGCGTCATGGTCCCGTTGGTCTCCTTCGCCGCGCGCTCGAGGTCGAGATGATCGTCGGCGTCGACTTCGGTGCGCCGCAGCGGACGCGCGACCAGCGGCGGAAGATCATCGCCGTCGTCGCGCACTCGACGGGCTGGCACTCCTACCGCATCGACGCGACCGGCATGAACGCTCGGCTCCTCGCGGGTGAGCCTCCGGGCTGGATCGCGAAAGAGCTCGTCGACGAGTTGGTGGCCCGACCTGCGCGCGTCGTCGGGTTCGACTTCCCCTTCTGCGTTCCCCACGCGCTCCTGCGCGACCCGAAGTTCGCCTCGGACATCGGCTACGAGCACGGCGCGTTCCTTGGCTGGCGCTCGTTCAACTGGTGGATCGCGCAGCGCCTCCCACTCACCGACCCGCTCGACTTCACGCCCTTCGCCCCGTGGCGAGACCGCGCCGAGCGCGCGCGGCTCTGGACGAAACGCGCGACGGACATCGCCGCCGGTGGGCAGCCGCCGCTCAAGGACAAGTTCCAGGCGACGTTCCAGATGACGCTCCTCGGGAACGCGCTGCTCTCGAAGCTGTGGGAGTCGCACCAGTACCGCGTGCTGCCGTTTCCAGGCGGTCGCGGTGCTGGCGAGATCATCGAGGTCTACCCGGGCGCGACGCTACGAACGATTGGCCTGGCGAGCTACAAATCAAGGCCCGACGAAGCGGTGCGTCTCGGCATCGCCGCGTGTGCCGCCGCAGGCATCAAGCTCGACGTCGATCTCCGGCTCGTCGCCCTCGCGTGCCGCTACAGCTCGGGCACCACGAAGAAGCCCGACTACGATGTGGCCGACGCCTTCGTCGCGCTCTGCACCGCCATCCTCCACGCGGAGAACGGCTGTCGCCCGGTCCTCGCGCCCGACCCGACGTGGCAGGAGCGGCTCGTGAAGGAGTGGGAGGGCGCGATCTGGGTCCCTACCATCACGACGAGCGCACCGGCGTAGGCCGCTGCTACGGTCCATCGCGGTGAACAATCGGCTCCGCAAGAAGAAGCGCGTCGGCGAGTTCAAGGAGCTCGGCTTCGAGCTGCTCGGCTACCTGCGACCCGGCATCTCCTCGCTGCAGGGCTTCGGATTCTCGGGCCGGCCGACGAAGAAGGGCATGTACATGAGTCGCATGGGTCATCTCTGGGCCGAGCTGATGACCCGTGTGCCTAGCCGAAATTGGCTCGCCGCGTCACGAACCTGTTGAGGCGCGCGCGGGCCGGTGAGTTCCTGTAAGCGGCGAAGGAGCAATGGAGAGCGGCAGCGGGACGTACCGAGCTGCTACTGCGCGCGGCCTGGCTCGACACCTCCTACGGAGGCCTGCCCTCGCCGGCCGTGGACGCCGGCCGGGCGGGCCGCGAGGGGGCCCACGGGAGCCCCACGGGCAGGCCTCGCTCGTCCCAGGTTCCGCTCGCATTGAAACCATGCGACTTTCACCTACCTCAGAGCGTCGCGCGTGAGCCCACGCCCACCGCCACCACGCACTCCTGGTGAAGCGGGCGCCAAGAGGAGCAGAACCATGGACGGGAGGGCACCCACGGTGTAGTTTGCGGATATTCAATCGGCCCCCGATTGAAGGGCTCGCCCAGTCCCTCTTTGAAACCACTGGATATTGCTCGGCTTTCGGCCCTCAGAGAGTTTGAGTCCTCTGAGAGAAAAGCCGAGAACGAGTTCGCGCAGGGCTTCGTTCGGGGAGCTGAACGAAGGGCCCTACCAACCGGTAGGGCCCTTTTGTTTTACACGGGCCTCGCGATGCATATCGCGGGGCCTTCGTGCTTAAGCCCCTGAATCACAAGGGATTCTGGCTCACGGTGCCGCAGAGGGCGTTCTCGGCTCTCTACCCCGCAGAGCGAGATGTCCCCTCTCCTCCGCCGCCAATTGAGCTCTCTGGACCGCTCTTTCACCCGTTCTGGGGAGAGAGAGGTCGAGAGCGGTTAACAGGTGCTGTTAACTTTTGGGGAGGCGGTTAACAACATTCCCCTGGAGACCCGCTCTTTCAGCTCTGAGGTTTCTGGGAGGGCGTCTCTCTCTGGTTTTTGGTCGCGTCTCTTACCTGTTTTGCTGGTCTCCACGAGGGCGGCGCAAGGTCGGGGGAGGTCCTCCTAATCAGCACTCAAAGTGAAAGCGCGCTCGGAAGCCTTGGATCATCTGTCTCCGCCGCTGTTTCACGGGGAGGGACGCCCCGTCACGCACCCCAGCCCCGAGCGCCTCCCGAGAGAGCCAAGACTCCGCAGAGCGCCCCCCATCGCGCGGCCTCGTGGCGCTACCCGGCACCGCGAGGTGCCACCGCCACCCTCCGAGCTACGAAGCCGCCAGCCCCTCTGCGTCCGCTGCTAGACGGCCGCCCAGCCAGAATGTCGAGCCCCGCAAAGAGTGTCCACGAGCACCTCGCGCATCGGGCCTGGCGCTGGCGAACCAGAAGCCCCGTCAACGAACGGGCGAAACCATTTCAAAGTCGGAGCTGAGTTCGTCGTCCGCCCACTTCGGTTAGGGCTTGTTGAGATCCAAATTCGCGTTGGCGATCAACGCGTACTGGAGTTCCCGATGTGCCTCCGGATCCTTGCTCCGGTACAGCTCGCTGATGGTGTCCAAGGTTCGCCGCTTCATCTGCTCCCAAGCCGCTCGAGCGTTAGACTCCAGCGTCCCTAACAGGTCCCCATCCCCGGCAACTTTCACAAGGAGGTGGGTAATGGGCACCTTCTGCCCCCTAGACTGCGTCGTTCGCAGGTTCGGCTTCAGGAGGGGGGTGTTGAAGAGCAGGTGGACGTCCTCGACCCGCCAAGGGATGTTGAACTGCTCTGGCACCCGGAGTTCTGCCATCTCATGAACCAGGAGCACTCCCTCTGGTTTCAGTTTTGCCAGGAGGGCGGCCAACTGCTTCGCTAGTTCGAAAAACGGGATGTGGTGCAGCGTATTGACCACCATGATCACATCAGCGGTCGGTTGCGACGAAGCAAGGAACGCCTCCCGCTCATGAAACTCTGCCCGCGCGCCCACCTTGCCCGCTAGCGCCTTGACGTCATCGTGAATGGGCTGGTCAACAGCCACGTATGTGGCGTTCTTGAATAGCCCGGCCGACGCCAACCCGAGCAGGACACGCCCAAGCCCAACGCCGTAATCGACAAGAACCACCCCAGGCCTGGAGAGCCGCTCCTGGATAGTGGACACCACCATCTCAATCTGGATGTCGCCCTGCTTGAACTCCGCAGCGTCATCCACATTGGACAACAACGCTCGATAGAGTGCCTCGGCATCCGACGAGACAGCCAACACTACTTCGGTGCCCCGTAGCCTGATGGGGCTCCTATCGAGTTCGAGAACCTGATTAATCTGCTGCTCTAGGTACGCGGAAGAAATGGGGATTGGCCGGTCCTCTGCCTCCAGCCTCGCAAGGTAGGAATAACAACCTCTCAGGAACGTGATTAGCGATACATCGTCCGCCTCTTTGCACATCTCGTCCAAAGTGGACTTATTGGTGCGCTCTTCGAGGTCCACGCCGGCAGAAAGCCGAGCCATCTCCAGAGCCCCACTGAAGAGCCCATGCAGGGCCAGCGCTTCTCTGGCGCGCCTGTCGAAAAAGCGTCTGTTCGAAAGGTCCGACAGATGGCCCAAACTCAACGGGTCAGCCGCACTGAGAAGGGCACTGAGACGGACACGAGCATTCGGGCTGAAATGCACGACCATAGTTCCGTGGTGCTATCGCATGCCCACCATGGCATCAAGCCCCCCGAAGCTCCCTTCCGTTGGGCCTGGCGACGGCACCACCAAGCCTCCTGGTCCATACCACCCAGGGGTGAGGCCCGGGCGGCCACCAGTTCCTCGACGCCCCGTGGAGGGCTAGCTACTCTCCCCACAGCGAGCGGAAGCAGCGCCATGCCGCGCGGGGAATGCCCAATGCCCAAGAGGGTCCAGAGCGAGCTGAACGGCCGTGTGTTCGATGCCTCTGACTTCCGATGGGCGCTGCTAACCCTCCTCCGAGAGCGGATCCTGACCGACGCTGAAATGGCGGCCTCCCCGGCCCAGACTCAAGAGCAGGAGGACTTGGCCGCGTGGGCGCGAACCGAGGAGGGATGGGTCCCCGTCGGCGTACTGGAGCACCAGGAGCAGCTCCAAACGAATCACGAGATTGCGCTCGACGAATGCCACCGGCTGGCAGGCACGTACTTCATGGAGCACTGGGATGAGCGAGAGCGAACATATGCCGCGCTGCCCGAGTTCCCCGTCTGGTGGAGCCAGCCTGGCTCTCCCAACGCCGAACCGAGCGGGCTCGTTGGCGTCGTTCGATTCCTGGCCGGCGAGGACTGGGGCATGAGGCGCGGCGTCATCGCACGTCGTGGTGGCGATGTCGTCGTCATCGATGAAGAGGGCGCGGTCCTCCGCCCAGATGAGGTCAGCCCTCTGTCGCCCCATGAGAACCACCCGCTGGTGACCGCAGCCAAAGCCGCAGGCTAAAAATTCGAGTAGGGCCCTTTCACGAGCGAAGGCGGACGGATACCATGCAACTCCTCACGGCGTCTCCCATCCCAGAAGAATGCCGGCGGTACTGGGCCCTCGGTGGCCTCAGCGCAGCGCTCGACGCACTCGTGCAGGACTCGCATGCTGGGCGCATCTCAATGGGCGACGCCTACGCCCTCGCCCTCCATCTCCCCCTTCTTGCGCTGGAGGACTCTGCCCGCCGTACCGCCTTCTCGCGGCTCCAAGACGCCACGCAGGATGACCGATTCATGGATGCCGTACTCCACGTCACTCGTGGCGACATGGCGCTGGTCCCTCTCCTCCAGCTACGCGCAGCGCAGTATTGGATGCGGCTGGTCTACGACGCCACCGGGCAAACCAGCCACACCGTGGCTCCTGCCCTCGCCGCATCGCTGCGCAGTACGGAGCTCCACGGCTACACGTGTGACGACGTCCGCCTGCCCGTCCGCGCGCTGCACCTGGTGGTGCCACCCGAAGCCGGGCTGGAGCTGCCGGACAGCCTGCTACCTCCTGCCATCTTTCGTATGCCTTCGGACGTAAGGCGGCATAAACTCCATTCCTGCCGCCGGAAGGCAGTTTTGGAGGTCGCTCATGAGCGATGTCAGTGTCGCAATAAGACCCGTCAAGACGTGTTTTCAGAGCCGATATACACTTCCAACATTCCAACGTGACTACAAGTGGGAATCAAAGCACTTCACAGAACTGCTAAGCGACATCCAAGGTACTTTCCTGGAGTCATATGAGTCAACTCACGGTCGCAAAGACGTCGCCTCTTACCGCAGCTATTTTCTTGGCTCTATAATCACCTCAGCTGAAAAAGGTGGTCAGAAGCCCATTGTCGACGGGCAACAGCGGCTCACGTCTATTTTTGTCTTGATGGCCTACCTCAAGCGTTACTGCCACGATCAAGAAATTGCCCATGTTGAAGATTTATCCACGCTTCTTCAACGCACAAGCTACGGAACGATTGACTATACAATCGAGTTTTCAGAGTCGCGTCGAAGCATTTTTCGAGAATACCTAAATTACGATCAATCCGTCTCCACGGCCATGGAGAAGATCGACTCTCTTTCGGGCTTGGACAGCGGCGACCTGAGAGTTGTTGAAGTGCTGAAGTCCGTCGACAAGGAAATTCACGAAACCGTAAAGCAGCATATTCAATTCTTCATTGACTACCTTGTTGAGAAGGTCGAGCTCATCGAAATCTCCGTGGCGAGCGAGAATGATGCCCACCGCGTGTTTGTAACCATGAATGATCGCGGATTGCGTCTCGGACCAATCGATCTTCTCAAGGGCCATATACTCTCCAAGGTGACTGATGCTGAGGTCAACCAGAAATGCCACGAACTATGGGTCAAAACGGTCAATGATCTTCGGCGACTTGGCGCAGAAGAGGATTCACTGTTCTTCCGCGCCATGTTCCGTGCTCGGTGGTCCAACACCATTCGCGGAAAGAAAAAAGGAGACCCTCCAGGCGATTTTGATCATATTGGTGACTCCTATCACCGCTGGTTTGTCGACAATGCCACCAATATCGGCATTGTGACATCCGACGACTACTCCAGATTCTCCAGAGATGAGATAACCAAGTACGCAGATATTTATGCCGCGATTCGACGCGCAGAGGAGGAATTCGATCCTGCGTACGAACATGTATTCTACAACTCAGTTCACAAGTACACCCTACAAGCAATGGTGCTTTTGGCGCCTATTAAGCCTAACGACACCGACACCGAGTGGCAAAGCAAGGTGCAGCTTGTAGCCAGGTTTCTGGATCTAATTCTCACGTCACGCTCAATCGAGGGGAAAGATAACAATTACGACAATTTGCGAGACATATCGTACGGCATCACGAGAGCCATCAGAGGCATGGATCACAGTGCTGTGTTGACCTACGTGCAAACCGAATGGGACACCCACCTTCAAGCAATGCAAGGCATTGGAAATCTGAGCTACGCCAAGTCTGAACGATCTGATATTCTGTACATTCTCGCACGGATTGCTGACTTTCTGGAAAACAAAATCCAGCTAACGAACTCGGTTGGGTTTGGTGTGTATGTGCAGCGCGATCGCGGCGGGAGAACTTTTGATATTGAGCATCTGCTTTGCGCACCGTCGCAAAATGCGACACAGATGGGGTTCGCCTCCCCGGCTGAGTACACAGAACTTCGCAACCGGTTGGGCGCGCTGGTCTTGTTGCCGCGTTCCAGAAATCGCTCTCTGCAAGACAAGTCATACATAGACAAGCTCGCCGCTTATTCCACAGAGAATGTCCTGGCACAAAGCCTGTGTTCCGGATTCTACCAAAACAATCCAAATGTAAATGGCTTTACGACGACCCATCCAACCATGAAGCTTCGCGCGATACCTTCTTTCTCCAAGGCCGAGATCGACGAGAGGGCGGAAGTGTACCGCGCTGTGGCTCTAGAAATTTGGAAAAAGCCGTAGACCTTCGACTAGGGGACTCCGTTCAGGGCTGAGGCATCCCCTCATTTCGAATTCTCCCTCTGATCTCGCTTGGTCGGTCGCTCATGGTTACTCCGAGGGGAACCTCCAAATGAGGGGATACCTCAGCGTTCAGGGACCGAGTCCGGTGGACGGCGACCGACCTCCTCATCGTCGAGGAGCCGGAGCCACGCATCTGGCGGCTGTGTTTGGAGGCCCCCACCGGAGAGGGGCGCTCTGCGCACATGGTGACGATGGCGCTCCCGCCAAGGACAGCTCTCGAGGCAGCCGTGGCACAGCACGCGGAGAAGGCTGTCCGCGGCGCTGACTGGCGCCCGCTGTGGACATGGGCCCTTGGGGCGGTGCTGTCACTGACGCCGCCTGCCTCGCAGGCCTAGCGGCAACGCTCCGTCCTTCGCTATGTAAACGCCCAGGCTCCCGCCGTTCGCGGCGCCATGCGAACAGGCCCACACTGGGCGAGGTAGCAATGCAGCCGAGGTGGTCTGACAGCCCCCGCTGTCACCTTCATCAGGAACAGGCAGCCATCGACACCTGTCACCGCTGCGGAGCGTTCGTGTGCCTCCAATGCGTTCGAAGTGCCGTGGCTACCGTCTACTGCAGCCCGTGCTTCGAGCGGCGGCTGGCCGTCCAGCAGAAGGTCTCGGCTCAGGCATGGGGAGTCCTTGCCCTCTCCTGCCTCGTAACCGTCCGGCCAGTGACGTGGCGTGGGCGGTTGCGGACGGACGAGGACCGTGCTCGGCGCGTGCCGCGAGGATTCAGGCGCTGGGCTGGAGGGCTGCGTCAGGTGGCTCTGCGGCGCGTCGACGTTTCCACTCGTGGGGTAGCAGCTCGCCGATGCGCGAGTTGGGGTGCGTCTGCACGCACAGCAGGACGTCCGCGAGGTACGCCTCGGGGTTGACCTGGTTGGCTTCGCAGGTGGCCACCAGCGCGTAGAGGCCCGCGAGGTTTTCGCCCGCGGCCTCGTGGCCGACGAAGAGGAAGTTTTTGCGGCCCAGAGCCGCTTTCCGTAGCGCCGCCTCGGAGCGGTTGTTGTCCAAGGGCAGGCGCTCATTCTCGACGAAGCGCGTGAGGGCCTCCCACTGCTTCAGCGCGTAGGAAATGGCTTGGCCCAGCGGACTCTTGGGCAGGTGGCGCGTCGCCTGTGTTTCGAGCCAGTCGTGCAGCTTGGCGAGGACGGGGGCGCTGTGCAATTGGCGCAGCTCGCGGTGAGCGGCGGTGCGCACCATGTTCGCATCGCGAGCCTGCGCCTCCACTCGGTAGAGTGCGAGGATGAAGTCCAGGGCGTCACGCGCCTCGGGCGCGGTGGCCAGCGCGTCGAAGAAGCGGCGACGCACGTGGGCCCAGCAGCCGACGCGTACCCGGCCCTTTGGCAGCGTCACCGCGTTGTAGCCGGTATACGCGTCCACCACGAGGGAGCCTACGGTGCCGCCCAGGACTTCCTTGGGCGTCTTGCTGGCGCGGCCCATGCTGAAGCGGTAGCCGATGAGCCATTCGCCCGCCTCATTCTGGGTGAGGAAAGTCCACAGGTAGCCCAGACGCGTCTTCTTCACGTCCAGCACGCGCAGCGGCGTCTCGTCCGCCCACACCACGTCCGCGGACGCAATGCATTGCAAGAGGTGCTGCGATAAGGGCAGCAATACCGAGGCGGCTTGGTGGAAGAGGTCCGTCAGCGTGCTGCGACTCATGGGCACGCCGCTTCTCTCC
This sequence comes from Myxococcus xanthus, assembly GCF_013116825.1. GTDB lineage: Bacteria > Myxococcota > Myxococcia > Myxococcales > Myxococcaceae > Myxococcus > Myxococcus xanthus_B. Next base: position 56,541 of record NZ_JABFNS010000036.1, read on the forward strand.
ACCCGCTGGGCCAGCCGGTGCAGCGGCATGGCGTCCGCGCACTTCGACGTCACCACGTGCGCGATGAAGCCAGGGCCGTACTCGCCTCTGTCCACCACGCGGGCCGGAGGCGGCGCGGTGACGACGCCCTTGCCGCACGTGCAGGCCAGCACTTCCTGCACGTGCACCTGCCGCTCGAAGCGCGCCGGAATGTGCTCGAAGAGCACCGAGGTGCGGCCCTTGCCCAGCGGCCTCAAGTCCTCGCCGCCGCATGCCGGGCAGTGGCGCTCCTCGGCGGGCACCGCGTGGCGAATCTCCCGCGACGGGGCCTCCTCCGCCTTCCGGGCGGCCCTCTCTCGGCGCTTCTTCTTCGCGGCCTCGGCCTGGGCCGCCGTGGCGTCCGCATCCCCTCGCAGCTCGGCGGCCACCGTCGGCAGCTTCTCCGTCCTGCGGCCGAAGACGTGGCGCTCCAGTGTCGCCATCTTCGCTTCCAGCGACGTCAGGCGCTCCTTGAGTTCCTCCGCCTCCTCGCGCCAGGGACAGAAGTGGTCTTGCGGGAGCTCGCGGGGCACTCCGCCACAACACGCCGCCGCCGCGCTGCGTCCCGGACTCCTCGCCTCAGCTGCCCGTGCGCCCGGGAGGCGTCCAGGCGGGCTGGCGCCTCACCTGGGCCACGTCGATGCCGTCCAGCAGCATCGCCAACTGCGTGGCGTCCAGGTGCACCGCCTGCGCGTCCGCGTCCACCGGCGGCAGCCGGAAGCGGCCCGTCTCCAGCCGCTTGTACAGCAGCACGAAGCCGCCCCGACTCCACGTCAGCACCTTGATGCGGTCCCCTCGCCTCGAGACGAAGGCGAAGAGGTGCCCCGAGTAGACATCCTCGCCCCACTCGGCGCGCACCAGCGCCATGAGTCCATCTATCGACTTGCGCATGTCCACCGGCGCGGTGGCCAGCACCACGCGCACCGAGGCTGGAAGGGCAAACACCGCCTCACCGCCCCAGCGCGGCGACGAGCCGGGCCACGTACCCCACGTCAGTACCCACAGCAAAGCGCAGGCGAGCCCCACCTTCCGCGATGACCTCCACGAAGGTGGTGCTCGCCTCCACGGGGGGCATCACCTGGACTGGCAGCAGGCGCACCGCCTCGGCCTTCGCCGCCAGGTGCCGGCGTCGCCGGTACACCCACGACTGCACCGTGCTCAGCCGCACGCCCCGCTGCCGCGCGAACTCCACCTGCGTCAGCCCGCTGGCCTCGAAAGACTCCGCGACCTGGAACCACTCCTGCTTCTCCACCGACTTCGACATGCTCGCCAGCGTCCTCGGCGGCGGCTCTCACCTCAACGCCTCTCAGCACGTCCTTGGCCGGACGCTTACCCTGCCTCGGACTCGTCCTGTTCCCATGCGCACTCGCGGGTGCCGTCCTGGGATGGAAGCACCTACGCGCAGTCAGGGCCGGACAGGCGCCGGATGTTGAACGCCGCCATGCCCTGGCTGCGGTGCTCCTCGGCGCACTGGGGTTTCCGTTTTCGTTCGTCCTGAACGTGTTCGTGCACAGCCGCTGGTAGGCCAGATGGCAACGTCATGCGGCCTCCTTCTCGCTCAGGCCGCGAGCACGGAGGAATGCCTCCATTCGAGGCCACTGGGCGCCGAGGTAGTTGAACTCTCCAGGCCGGACTGGCCCCACGCCCTTCAGTTCCTCGTCCGGGGTGCCGCCGCCCCCCTCCATGGCGAGCGCGTCCCAGGAGAAAGCCCGAATAACTCGAAGCTGATTGCGGACAAGAACGCTGGACTTTTCAATCGCCTCTCGACGGTCGTCGAGCAAACGCACCGTCGCACCGTGACGTTCCTCTCGGCACAGGATGAGCAGCTCCCCTAACGAGAAGCTCGCATCGCCTGGCCTGCGGCGACGATGGGCTTCTTCCAGCCATTGCCGTGCCTCGACCAGGTCTCCTTGGAGGGCGAGACAGGCCGCCAACATGTCGGGGGCACGAACGTAGACGTCGGGTACTTCCTTGGTACGCCACCCACGAGAGAGCGCCAAGAGTCCCGAGCGTGCGGCGTCCACATGCCCTTGGAACAACGCACACAACGCAAGGTGGAAGCGCGTCAGTACGCGCTCCGGAGGGCGGAGGGCGTAGCCGTCAGCATCTTCGAGCGCGCGTTGGGCAGCTCCGAGATCGCCAGCATCAAGCAGCGCGGCCCCCCTCTCACAGAGCGCCGCCCACTTCCGGAATCTCCATGACGTGTAGCCAATAAAGGTGAGGAAGATGGCGAGAAGCAACGCGGTCTGGACCCATACCATCGCCCGCTCGTCAGGCTTCCGCGCGAGCCAGACAGCGCCCATGGAACCTGCAACCGAACCTAGAACGACCACAATGCCTGGATGCCTCACTTTTCACCCCCCGCTCGGGAACACAACGAGGAAACTCACTCGTCTGGCCCACCTTAATTAATCGCCCGCGTGCCGCTGCAGCGAAGCTCCGCCTCCACGTAGAATTGGGAAAGCGAATGCTCTCGAAGCGCCTGGCGCGAGCGCATGTAGCGATATGCTCGAACAAAGGGCAGGCACACTGAATCTCCAACTCGCACCTGAGACTCCTCAAGCCTCGCTCGAGGGATCCACTGTCCACCCAACCTGCGCACCAACACCTCACCCAAGAACGCCCCGACAAGTGGCACTGTCGACTCATCGATTTTCCAGCGTTCGAACGACTCCGGAAAATTCTCCTCCCAGAAGTGCGCATCAATATCCGCGAGCGACTCAGGGGTTGAATCAAAGACGGACGGAACCGGCACATGCAGCAACGCAACCAGGTATTCCGCAAGGAGCGAATAGTGCTCGACGGCACCCTCGACATCCTCAACATCGCAGCTTGAGGCCGCCTCAACAGGAAGCCACTCCTCCATCTGCTGAGCACGGACTGCATCTACCGTCACCAACTGCTGAACCAGCTTCTGAAGCTGTTGAGTCTCCCCCTCCCCAGTCTCGGGTTCAGCTTCAAGAATCTCGATGACGCGCCGGTAGGTCGTACGAGCATCAGAGATTCGCCCCAACTCGTGCTGCACTTTGGCGATTCTCTTGAGAAGCAGCGCCAGAACTTTGGGATATTCAATCACGCCCTCCAACTGCCGCGCTGCAAAAAGAAGTTCATCCGGCGCAGTCGGATAGCCCTCCTTCCCCATTTCACAAGCATCCCAACAAGCCGCTATGGCACAAGCAGTCCTCTCTTGAAAAGCCACATCCGCCTCACCCGGCACCGACGGCAAGTCATGCCCCTTTGCCATCAACCGGGCATCATTCTCCTGCCCAATCTCACGTGTGAGTTCCTCGGCCATTTCTACAGGCCGAGCAATGAGACTGAACGCGGGGGAGCCGTCCTGAGACACTTGGGGCGCGATGCCGCTTATTCGAGCGACGCGTACACGAGAGGCCGGAATCTGCTTGTTCTCCTCCGCCGTGTCGCGATTCCAGAACGAATGAAACCTCAGCTCCCGAAGAAGACGTGGGGACTGCTCCTCCATTGCATCCACGCACCGATAAACATTACGACACGAGAGGTCCAGACCACGCATATAGGTCAACAACGGCTCCACGATGCGGCTGTATCGTTCCGAAACGCGTGCATGCCCCACAATGGCCGAAGCGAGCACTTCTCCGCCATACAGTTGCGCAGCAGCCTGGTCCGCCTGCAACCTGCCCAGACGCAACTCATGGCCTGCAAGTTCAACCTGCATTAGGGCACAGGGCCGCGCGACCCAGAACATGGGGTTCAAGATTGGATACTTGATGAGCGCCATCGCCCCCATCAGCGAGGACTCTCCACGACTCTTGATGGCCAGCAAGCGAAAGTCCCCGTGACGAAACCGACAATACGACAGGGCGACCAGCGCCTTCAGTTCGCTGCTCGACAACTCCTTCACGAGGGGGAACCCAAGCAAAAGGGTTCGTTCACCGCGCCCGGCGAGTACCTTCCACAGCGGTCCATCCTCGGCGACGCCAACACTTGGGGCTGCCAGCAGTATCACCTTATCCACCATCCGCATTCCCATCGCATCAGCAACCTCAGTGAGCGTCGCAAACAACCGAGGCTCCTCTTCCTTTGAAACAAGCCGCCCAAGAAATCGGTCCGGAGGGAAGAGGTTGCGGCCCCTGAGCATTGAAAGCAGTGAGACGGCACCGGCCGCAGACGCAGCCACGAGCACCTTGGCGGAAGGTGACGGCACTCGCATCACCTCGTTCAGCACTACGGCAACGGAGAGCACAAGAATTAAAGGGAGTGAGATACAGATGAGCACGCTCACGGCCCAAACTATCAGTCTGAGTAGCCATCGAAGCCAGGCGCGCTGAAGTATCTTCTCATCGAGACGGGCCTGCGCTTCTGCCGCAGACAAATGCGCCCCCTCAAGGCGCAAGAACAGCGCATTGATTGATAGCAGTACACGCGGCACCACCAGGACGCCGATTCCTAGTCCCACCGTCAACCACAGTCCGAAGCTCAGCACGGGTGTCGTCTCCTAGGCCGGCGGCATGATGGCCGCACCAAGGGCAGCTTCACAATCCCGAAGCCGCCATCACAACCGGAGTGGTGGTCCTGCAACGCCGACGCCCGTTGGCCTAGGTGACGACGGTCGCCCTCAAACTCAGGGCCGGTACCGCTCCGCCTCATGGAAGAACTGCGTGAGCGAGTAGTCCAGCAGAGACTGGCGGGACTGCATGTACCGGCGGGCCCGGAGGAAGGGCAACCAAACGCGCTTGCCCACGCGCACCTGGGACTCATCCATCTTCTGCCGCAGCACCCACGTCCCTCCCAACCGCCGCACCAACACGTCCCCCAGGTAGGCGCCTAGAGCCGGTATCGTGTGTCCGTCGAGGACGTCGCGCGTGTAGCGCTCGGGGAAGCGGGTCTTCCAGAAGTGGAAGTCGAGGTCTGTCAGCGACTCAGGCGTCTCCTTCATGATGGAGGGCACATCCGTGTGAAGCACAGCCACGAGTCCTTCAGACAAGTCGCCGTAGGACTCGAGGACACGCGCCGGAGTCGCCACGTCCGAGGGATGAGCGACAGGGAGCCACTCCTCCGGCACCGGCGGTCGGAAGGCGTTGAGTTCGGCAATCTTCCGTTGCCGCTCGCTGATGGCGAACTCGTCCGGCAGCCGAGAGAGGAACGGCGCCACGTCAGGGTGGAAGCGCGGCTCGACAGGTACGAGCGCGGCACTGCGCTCCCGCAACTTGCACAGCACCGTGTCGAAGTTGAGGTCCGACCGCAGGTGGACGTGGGCTCGGGCCTGCACCACACGCGCCTCCTCACTCGCGAACTCGGCAGCAGTCGGCCATAGCACCACGAGGACGGAGCCGTTGGGTAGCTCCTCCACGAGGTGCGCGGGAGTCGAGAGCATCCGTTGTCGGCCTACGGACTCCACCAGTTTCGGACCGAAGATATTCAACCAGAACAGCTCATAAATCTTGTCGAACCCGTCCCGCCTCCATGTCTCATCGTCACGACCAAAGGCAGGACTATCGGTAAGGCCCCAGTCAGCCGTACTGTGCGCAGCAGCATAATGAGACGGGTACCGAGAGGCCCAGGCACGAACCATTGCCACAAAACCACGGCTAGCCTCCTCCTGTGCAAAAAATGAGACCGGTTGAACATGAAGACTGACGCTCAAGTCGGGTTCAGCTTGCGTAAGTCCAAGAGTAAGCGACAACGACACGCCGGGATTCTCTGAGCGAAATAGCCCAATGGTCGATCCGTAGGCGTCGCGTCGTTCGTCAATCGCGCGCAGCACGGCGTCTCGGGAGTATTTTCGGCTCCGCTTCGCCTTAACAAGCGTTGGCGCCCAACCAGCTGCATACTTCTCAAGAGCATCAAGGAATGGCGCCACCTCAGACTCCACCCCATCCTTCGGATTAAATGCCCCATCATAAAACAGGCGCAGACAATCTGCCTTGTTCAGATCGTGGATCGTCAGCGTCTTCATTGAGAAAACACCTCCACCCCAGTCCTCTTTTGCGCGTCGGTCGCCGCACGCGTAAACAGCCCAGTATCCTCGGGCAGGAGGCCCTTCTCCTCATAGACAAGGCGCACTCGCTTTATCTCCGCCTGCTGGCGCATACCGTCCCGCACAATCTTGAGCGTTCCACCGTAGTATTTCATGGCGTTGCTGGCGTCCGTCCTCACCTGCACAGGTAGCGCATCTTCGCCCAGAACGGCCAAGTTCCGACTCTTGAAGCTGAACGTCTCCACCCGCGAGGGCTGACCCGGAGTGGTCCTCTTTTCGATGACAAGCACGTCCGCATAGCGAAGGTCCACCTTCGAGACTCCTACATGGGTCTCGATCTGTGGCTCGTCGAAGTCCTTGAGCCATTTCCGCTCGGCCCGCGGCTTCGCCGCATCCTCCTCCAGGATCGCGACCATCTTCCTCTCGAACGCCATACCCCGGGCATGGTAGTCACGCATCCCCTTGTAGCCCTCCCACAGCAAGGGCCCCTTGACGGCATCACCGTCCTGAATTTCCTTCAGCCGGCTCTTGCGATAGGCGACGTACTCCTGCCAGCGCGGCGCCCCCTGCTCGACTCCCGGCGGTGGCTCCTCCAGCTTCGGTGCCTGTTCCTTCAGCAGCTTCACATCCTTCGGGAGCCGTGGACCCGAGGACTCCAGCTCCGCCTGGAGCAGCTTGGCCCTCGCGGACTCCGTTGCGCCCACCTTGGCGTCCTGGGCGAAGAGGTCCAAGTTGTCGAACTGCTTTTTTCTCGCCGACGACTGGACAGGCTCGCGACGCGCCCCTCCTCTCGTCGTTGCAGCCTTGGAGGTCTCCCGACTTGCCGCCTGCGCCTCCGCAGCGGACGCCTCGGCGTTCTTCTCGAAGAGGTCCAGGTTGTCGGACCACTTCCCGGCTGAGCCCCTTGTGGCCACGGGCTTAGCGGACTCGCGGCTGGCCGACTCCATCAGCAGCACCTGAGCCTTCGCGGGGTTTCCGCGGGCCTCAATGATGGCGACGAAGCCAGGAGGCCCCGCTGTCAGAACGAAGCGGGCGACCTCGCGTTTACCCCGCATGAAGGCGAAGCCCTCGCGGATTGCGTCGGGGCCGACTAGCTCCTCCAGCTCCTTCACGACGGCCTTCAGCGCTTCAAAGTCCGATGCCGCGAGCCGCCGCAGACTCGCCCGCCCACCGGAGTTGGACTCCACCAGGGCGCGTGCGCCCTTGCTCCCGGCGTACAGCGCCACCATCAGCGCGGCCGGCGCCAGTTCGCGCGTGGCCTGCTCGTACTTGCCCTGCGCCAGGGAGTACGCCCCATGCCCCGTCCCGGCCACCAGGTGGTAGAAGCCGACCGGCACACCGAAGGTGAGGGAGTCAAAGGCTCCCGCCGAGACACTTCCCGGCGAGTAGTGCCTCTCCATCAACGCCTTCTGCACTTCGTCGAGGGCGGCCTGATAGGGCGGGGGCATCTGCCCACGCATGGCCATGAGCTCCGTGTACCGGGCCTCACCGCTCACCAAGCTGCTGGAGAGCATGTCCCGGCCCGCGCGCCCCAGCCCGCGCAGCACGTCACGCCCCTGCTCGCCCCGCTCCGGGAAGCCTTCCAGCGCCAGGCCCCGCCGCTTCAGCTCCTCGCGGACAGCGGCCATGGCGCCCAGCGTGTCCCCCAACTGCTTGTCACGAGCCAGCCGCTGCACCACCTCGCGCAGCTCGTCGTCGAAGGCCGAGTGCAGGACGAAGAGGGAGAACACCTCGGCATACGGCACGCCGTACTTCTCCACGGCTGTGACGATGAAGTCCGCGCGCTTGCGACTGAGGACAGCCGAGGCGTGCTCATCCAGAGGCCCCAGCGCGCCCAGGCGGACCGCGTCCCAGGGATAAAGGGACTGCACCAGCGCGGCCATGTCCACCCCGCGCTGCATGGCCACGAACTCCGCGGGCGAGGCACACGCCAGGAAGGGCGCCAGCACCTCCCGGCTTTGAGTCAGACGGGGCCAGCCCGGAGGCAGGGCCTTGCCGCCACAGACGAAGGCCCCTCCCCCGCCGTTCGAGCCGCGCGCACCCTCCTCGTGGAGGGCCCGGCCGATGACTCCACGTCGAAAGCCCATCGGCCCCGGGTCTGACGTCCCATCCGCGAAGCCCGACGCCTCCCCCTGGTACACACCTGTCGCCGCGCTCCTCGCCGCCTGGGAGGGCACGGAGACGGGGCTGAAGGCCAGGACGGCCCCACGGCCCGCCAAGCCCGGCCTCGCCGGCAACGAGGCGCACCCGGAGGCCAGGAGGGCCACCACCAGCGCGAGGCCAAGCCCGCTGCGCAAACGCCGCTCAGCGCGCATTGTCCACCCCCAGTCCCACGGAGGCGAAGGCGCCTGGCCGCAGCGTCCCTTCTGCCGTCGGGAAGAGCAGCGTGCCGCCCTGCCCCACCGCGTACAGCTTCCCGCCCAGGAAGCGCCACCGCGCGTCAGCCGAGGCGAGGTAGCGCGCTCCCGGCTGGCCCGCGCCCACCGCCAGGCCGCCCACCCCCACTGAGAGGTTGCGGTGGAAGAGCTGCGTCTCCAACCGGCCGTCCACGTCCACTCGGCCCCAGTTGAACACCTCGGCCCCTATCGACAGGCGGAAGTGGCGCTGCCCCAGCACGCCCAGGCTCTCCGCGTCCCAGTTGAAAATCAATTCGCCGTGGGCCGAGTACCCATCCGGGAAGGACGCGTCCGCCTGCGGCACGGCAGTCGGGCCCGCCACCTGGAAGCGCGCCAGCTCGTAGTCCGGACCGAAGGCGCCCTGACGGAAGCCTCCGCGCTGGAGGCGGCCCTCCAGGCGCGCGCGCATGTCCACCGTCGAGGACATGTACTCCGCCCCCAGCCCCGCCACCGCGCCCCACGCGCCGCCCTCTCCGGGACGCCCGCCCCAGCC
>NZ_JABFNS010000370.1 GCF_013116825.1 Myxococcus xanthus
AGGATCTGCAGGGGCAGTTTACCCTCGATAAAACCCCGCAGCGGATCGTCGTGCTGGAGCTCTCTTTCGCCGACGCGCTGGCGGCGGTTGACCTCAGCCCCGTTGGCATCGCTGACGATAACGACCCGCGCGCATTCTGCCCGAGGTCCGCGCGCGCCTGAAGCCGTGGCGGTCGGTCGGCACCCGCGCCCAGCCCTCTCTGGAGGCGATTAGCGCCCTGCGCCCGGACCTGATCGTGGCCGATAGCAGCCGTCATCGCGGTATTTATGCCGCCCTGCGGCAAATCGCTCCGGTGCTGCTGCTAAAGTCGCGCAATGAAACCTATGCCGAAAACCTGCAGTCGGCGGCCATTATCGGCAAAGTCGTCGGCCAGGACTCGCTTATGC
>NZ_JABFNS010000371.1 GCF_013116825.1 Myxococcus xanthus
AATCATCGTCAGCGAAGCGGAACATCACGCCAATCTGGTTCCCTGGCTGATGGTGGCCGAGCAAACCGGCGCCCGGGTGGTGAAGCTGCCCATCGGCGCCGATCGCCTGCCTGACGTGGCGAGCCTGCCCTCCCTGATCACGCCGCGCAGCCGGGTGCTGGCCATTGGCCAGATGTCTAACGTGACCGGCGGCTGCCCGGATCTGGCGCTGGCGATCCGCCTCGCGCACGAGGCCGGAATGGTGGTGATGGTCGACGGCGCGCAGGGCGCGGTGCATTTCCCGGCCGACGTCCGGAATCTGGATATCGACTTTTACGCCTTCTCCGGCCATAAGCTGTACGGCCCGACGGGGATTGGCGCGCTGTGCGGGAAAAGCGAGGTGTGGA
>NZ_JABFNS010000372.1 GCF_013116825.1 Myxococcus xanthus
CATCGGCGTTGGCCCCTCTAACGCCAAGAATATCTGCGATCATCTGGCGGTGCTGCGCCCGGACGTGTGGCTGATGATTGGCCACTGCGGCGGCCTGCGCGAAAGCCAGACCATCGGCGACTACGTGCTGGCGCACGCCTATCTGCGCGACGACCACGTGCTCGATGCGGTGCTGCCGCCGGATATCCCAATTCCCAGCATTGCCGAGGTCCAGCGCGCGCTGTACGACGCCACCAAGCAGATCAGCGGCATGCCTGGAGAAGAGGTTAAGCAGCGGCTGCGCACCGGGACGGTAGTCACCACCGACGATCGCAACTGGGAGCTGCGCTATTCCGCCTCGGCGCTGCGCTTCAACCTCAGCCGCGCCGTCGCGATTGATATGGAA
>NZ_JABFNS010000373.1 GCF_013116825.1 Myxococcus xanthus
GCTCTTTTTTTTCTTTCAAGAAGAAGGCGGCATACGAGTTGTAGCTCCGTCTCGTGGGATCGGTTAACGCCGGCGAGGAAGTGACCTTATTACAAACTGACGCCAACACCAATTATGCCCAGGTGAAAGACAGCTCTGGCCGTACCGCCTGGATCCCGTTGAAACAACTTAGCACTGAGCCAAGTCTGCGCTCCCGTGTGCCAGATCTGGAAAATCAGGTCAAAACCCTGACTGATAAACTCACCAATATCGATAACACCTGGAATCAGCGCACCGCAGAAATGCAGCAAAAAGTGGCGCAGAGCGACAGCGTGATCAACGGGTTAAAAGAAGAAAATCAGAAACTGAAAAACGAGCTGATTGTCGCGCAGAAAAAGGTCGATGC
>NZ_JABFNS010000374.1 GCF_013116825.1 Myxococcus xanthus
GTTCGGTCTCGATGGCGTGGCCGAAGGTGTGGCCGAGGTTGAGCAGGGCACGCTCGCCCTTCTCGAACGGGTCGCGCTCGACGATGGCGGCCTTGTGCCGGCAGCTGCGCGCGATGGCCTCGGCCAGCACCGCATCCTCGCCGGCCAGCAGCGCATCGGCATGCTGCTGCAGCCACTCGAAGAACACGGCATCACCCAGCGCGCCGTACTTCACCACTTCGGCCAGGCCGGCACGCAGCTCGCGTGGCGGCAGGGTGGCCAGCACGCGGGTATCGGCGATGACCGCACGCGGCGGATGGAAGGCACCGACCAGGTTCTTGCCGGCCGGAATGTCGACTGCGGTCTTGCCGCCCACCGACGAATCGACCATTGCCAGCAGGGTGG
>NZ_JABFNS010000375.1 GCF_013116825.1 Myxococcus xanthus
CTCCGGCGGTTGCGGCTGAGGCTCCGGCTGCGCTGCCTTACGTCCACGGCTTTTTGTTTTCGCGCTCCCTTTTTTCGTCGTGTCAGCACTCTGTGGCTGACCATTCTGCTGAGGCTGCGGTTGCGCCTGAGCGTTCTGCTGTGGTGCACTCCCCAGCATCTGCATGGTGCCCGTGGTCTTAACAAGAATTTCAGTGACGTAACGGGTGATACCGTTATCTTCCCAGCTACGGGTGCGAAGCTGACCTTCGATGTAGACCTGCGCGCCCTGGCGCAGATACTCACCAGCCACTTCCGCGAGCTTGCCGAACAGCACCACGCGATGCCATTCTGTCGGCTCCCGTCTCTCCCCCGTCTGTTTGTCGCGCCAGCTTTCTGACGGGGC
>NZ_JABFNS010000376.1 GCF_013116825.1 Myxococcus xanthus
GCGACTGGTTATGGTGATCAGTAAAACCATTGCCGAGCTGGAGCGTATTGGCGACGTGGCGGACAAAATCTGCCGTACTGCGCTGGAGAAATTCTCCCAGCAGCATCAGCCGTTGCTGGTAAGTCTGGAGTCGCTGGGCCGTCATACCATCCAGATGCTGCACGACGTGCTGGACGCGTTCGCGCGGATGGACATTGACGAAGCGGTACGTATTTATCGTGAAGATAAAAAAGTCGATCAGGAATACGAAGGTATTGTTCGTCAACTGATGACCTACATGATGGAAGATTCGCGTACCATTCCGAGCGTACTTACTGCGCTGTTCTGCGCGCGTTCTATCGAACGTATTGGCGACCGCTGCCAGAATATTTGTGAGTTTATC
>NZ_JABFNS010000377.1 GCF_013116825.1 Myxococcus xanthus
GTCCAGCCGCGGTCGCTGCGCGGCGGTGGCGGGATGGCCTCTTCCACGCGGCTGATCTCGGCCGAAACCCCGGTGGCCTGCAGCCGGGGCACCCGCACCTCGCGCTGGAACAGGGGCAGCACCGCCAGACGAGCGCTGGCGCGGTCGGCGTGCAGCACGTAGACCGTGTGGTTCACATGGCCGCGCATGTGCACGTTCCAGGCGATGACATGGCCTGGCAGCACGGTAATGGCCGGCCCAGTGGTCATCACGAACTTGTGCGGCTTGCGGTTGGTGACCTGGTCAAACAGCGGTGTGTTGAGGAAGATGTTGCCGGCCAGCAGGTACAGCAGGTAGATGCCCAGCAGGACGCAGGCAGGAACACGCCACCGTCGAAGCC
>NZ_JABFNS010000378.1 GCF_013116825.1 Myxococcus xanthus
CACGCGAGACTGGACACCGGCAGGCCCAGTGCGCCTCAACCCCTCCCCGAACCCCACCCTGGCCGTGCAGGAGTTGAAGCGCATCGGTTGAACTCTCTCACGCGACAACTACCTTGACGCTCACCGCAACCGTTGGCAGCTTGGCTGGAGTCACCTCGCTACCAACAGTTGGTGATTTGGCAGTTCCAGAAGACGGAGGTACAAGCATCAATCCACTTCCGAGCACTGTACCTGCAACTCATAGCGGGGTGCGGATGAAGGGAGCAGGCGGAGGGTGTTGACGGAGTGAGGAGGTATCGCCTGCTATGTCCGGTACGCATTCGCTCGACCTGCGCGAGCGTGTCATCGCAGCTTGGCAAGGGG
>NZ_JABFNS010000379.1 GCF_013116825.1 Myxococcus xanthus
GCGGAGTCGCTGTCCGCCGCGTTTCAACCCACGCTCCCCGCGTTCACGAGGAGCGACACTCCGCTTCTTCTTCGGCGCCTTGCCCGTTCGGTTTCAACCCACGCTCCCCGCGTTCACGAGGAGCGACGGTGCATGGATTCGAGATCCGCGCGACGCGGATGTTTCAACCCACGCTCCCCGCGTTCACGAGGAGCGACGGCGTGCAGTCCGTGGCGGAGTCGCTGTCCGCCGCGTTTCAACCCACGCTCCCCGCGTTCACGAGGAGCGACACTCCGCTTCTTCTTCG
>NZ_JABFNS010000037.1 GCF_013116825.1 Myxococcus xanthus
GGTCCGGGGCCGAAGGGGCGCGGGGGCTGGCCCGGTGACGTCCCCCTCCGGTGCTGGAGGTGGCAGGGCGGTCAGGCGGAGCACCAGGACTTCTCCCTGGGTGGTTTCGCCTTCGAGCCGTCGCGGCGTGCCGTGCCAGAAAGAGGCCGCGCCGATGAGCGCCGCGGCGTGCAGACCGATGACGGCCAGGACCAGCATCAGCGTGCGTTGACGGCTCCGGGGCCCTGTCTCGTGGCCACGGAAGGCCGAGGCGAACAGAACGCCCTCTGGCGGGCGGGCCTTCGCTGGTGCGTCCGGCATGGTGTGCCCCCTCTCCCGCCCGCGTCTCGCCACGGGATGGGGGTAGTGGCGTGCATGTCGGGCGTGAAGGGTTCCTGGGCCGCGGGCGTGTGCGGCGGTCCGCACTCAGCCGGCGCGGTGTCGGGCGGCCTTCAGGGCGGAGACACCGGAGGGCGGGGTTTGCGGAAGACCACGGTGAGGTTGTTGCTAGGCATGTCCACCACGCGCTCGCGCTCCAGGCCATGCAGGGCGGCCTCGGCGGTGACGGCCTCCAGCGACCTCACGCCCCACGCCGGGTTCCTGGCGCGGAGGGAGGCGTCGAACTCCAGGTTGCTGGGGGCCGTCTCGCGGCCCTCGATGAAGTAGGGGCCATACAGGACGAGCAGCCCGCCGGGAGGCAGCACCCGGCCCGCGCCCCGCATCAAGCCCTGGCAGGCCGTCCAGGGGGCGATGTGAATCATGTTCACGTTGAGGATGACGTCCGCGGCCATCTCCGGCCAGGACTCCGCGCTCGCGTCGAGCCGGCGCGGAGGCAGCAGGTTGGGCGGGCCTTCCTCGGTGCGCCACGCTTCGATGCTCTCCAGCGACTCCGCGTCCACGTCGGTGGGCTGCCAGACGAGGTGGGGGAGGGCTCGGGCGAACCAGGCCGCGTGTTGGCCGGTGCCGCTGGCCACCTCCAGCACCCTGCCGGAGGCGGGGAGGACTTCGCGGAGGACAGCGAGCAGGGGCTCGCGATTGCGTTCCGTGGCCGGGGCATGACGCTTCATCCCCCGGGTTTCGCACATCCGCCGCGTTCCGGGCGAGCGCCGCCCCCCGCCAGTGGACGACCCGCGCGCCGCCCCGGGAGGTGAGTGGGCGGGGCGTGGGACGCCTGCCGTGACTCCGGGTCCGGGCTGGAAGAAACGTTCCGTCCACGCCCGTTTGTTTCCCACCCGGCAAATCCCAGCCCCCCGGGCCGAGCAGGGGGGGCACCCTCAGGTGGCCCCTGAGGGGTACATTGGGGGCATGGTTCCACGGCAGGTGGACGGGTCGGGCGTTATCTCTGGCGTTAGCGTCTCCCAAAGAGGAAAGTTCACCCAGGGCTCCCCTTCCTGCCGGGCGAGCGGGCACTGGGATGTACTCCTGCGCCCGCGGGTTACACTGCCAGGCGTGGGTCCCAAGCAGGGCGGGGCGCTTCACATGTGTGTACGGTCCCTTGTTGTCGCGGACCTGCCTGCCACACCTTTGGGTGGGCAGGCCTGAAACCCAATTCGGAGGAGAGTCACCATCATTCGCGAACAGAGAAGCAGCCGCGGCGGGAGCCGCGACCAGAGAACCAATCGTCGCATCCGTGCCCGTGAGGTCCGCGTCGTCGGGTCTGACGGTAGCCAGCTCGGGGTCATGCCTCTCGAGGCGGCCCTGGACCGCGCCCGGACCGAGGGGCTGGACCTCGTTGAAATCAGCCCCATGGCCAGTCCTCCGGTCTGCAAGATCATGGACTACGGCAAGTTCAAGTACGAGGAGAAGAAGAAGGCCTCGGAAGCGAAGCGTGCCCAGGTCACGGTCCTGCTCAAGGAAGTGAAGCTCCGTCCGAAGACGGAAGAGCACGACTACGACTTCAAGGTCCGCAATACCCGCCGGTTCATCGAGGACGGGAACAAGGCGAAGGTCGTCATCCAGTTCCGTGGGCGTGAAATCACGCACAAGGAGCAGGGCACGGCCATCCTCGACGACGTGGCCAAGGACCTGAAGGACGTGGCCGTCGTGGAGCAGATGCCCCGGATGGAAGGGCGTCTGATGTTCATGATCCTCGCGCCCACGCCGAAGGTGGCGCAGAAGGCCCGCGAGCTGGTTCGTCAGGCCGCCACCGCCGCCAAGCGGACGCCTCCTCCGGGAGCCCCGGGTGCGGGCAAGCCGGCCGGCGCCAGCAGTGGCGCTGGGGAGAAGGCTGAGGTTGAGGGAGCGGACGAGGAGAAGAAGGAAGCGCAGGCCGCGCCGGCAGCAGCCGAGGCGCAGAGCCCGACGGCGTCCTGAGGGATTGCCGCCACGCGGTGGGTCTGGGTTCCCACCGCGTGCGGCGCCTCTCGAAAGCGGGAAAGTGTGGCCGCCGCCACACGGGCAGGCAGCCAGGCGTGGCTCGCCGCCCACAGGTCCGGCGTGGCTTGCCAGGGAACGGCCGTCCGAGCGGCTGGCAGGCGACTTGAAAAGGAGGGTACTGCTGCCGCAGTCTGTCCGCCCGCGAACGCTCGCGGACCTCCTTTCATCAAGGACGCGTGATGCTGCCTGTCCTCCTCGCCGTGCTGCTGGCGCAGACGCCCGCATCCAATCCCCGTCAACAGGGCGTACCCATTGGCAAGGGCAAGACGCTCCCTGTCGTCACCCTGTCCGCGCCGTCGGGTGGATGGACGGTGGACCGGATGATGCTCATCGAGGGCACCGTCAGCGACACCACCATTGACCCGGTGGTGGTGTCCATCAACGGCGACCGCTACCTGATGCGCACGTACCGCGGGCGCTTCAGCCGCAAGTTCCCCGCCGCCAGCGGAAAGAATGTCGTCACGGTGATGGCCACCAACCAGGCCGGCACCGTGCGCGCGCAGGCCACCAGCTACGCGCAGATTCCGCCGGTGCCCTTCAAGGTGGTGCTCACCAGCGACACCGACGGCGTCTACACCGACCTGCACCTGTACGAGCCCACCGACGCCAGCGCCAAGGACGGCACGCTGGACGTGCGGAAGATGGCGCACGTGTACTGGGCCGACACCGCGAGCCCCTCCGGTGGCACCTTCTTCCTCAACTCGCAGGGCGGTGACTTCGACCAGCCCGCGTATGGCCCGTACCTCTACATCCACCGCGCGCCGCCCAAGGGCGTGTACCTGGTGGCCACCAACTACTGGCCCAGCGGTGACAAGGCCCACACCGTGGCCACGCTGAACCTGTCGCTCTTCGAAGGCACGCCGAACGAGATTCGCCGCATGGTGCGCATCCCCCTGGCCACGCCGGGCACCACCCGCGTGCTGGCCTGGGTGAACGTGCTCGGGGATGGGCAGGCCGAGGTGTTCGTGCCCTCGCAGGACCCGCGTCCGACGCACGCCGCGTGGCCGAAGAACCTGGATGAGGCCCTCAAGGCGCTCCAGTCCAATGGGGATGGCGGCGGCGAGGGTGAGTACTGACGCCTCTGTCGTCCGGGGTCTCCACGTCCATGCGCCGCGTCCTTCCCGTGCTCCTGCTGCTCCATGCGCCCGCGCTTCTGGCGAACGGGACGGTCGGGGTGCGGCCGCCCGTGCCGGCGCCGTCGGCACCGGACGCGAAGCCGCACGGTGCCGAGGACTCCACGGTGCCCGAGGCGCGCGACGTGCTGCTCCGCCGGTGGGTGGCGCGCGTGGCGCTGGCCCAGGTCCGCAAGCAGGACGTCGCGTGGCATCCGGACCAGCGTGACTGCGCGGGCCTCATCCGCTTCGCCTTCCGTTCCGCGTACAAGCAGATCGCCGCGGAGCGCCTGTCCACGCCGCTGTGGCGTGACGGCCGGGGCCGCCCGTCCGACTTCGCGGATGCGGAGGTGCTGCTCCAGCACAGCTTCCAGTTCCTGGGCCGTGACGACGCCACCCGCGAGTCGCTGCGCACCGGCGACCTGCTCGCCTTTCGCCAGGAGCAGGACGCGGGCCCCATCTTCCATCTGATGCTGGTGGTGCGCCCGGAGGACCGGGCCCATGCGCCCGCGCGCGTCGTCTACCACCCGGGGGAGAAGGGCGCCGCGGTGCGTACTGGCGTCCTCCACCACCTGGCCACCGAGGCGCCGCTGGAGTGGCGCCCGGTGCCGCAGAACGCTTCCTTCCTCGGCTTCTTCCGTTTCAAGGAGTGGATGTCATGACGTCTCCCAAGAGTGGCCCGCCCAAGGCGCTGCTCATCGGCGTGGTTACCGTCCTCGTGGGCGGCGCCGTGGCCGGAGCCTTCTTCCTGGGCCGGCGCAGCGGGCAGTCCGGCGACGGCGGTGGCACGGTCACGAACCTGCTCGGTGGCGAGCGCAAGGGCCCGCCGAGCGCGGGCGCCGGCGTGGAAGGCCTGCCCGAGCCCGCGATGACGGCGCTGGAGGTGCCCGGCACGGCCGCGCCTTCCGCCCTCTGGGTGGACGTGCACCACCCGGGCAAGGTGCGGGATGCGCTGGCGGCCAACGTGTGGCTGCGCGACCAGCTCCAGAAGCCGCTGGGCCAGGGCTTCATCGGTGCGTGGGCCGCCTTCTTCGGCTCCACCGGTGAGGACCTCCGGGCGGGCTTCAAGGGCGCGGTGCTGGACCTCTTCGCGGGGCAGTTGTTGGACGCGCCCTTCCGCGTGACGTGGTTCGCCGGTGACGCGCGCTCCAGCACGCCGGCCTTCATCCTCCCCAAGCCGGGCCGCGCCGCGACGTCCGCGTACGAGGCGCTGGACGGCGTGGCCAGCCGCGGCGGCATGACGGCGCCGCACTGCCCGGGCGGCGGCTCGGAAGGTACCTTCGAGATGAAGCGCTGGCTGGTGGCGGAGCAGACGCTGTGGGCGGGCCGGCTCAAGGACAGGCTGGTGCTCGCGCGCCACCCGGTGGCGGTGCTCCACGGCCTGTGCGCGGAGCTGCCGGAGTTGAAGGCGAAGGACGGCGTGGACGTGGAGCTGGGCTACGACGCGGAGGCCTACGGCCGCGAGGTGCAGCTCTTGTCGAGCGTGGTGGGGCTGGCCCCGGGCACGCGGCTCCAGTTCGGCGTGGAGGCGGGACGGCTGGTGGGCCGGGGCATCGCGGGCGAGCTGCTGGACGGCCCCGCGCGCCTGGACGCCGCGCCCCTGTCCGACGACCTGCTGAAGCTGGTGCCGGAGGACACGCCGGTGTTGCTGGCCTTCCAGCTCAAGCTGCCGGAGTCGTTGGACCCCGAGACGCTCAAGGCCTACTGGGCGAAGGGCGGCGGCAAGGGCCCCACGCGCACGCGTCAGGTGGCGCTGGTGTGGACGCCGCGCGGTGATGCGAGGCTGCCCGTGGAGTTGGCCGTGCTGTGGGGCCGCACCGACGACGCGGCCGCGCTGGAGGGCCTGTTCTCCGGTGGCTACAACCGGCTGGTGCGCGGCACCCACTGCAACCACGTGGTGCTGGCGTCCAACGACGCGGAGCTGGAGCGCCTGCGCAAGGCGTGCGCGGGTCAGCAGCCCAACATGCTCAACGCCGCGGGCCCGGTGGTGGCGGGGCTGCGCGCGCCCACCTCGGTGGCGTTCGGGGTGAACACGGGCCGGCTGCTCAGCGGGCTCACCATGGATGGTTACCTGTCCGAGTTCCGGGTCAGCCGCAACGCGCCCATGCCGAGCGCGACGCCCCCGGAAATCGAAGCGGCGCGGAGCGACCTGGAGTCGCTGCCGTACCTGGGCCTGCGCGGCACCGTGCAGGGCGATTCGCTGGTTCCTGGAGGTTTCGGGTCATGAAGTGCCTCATCCGACTGGCGGCCCTGTCCGCGCTCATGCTGTCCGGCGTGGCCCTGGCCAAGCCGCTCTACATCACCGTCCCGCGCTCCTATGGCACCCAGGAGCCGGTGGCGGTGGACGTCGCCTTCGAGGACAAGGGCCCCGTCGAGCTGCGCGTCCTCAAGCCGGAGAACCTGGACGCCTTCATCCGCGCCCAGGGAGATTTGCGTCGCGCGTACCAGACGCCGCCCACGCTGAAGAACCCGGGCCGCGCGCTCAGCCGTGGCTTCAACGCGGTGCGCACGCCGGGCATGTTCCTGCTCGACACGCTCAACCCCGCCTTCCGCGACGAGGTGGGAGAGGTGCTGCCCCGTGCGCCGCAAGCGTCGGGCTCCGGCGAGCCGCTGGCCAAGGTGGCCGAGGGACCGGAGCGCCTGGTGGGCGTGCCGCCCGGCTTCACGGTGACGCGCAGCCAGTGGCTGAACCTGGACCTGGGCGGCGCCGAGCGGGACTTCAACGTCCCCGGCTTCAACGCCAGTGGCCCCAGCGGCTTCCAGGAGCGCCGCGTCACGCTGGCGCCGCTGCCCGCGGGCACCTACGTGCTCCAGTTGGTGCAGGGCCGCGTGGAGGGACAGGTGGTGCTGGTCGTCAGTGACTTGACGGTGCAGCTTAAGCAGACGGATGGCCAGGTGCTGGTGCGCGTGGCGGGCCGGGACCAGAAGCCGCGCGAGGGCGCCGAGGTGCAGGTGTACCTGCCCAAGGGCAAGGGCCCCGTGGGGAAGACGAACGCGAAGGGCGAGGTGACGCTGGAGGTGTCGGAGCCGCGCGTCATCGCTACGGCGACGGCGGGCGGGGACACGGCCATTGTCGACACGGACTTCTACTCCGCGCTGGCGGTGGCGCCGGACGTGTTCATCTACAGCGACCGGCCCATCTACAAGCCGGGCCACGAGGTGAAGTTCCGCGGCGTGGTGCGCCAGCCGGACACCTTCCTGGCGCGCCTCTTCACGCCAAAGAAGCGCCAGGTGCAGGTGAAGCTCGTCTCGCAGGAGGGCCGCGCGCTCACCACGCGCGCCTCGGTGGACGAGTTCGGCGCCTTCCACGGCACGCTGAAGGTGCCGGACGACCTGGGCACCGGCGTGCTGCGCGTGGAGGCGGAGGTGGACGGGCACCCGCACCAGGGCGAGGCCCGCGTGCAGGACTACGTGAAGCCGACGTTCTACCTGGAGATGGAGCCCGCGTCGGAGACGGTGGTGCCCGGTCAGACGCTGCGCGCGAAGGTGCGCGCCCGCCGCTATGCCGGTGGCACGCCCGACGCCACGAAGTACGAGGTGTTCCTCTACCGCAGCCTGCTGGACGCGCCCGCCTGGGTGGATGACGCGGGCAAGGGCGGCCAGGGCAGCGACGTGACGTACGGCAGCGCCTCCAGCACGGAGGGCAAGCTGAGCGTGCCGGAGCGGCTGTACTCCTCCGTGGAGGCGCGCGGCGCGTATGAGGACCCGTGGTCCAGCGCCAGCGCCTTCGACGCCAACGGCGAGGCTGAAATCGAGGTGGCCGTGCCGGCGCTGGCCGCGGGCGAGGAGCGGCTGCCGTACCGGTACTCGCTCACCGTGCGCGCGCGCGATGACCAGGAGACCTTCGCCAACGCCACGTCCGCCTTCTTCCTGTCGAAGGTGGACGTGCTGGGCCTGGCGCGCTACTCCGACGCGGTGGTGGCCAAGAGCGGCGACGCGACGCTGGCGATTCGCGCCACCACGCTGTCGGGCAAGCCCTATGGCGTGACGCAGGGCGAGGTGGAGTTCGTGCTGCGCAAGGCGGATGGCTCGGAGAAGAGCCTGGGCAAGCGCTCCTTCTCCACGACGGCGGATGGCACGCACCGCGAGAAGGTCCCCACCTCGGACGTGGGCACCGTGCTGGCGCGCGTGGTGGTGAAGGACAAGAACGGGGAGGCGTGGCAGGGCGAGGAGTCGCTGCTCGTCATCGGCGGCGCGGACGAGCCGGTGGCGCGCGTGCCCAACCTGACGCTGGCCTCGCTGTCCGGGACGCTGGCGCCGGGCGACACCGCGAAGCTGGTGGCGCTGATGCCTGACAGTTGGGGTTCGGGTGGCCGTGACGCGGGCCCGGTGTGGGTGACGCTGTCGGGCGCCTCGCTCTACGACACGCAGGTGGTGGAGCTGACGGGCCGCACGCTGGTGCACAGCTTCAACGTGGAGAAGCGCTTCGGCAGCGCGGTGTACGCGTCCGTCGCGTACCCCACGGCCACCGGCCGCTGGGAGGAGCGCACGGTGGCCTTCCGGGTGATTCCGCGCGAGCGCACCCTCACGGTGGAGCTGCAGCCCCGCCGCGCGGAGGCCACGCCGCTCACCGAGCAGAGCATCGACGTGCGCGTGGTGGACCACGAGGGCCGCGGCGTGGTGGCGCAGCTGTCCGTGGGCGTGGTGGACAAGGCCGTCTACGCCATCCAGAGCGAGTTCCGGCCCAAGGTGCTGGACTTCTTCTACCCGCCGGCGCGCAACAACGTGTCCAACTTCTTCTCGTCGGAGTTCCAGGGCTACGGCTACGGCGAGGCGCTGGCGCGGAAGATGGCGGGGCTGCCGGACCACGCCTTCGCCTCCATCAAGCCGCCCAGCCGCCAGACGAAGGACCTGGAGCGCGACACCGCGCACTGGGACCCGGCGGTGGTGACGGACCGGGATGGCCGCGCCACGGTGCGCTTCACGCTGCCCTCCAACCAGACGCTGTGGGTGGTGACGGCGGTGGCGGCGGACACTTCCGGCCGCTTCGGCGAGGGCACCTCCGAGTTCGCCACGCGCGGCGGCCTCAACCTCTACGCCGCGCTGCCGCAGTTCCTCCGTGAAGGCGACGAGGCGGTCGCCTCGGTGCGCCTGTCGGCGGGGGAGAAGTCGCCGGCCAGCCAGCTGCTGGACGTGAGGCTGGCGTCGCTGGGCGCGCTGAAGGCGGACCAGTTCGAGTACAAGGTGGAGCTGGCGAAGGGCGGTGAGCAGGTGGTGCCGCTGACGCTGAAGGCCGCGTCCACGGGCGCCGCGCAGCTCACCGTGAATGTGGCGGGCGGCAAGGACTCGCTGAGGGACCTCAAGCGCTTCGACGTGGGCCCGGCGGCGGTGGAGGACGAGGTGAAGGTGAGCGCCTGGGGCGGCGGCGCGCTGGAGGTGCCCGCGCCGCAGGAGGCGACGCTGGCGCGCGTGGAGCTGGTGCTCCAGCCGTCCATCGTCGACGCGGCGCTGTCCAACGTGCGCGAGCTGCTCACGTACCCCTACGGCTGCCTGGAGCAGTTGGTGTCCACCACAGTGCCCAACGTGGCGGTGTACCAGGTGCTCCAGAAGGCGGGCGCGCTGGCGAAGCTGGACACGGACACGCAGGCGCTGCTGGCGGAGGCGCGCAGCCGCTCCGTGCAGGGCACCGCGCGCATCCTCGATATGTCGGTGAAGGGTGGCGGTTTCACCTGGTTCGGTGGCTATGAGACGCCGAGCCTGCCGCAGACGCTCATCGCGCTGGATGGTCTGGCCTACGCGGCCGAGGCGGGGCTGGTGGACCGCGCCGACCCGCGCCTGGTGGAGAGCGCCCGCTGGCTGGAGGCGCAGGAGGGCCTGCCGCCCGAGTACGACGCCACGCGCGCCTACGTGCTGGCGCGGCTGGAGGGCTCCAAGCAGGCCGCGCGCGTGCGGGCGCTGGTGCAGGGCGCGGAGGGCGGGGACTTGTACCCGCTGGCCCTGGCGGTGCTGGCCGCGGAGAAGGCTGGCATCATCAAGGAGCCCGCGCTCCAGACTCAAATCAACGCGCTGGTCGCGCGCAGCGCGCAGGGCTACGCCACGCTGGCCGCCCTGACGCCGGGCCAGTCGCTGGAGCAGTCGGAGGCCTTCTTCCGCTTCCCGCTGCGGCGCGTGGGCATGACGGCCATCGCCGCGCATGCGGCCTCGTTCGGCACGCTGGACATCACCCGCGCGCGCCGCCGCATCCTGGAGCTGCTGTCCGAGCCTGACCTGTCCACCTTCGACCGGAGCACCACGCTGCTGCACTCGCTGTGGCTGCTGGAGCGCGACGCGAAGGCGATGCAGGGCATGAAGGCGCCCGAGGTGAAGGGCGTGAAGACGCCGGTGAAGTTCGCCCCGCGCGGCCTGGGCCTGGTGGCGGTGCTGGCGCCGGGCACGCGCACCGTGGACGTGGGCGGCTTCGACGGCGTGGCCACGCTGCGCGCCACCACGCGCACGCCGCTGTCCGCCGTGCAGCCGAAGGCGGAGGGCATGTCCATCCAGCGCGCCTACTACGTGCTGCGCGAGGGCGGGAAGGTGCGGCTGGGCGCGGGTGACACCGTGTCCCAGGGTGAAGAGGTCTACGTGGAGCTGACGCTGGACGCGCGCGGCGACAACCGCGTGCGCTCGGCGTACTACGTGGTGGAGGACGCGGTGCCCGCGGGCTTCGTGCCGCTCCAGGAGGACAAGGCCTTCCGGGGGCCGCCGCACTCGCTGCCGCTGGTGCCCGAGGCGCTCAAGCGCCGCGTGCTCAACCCGGAGCGGGCGACGTTCTTCTTCGAGGAGCCGGCCTGGTGGAGCGACAGCCCACGCACCGTGGGTTACGTGCTGCGCGCGCAGTTCGCCGGCACCTTCTCCGCGCCGCCCGCGCACATCGAGGACATGTACGCCGCCAGCATCCACGGGCGGACGGCCGCGGACTCGCTGAAGGTGGTGCCCTCCAAGAAGCACCTGAGCGACCTGTAGTCCATGGGGTTGGCCGTCACGGTGGCCGTGCTGCTGGCGGCCACCCCCACCTTCATCACTCGCGGCGACGTGACGCCCGAGGCCGGGCTGCGCCGCGAGGCCGAGGCCGCCTGGACGGCGCTGGAGGCGCGTTACGTCCAGGAGGCCGGAGGCGCGCCGGCGAAGCCCCCGGCCTCCATCGTCCTCCAGAAGGGCGCGGCGCTGACGCCCCAGCGCAACGGCCAGGGGCGCCCGGGGCTGGTGGAGCTTCGGCAGAACACGCCGGGTGTGCTGGATGAGCGGCTACGGCTGGCGCTCCGGCACGAGCTGGCACACCAGCTCCTGTGGTGGGCGTGTCCCCAGTCCAGCGAGGACCGCCTCTTCCACGAAGCCTTCTCCGTGGCGGTGAGTGGCGAGCTGCCCTCGTGGAAGGAGGGGCCCTATCTGTCGTTGTCCCGCGCGGCGTCGGTGCTGGCCGGGGCGCCGGAGGTGGACACGCCCAGGGCCCGCCGCGCGCTGGCGCGGCTGCTGAACGAGTCCCCGGGCTTTCCGCCGGCGCTGTCGCGCAGGCTCCGGCAGTGCCAGGACGGCGCGCGGTGGGCGTCGCCGCTGTCCATCGACGAGCTGGCGGGCGTGGGCGTGCGCGAGGCCCGGCCCGCGACGGTGGTGGTGAGCCGCCATTCGGGAGAGGTGTTGCTGTCGGAGGGCGACGTGCGGCGCGCGCTGCCGTACGGCTCGGTGCTCAAGCCCTTCCTGTACGCGGCGGGCGCGGAGCACCCGACGCTGCCACCGCGCCCGGGCGTACCGGAGTGGGTCTGCGGCGCGGGGTTGCCGGCGAAGGTGGACGCGCGCACCGCGCTGCTGCGTTCGTGCAACGGCTACTTCCTGGACTGGGAGGCGCGGGGTTCGGCGCCCCGGGCCTTCGGCGCGTGGGGGCCGGTGCTGGCCTCGGTGGGACTGACGGGCCTGCCGGAGGACATGGCGGAGGCGACGGGGCTTCGCTCCACGTTGGCCGTGTCGCCCTGGGGCGTGGCGCAGGCGTACCGGCTGCTGGCGGAGGCCCGGCCGGAGGTGGTGGCGCTGCTGGCGGACAACGCCGCGCGCGGCACGCTGGCGGAGTTGCCCGCGTCGAAGTCACTGGTGGGCGTGGCGACCAAGACGGGCACCGTGCGAGACGCGGCGAGCCGTCCCCAGTTCGGTTGGATTGCCGCCGTGGACCCGGACCTGGTGGCGGTGGTGGTGCGGCCCGGCGCCATGCCCCGCCAGTTCGCGGACGAAGTGCCCAAGGCGCTGGCGCGCGCGCGCAAGCAGGCGGGCCTGGAGGCCGCGCGCGTGCAGGTGCTGGGGCTGCTTCCACCGGGGGACGTCGAGGCGCGGTGCTCCGGCGCGGGGTTCGCGCTGGTGGAGGGTGTGCCGCGCGCGGGCGCGGAGACCTGGGCACCCCTGGCCTCCCTCACCCAGCGTGGCGCGGCCGTGTGTCTGGGCGCGCCCTGGCGCGTGCGCTTTCCCGGTGGCCCCGGCGAGGGCCGCGACTATGCGGGGGTCTTCATCACCTCCGAGCCGCCGCCGTACCGGCCGCCGCCGGGCGTTCCCACCACCCCCAGCGCCATGAAGGCGCGACGCGGCTCCGACTTCGTCTTCCGCACCACGCGCCTGCAATACGCGGCGGGCGTGGTGTCCGCCGAGGACGTGACGCTGACGGGCGAGGCTCGCGTGGCGCTGGCGCGGGTGGTGGCCCACAACGAGCAACATGGCCACAGCCGTCACCCGGGGCGCCCCGTCTGTGACACCACGCACTGTCAGGCCTTCCGCGGCACCGTGCGCGTGCGGTCCGAGGACACGAAGGCCCTGGGACTGGCGCCGCTGAAGTGGCGCAAGTGGCTGACCTTCTCCCAGGGCGGGGAGGAGCCCTGGCGGCAGGCGCGGCCCCGCGCGGAGGTGGAGCGGCTGTTGGGGCGCGGGCTGGTGTCGCTGCACTTCAAGGCGGGGCGGGTGCACTACCTGCGCGCGGAGACAGATGGCGACGCGACGTTCGACACCGCGCGCTCGGTGCCGTGTGACGTGCTGCGCTCGGGTTTGAAGCTGCCGTCGTGCCCTCGCACCGCGTCATTCCATGGTGAATCACTGATGTTCGAGGGCCGCGGCCGAGGCCATGGCGAGGGCCTGGATGTCGAAGCCGCCAAGGTCGCGGGTTCGAGTAGCGACGTGATACTCCATGACGCATACGGACAGTGAAGATAGACAGGAAAATTTCGATACGTCTGCCTGATTAATCCGCTTAAAACTGAATTGCATGAAATTGTGTCAGGACCGGGCGTAGAGTGGCTTTGCCCGTCTTTCCCGGCGGGCACTCATCGTTAGGAGTGGTCGCCCATGCGCATCACCCGTACCGCCTCTCGCAGAAAGCTGTTCGGCGCGCTGTTGTGTACCCTCTCTGTCGCGGCCTGCGGCCCGGCGCCCGAAGGAGCGCCCTCCGGTGAGCAGTCCCCAGAGACGGGTTCGCAGGAGAACCCCGTTGTCTATGGCACGGACCACCGCACGGACGTCTATGCCTATCCGGCGTCCGTGCTGCGGACCCGGGCGGAGAAGTCCACCGTGGCGTTGATGAGCCCGTCGGACTTCAATGCCTCCAATCCCAACAACGTCACCTTCAACGCCAGCACGCTGCAGAGCGCCTACAACCTCTGCTCCACGCAGCGCTTCCTGAATGACCCGACGCCGGCCTTCTGCTCGGGGACGCTCATCGATGATGACCTGGTGCTCACCGCGGGGCACTGCATCACCAGCGCGTCCGCCTGCACCAACACGCGCTTCGTCTTCAACTTCTACCGCACGTCGGCGACGACGCTGCAGACGGTGACCACGGCTGACATCTTCTCCTGCCAGTCCATCGTCGCGCGTCAGCAGGGTACGGTGAACGGCCGCAACCTGGACTTCGCCGTCGTCCGGCTGGACCGCCCCGCCACGCCGCGCTTCGAGCCGGCGCCCATCCGCCCGGGCAACACCGCCCTGCCGCTGAACACGGGCGTGTCCGTGATTGGTTCCGGCAGCGGCATCCCGTTCAAGATTGACGACGGCGGCTGGGTGCGAGACGCCCGCGCCGGCACGCTGGACTACTTCGTCGCCAACACCGACACCTTCGGTGGCAACTCGGGCTCGGGCGTGTACGAGAACAACAACGTCACCGTGGCCGGCATCCTGGTCCGGGGCGTGACGGACTACGTCAGCCAGGGCAGCTGCAACGTCGTGAACCAGTGCACCGACACGGGCTGCGGTGGCGAGTCCATCACCTACGTGCGTCCCGCCATCGACGCGTACTGCGCCGTCGCGGGCAGCATGCGCCTGTGCGGCACCACCGAGCCGCCTCCTCCGCCGCCGGTCAAGACGTTCACCTTCTCCGCGACCAACACCAACAGCGCGCAGCAGAACACCACCAACGTCAGCGTGACGCTGGCGGCTGGCCAGACGCTGTCCTTCGGCACCTGCACGCTGCCGCAGGCCACGGGCACGGGCGACACCTACCTGCGCCTGTACAACACGGCGACGAACACCCAGGTGGCGGCCAACGACGACGCCTGCAGCCGGCTGTCCTACGTGTCCTTCACCGCGCCCGCGGCGGGCACGTACCAGATGCGCGCCGGCTGCTACTCCAGCGGCAGCTGCAGCGGCACGGTGGCCTACTCCATCCAGTAGCACTGCTTTGATGTGAGGGCGCGGGTGGCCCTGCCGCCACCCGCGCTCGTAGCTTCGCAGACAACACCTCGCCTCACCTTGTTGCCCGCGTGTCCTCGCGTTCCCCGTGGCCTCCCTCTGGAGCGCGGGTGGAGCGCCTCCGGCACGTGCCGTGCTCTGGGCCTCCGCCGGGCCGAGCCCGGAGCCGGTCCCTCAACAAGGACGACGCGTTACATGAATCAGCGGAAACACACGAAACAGCTACGCCGCCAGCTGCGTTGGGCGGGCTTGTCCGCGACGGTGCTGGCCGCGCCCGCGAGCTTCGCGCAGGACTGTCCCAAACCCACGTTGCAGCAGTGCGTGGATGTCGACTACCGCGCCAGCAGCTGCGGCAGCGTCCACGACGCGTACTGCCAGGGGGTCGTGGAGTCGGAGTGGAAGGCCGGTTGGGAGGCTGCTCCCAAGCGCGTGGCGCTGCTGCCCGAGGAGTTGGGGGGCGGGGTGGACACGGTGGCCTACGCGCCCCACGTCCCGAAGCACACGCGCTTCCAGGGCATGGACCAGAGCATCATGGGGCAGGTGCTCAAGGGGCAGATTCTCTACCGCAAGGGCCTGGAGAACCTGACGAAGGAGGAGCAGGCCTACCTGTCTCGGATTCGGAGCTGGGAGAAGGACGGCGCCCAGGTGACGTCCTGCCAGGAGTTCGTTGACGAGAAGTACCTCGACTTCAGCCGCTTCGAGCGGCAGGCGGGCCGGTACGGCGACGACTCCCGCGCCTTCTTCAACGGCGCCTTCGGCAAGGAGGGCATCGCGCACCGCGTGCTCTACAGCCGGGACCAGGAGAAGCTGGCGCCCATCTGGGACGAGCAGCGCACGGCGAAGAACGCGTACTTCCGCTTCACGCCCGGCCGTTACCCGAAGGGCACCGACGGCTATGTCTTCAAGTCCGAGGCGGCGCAGCTGGCCAACAACCTGGAGGCGCGCAACTGGGTCGCTCCGTCGGACGATTGGCACCAGAAGCAGGCCGAGCAGTTCAGCCACATCGCGGATGACGTGCTCAACCACTACCAGGTGGAGCAGGAGTCCTTCACCGCGCTGCTGCGTCAGCGCGACGCCGTCTACGCGGAGTGGGCGCAGGCCTCGAAGGTCCTCCGCTCGCGAGACCACCAGACGGTGGAGCTGGACAAGCTGACCGCGGAGCGGCTGTACGGGTTGGACCAGGCCATCGAGGAGTCGCTGATCAAGGCGCAGAAGGATGGCTGCCTCGACACCCAGGGCCCCACGGTGTGTGACTGGAGCCCCCGCCGGTACAAGACGATGCTGGAGGCCGCCATGGCCCCGCGCCGCGAGGCCGACCTGCAGGCGTGCCTCTTCCTGACGGGCAACGACTTCGGTCCGGAGAGCTTCGTGCGCAACGCGGACAAGCTCAAGGTGAAGGGCCTGGACCTGAAGGACTACACGCTCTCCTCGTCGTTGCTGGCGCAGTACCTCGCCATCTACGGCGCCCACATCCACGCGCTGAACGAGCCGACGAACCCCTCCACGGGCGCGGTGCGGCACGGGGGAGAGGCCAGCGACAGCGGCTACGCGGGCGGCGACACCTTCGGTGGTGGCTACGACTACGTGGCCGGCTGGGAGTACGTCCAGCCGGGCTCGGGCCTGCACAACAAGTCCCTGGGCGCATGGTGTGACAGCGACGTGCGGCTCTACGGCGAGTTCAACGCCTATGCGAACGTGTTCGGTCCCACCCGGCATGAGGTGGCGCACGTGAGCGGCGAGGCAGGCACGGAAGGCAATGGCGTCCGCCTCAAGCTGGATGCGCGCGTGCTGGGCACCTCCCTCTACAGCCACGACAAGCACTACCCGCTGCGCTTCACCTTCTATGAGGGCAAGCCCGTCTTCGACAGTGACGCCGCGAAGGCCTCCACGACCTTCGTCGTCGTGTTCGTCCCCGTCACCGTGCAGGGCGGCCTGTCCGCGGAGGCGGGCGTGAAGATGAACATTGGCGGCGCCGTCACCCGCAACTGCGCCGAAGACCTGCTGGGCGTGGACCTGTACGGGACCATCACCCCGTTCGCCTCGGTCAAGGGCTTCGCGTCCGTGGGCATCGGGGTTCCGGGCCTCCAGGTGGGCGTGAGGGGCGAGCTGGTCATCGCCCGCGTCAACGTGCCGCTCTACGGCGACATCGGCCTCTACCTGAGCTCGCCCTCGCACCCGACGAACCCGAACACGCTGTTCCTGCGGGCGTCGTCGAAGCTCGACATCGAGCTGCGCTTCCTGGACGGCAGCATCAAGCTCTTCGGTGAGCTGCTCTTCCTGAAGGGAGAGACGACCATCGCGAGCTGGAGCGGCTTCGGCAACACCTGGAACGTCTACAACGAGACCAGGTCGCTGCCGCTGGTCCGCGTCTACTAGTCCGCCGCACCCCCTGGCCCGTGCCTGACGCGAGCCGGGGGCTCCTCGCCGCCGCGGTGTGCCCATCCGCCGCCGCGGCGGCGCTTCTCCCTCATCTGTCTGGAGTCCTTCATGCGTCGATCGAGGCTCGCCGTCCGCACGGCCGCGCTGACCACCACCCTGCTGTTCGTGGGCGCGGTGCCCGTCTGGTCCTACTTCCACCCCGCCGCGCCGGAAGCCGTTGCGGCCGCCGCGCCCGTGAGCGCCTCCCGGCTGCCGCTCTACCGGTGGACCGTGGGGGAGGAGCGCACGTACCACTTCGTCTGGAACGACCTGCAGCGCGTGGCGCTCCCCGTTCCGCAGCAGGGGGAGGCGCCCCAGACGATGGATGGCACGCTGAGCCTGGAGGGTGAGCTGACGCTCCAGGCCCTGGAGGTCCGCGCGAAGGGGGCGCGCGTGCGGCTGGCGGTGAAGCGGCTGGACCGGCACGACGCGACGCTCTCCGGCCAGGCGCTCTTCCCCGACGCCGCGGCCGTGCAGGCGCACCTGCCCCAGACGGCTTCGGCGTGGCTGGAGCTGGACGCCCGGGGCGCGCTCGTGGCCGTCCGCTTCTCCGACGCGGAGCCGCCCCTGTTCCGCCAGGTCGCGCAGACGCTGGCGGCGGAGTTGTTCCCCACGGAGCTGCGCGACGCCGCCGAGTGGAGCGCCGTCGAGTCCACGCAGACGGGCGAGGTGGAGGCGCGCTTCCAGTTCGACGGCGAGGCCGCGCGCCTGACGCGCCGCCGCGCGCGCTACCAATCCCTGCGGGCCGCCGCCACGGCGCCATCCTTCCGGCAGTCGCTGAGCTCCCTCACGCACTTCGACCGGGACCCGGAGGGCTTCCTGGCCGGGGTGTCCCACGACGAAATCCTGGATGCCACGCACACCGATGGCCGCTCGCTGATGTCGCGGCGCGTCCGCCTGCGCCTCGCGTTCTCCACGCGTCAGCAGAAGCCGCTGCCGCCGGCCACGGAGGACAAGCCCATTGTCCGCGCGCCGTCGCAGGTGGCTTTCGAGGGCGACGAGGCGCTGGCGCTGAAGACCAGCCAGGCCGACGGCATGACGGTGGACGCGGCGCTCCAGGTGCTGGCGTCCGCCACCGACCCCGGCGCCATCCCCGAGCTGGGCACCTTCGCGCGGCGGGCCATCGCCGCGCTCGAGCTGGAGCCCCACCGGGCCGGTGAGCTGGGGCAGCTGTTCCTCCAGAAGGGCAGGTCTCCCGCGATGCGCGAGCTGATGCTCGACCTGCTGGCCGGCGCGGGTCACGCCGAGGCCCAGGCCACGCTGCGCGAGCTGATGGTCTCCCCGGAGGCCCGCGAGCATGCCGGCGCGCATGGGCTGATGGTGCAGCGCGCGGGCCTCCTCCGCGAGCCGGAGCCCGAGACGGGCCGGCTGCTGGCGCGGATGAACACGGAGGCCCGGACCGCCGGTGACGTCGGCGCCGAGCGCGCGTCCGCCTACGCCCTGGGCGCCGTCGTCTCCCGCCTGCCCGCGGGCAGCCCGGAGGTGGCCGAGTTCCTGCGCCCGCTGGAGGACGCCTTGGCGCGCGCGGACAACGCCGAGTCGCTGGAGCACTCCCTGCGCGCGCTGGGCAACAGCGGCACGGCGCGCGTCATGGACCTGGCGTCGCCCCACTTGCGTGACGAGGCGCCCGAGGTGCGCTCCGCCGCCGCGGGGGCCTTGCGCACCGCGCCCCAGGAGGCCGCCACGCGCATGTTGCTGGACGCGCTGATGTCCGAGCCAGCGCGTGCCGTGCAAGGCGCGCTGCTGGACGCGCTGAATGCGCGCACCCTGGGCGCACCCGAGCTGGAGCGCCTGAGCGGCTGGGTCGTGGCGGGGCATCTGGCGCCGGGGGCCGAGGCCGCGCTGCTCAACGTCCTCACCCCCCGCATGGACGACAGCGCCGCCGTCCTCCGGATGCTCCAGGCCCTCTCGGTCCGTCCCGGCCAGCAGCCCGCCACCCGGGCCCGCGTCATGGCGCTGATGGCCCAGGCCTCGGCCAGCCGCGGCGGCTGAGCCCCTTCGCTTCAACCCACCCACCGCAGTCGAGGTCCTCATGAAACGCAGTCTCAACGGGCTGTTGCCCCTGGCCCTGCTTGGCTTCTTCCTGGCGCAGGCCGCCCACGCGGACGTCGTGGACGACGTGTGGCGCGGCACGAACATCCGGCTCAACGCCGCGCGCATCCGCGTGAAAGGCAATGACTACGCCACCGGCTACTGGCTGCTGCCGAAGGCGGCGAACACGCTGAACCTCAACGTGCCGGCGCGGCAGTTCGGTCTCAACTCGGACCTGGTGCTGCACATGTATGGTTCGCGCTCCGGCAACGTCATCACCTGGACCTTCGATGACACCTTGCCCAGCCGCTACAACCTGGGGGACTCCACCTACGTGACGCGTGTGCGGGGGACGCTCAAGGCCTACGCCCGGCAGGTGCGTGGCGCGGATGACCCCTTCTGTGACAGCGCCGCCTGCCCCCACAACGTGGAGCTGACCCTCGCTCCTGGCTCCAGCGCGAAGGTGAGCGGCTACAAGACCTTCATCTTCGACATCGACTTCACGGAGGACGTCCAGGTGAAGCAGTTCGTCGCGTATGGCGGCGTCCCGCGTCCCCGGCTGTCGTCGATGGCGGTCGTCACCCCCAGCAGCCGTTGCCCGTCCTCGGGGCCCAGCGAGTTGTCCGGCGACGTGGTGCTCAGCAGCCCCGCGCCCACTGGGGGCATCCTGGTGGACCTGATGAGCGTGGATGCGAGCGTGGGCGTGCTGCCCGTGCGCGTCCCCGAGGGCCATCGCTCCGCGCGCTTCACGCTGCGCCTGCCGCCCTACTGGACGGGCCCCACCGTCGTCTACGGCGCGTCGGGCGGCGTCCGGAAGAGCGTGAAGGTGGGCGTGCGCCCGTGCCTGGTGCATGTCTTCCCCTTCGTGCGCTGGTACTTCATCGATTCGCTCTACGCCCCCGCGCACCTGCTCAACGGTGGGGCGGTGATTGCCCGGCACAAGGAGGCGGAGTCGGACGTCCTGCTGACGGGAAAGGGCGAGACGTACTGGCTGAACGAGGTGCTCGGCGTGAAGCAGGCGCGCGTGGCGGGCGTCAACTCGACGGGAGACATCTTCGGCACGGCATACACCTCCAAGGGCCCCAACGCGTTCCTGCTCCGTTCGGAGGACGTGAAGGCGGGCGCGGAGCAGTGGCTGGAAGGCTGGGAGGCCGTGACGGCCAACGCACACGGCACGCTGCTGGTGCGTGACCCGAACGACGGCAAGAGCATCTACCGCGTGGACGAGGTGGGGCCCGCGAAGCACCCCGGCCTGTCCGAGCTGCTCCCGAGCCGTGTCCTCTTCAACGCGCTGGGGGAGGTGGCGGTGACGCTGGAGACGGAGAAGGGGCTCCGCGCCGCGCGCGTCTACGGCAAGGACGTGCAGGTGTTGCTGGACAATGAATCCGAGGTCACCGCGCTGAACGACGTGGGGGTGTTCGTGGGCACCGCGCTCGATTCGGACAAGCGCCCCCGTCCTTTCATCTGGTCGCGGCAGGAGGAGGCCCGGTGGCTGCCGATGCCCAAGGGCGCCGTGTCCGCGAAGGCCGTGGCCATCAACGACGGAGGCTGGGTGCTGGGGACCGCCACCGCCGAGGACGGCAAGACGCAGGTGCCCTTCCTCGCCTCGCCCGATGGGAAGACGGCCACGCTGTTGGATGAGGTGCTGCCGGAGGAGCTGAAGAAGGCCGGCTACCGCGTCCTGAGGGCGCTCGCGCTCGCCGACGACTTCAGCGTGCTGGTGCAGGCCCTGGATGGACAGGGCCAGCGCGTCCACCTGGTGCTGAGCCCGTGAGCCGCATTCCGGTCAGCGCGACTTCCACTCATCCACAAACAAGGACCTTCCTCGTGAAATCGAACCTTCCCCTTCTTCGGGGGCTGATGATGGTGTTCATGGCCCTCCTGGCGGGCTGCGGTGGTTGCCAGAGCAGCTCATCGTCGTGTTCCCCCAGCCAGTATGGAACCAACGGCTGTGCCTGCAGGACGGACTCCGCCAGCTGCAACGCGGGGCTCGTCTGCCGCAGCGGCACGTGTGAGCCGTGTGGCAACGAAGGCGGCGCTTGCTGCGTCAACGCGGGCACCACGTCCTGCAGTGGCACGTTGACGTGTGTCATGGAGGCCGCGGGCGAGCGCTGCCGCAACTGCGGCGAAGTGGGCGAGGCGTGCTGTGTTTCGTCGGGGAACAGCCAGTTCTGCCGCGCGAACGCCGTGTGTGTCAGCGGGAGTTGCCAGTCCGTGGCGGCGCACACCTGCGACCCGAATGGCTCGGTGTACACGGTGGGTATCCAGGACATGAACCTGTGCGCCCGGCGCGTGGTGGAGGTCCGCGCGAGCTCGCCAGCGAACGCGCTCCAGTGCGCCGGTGCCAGCGGGATGTTGGCCGCGGATGAGAGCGTCTATGAAATCCCCGACACGCCCATCACCGACTACGAGCTGTGCCTGGAGTCGCAGAGCCAGGGCCGGCGCACCACGAGCGTGCAGGCATTCGAGGACTACAACGCGCTTCGCTGCGCGCGCTGGACGCGGTGTGGCGCCAGCGACCCGTGCACCAGCGTGACGCACGGCGCCTGCACGCCCTGAGGCGAGCGGGGACGGATGCGGGGCGGAGCGCGCGGAGGGGGACGCTCCGCCCCGTGTCATGTCGGGAGGAGCCGCAGCACGGCCTGGGCCGCGCGCTCGGTGCCGTCCACGCCCTCCAGCGTCGCGGCGAGGGCGCGGGCCTTGGTGGCCATTTCTGGCTGGGACACCTGGGTGAACGCGCGGGCGATGGCGTCGGCGCTCAGCGCGGAGGGCGGCACGGCGCGGCCCACGCCCAGCCGCTCCACGCGCCGCGCGTTCGCGAGCTGGTCGCCGCCGAAGGGAACGACGACCATGGGCCGCCCGGCCGCGAGCGATTCCTGCACGGTGTTGTTCCCTCCGTGCGTCACCACCAGGTCCACCTTCTGGAGCAGGGGCACCTGGGGAACGCGGTGGAACACCCGCGTGCGTGGGCCCGCGCGGGCCTGGAGCCGCTCGAAGCTGGCGCCCGCGCTGACCACCACGTCCACGTCGTGCCGCGCCAGCCCGTCCAGGATGGCGTGGAAGACATGCGGCTGGCCGTTGAACACCGTGCCCAGTGACACGTAGACGTGCGTGCGGCCGGGCCGGATGGCGGCGAGCGCGGGGTCGTCCAGGTTCGCGGGCGCGGGCCGGGGCAGGCACGGGCCGGTCATCTCCACCGGGCCGGGCAGCGGCTCGAGGCCGGGCTCCAGCGCTGGGGTCGTCGCCATCAGGTTGAGGTCGTCGGAGATGGGCGCCGCGAGCAGCCCGTTCGTCTTCAAGGGGACGCGCAGGCGCTTCGCGGCACGGGCGACACGCGCATCGAACCCGCGCAGCAGCGCGAGCCCCCGCTGCTCGGCCTGGGCCCATGCGGCATCGCGGGGGGCGTCGTCCTCGAGCCCACTCCCGAAGGGCGCCGCGCCTTTCACGGGGAAGGGAAGGGCGGAGTGATACAGCGCCACATAGGGGCGCCGGGTCCTCCGGGCCGCGAGCAGGGCCGCGGGCATGAGGTAGTCCGCCAGCACGACGTCCGCCCCAGAGGCTTCGATTTCCTCGGCGATGCGCCGTGCATGCCCCTCCATGCCGGTGGTGAACAGCCGGAGCGCCCACCCCAGCTCGTCGAGTCCCCGGGCCCGGGTGATGCGTGCGCCGTACCAGAGCGCGGCCGGAGAGGGGCGCAGGGGCACCAGCCTGAGTCCGTCCTGGCGCAGGGCTTCCGGAAGCTGGGCGGCGAAGCGCAGCGGCTCTGGCATCAGGCCGGGAAGGCGCGCCGGCGCCACGACTGTTGCGATGGCCAGGTCGTGGCCGAGCTCACGCAGGCGCCCGCCAATGGCGCGCAGCGCGTTGGTGTGACCCGCCGTGGGGTGGGCCGCCATGAGAATCCTCGCCATGGCGCCCAGCGTAGCAGTGCGTGTCCGCCCGCCTGTCCGGCAGGCACTCCGGCGTGACGCGCCGTGACATGGGGCCTGGACAGGCCGTGTCGTTCGTGATTGTTGGTGTTCAAACCATTCCCTCCAGTCTTCGAAGGAAACGACATGCGCCGTAGCCTCGCCCTGCTCCTGATGTTGCTGCTGCCCCTGCCAGGGTTCGCGCTGAATGGAGGGCTGGGCGAGCCTCCAGTGGATGTGGACCGCCGCACGCCCATGGCGACAGCGGCGGGCTTCCTGGACGCGGCCCATGCGCGGGACGCGGCGCGCGCGCCCCACTACCTGTCACTGTCCCACCTGCCTCCGGAGCAGCAGGCGGAAGAGGGGCTGCGGCTGGCGCGGCGGCTGGTGTTCGTGATGGACCGGATGCTGTGGCTGGACTACTCGAACATCAGCCAGAAGCCGGAAGGTGACCCGGCCGACCCCGTCTACGACTCGCTGGGGCAGATTCCGCTGCCGCGCGGCGCGGTGGACATCCGCCTGCAGCGTATGGCGCGCCCGGAGGGGGCCGTCTGGGTCTTCAGCGAGGACACGGTGCGCGCCATCGACACGCTCTTCGCCGTGTACGGCTCGCCCGTGCTGGAGAAGCTGCCGCCGCTGCTCTTCGTGCGGCCGGTGTGGGTGCTGGAGCTGTGGCAGTGGCTGGGCCTGGGTGTGCTGCTGGTGGCGGCGTGGCTGGCGGGCCGGTTGGTCGAGGCGGTGGCGCTGCGGGTGGGCTCGCGGGCGACGGGCATCACGCAGTCGGGGTGGGATGACCAGCTGGTGGCGGCGGGGAAGGGGCCCTTGCGGCACCCGGTGGCGGCGCTGGTGGTGGCCTCCGGCACGCGGATGCTGCTGTTGCCTCCACCCGCGCAACACCTGGTGGACCTGGTGGCGCGCTCGCTCGTCATCGCGTCGCTGGCGTGGTTCCTCATGCGCTTCGTGAAGCTG
Source organism: Myxococcus xanthus (assembly GCF_013116825.1). Classification (GTDB taxonomy): domain Bacteria; phylum Myxococcota; class Myxococcia; order Myxococcales; family Myxococcaceae; genus Myxococcus; species Myxococcus xanthus_B. The sequence goes on from NZ_JABFNS010000037.1 coordinate 23,423, forward strand.
GCGGCGGGCTTCCTGGAGCACCGCGTGGGCACGGAGAGCCAGGACGTGGCGCGCGTGCGCGGGCTGCGCACGCAGTTGGCCGTCATGCGCCGGGTCATTGAGTTCACCGTGGTGCTGGTGGCGGGCTCGCTGCTGCTGCTCCAGTTCGAGGCGGTGCGCAACGTGGGTGTGTCGCTGCTGGCCTCGGCGGGCATCGCCGGCCTGGTGCTGGGCCTCGCCGCGCAGAAGTCCATCTCCACCCTGCTGGCGGGCATCCAGCTCTCCATCACCCAGCCGGTGCGCATTGGCGACACCGTCATCGTGGAGGGCGAGTGGGGCTGGGTGGAGGAAATCACCCTCACGTACATCGTCGTGAAGGTGTGGGACTTGCGCCGGCTGGTGGTGCCGATGAGCCACTTCCTCGACAAGCCCTTCCAGAACTGGAGCAAGGTGTCGCCGGACATCATGGGCACCGCGGAGGTGTTCGTGGACTTCCGCACGGACGTGCCCGCGGTCCGCGCCGAGCTGCGGCGCATCTGCGAGACGGACGGCGTGGGCCTGTGGGACGGCAAGGTGGCTGGCCTTCAGGTGACGGAGTGCACCGAGCGCACCATCAAGCTGCGCGCGCTGGTGAGCGCGCCGGATTCGGGCAAGGCGTGGGACTTGCGCTGCATGGTTCGTGAGAAGCTCATCGCGTTCCTCCAGAAGCAGCCGCATGGCCTGCCGGTGCTGCGCGCCGAGGCGACCCACGCGAACGTCCAGGACGGCGCCGCCGTCACGCTCGGCGTGGTGCCGCTGTCCGGGCCCGCTGGCGCCAACGTCGTGGTAGCGGCCAAGCGCCAGGACTGAGTCTCGTGTTCACGGGGCCCCATGGGGAGGCCCCGCCGGGCAGGCCGTGTTTGCCGTGGGCGCCACGCGGCCCCCACCTTCGGACATCGCTTCGTCGGGAGGTGGACATGACTGGAAGGCTTGGCAGAGCAGGCGGCGTGGCGGTCCTCGCGGCCCTGTGGGGCATGGGCCCCCTGGTGGGGCTCACCGCCCGGGCGGAGGCGCCCCAGGCGGGGCAGACGCGGGAAGTCTTGTCCGCGCGGGACCTGCTCCTGGGACAGCTCGCCCTCTTCGACGCGAAGACCATCGCGGCGGGCAACCTGGCGTTGGAGAAGTCGGCCAACCCGCAGGTGCGGCAGTTCGCGTTGCGGCTGGTGGAGGAGCACCGCCGGCACCTGCAGGACTTGAAGGCGTGGGGCGGCTCGCCGTCCATGGACAGGGTGGTGGCGGACCTCACGCAGCCCCGGACCACGGCGGGGATTGGCGGCTCGGGGAGCAAGGACGGCGGCCTCATTCCGGGGCCGAGTCTGTCCATGCAGCGCGCGGACGCCCGCCTGGAGCAGGCCGTGGCGTATGCCCAGCAGCACCTGGACGTGCTCAGCAAGGCGCAGGGCCGCGACTTCGATGAGGCCTTCCTGAAGCGCGTCATCGAGGACCAGGAGGACGGCCTGCGGCTCGTGGAGCAGGCGCATCCGACGTACAAGAACGATGGGGCCTTCACCCTCATGCTCGACAGGACGGGCAACCTCGCGGACCGTCAACTGCAGCGGGCTCAAGGGCTGAAAGAGTCATTCGAGTGAACGCGCCATCCATTCGCCCGGCCTGCCGGGTTGACGTGACGAAGAGGGGGCGCCTAACTCCGGCGGCATGAGGACCGCCGCGAGGCTGCTGTGGGTGTACCTGGCCGGGGCCCTGTGCTCGTGCGCCGCGCCCGCGCCTCGTGTGTCGCCCGTTGCCCCCGAGGGCGCCACGCCCGTGGGGCCCTTCCTTCCCGAAGCCCGCGCCTTGTTCGAGGGGTGCACGCCGGTGCCGGACCGGGCCGACTCGCGGCTGTACCGCTGCGATGGCGTGACGGTGTGGCTGACCGAGCGGGAGGGCCTGACGCCCGAGCAGGCACTGACGGAGGCCCAGGCGCGAATCACCGAACGGTTGGGGCCCGGTGCCACGGTGGTGGAGGAGGCGCTGCCGCTGGCGGGAAGTCCGTGGCCCGCGGTCCGTGTCGAAGCGTGCGAGCCGGAGGACTGTCGCGCCGCCGGGTATGCATCCGCCGTCACCGGGACGCTGGGGCGGGTGCGGCAGGTCGGGTGCGTGGTCCAGGCTCCAGTGCGGCCCCTGCTGGCGCGCTGCCTGGAGTTGATGGAGTCCCTCGCTTCGAATGGCAGCCCCGAGGGCGAGACGCTGGGACGCGAGGCGCTGCTCGTTCCGCCGCGCCTGCCATGGCGGGCCCTGGCAGTGCCGGATGGATGTCTGCTCGCCGCGTCCACGGCGCGCGCGGGACGCATTCGCTGCGAGGGGGCATCGCTGTCGTGGAGCCTCTACGAACCGGCCCAATCCCAGGTGACGGAGCGCTGGCGCTCGCAGAGCGTGGCGGAGTTGGTGGACGCGCTGCCGGGAGCGGGGCCCGTCGAGGAGGTGCCCTGCCGGCTGGAGAACCTGGACACGCGATGCGCGCGCTTCACGGTGCCTTCATCCGAGGGGCCGCTGCTCGTGTGGGCCGCGGCCGTGACGTGGGAGGACCGGGCGCTCTTCGCCGCGTGCAGCCACCGGGCCTCCGAGCCGCCGTATCCCGCCGTCTGCAACGGCGCGTTCACCCTGCCTTGATGCCGCGAAGGACGACATCTCGTGTACGAGCTCCAGGACGTCTCCAAATGCTACGGGGCCAAGCAGGCCTTGCATCCGCTCAGCTTGAGCCTGCCGACAGGGCGCACCACGGTGCTGCTAGGGCCGAGCGGCTGTGGCAAGTCCACGCTGCTGCGCCTGCTCAACGGGTTGCTGCCGTGTGATACCGGGCGCGTCCTCTTCGATGGCAAGCCGCTGCCCACGGGAGGTGATGCGCTGCTCGCGGTGCGCCATCGCGTGGGGTACGCGCTCCAGGGGGGCGGCCTCTTTCCGCATCTCACGGGCGAGGAGAACGTCACCCTCATGGCGAGCCACCTGCGCTGGTCCACGGCGAAGACGCGCGAGCGGCTGGAGGCCTTGGTGGAGTTGACGCGCTTTCCCACGGACGCGCTGGCGCGCTATCCCTCGCAGCTCTCCGGTGGCCAGCGCCAGCGGGTGGCGCTGATGCGCGCGTTGATGTTGGACCCGGACGTGTTGCTGCTGGACGAGCCCCTGGGCGCGTTGGATCCGTTGGTCCGTCACGAGCTGCAAGGTGACCTGCGCGCCATCTTCGCCCGGCTGCGCAAGACGGTGGTGCTGGTGACGCATGACCTGGCGGAGGCGGGCTTCCTGGGAGACCGCATCCTGCTCATGCGAGAGGGCCGCGTGGTGCAGCAGGGGCGGCTCGCGGATTTGGAGGCGCGGCCGGCGGATGACTTCGTCACCCGGTTCATCCAGGCGCAGCGGCCTCTGCCTGGCGGTGGGCTGGGAGGCGCGGCGTGAGGGTGGGGCTCCTGGTGTTGTTGCTCGTGGGGGCGTGTGGCGGGGCGTCCTCGGCTGGGGACGGCGTGCCCCAGGTGCGCGTGGGCTCCAAGAAGTTCACCGAGTCCGTCATCTTGGGTGAAGCGGCGGCGCAGCTCGCGCGGAGCACCGGTGCGCGGGTCACGCACCGGCGGGAGCTGGGCGGTACCGCCGTGCTCTGGGAGGCGCTGCGCCGGGGCGAGCTCGACGTGTACCCCGAGTACACGGGCACGTTGCGACAGGAGTTGCTGTCCGGGCGCCACCTGCCAGATGACGCGGCGCTGCGTGCGGCCCTGGCTGAGTCTGGGCTTCGGATGAGCGAGCCGCTGGGCTTCAACAACACGTATGCGCTGGGCATGAAGGAAGCGGAGGCCGAGCGGCTGGGCATTCGCCGCATCTCTGATTTGCGTGCCCATCCTTCGCTGCGCCTCGGCTTCAGCAACGAGTTCATGGACCGCGCGGATGGCTGGCCCGCCTTGCGAGACAGCTACCGGTTGCCGCAGCGGGACGTACGCGGGCTGGACCATGATTTGGCGTACCGGGGCATGGAGAGCGGGTCGCTCCAACTCACGGACCTGTACTCCACGGATGCGGAGATTGAGGCCTATGGGTTGCGTGTGCTGGAGGACGACCTGCGCCACTTCCCCGCGTATGACGCGGTGCTGCTGTATCGCGACGACCTGGAGGCGCGGGCGCCCGAGGCCCTGGCCGCGATGCTGCGTCTGGAGGGCCGCGTGTCCGAGGAGGACATGGTGAAGCTCAACGCGCGGGCCCGGCTGGAGCGCGTGTCGGAGGGCCGCGTGGCGTCGGGTTTCCTCGCCACGGCGCTGGGGGTTGCTTCGGAGGTGCGCGGGGACGGATTGGCCGCGCGCGTGTGGAAGCGGACGCGTGAGCACCTGTTCCTGGTGGGGGTGTCTTTGCTGGCGGCGATGGCGCTCGCGGTGCCCTTGGGCGTGCTGGCCGCGCGGCGGCCTCGGCTGGGGCGCGGGGTGCTGGGGCTGACGGGGGTCATCCAGACGGTGCCGTCGCTGGCGCTGCTGGTGGTGATGATTCCGCTGCTGGGGATCGGCTCACGTCCGGCGATTGCCGCGTTGTTCCTCTACAGCCTGCTGCCCATTGTCCGGAACACGGCGGCGGGGCTGGCCGGAATCCCACCCGAGGTTCGCGAGTCCGCGGAGGCGCTGGGCCTGCCCGCGTTGGCGCGGCTGTGGCGCATCGAATTGCCCATGGCTGCGCCGTCCATCCTCGCGGGCATCCAGACGGCCGCGGTCATCAACGTGGGCACTGCCACGCTGGGCGCGCTGGTGGGGGCAGGGGGCTACGGCCAGCCGATTCTCACGGGCATCCGGTTGGATGATGTGCGGCTCATCCTGGAGGGCGCGGTCCCCGCGGCCGCGCTGGCACTGCTCGCCAGTGGCCTGTTCGACGCCGTGGAGCGTGTGGTGGTGCCTCGGGGGCTTCGGCTGGGCACTGTGGCGCGTTCGACGCGTTAGTCCTGCTCGTCGAGCCAGATGAATCGGTTGCCGCTCGCGAGGGCACGCTCGAGAAAGTCGCTGAACGCGTCAGCAATCTTCCGAACCTCATTGGGACATGCCTTGGCTTGATGGGGCACGCGAGCCTCTCCTGGACCTCCTTGATGTTGAGGTCGGTCCGTTCTACCGCGAGCGTGCCCAGGTCCAGTTGGACGCTCTCGATGAACCGTAACGAGACCTGCCGCACGGCAGCCGTCGTGCTCCTGTCGTTGTCACGGCTCGTCTGCTATGTCTTCGAGTTGGCCTTCCGCTATCTCGCGATAGAGCGGCACCACTTCAACGGCGAGCACCTCCCGCATTTCCTGGCGGGCGCTGTCGAAGTCCCCGGCCTTCCGGTGGCGCTTGGCACGGTAAAGCGCGTCGACAATGCGGTCGGAGCCTTCCTTGATGCGGCGCGCGCATTCCAGCAGAAGGGTCTCGGCCTTTTCGGCCGTGGCAAGGGCTGCTGCCGCGTCGGCTTGGCCGATGCCTACCTCCGGCGCGGTGCGTTCCAGCATTTCCCTCACCTCCGCCGTGAGCGTCAGTCGTTCACCGTCCCGCACGCGCCGCGCGAGGGCTCGTACAGGCTCCCACTCAAGTTCATCCGCCATGCCCTGTTACCTCTTGCCCCCGGCGGGGGCGGCACTTGTTGATGGGCCATTCCTGCTGGCCCTCGCAGTAGCGGAAGCAGGCGTAGCAGGAGCCCTGCCAGTCGTCGTCCTTGCACTCGGCGTAGGTCGCGATGCAGCGGCGCTTCCACTCGGGCAGGTTGGTGTTGTGGGCGTCATCGACGTCCGGCGCGTCGGCCTCCGCCGCGACCTGCGAGCCCGCCATGAGCACAGCCGCCTCGGTGGCGGAGAGGCCACACGCATCCGGGCCGAATCGCTGAATGCAACATGTCGCGCTGTCCAGACAGGCGGCTTGAGCGTACGCGTCTTGAGGGGCCATGTCGCGACGGCTGGAAATGCCAGTGGCGCTACTGGAGCATCCCAGTGCAAGTGCCGCGAGCGCGTACGCAAGGGAACGACGGGTGTTCCGACTGGACATGACGGCCACATGTATCGGGTTCGTCACCCTGCGCGTATCACCCTGGATGAGTACTTCGAGGCGGGGCGCCCTCCGCCCTTGCGTCCGATGACGGCGAACGCCGTCAGACGGGCTCGGCGCTCGAAGCAGGCGAGGCTTCCGCCACCACCCGGGGCGCATCCGCCGCCAGGCCCGCCGCGCACAGCACCACCACCGCCATCCACACGAAGTCCGCCAGCAGCAGGTGCACCAGTTGCATCCACACCGGCGCCAGCAGCAGCAGGTTGGTGACGCCCGCGCCCAACTGCACCGCGTAGAGCACGGTGATGGCGGACGCCGCGCGTTGTACGTCCTCTGATGGCCGCACCCGCGCCACCCACCGCGACGCCAGCACCAGGAACGCACCCACGCTCACCGCCAGCAGCGGGTGCAGCACCCGCAGCTTGATGAGGATGTGCGCCGTCTCCGACAGGTCCTGGCGGAAGCCCTCCGCCAGCGTGGTGGACGGGAACAAGGTGTCCCCCAGCGCCGCGATGGCGCCACTCACGCCCAGCACCAGCAGCCCCAGGGCGCTCAGGCCCATCAGCGCGCCCGGCAGCCCCTGGCCCCGCAGGCTCAGGGGGGCGCGTCCCCGGGAGAACCAGATGACCAGCGTCTGCGCACCCACCAGCAGGAAGGTGTTCACCAGGTGCACGCCCATCCACAGGGCCCGGCCCACGGAGGCGTTGTCCGCCACGTACTTCAGCAGCACGATGCCCGCGCCGACGAGCGCCTCCGTCATCATGAAGAACAGGGCCCAGGCCGCCGCGCTCCGCACCGGGTGGCCCTTGGCGTGCCCCTTCCGGGCCCAGACGTAGAGCGCCACCGCCAGAATCATCGCCAGGCCGCTCGTCAGCCGGTGCGTGTATTCGATGAGCGTCTGGACGCTGGGGGCCCGGGGGATGACCTCGCCGTTGCACACCGGCCAGTGGTCTCCACAGCCGGCACCCGAGCCCGTGGCGCGCACGAAGGCGCCCCACAGAATCACGACCAGCGTGAAGGCAAGCACCCCCAGGCTGAAGGCCTGGAACCGGCGGGACGAGGCAGCGTGGGTCATCACGCTCCCCTTAACCCACTTCCACCCCTCGCCGCTGTCCCACACGGCTCTTGGGCGCTCACCCCGGCCATCAGCGCGGCTGCTCGGCTGTCGGGCTGGCTGGGCATCCAGTGTATCCGGAATGATTCAGATGGATGCTGCCCTGCATCCATTGGATATGTCCGCCCCCTGTCCGGGCGCGCGGATGATTTCCGTTTGGGTCAATCACCCTCCCGGGCGCTGGCACGCCGGGTGCTTAACACCCCCACAGTGCATCCGGTGCCGCGGTGGGCGCTGGAGGCACACCTCTTTCGCATGAGGCCGCTTCGGTGGTCTCGGCACCCCGGGTTGGAGTTTCCCCCCTCTCCGACCCGTGGGTGTGTTCTTCCGGAGACGTGGACGCACGCATCTCTGGAGCCGCTTCCCACAGGGGTGTGGGGAAACAGGGTGGAGCGCATCGCGGGCTGAGGCCGCTCCTCTGGCTTCAGCCTGCGATGCGCATCTGCTCCGCGCCCAGCACCGCGGGGAACGGCCCGTAGGCCATGGACCGCTCAATCACGTTGCGCAGCTCGCGCACGTTGCCGGGCCACGGGTGTGACATCAGCGCGGCGATGGCATCCGGCCCCAGCTGCGGCGGCTCCATGCCCTCGGGCGTGAGCTGCCGGACGAAGTGCCGGGCCAGCGCCACCACGTCCTCGCGCCGCTCTCGCAGCGGGGGCACGCGCACCGGCACCACCTGGAGGCGGTAGTAGAGGTCCTCGCGGAAGCGGCCCTCCCGCACCAACTGGCCCAAATCCCGGTGCGTGGCCGCCACCACCCGGACGTCCACCTCCACCGGCCGCATCTCTCCCAGCGGGAAGACTTCGCCGTTCTCCAGGAAGCGCAGCAGCTTGGGCTGCACCTCCAGGGGGAGCTCGCCAATCTCGTCCAGGAAGAGGGTGCCGCCGTGCGCGGCGCGGATGACGCCGGGGTGGTCCGTGGCCGCGCCGGTGTACGCGCCGCGCCGGTAGCCGAAGAGCTGCCCTTCGAAGAGGTCCCGGGGCACCGCGGCGCAGTTGAAGGCCACGTAGGGCCGCTGCGAGCGCGTGGACAAGGCGTGCAGCGCCCGCGCCACCACCTCCTTGCCGGAGCCGGACTCGCCGGTGACGATGACGGTGGCGCGGCTGGAGGACAGGCTCGCCAGCTCCGAGCGCAGCCGCCGCATGGCGGACGAGGCGGCGATGAAGCCCGGCACGTCCGCGTCTCGCACGTCCGTGTCCTCACTGGCGAGCGCGGGCACGTCCACCTGGGCGAAGCCTCGCAGGGTGGCGACCTCCAGCGCGAAGCCGCCCAGCCGGGACAGCGCCGTCAGCAGCGCGCGGCCGTCCGGAGGCAGGTGACCCGCGACGCCCAGGCGGAGCCGCCGGCCACAGCCGTCCCCGAACTCCACGGCCTCGGTGGCGGGCACGGAGGTGTCGCCGCCCAGCGGCGTGGCCCGGCCCTGCGAGTCCAGCTCCTCCAGCCGGGGCGCGCCGTGGGGGAAGAGCCCCTCCACCACGGCCAGCAGCTCGCGCTGGATGAGGGGCGCGCCCATGCCGCGCACCGACAGCCGCTCGAAGGGCACCACCAGGGCCTCCGCGCCCAGGCGGGGCGCGCCCTCGGCTTCGCGGGCGGTGGCGTGGGGCTCGCGGGCGACGTGGTGCACGAAGTGCTGCGGGTGCACCACCATGCCCACGCGGCGCAGCTCCGCCTCGCTGGCGGCCAGCAGCTCACCGGCGGCGGGGTCGCCCTCCATCCGCGCCAGCAGCGCCAGCAGGTGGCGCGTGTAGACGGCCATGCACAGGTCGCCGGTGAGGCTGAAGGTGCCCAGCGCGGCCTCCAGCAGCGACCGGGCCTCGGCGGTGCGCCCGTCCAGGACGTGCAGCAAGGCCTCGAAGCGGTGGAGCAGGGCGGAGTGCCACGCGGACGGCATGCGCTCCAGGAAGGCGCGCGCCCGCCGCAGCAGCACCAGGCCCTCGCTTCGCTGGCATGCGTAGACGCGCGCATACGTCTCGTACAGCAGGCATTCGCGGCGCAGGTAGGGCCAGCCGCCCAGCTCCATGGTGCGCTGTCCGGCCGCGGCGAAGCCCTCCGCCGCGCGATGCGCGTTGCCCTCGGAGAGGTCGCCCAGCGACTCCGCGAACTGGGCATAGGCTCCGGTGAGGGCCCGCTGGATGGTGCCGTCGTAGGCCGTCAGGTGCCGCGCCAGCTTGCGCAGGCCCGGGGACCGGCCACTGAGCAGATACAGCCGCGCGCGCGTCACCGTCAGGTACAGCGGCGTCCAGCGCAGCTCCTCCACCACCGCGTCCGCTTCATCCAGCACGGCCTCGGCTTCCTCGAAGCGAGCCAGCCGCAAAAGGGCCTCGGCCTCCGCGCGCGCGGCGAAGATGAAGGAGAAGCCGCGGACCATGCGCCCGCCATACGCGGCCTCCCGCGCGCGGCGCACCAGTTGGAGCGCCTCGGAGGGCTCGCAGGCCTCGTCCAGCCGGCGCTGGGCCAGGAAGGCCAGGTTGCGCGCCTCCAGGAAGGCGTAGCCCATCCGCGCCGCGCCCTGCGCCACTTCGCGGAAGCGGCGCGTGGCCAGGGTGGTCTCGCCGCGCAGGGCCGCCTCGTGGGCGCAGGCGTCCTCGGCGAGCAGCCGCAGGGCCGGGTCCTTCACCCTCGCGAGCGCATCCTCCAGCCGGCCGGACCCGTGGGTGATGCGCTCCGCCTCGCCCAGGTAGAAGCCGCAGGCGACCTCGGCCATGCGCAGCTGGCAGCGCACCTCCGGGTCGTCGTGGTTGGCCAGCAGCGCCTCCGCGCGCGCCACGTACGCGGCGGACTTGTTCGCGTCGAACAGCTTCCCGTCCGGTGACGCGTAGAGGTTGGCCGCCATGGCGAGCACGCGCAGCTCCACCTCTTCGGGGAAGATGCCGGCGTCCGCGAACGCCAGGTGGGGCAGCAGCGTGGTGAAGGCGCCCCGGCTGTCCTCGCGGCCCCAGCGCTGGAGATAGGCCAGTCCCACCGCGGCCATGGCCCGCGCGCCCGGGGTGCGCAGCAGGCCCGAGGCCAGCAGCGACAGCAGCTCCTCTTCGGCGGCTCGCCACTCGGCCCGCGTCAGGTGGGTGACGCTGGGGAGGATGCGCGCCATCTCCTCGGGATGCAGCTCTTGCCGCCGGGACGCGGAGACGACGGGTGTGGGGGCCCCGCCTCGCGCGGCGAGCTGGCGGAGCGCCAAGGCCACACGGCCACGCGGACGGCGGGCCTGGGGGGCTTCGCTCGGCAGCTCCCAGCGGTAGACGGTGAGAGGGGTGACGCCCAGCAGGCGAGCAAACGCCGCGCGGCTCTGCTCGCCTCGCAGGGCGCGGATGGTCTCGGGTTCCCACCCGGCGCTCTCCCCCTTCGCCTCCGGTAACTCCACGGCACCTGCCCCCTTTTTCGCCCCCCGCCAGCGCACATTCTCTACGGAGTTTCCCAGGGCGAATGCAAACGGTTGAGCATTTCCGTTTGTTGCACCGTGCATATGCAGCAGGCGACGAATGGCGCGCATCTCGCTCCCAGCGGGGACGTGTCGTCGTTATCGTCACCCCGTGCCTCGCGGACGTCCCCAAGCTCCGGTTTCCCCACCTTCCCGCCTCCAACATGAACGCCTGCTCAGGTTGGAAGACGCGCTTTCGGAGGGCCGTGCGCGTGAGGACGGGGCGGTGGAGGCCTGGGTGCGCCGCACCGGGCAGATGCCGCCCCGGAAGATTCGCAGGAAGTGGGCGAAGCAGTGGCGGCGGGAGGCGAAGCGCGCCGCCCGCCGCGCCGAACGGGAGGTGCTGTCCAACCGCTCTCGCAACCCCGCGCGGGGCGCCGCCTACGTCACCGCGTCGATAACGTGCGTGTTGATGGCCCTGGCGCAGCCCCGCCGGCTGTGGTGGCTGGTCTTCGTGGCCCTGGGCTTCTTCCTGGCTTCGTTGAAGCACCTGGAGCGTCCCCGGCGTGACGAGGGCCGCGCGCGCGACGTGCGAACGCCAACGCCCGTGGGTGCCTCAGAGGTGGAGGCGGACGCCCGGGTGGCGAAGGTGGACGCCCTCTGCGCCCGGCTGATGGAGGCCCTGCGCGAGGGGCCCGCGGTGCTGCGTGAGCTGGTGCATGCGCCGGAGCGCACGGTGGAGGCCCTGCGGCAGGGCTGTCATGCACTGGTGCGCCGTGAGCGGGAGCTGCGAGCGCTGGCGCCACCGGATGAGGCCCAGCGACTGGACGCCGAGCGGGACGCACTGGCCGCGCGGGTGGCTTCGGAAGAGGACTCGGTGGTGCGGGAGCGGCTGGCCGGAGCGCTGGCCGCGCTGGAGTCGCAGCGGCGTCAGCGCGCGGAGCTGGCCACCGCGGCGGCGCGGCTCGAGGCGGAGCACATGCGCCTCTACTACACCCTGGAGAGCCTCTACGCGCAGGTGCTGCGGGTGCGCTCGGCGGACACCGCGGGAGAGGACATCGCCGGGCTGGGGCTGCGGCAGAGCGTGGAGCAGCTCGGCGCGGAAGTGGAAGCGGTGACGCAGGCGCTGGAGGAGGTCCACGCCGCGCCCGGCGGTGATGGCCGGACGCGGACGCGGTAGACGCCTGGCGCTGGGGCGTGGGCCACGCCGGTCCCTTCAATCTGGCAGCAACCGGTGAACGGTTGCTTGTCTTCAGAGGTCGCCACGGTGGCGACGCAGGCCATGCGCATTGCCGCGCGGATGGACCCGTGCCGGATGCGAGAGTCAGGTGTGAGGATGGACTGCGAGAGGGGCGAGAATATCAGGCCCAGTCCTCGCCCCTGGCACTCAGCGGACCTCGGGGCAGACCCAGACGTTGCGCGTGCCCAGGGTGCGGCAAGTGCAGACGTAGTCGGACCAGATGCCATCCGTACACTGCTGCGTCGTACCCGGGCCGGAGCACGACGTGTAGTGGAGGTTCCAGCAGAACTGGATCAGCGGCGGCCGGCTGGCGTCGGCGGCCTCCTGGCTCACGAGCTCCTCCGGGTCCACGTCCACCGACAGGTCCTCCGAATCGAAGTCGGACGAGGCGAACGCGGGCAGGGACAGGGACAGGGCGATGAGGAGAGCCTTCTTCATGGGACGGACTCCAAGGGGTGAGAGGGATTGCAGCTGAAGACGAAGCAACTCGAATCCTGGGGAGGCACCGCTATCGCTACCGGTTTGAGGCGGCGAGCGCCTGGGGCTCCTCCTGCGGCGGCGCCGCGGAGGGGGCGGGAAGCAACGGGCCCCCCTCGTATTCCACCCCCTTGGGGTAGGGGATTTCCAGGCCATTGGCGTTGAAGGCCTCGATCAGCAGCCGGTTGAGGAGCCGCTTCACGTCGAAGTGTGTCCCTGGCTGCACCTTGGCTTCGATGCGCATGGTCATCCAGCTCTCGTCCATGCTCTCGATACCCAGAAGCTTGGGGATTTCGGACACCTTCCCCTGCGACAGCATGGGCACCTGCTCGCACACCTGGCGAATCACATCCATCACCTTCTTCAGGTCGCTTTCATAGGCCACGGCCATGTCCACGATGGCCAGCGTCCAGCCGCGGCTGTAGTTGATGACATTCTTGACTTCGCCATTGCGGAGGATGTGAAGGCGCCCGAAGCGGTCGCGAATGCGGGTGATGCGAGGCGTTATCTCCTCCACCACGCCCTCTGTATCGTTGATGCGGATGTAGTCGCCGTTCAATATCTGGTCTTCGAAGAGCAGGAAGACGCCGTTGACCATGTCCGTGACGATGGCCTGCGAGCCCAGGCCCACGGTGAGGCCGACGATGCCGGCGCCAGCGAGGATGGGAGTGGGGTCCACGCCAATGTCGCTGAGCGCCATCATCCCCACCAGGAAGTAGACCAGGTATTTGGAGGCGCTCTGGATGAGGGCGACGAAGGTGTTGCGCCGCCGGGTCGCGTCATCCGGGTTGGGGCCGTCCACCTTGAAGGCCCGCGCGATGAGCAGCCGGACGAACTCCACGACGACGCTGGCGGCGAAGAACAGGGCGATGACGCGGATGAGCACCGGCCCGTATGGCGCAAAGAACTCCAGGCCCTGGAACCGGCGGATGACGAGCGTCGCCACCGAGATGTAGACGATGGCCTCCAGGCTCTTCTGTCCCACCGGGAGCAGCCGGCCGAGGGCCAGGAAGTACTCCTCGTACTTCGTGGCCGTGCTCTTCGCCGCCCAGGTCCCGACCAGCCGCTCTGAGGCCAGGTGCAGCAGGGACACCGCCAGCCGCCCGCCGCTGATGGCCAGCAGCACGAAGAGGGTGGTGCCAATGAGCCAGTCGAGCACGGCCGGGAGTTGCAGCGAGGCGAGCGCCAGGCCCACCGCGAAGTAGGCCAGCAGCAGCTTGATGAAGCCGGGCCCCTGCTCCATCGCCTTCTGGGCATGGGCCCTTTGCTTCGGGGGCAACTCCCATTCGTTCAACCTGCGTTCGATCCGCACCAGGAGCTGGCTCGCCGCGCGTTCCAGCACCAGGAAGGCCGCCATCAACAGCACCAGCAGCCCCGCTCCGCGCCCCACGTTCGCCAGCCCTTCCGCCGTCACCCCCCCAAGCAAGGAATTGAAGTGGGGGGCCAGGTCTTTCTTCGCCCACAGGGAAAAGCCCAGCACCGCGATGCCGGCGACCACCACCACGAAGGACAGGAGGGCGGCGCTCAGCCGGGCGCGCTTGCGAAGGGCGTCTGCCGCCTGCTCCAGCACCTTCAGGCCCACCAGCCGGATGCCCTGGTACAGCAGCGCACTGGAGGCCACCAGAAGGGCCCAGAGCGCGAGCAGCATCAGGGTCACGCTCAGGCCGACAAGCCATGCGTTATTCAACTCAACCGTATCCGCGAGACGGAAGATCTCCATGCAACTGTTGCATATCATGCAAAACGGTTCGTTCGCGCGGAGCTGCGCTTCCGTCAGGGGCGGCTCATGCGAGTGGGGCGCGGTGAGGCCACGCCCCGGCCGTTCCGCTGAAGGGCCGTCTACTCGCTGATGGCGCCGCGGGGCGGAGGCTGCTGCTTCGTGTCCTCCGCCGCGGCGATGCGGACGGACTTGATGTTGATGAACTCGTGGATGCCCACGTCCGCCAGCTCGCGCCCGTGGCCGGAGTGCTTCACGCCGCCAAACGGGAGCCTGGCGTCTGACGCCACCAGCGCGTTGACGAACACCATGCCCGCTTCGATGCCGTCGACGAAGCGACGCTGCTCGGCTTCGTCTTGCGTCCACACGCTGGCGCCCAGGCCGAACGGCGTCGCGTTGGCCAGCTCCACGGCGTGGTCCACGTCACGCGCGCGCAGCAGCGTGGCCACGGGGCCGAAGAGCTCGTCGTGGAAGGCGGGGGCCTGGGGCGGGGGCTCGGCCAGGACGGTGGCCGGGTAGAAGTTCCCCGGACCCTCCAGGGGCTTGCCGCCCAGGAGCAGCCTCGCGCCGGCCTTCACGCTCGCCTCCACCTGGGCATGGAGCCCGTCGAGGATGCCGCGCGTCGCCAGGGGGCCCAGGTCCGTCTTCGCATCCATGGGGTCGCCCACCGTGACGCGCTTCATCCGCTCCACGAAGCGACGCTCGAACTCGGGGTAGATGGCGTCGGCGATGATGAAGCGCTTGGCGGCGATGCAGGACTGGCCGTTGTTGATGAGGCGCGCGGACACCGCCGTCTCCACCGCCTTCTCCAGGTCCGCGCTGGGCATGACGATGAACGGGTCACTGCCGCCCAACTCCAACACCACCTTCTTGATGGCCTTGCCCGCGGCGGCGCCCACCGCCCGGCCCGCGCCCTCGCTGCCGGTGAGCGTCACCGCGCGCACGCGGCGGTCCTCGATGACGCGATGGACGTCGGCTGTCTCGATGAGCAGCGTCTGGAAGGCGCCGCGTGGGAAGCCCGCTTGAAGGAAGAGCTCCTCCAGGGCCAGTGCGCACTGGGGCACGTTGTGGGCGTGCTTGAGCAGGCCCACGTTCCCCGCCATCAGCGCGGGCGCGGCGAAGCGGACCACCTGCCAGAAGGGGAAGTTCCACGGCATGATGGCCAGCACGGGCCCCAGGGGCTGGTAGCGCACGAAGGCGCGGCCGCTGCCCATGTCGACGAGCCTGTCGCGCAGGAGGGATTCGCCCTTGTCCACGTAGTAGCGGCAGGCCGTGGCGCACTTCTTCGCCTCGGCCTTGGCGGCGTCGAAGGGCTTGCCCATCTCCTGCGTCATGATGCGGCCGTAGCGGTCGGCCTCGGCCTCCAGCAGGTCGGCCGCGCGCCGCAGCCAGGTGGCGCGGTCGGCGAAGGTCGTCTCGCGGTAGGCGCGGAACGTGTCGGCGGCGGTCTGGAGCTTCGCCTCCAGTTCCTCGGTGGAGAGGGGCGTGAAGGTGCGCAGCGTCTTGCCGGTCGCCGGGTCGATGGTGGAAATGGCCATGGAAGTGCCTCCTTGGGGCCCTGTGATAGCAGCCAGGCGCGGGGAGGCCGTGCCGCTCGTGGCCCGAGCGTCCGGCCGTTCACTCCAGGGCTTTCGTGGCCCCGGCCCCTCCTTTATATGGGGGGCAGGACTGGAGACCGCCATGGCCGACATCATCCGCGAGCGCCGCTTCAACTTCCTCATCGCCGGGGTGCTGTCCTTGGTCATTCCCGGCCTGGGACAGCTCTACAAGGGCCAGTTCCTGCGCGCCGTCCTGTGGTTCCTGATGGTGGGGGCCGGCTACTGGTTCTTCTTCATCCCAGGCTTCGTTCTGCACTTCTTCTGCGTCCTCGGCGCGGCCTTCGGCAGCGCGGGCAGCGACCGCATCCGCCTTCCCGGGTAGCCAACGTTCCGCGCGGGAGACGCCCTGCCAGACGCTGGAGTGCATACAGTCACCGCCATGTGGCGGAGGCTCTGGCAGTGGATGTCGGGATGGGACGTGGCGGTGACGCGGCCACTGGGGCTGCTGTTGCTGGTGCTGGTCTGCTGTCTGGGCTTCATCGCCCTGTCGGACGAGGTGGCCGAGGGCGAGACGCAGCAGTTCGATGAACGCATGCTGTTGGCGCTGCGCAACCCCGAGGACCCGGCGCGGCCTCGCGGGCCCTGGTGGCTGCGGCGCGCGGCGGAGGACGTGACGGCGCTGGGCGGCGTTCCCGTGCTGACGCTCACCACCCTGGCGGTGTGTGGCTTCCTCCTGCTGGTGAGGCGCTACCGGACGCTGCTGCTCGTGCTCGGCGCGACGCTGGGGGGCGCGGGCCTCAATGTCTTGCTGAAGCAGCTCTTCGCCCGGCCTCGGCCGTCCGTGGTGCCGCACCTCACCGAGGTGGTCAGCCAGAGCTTCCCCAGTGGGCACGCCATGCTGTCGGCCACCGTGTACCTCACGCTGGGCGCACTGCTGGCGCAGCTCGCCGAGCGCAAGCGACTCAAGCTCTACGTCCTCACCGTGGCGCTGCTGTTGTCGTTCCTCGTGGGGTTGACGCGCGTCTACCTGGGCGTGCACTACCCCACGGACGTGCTGGGCGGCTGGGTGGCCGGATTGGCGTGGGCGCTGCTCATGGCGTTCTGCGCGCGGACGCTCCGCCGGCGGAGTCCCGCGCTGCGCGCGGAGGCCCGGCGCCCGGTGGCGTGAAGCGCGGCGGGCCGCGTCAGGCCGTCCACCCCTGGCGCCGTTCACTGCGCGAAGCTCCATGGGGCCGTGGTGCCTGGGCGTCCCGTGGGACCCTGGTCCCAGACCTGACGCCGTGAGAGATAGGGGCCCATGAGCCTGCGGGACTGGCTGTCGCGATGGAGCTGGGGCGGCGCGCCGGTGCCCGCCTTCTACGACGAGTCCTACCGGCTGCCCCTCACCGGCATCGAGTCCTCCGCGGGCATCGAGCCGCGCGGGGTGGACTTCACCACCTGGTATCTCCTGGAGGCCCGCGCGCTGCGCACCCAGGACGTGCACCATCCGCAGCCGGTGAGCCTCGCCGAGCTGTCGCGCGTGCATGACGCCGCCTATCTGGAGTCGCTCGGCCAGCCGGAGACGCTGGCGCGCATCTTCGCCACCGACCCCGCCGACGTGCCGGTGGACGCGCTGCTGTCCAACCTGCGGCGGGTGTGTGGCGGCACGCTGGGCGCGGCGCGGCTCGCGGTGGCGCGCAAGGGCCCGGTGGTGAACATGGCGGGCGGCTTCCACCACGCCGGTCCGGCGCGCGGCGGCGGTTTCTGCGCGGTGAATGACATCGCGGTAGCGCTCGCCGCCCTCCACGCGGATGGCTTCGACGGACAGGCCGTGGTGCTCGACCTGGATGCCCACCCGCCGGATGGCACGGCGGAGTGTCTGGCGGGACAGAAGCGGGCCTGGATGGGCTCGCTGTCCGGCAGCGACTGGGGCGCGCTGTCGCCCGAAGTGGATGAGACGCGCGTCCCCGAGGACACGGACGACAGGACGTACCTGGCCCTGCTCGACGGACTCCTGGAGCGCATGCCCCGGCCGGACGTGGCCTTCGTCATCGCGGGCAGCGACGTGCTCGCGGGAGACCGCTTCGGCCGCGTGGGCCTGTCCCTGGACGGCGCCCGTCGTAGGGACCGGGCCCTGGCGCGCGCCCTGCGTGGCATCCCCAGCGTCTGGCTTCCAGGCGGGGGCTATCACCGCGACGCGTGGAAGGTGTTCGCGGGCACCGTGCTCGTCCTCGCGGGGCAGGGCCGTCGCCGCATCAGGGCGCGCTACGACCCGCTGAGCGCGCGGTATCGGCGCATCGCCCGCTCACTGACGCGCGAGGGCGCGACGCCGCTGGACGAGCCCATCACCCAGGAGGACCTGGAGGGCGCCCTGGGCCTGAGCGGCGGCCAGCGCCAGCCGCGCATCCTCGGCTACTACACGGCGCAGGCGCTCGAGTACGCCTTCTTCCGCTACGGAATCCTCTCCTACGTGGAGCGGCTCGGCTACAGCCGGCTGCGCGTGGAGGTGGGCTCCGTGGGAGAGGGGGACCGGATGGAGGTGCACGGCTGGGTCGCGGGCCAGGAGCACCAGCTGGTGGACTGCGTCGTGGAGCGCCGCGTGCTGGCGGGGGAGCCCTTCCTCTTCGTCAACTGGCTCAGCCTGCGCCACCCGCGCGCCCGCTTCAGAGAGGGGCGCTCGCGGCTCCCCGGCCAGGACGTGCCGGGCCTGGGCCTGGCGCGCGAGGCCACGGAGATGCTGCTCGTGATGGCCCGGCGTCTCACCCTGGCGGGCGTGGCCTTCCGTCCCATGTGGTTCCACCTGGCGGCGCTGGCGCGCTCGCGCTTTCGTTTCCTCGACCCGGCGCGGCAGGGGCGCTTCGAGGCGCTGCTGCGCGACCTGAGGCAGTTGCCCCTCCTGGAGGTCTCCCAGTCGGTGGTGGACGGCCACGTCCTGCTCAACGGTCAGCCCTATGCATGGGAGGCGAGCGACATGGTGTCGCGCCTGGAGCCCGAGGCCGGAGACGTGGAGGCCATTGCCCGGGAGCGCGAGCGCTGCCGCTTCACCTGGGAACCCACCCGGCTGGCGACCGGAGCATGATAGGGAAGGGGCGTGGACCTGGACGCGCTTCGCCGTGAGCAGCACAAGCGCCGGCTCTCCTGGATGCCGTGGCTCTACTTCGTCCTCAAGCCCCGCCACCGCGAATGGGCGGATGCCTGGCAGCGCGAGGTGCAGGCGCTGCTGCGCGAACTGGAGACGGTGGAAATCGCGGAGGGGTGCTTCATCGCCCCGGAGGCGCGCATCTTCGCCGAGCCCGGACGCACCGTCTCCATCGGCCCCGGGTGCAGCATCGCCGCGGATGTCTTCCTCCACGGCCCCGTGACGCTCGGGCCCCGGGTGAGCATCAACGCCCGGGCGAGCCTGGACGGCGGCGCCGCGGGCATCCGCATCGGCGAGGGCACCCGCATCGCCACCGGAGCCACCCTCTACGCCTTCGACCACGGCATGGCCCCGGACCGGCCCGTGCGCGAGCAACCCGTCACCTCGCGGGGGCTCGTCATCGGCGCGGACGTGTGGGTGGGGGCCAATGCCGGCATCACGGACGGCGTCACCGTGGGGGACCACGCCGTGGTGGCCATGGGGGCCGTCGTCACCCGGGATGTGCCGGCGTGGGCCGTTGTCGCGGGCGTGCCGGCCCGCGTCGTAGGGGACCGGCGGCAGCGGCCCCGCTCAGGTGCTCCGGGTGGATGGGAGCCCGAAGACGGAGCGTGAACTTCTCCCGCATTCATTGACTTCCAGTTATTGAGACCCAATATGCTTCGGGTCGACGTCGCTCCGGGAGGGGAACCGCAGGGTCTGGATTCGCTCCCGGCAGCCGTAGGTGCTGTCAGGGCTCCGGCCCCTCTCCGATGAGGCGCGAGGGAGGCCAGCACGTGGCAGACGAGCAACGGGACGCGGCGGTCATGGACGCTCCCGGGAAGGCTTCAGGGACGGCTCCCGCCGACATGGCGTGCGAGCTGCTCCCTCCCATGAAGTCGCAGGCGTCACACGCCGGGAGCCAGGTGGAGTCCGAGCGCTTCCGGCACCTGTCCGAGCTGCTGCACGAGGTGGTGTTCCAGCTCGACGCGCAGGGGCGGCTCACGGTGCTGGGTGGTGCCTGGGAGCGGCTCACCGGGACGCCCGTGTCCGCGTGGCGGGGCCGCGCGCTCCTGGAGGCCATCCACCCGGAGGACCGCGCGCGCGCCCAAGCGTTGCTGGCGTACACCCCAGGCACCCCCGTTTCGCGCCAGGAAGTCCGCGTGGACACGGGCGGCGGCCATGGCGTCCGCTGGGTGGAGCTGTCCGCCCGGGCCCTGGCCACCGTGCCAGGAGAGGTGCTGGGGACGCTCCTGGATGTGACGCCGCGGCGCGCCGCGGAGGATGCCGTCACCACCCGCGAGCGCTACCTGGACGCCATGGTGCAGGTGCAGCGGCGGATGATGGGGCACGACCTGCCGGACGACCTGTACGGCGCAGTGGTCGAGCCGCTGGGCCATGTGTCCGCCGCCAGCCGCGTCTACGTCTTCGAGATGCACTTCGCCGAGAACGGCGCGCTGCTGGCGTCGCAGCGCGCGGAGTGGTGCGCGCCAGGGGTTCCTCCCAACCTGGAGGACCCCAACATGCACGGCCTGCCCTTCGACGTGGCCCTGCGGCCCCACCAGTCCGAACAGCTGCAGCGCGGCGAGCCGGTGCAGGGGCAGCCCCGCGACTTCTCGGAGTTGCTGGCGCCCATGCTGGAGGCGCAGGGCGTCCGCTCCGTGCTGCTGCTGCCCATGCACGTCCACGGGCAGCTCTTCGGCGTCATCGGCTTCGACAACTGCCGTGCACCCGAGTCCTGGGGCCCCATCGAGGTGAACCTGCTGTCGGGCGCGGCGGGCGCGCTGTCCCTGGCGCTGGAGCAGCGCACGGCCAACGCGCTGCGCATGCGCACGGAGACGACGCTGCGGCGCACGGAGGCCGGCGTCCACCTGCTCATCGAGGCCTTCCCGGACCCGGTGCTGGTGCACGTGGGCGACGGCGTGCTGCTCTCCGTCAACCCGGCGTTGGTGCAGTACCTGGGCTTCCGCGACGCCTCGGAGTTGGTGGGCCGCCACATGCTGGACCTGGTCCGCCCCGAGGACCGGGGGGCCGCGCAGCTCCACCTGAGCCAGGCGCTGGAGGGCAAGAGCGCGGCGCGCGTGGTGGAGATGCCGCTGGTGCGCAGCGACGGTGAGGTGGTGGTGGCGGACCTGGTGACGCTGGCCGTGGTGCTGGACGGCTCGCCCGCGCGCATCACCGTGGCGCGCGACTTCACCGAGCGCAAGCGCACCCAGGCGCAGCTCATGCTGACCGACCGCATGGCCTCCATGGGCCTCCTGGCCGCGGGCATCGCCCACGAGCTGAACAACCCCCTGGCGTACGTGCTGTCCAACCTGGACTTCCTCCACAGCGCCGTGGGCGGCGTGCGCCCACGGATGCTCTCCCCGGAGGACATGGTGGAGCTGCGGCAGGTGCTCGACGACGCCCGCGAGGGCGCCGAGCGCATGCGCCAGATTGTCCGCCAGCTGCGCGTCTTCTCCCGCGTGGAGGACGGCAAGGAAGAGTCGGTGGACGTCCACGCGGTGCTCGAATCCGTGACGCAGATGGCCGCCAGCGTGGTGCGCGCCCGCGCCCGGCTGGTGAAGGACTACGGAGAGGTGCCGCTCGTCCGTGGCAACGAGGGCAAGCTGTTCCAGGTGTTCCTCAACCTCCTCATCAACGCCGCGCACGCCATCGAAGAGGGCGATTCGGAGGCGAACGAAATCCGCCTCACCACCCGCGCGGAGGTGGGCGGCCGGGTGATGGTGGTGGTGAGCGACTCGGGCCAGGGCATCCCCCCGGAGCACCTGCGCCGCATCTTCGACCCCTTCTTCACCACCAAGTCCTCTGGCCTGGGCACCGGCCTGGGGCTGTCCATCTGTGACACGATTGTGACGGCGCTGGGCGGCCACATCTCCGTGGAGTCGTCGGTGGGCGCCGGCACCACCTTCCGCGTGGCGCTCAACGCCGCGCCGCCCAAGGCCCCGGCGAACCAGCCGGGCGCGTGAGCGCTGAGACGGCCGGTGTCACCGCCGGCTCTCGCGCGGACTGTAGCCCTCTCGACGGCTCATTCTTCCGGTACTGCGCGCCCGCCCTGAAGCGTTATGCACTTCCACCCCAGGGGATGTCCCCTGGCGCCTTGGAGGCAGGCCATGCGCACCCACTTCGTCCGGCACCTGCTGGCACTCTCGCTCGTGCTCGCCACGGGCGCCCAGGCGGCCAGCCAGCCCTGGCGGAGCTCCCCTCATCCCGAGTCCGCCGCGTCCGGCCTGACGGGAGCGTGCGAGGACGCGCGGGACTTCCTGCTGGGCGCGGGCAGCGCCGACATCACCGGCCCCGCCGCCGAGGTGGGGATGATGGGCTACGGCATGCTGGAGCAGCAGACCACCGGCATCCACCAGCGGCTGCGCTCGCGCGCGTTCGTCATCGCCTCGCCCTGCAACGGCAAGCGGGTGGCCTTCGTCAGCGCGGACCTGGGCATGGTGTTCCAGGCGGTGAAGCAGCAGGTCGTGGAGCGGCTGCGCGCGCGTTATGGCGACCTGTACACCGACGACAACGTGCTGCTGAGCGCCACCCACACCCACTCCGGGCCCGGGGGCTATTCGCACTACACCTTCTACAACCTCACCACGCTGGGCTTCTCGCCGCAGAACTTCGAGGCCATCGTCTCCGGCATCGTCGCCTCCATCGTCCAGGCGCACGAGCGGCTCGCCGAGGGCACGCTGCGCCTGTCGTCAGGGGAGTTGTTCGGCGCCAGCCGCAACCGCTCCCCCGACGCCTACCTGCTCAACCCGGCCGAGGAGCGCGCCCGCTACGCGCACGACGTGGACACGCGGATGACGCTGCTGCGTCTCACCCGCGCGGATGGCACCGACATGGGGCTCATCAACTGGTTCGCGGTGCACGCCACGTCCATGGGCAACGGCAACACGCTCATCAGCGGCGACAACAAGGGCCTGGCCTCGTACCTCGCCGAGCAGGCGCAGGGGGCGGGGGACACGTTCGTCGCCGCCTTCGCCAACGCGAACGAGGGCGACGTGACGCCCAACATCCTGGGAGGCACGAACGGCGGCGGTGCCAATGACTTCGAGGACACGGACCTCTCCGGCCGCAAGCAGTACGACTTCGCCGCGAAGCTGTGGGCGGAGGCGAAGACGCCGCTCACGGGCGGCGTGGACTACCGGCACGTCTACGTGAAGATGGACGCGGTGGACGTGGCGCCCGCCTTCGCGGACGGCGCGCCGCGAGCCACCTGCCCGGCGGCCATCGGCGTGTCCATGCTGGCGGGGGCGGAGGATGGGCCGGGCGTCGGCGTGGAGGGCGTCACCTGCGCCGCCGGCCAGAATGCCTGGGGGCAGTTCAGTTGCTCGCTCGCCACCACGCCGTGTCAGGCGGAGAAGCCCATCGTCCTGGAGATGGGCAGCATGCGGCCCTTCCCGTGGACGCCGGAGGTGCTGCCCCTGCAACTGGTCACCATTGGCAACCTGGCGCTGGTGGCGGTGCCCTTCGAGCTGACGACCATGGCCGGACGCCGCCTGCGCGACACCGTGGAGACGGCGCTGGCGCCCGCGGGCGTGACGGACGTCGTCATCGCGGGCCTGTCCAATGCCTATTCGGGCTACGTGACCACCCGCGAGGAGTACGCGCGCCAGGACTACGAAGGGGCCTCCACGCACTTCGGCCCGTGGACGCTCGCGGCCCTCCAGCAGAACTTCCACCTGCTGGCCACGTCGCTGCGGGATGGCGCCGGTGTGCTTCCCGGGCCCACGCCCAGGGACCTGCGCAAGGAGCAGCTCAGCCTGCAACCCGGCGTGGTGTTCGACGACAAGCTCTTGTGGGTGGACTTCGGCGAGGTCGTCACCGACGCGCGGCCCACGTACTCGCGCGGTGACACGGCGAGCGCCACCTTCTGGGGCGGGCATCCCAAGAATGACTTGCGCCAGGAGGGCACCTTCCTGCGCGTGCAGCGGCGCGAGCCGGACGGCTCCTGGACGGACGTGGCCACCGACGCGGACCCGGCCACGCGCTACCAGTGGCGGCGCGAGAACTGCGTGCCCACGTTGGCGTGCTCCCACGTCACCGTGACGTGGGGCATCCCCGACGACACGGCGCCGGGCACGTACCGGCTCGTCCACGAGGGCAACTGGAAGTCGGGCTGGGACGGCAACGTGCGGCCCTACTCCGGTGCCTCACGGACCTTCACGGTGAAGTGACGCGCGGCCCGCGTCACAGCACCACCTCCGCGCGCATCAACGTGGACGCGGGCGTGGTCAGCCGGTGGGGCTGCACGCGGCGGATGAGCTCGCACAGCCGGGCGGATGGGTTGATGAACTGCACGCCCACGCCCGTGGACAACATGCCCCACGTTTGCGCCTGGGCGGCGTCCACGTGGCGCACCACCTCGCCCGCGCACTCCACCAGCTCGCCGGCCAGCAGCAGGGTGAACTCCAGCCGGTTGAACAGGCGCGGGAAGGGGTCCGCGCAGCACATGAAGAGCCCGCCCCGGCTCAGCTCCGTGCACAGCACCTCCACGTCGCCCTCGCCGGAGCGGCGCCGCACCCGCGCCACCCACGTCAGGGGTGGGGTGAGCGCGTTGGGCTCCGTCGCCGGGTCCTCCATGTCCAGCCACGCCAGGGACGGCACCGGCGTGTGGCTGCGCGGCGGCGGCGTCTGGGGGGATAGGGCGTCCGCCAGCGGCTGGGCGGCGGCCAGCAGCAGGGCCTCCTTGAACTCCAGCGCGGTGGCGTAGCGGTCCTCGCAGCGGCGCGACAGCGCGCGCAGCAGCACCTCCGACAAGGCGGGCGGCACCCCGGGCACCAGCAGGTGCGGCGGCGGCGCGCCCACCGGGCCCGTGCCCAGCGCCAGCTCCACCATCTGTCCCCGCTCGAAGGGGAGCTGCCCCGTGGACAGGTAATAGGCCGTCACCGCCAGCGCGTAGATGTCCGCGCGTCCGTCCACCGGCTGCCCCGCGGACTGCTCGGGCGCCATGTACGCCGGCGTGCCCAGGACGATGCCCGCCGCCGTCTCATCCTCCCCCGGGTGGGGGCGGCGCGCCTTGGCCACGCCGAAGTCCAGCACGCGCAGCGACGGCGGCTCGCCCGCGTGCCGCACCACGAAGAGGTTGTCCGGCTTCAAGTCCCGGTGCACCACGCCGCACCGGTGCGCCGCGTCCAGCGCGTCACACGCCTGCGCCAGCAGCGACACCAACGCCGCGGGCACCATGGGCCGGGGCAGGTGCGACATGGGCACGCCTTCCAGGTACTCCATGACGAAGTAGTGGATGCCGCCGGGCGCCTCGTTGATGTCGAAGATGTGGACGATGTTCGGATGGCCCACCATGTTGACCGTGCGTGCCTCCGCGTAGAAGCGCGCGCGCAGGCTTTCGTCCCGGCCCAGGTGGGGGTGCAGCACCTTCACCGCCACCCGTGCGCCAATGCGCGTCTGCTCGCCCAGGTAGACGGTGCCCATCCCTCCAGCGCCCAGCCGGCGGACCAGCCGGTAACTTCCCAACGTCTGGCCCGTGAGGTCCACGGGAGGTGCCTCCGCGTCGCCCGTGGACAGGTACACCTGCGTCCAGGGCTCGCCGCCACACGCCACATCGTGGGGATGCTCGGTCAGACAGAGCTCGCAGTGCATGGTTCCCTGAAGCAGACACCAGGGTGGCGCCCGGGCGCGCATCACCCCGGGCACGCACCGTCTGTCAGGTGGCAATGCGGCGCCGCTCCGTCGACCAGCGGACCGGTGACTCCTGCCGCGGGACGGCTGGCCTCAGCTCGCGGCGAAGGGGGCGGCGTCGACGCGCACACCCACGTACGACGGGAAGCGTGGCACGCCGTCGTTGGACAGCTCCTGGTAGCGGAAGGTGATGATGGCACCCACGGGGGGCGGCGCTGCGCGCTCCGCGTCCGACAGGCCCGTGCCCACGCTGAAGCGCGTGCCGTTGCGCAGCTCCACCTCCAGCGCGCCCAGGCGGCCCTTGTGGCGGCCCGCGCCCGCCACGTGTCCCACCACGCGCGCTTCGTCGTCCTTGAAGCTCTTCACCTTGAGCAGCGTATGGGAGCGGCCCGCCTCGTAGCGCGACCCGGGCTGACGCAGCATGAGGCCCTCTCCACCCAGCGCCTCCACGCGCGCCAGCTCCGCGCGCAGGTGCGGCGTGCCGTCACAGCGCGCGTGGGCATGCCACTGCGCATACCCGGGCTTCGTCTCCTCCATCCACTGCCGGCAGCGCTCCAGCCGCGCCTCGAAGGTGCCTTCCACGCCGGGCGCGTCGAAGGCGACGAAGGCCAGCTCCTTCCAATCGTCGCTGCGGTCCTGCCGGCGGACGATGCTCACCGTGCGCTGGAAGCGCTTGCGCCCGCCGAACAGCTCTCCGTCGAGCGGGAAGTCCGGCAGCCCCGCCGTGAACCACTCCGGCGCGAGGAACGCGTTGCCCAGCCGCGACCAGAACTGCTTCCCGTCCCAGTACGCGCGCACGCCGTCCAGCTTCTCGCTCATCCACCAGCCGGTGAGGTCCACGTCGTTCTCCCACGACTGGGCCAGCAGCAGGGGCGGGGCCTTGGTGTCGTCGCTGGCGGACGTGCTCCTCGTCGGACGCGCGGGGACCGCGGGCGCGCCGGACGCGTCTCCGCCGATGCGCGCGTCCTCCGCGGCGTCTCCGCGCACGCGGCGCAGGTGCTTGCAGGTGCGCCGCTCGATGGCCACCGATTGGTTGCGCCAGGCGGGGCATGAACACGAATACACACCGCCGGTGTTCTTGAGGATGTAGGGCTTGGAACCCGAGCCCTGAACCGAGACCTGCTCCCCGTCCGCGATGTCCGCCATGACCGACCCTCCGTGCCGCATCCGGAGCGGCGATGGGATGAAGCATACCCCCTGGGGCTGACGTCTCAGGACGTGATGCGGTGGGCATTCCGCCTCGGATGGGGTGGCGCCAGGCCGTTGGGCACCTCACGATGATGTGGAGTGCGCCCCGGAACCAGGAGGAGTCGCGTCAATGGTCGTCATCATCATGGGGGTGTCCGGAGCGGGGAAGACGACGGTGGGCCGCACCCTGGCGGCCGAGCTGGGCTGGCGCTTCATCGACGCGGATGACCTGCACCCGCGCTCCAACGTGATGAAGATGGCCGCGGGCACGCCGCTGACGGACGAGGACCGCGCCCCCTGGCTGCGCAAGCTGCGCGATGAAGTGGCGCGGGCGCTGGCGCAGGGCGAGGACGTGGTGATGGCGTTCTCCGGCCTCAAGCAGGCCTACCGCACGCTGCTGGAGGAGCTGGACCCCGCACACGTGAGGTGGGTGTTCCTGCACGCGCCGCATGAGGTGCTCGCCCGCCGGATGTCGCAGCGCCAGGGCCACTTCATGCCCGCGTCCCTGCTGGAGAGTCAGCTGGCGACCATGGAACTGCCCTCGCGCGCGCTCAGCGTGGACGTGACGCCGCCGCCAGCGGACATCGTGAAGCGCATCCGTGCGGAGCTGGGTGTCTGACGGCTGAACTCCCGCGTTGACGCAGGAGGACGGCCCGTCCCTTGGTGGCCCGGCTGGTGTATAGCGCTCCGCTGGGTTGCCACCTTTCCGCTTCATCCACCCTCAAGGACCCACGCAATGCCCACCGCTTCGACGCCGCCCATCTCCGCCCAGGATGCTCTTGCGCGCCTTCGGGAGGGCAATCAGCGGTTCGTCCTGAACGCGCGCAACATGGAGAACCCGCTCGGCCGCTCCGCCCGGCAGGCGCTGGTGGCGGGGCAGAGTCCCTTCGCCATCATCCTCTCGTGTTCGGACTCGCGCGCGCCGTCGGAGTACATCTTCGACCAGGGGTTGGGGGACCTGTTCGTCATCCGCGTGGCGGGCAACGTCGTCGCGCCGTCGCTGGTAGGCAGCGTGGAGTTCGCGGCGGCGAAGTTCGGCACGCGCCTGGCGGTGGTGATGGGGCATTCGCACTGCGGCGCCATCCAGGCCACGCTGGACTACGTGCGTGAAGGCAAGAGCGAGGCGTCCGAGAACATCCGCGACATCGTGGAGCGCTGCCTCGAGCCGGTGACGACGGTGGTGAGCGCCGCCGGGCCGAAGGCGGATCCGGAGTTCCTGATGAAGGAAGCCGTCCGCGCCAACATCCGCAACTCCTGCGACACTCTCCGCCATGGCAGCCGCCTGCTGGAGCGTCTGTGCCGCGAGGAAGGCATGCGCATCGTCGGCGCCGAGTACTCGCTGGAGACGGGCGCGGTCGACTTCTTCAACGGCGTCTGAGAGAGGACACTTTCATGAAGAAGCTGGTCAACGCCCCTCGCGCGGTGGTGCGGGAGATGCTGGAGGGGTTGGTCTCGCTCGCCCCCGGGCAGGCGCTGCTGGAGGGGGAGTCGGTGGTGCTCCGCGCCGACACGCCTTCCGACGTCCGCGCGCGCAAGGTGGCTGTCATCTCCGGTGGCGGCAGCGGCCATGAACCCGCGCACGCGGGCTACGTGGGCGCGGGCATGCTGGACGCGGCGGTGGCAGGTGACGTCTTCACCTCGCCCAGCACCGATGCCGTGCTGGCCGCCATCCGCGCCGTCGCGGGGCCCGCGGGCGCGCTGCTCGTCGTGAAGAACTACACCGGGGACCGGCTCAACTTCGGGCTCGCCGCCGAGCTGGCGCGCGCCGAGGGCATCCCCGTGGAGACGGTGGTGGTTGCGGACGACGTGTCCCTGCACGACACGGTGGAGCCCGCGCGGCGCCGGGGCATCGCGGGCACGGTGCTGGTCCACAAGGTCGCGGGCGCGGCGGCCGCGGCGGGCGCGGCGCTCCAGGACGTCCTCCGCGAGGCCACCGAGGCGGCGGAGGCGCTGGGCACCATGGGCGTGGCCCTGGGGCCCTGCACCGTGCCCGCGGCGGGCAAGCCGGGCTTCACGCTGGAGGAGGACGAAATCGAGCTGGGCCTGGGCATCCACGGCGAGCAGGGCGTGCGGCGCGTGCCGATGCAGACGGCGGACAGCCTGGTGGACACGCTGCTCACCACCATCGTCGAGGACCGGCGCATCAGCTCGGGAGACAGGGTGGTGCTGCTCGTCAACGGGCTGGGGGGCACGCCGCCCATGGAGCTGGCCATCGTCGCCCGGCGCGCGCTGGCCGCTCTGCGTCAGGGCGGCATCCGCGTGGAGCGCGCGTGGAGCGGGACGTTCCTCT
Organism: Myxococcus xanthus; assembly: GCF_013116825.1. GTDB lineage: Bacteria > Myxococcota > Myxococcia > Myxococcales > Myxococcaceae > Myxococcus > Myxococcus xanthus_B. The sequence goes on from NZ_JABFNS010000037.1 coordinate 52,056, forward strand.
CCGCGCTGGAGATGCCCGGCTGCTCGTTGACGCTGCTGAAGGTGGACGACGCGCGGCTGGCCCGCCTGGATGCGGCGGCGGATGCGCCCGCGTGGCCCGGCGCGGGACGGCTGCCGAAGGAGCCGGGGGTGTACCGGCCTTCGTCCGCGGCGTCTTCGGCATCGCTTCCGGCGGAGGCGCCGCGACCGGGGATGGACCGCTTCCGGAAGGCCGCCTTGTGGGTGGCGGACGCGTTCGAGCAGTCGGAGTCCCGGCTGACCGCGCTCGACAGCGCCGCGGGCGACGGTGACCTGGGCCTCAGTCTGGTGCGTGGCGCCGAGGCGATTCGCGCCCTCCCGGAGGACGCGTGGACGAGCCCCGCGCGCGCGCTGACGGCCATGGGCAATGCCCTGCGGCGCAGCATTGGCGGCAGCTCGGGGCCCTTCTACGCGACGGCGCTGCTGCGCGCCGCGCGCAGGCTGGCGGAAGGGCCCGTGGATGCCGCCGCTTGGGCCGAGGCCTTCGACCTGGCTGTCAGCGCCGTGTCGGAGCTGGGCGGCGCGCGGCCTGGGGACCGCACCATGCTCGATGCGCTCCGGCCCGCCGCGGACGCGTTCGCGAAGGGAGTGCGCGGCGGACAGGGGGCTCGTGAGGCCTGGGCCTCGGCGGTGCAAGCGGCCGAGGCGGGAGAGGCGGCGACGTCCCGGATGCAGCCGCGCCTGGGACGTGCCAGCTACCTGGGGGCGCGCGCCGTCGGTGTGCCGGACGCGGGCGCCGCCGCCGTGGTGGTGTGGATGAAGGCGCTCACGCCTGGCATTGGCTGAGCGCCGTCGGGATTCGGACCTTCCGGCCTATTGCACCCAGCGTTTGCTGGTCTGGTACACGTCCACCAGGGGGGAGACCAGGGTGAGGCGCGGCCCCCAACGGGTGGTGTCCTCCAGGTCTTCAACCCGCAGGGATTTCAGTGAAAGAATTTCCGACATACAGGCCAGCGGCGCGTGCTGCCAGACCCGGGTGAGGTCGTCGGCCGTCACGTCGCCGATGAGCTCGCCGTGCACGTCGTCCACCACCGGCAGCCTGCTCAGGCCATACCGCTGCATCAGTGACAGTGCCCTCACCACCGTGTCCCTGGGGAAGAGCGTCACTGCCTTCGCCACCGTGTCCTCGCGCTCCACGTACAGTTCCGTCATCACCGGCCTCGCCACCCTGTTGTTGCCCTGCGAGGCACCGTAGCAAGACAGTTGCCAACAACCGGGACGTTGCCCGGCATGGGCGGGGAGGCAGGCGAGGGCTGGCTGCTGTCTCCCGGGTGACACACTTCGTGAGACGAAGGCGGCTACAGCCGGATGCCCACCGAGGTTCGCAGCTGGGTGTCGAGCTTGGGGACGCCCAGGGGCGGAGAGTTGTCGAAGGTGAGGTTGAAGCCGATGCCCACCGAGAGGCGTTCGTTGGGCTTCACCTCGAAGATGGTGTCGTTGAGCAGGCGGATGTCGGCGGGGTTCGTCACGCGGGGTTGGGCGTAGAGCGTCTGCACCAGGAAGACGTTCTCCATGAACTCCAGCCGCCCCAGCACGTAGCTGGACAGGCGCGGGTCGGTGCGGAGCTCCCCGGCATCCGGTTCGGAATCCCGGCGGATGCGCTCGTGCTCCAGCATCAGCGCGAGCCCCACCACCAGCGTGGCCTTCTCGTCGGTCAACACCCTCACCCGGGGCCCCGCGCCCAGCAGGGCCCGGAACTGGATGCGGCGGAACTTGTCGAACTCGTGCTGGAGGAACACCTCGCCGGAGAGCCGCTTCGTGAATCCGTAGCGGTAGCGGACGTGCTCCATCACCTTGCTGACGATGACCTCATCGGCGGCGAAGGCGTACTCCCCCCGGATGACGGCCAGCCAGGTGTGCGTCTCGCTGCGCCACTGGCCCAGCAGGGCGCCGCGCACGCTGAAGAGGTGGGTGCTGCCCGTGCGCCAGTCCGCGCCCAGGTCCACGGCCGCCGAACGCCCCGGGCCCGTGTTCTCGTCGAACAGCGCTTGAACGTTGACGATCTGCGCCGCCGCGCTCGCCGCATGAAGCCACACGAGCAGCAGCACCCACCTGCTGGATTTCCGTCCCGCCATGGCCTGGGTCTGCCCCGTCGGCCGGCGTGTTTCAAGGGCGCCCGTGCAGCTCAGGGGAGGCGCTCCACCGTGGCCCCCGCGCGCTCCAGCAGCTCCCGGTACCAGTCGAAGGCGCGCGCGGTCCGCTCGCCCAGGGCCTTGGCGCCCCAGAGCACGGTGAGGGTGCGGTGGGTGTCCGCGTTCGTCTTGGTGCGCTGCGCGTCCTTGACGGCGTTGGCGCACGGGCCCTCCGCGTCGAAGAGGCACAGCAGGCCCGCCAGGTCGATGCTCTGCCCGGACGCGTTGAAGACGTACTGCGCGCCCTCCGGGGCCACGCCCACGCGGAAGGGGGCGGTGGCCCGGTCCAGGTCCACCACGCTGATGGGCAGGCCGCTGTGCAGGGACACCGCGTTGCAGGCATCCACGGCCAGGTTGATGGCGCCCAGCGAGCCGTCACCCGAGGCGCGCACCAGGTACTCCGACGCGGGCTTGCCACGCCCGGTGGGCTTGTAGCCGCCGTGGCGGAGCATGTCGCGGATGGCGCCGCGCACGGTGTCGTCGCTGGACAGGGGGGCGGTGGCGCCGGGCTTCAGCAGGGCCACCAGCCACTCCGGGGAGGGCAGTCCGCCCAGCGGCCCGGGGAAGGTGGTGGTGAAGGCCAGGGTGTCCAGGGAGGGGTGGGCGTCGACGGTCAGCACGGCGCGGCAGTCTATGCCATGGCGCGAGTGGGGGCAGGTCCCACTTCAAGCCTGGGACCGGGGGCTCCCCCGCCTGTCCGCTCCCATGCAAGAGAAGTCGCTTCCCAGGGGTTCGGAACATTCTTTCCGGGGCGGGCTACGTGGCATAAGGGCGCCGCACCCGCTTCCGGGCCCCCCGCACGCACATGATTCGTCTCGACAACATCAGCAAGCAGAACGGCCAGCAGATTCTCTTCATCGAGGCCTCCGCGGCGCTCCACAAGGGGGAGAAGGTGGGCCTCGTCGGACCCAACGGGGCCGGCAAGACGACGCTGTTCCGGATGATTACCAGCCAGGAGCACCCCGACGAGGGCCAGGTCGCGGTCGACCGGGGCGTCACCATTGGCTACTTCAGCCAGGACGTGGGTGAAATGGAGGGCCGCAGCGCCGCCGCCGAGGTGATGGACGGCGCGGGCCCGGTGAGCACCGTGGCCGCCGAGCTGAAGGAGCTGGAGGCCGCCATGGCCGACCCGGACCAGGCGGACAACATGGACAAGCTCGTGGAGCGCTACGGCCTGGTCCAGGGGCGCTTCGAGGAGCTGGGCGGCTACGCGCTGGAAGGCCGCGCGCGGGAGATTCTCGCGGGCCTGGGCTTCACCCAGGAGATGATGGACGGCGACGTGGGCGCGCTGTCGGGTGGTTGGAAGATGCGCGTGGCGCTGGCCCGCATCCTCCTGATGCGTCCGGACGCGATGCTGCTCGACGAGCCGAGCAACCACCTCGACATCGAGAGCCTCATCTGGCTGGAGGAGTTCCTCAAGAACTACGACGGCGCGCTGCTGATGACGTCACACGACCGCGAGTTCATGAACCGCATCGTGAACAAGGTGGTGGAGATCGACGGCGGCTCGCTGTCGACCTACACCGGCAACTACGAGTTCTACGAGCAGCAGCGGGCGATGAACGAGAAGCAGCAGCAGGCGCAGTTCGAGCGCCAGCAGGCCATGCTCGCCAAGGAGCTGAAGTTCATCGAGCGCTTCAAGGCGCGCGCCTCGCACGCCGCGCAGGTGCAGAGCCGGGTGAAGAAGCTGGAGAAGATTGAGCGCGTGGAGCCGCCCAAGCGGCGCCAGACGGTGCTCTTCGAGTTCCAGCCGGCGCCGCGTTCGGGCGACGACGTGGTGAGCCTGAAGGGCGTTCACAAGGCCTACGGCAGCCGCATCATCTACGAGGGGCTGGACTTCCTGGTGCGCCGCACGGAGCGCTGGGCCGTCATGGGCGTCAACGGCGCGGGCAAGTCCACGCTGCTGAAGCTGGTGACGGGCTCCACGCAGCCGGACACGGGCAACGTGGCGCTGGGTGGCAGCGTGAAGATGGGTTACTTCGCGCAGCACGCCATGGACCTGCTGGACGGCGAGCGGACGGTGTTCCAGGCGCTGGAGGACGCCTTCCCCCGCGCGGGTCAGGGCTCGCTGCGGGCGCTGGCCGGCTGCTTCGGCTTCTCCGGCGACGAGGTGGAGAAGAAGTGCCGCGTGCTGTCCGGTGGTGAGAAGGCCCGGCTCGTCATGGCGAAGATGCTCTTCGACCCGCCGAACTTCCTGGTGCTGGACGAGCCCACCAACCACCTGGACATGGCCACGAAGGAGATGCTGATTACGGCGCTCTCCCGCTATGAGGGGACGATGCTGTTCGTCTCCCACGACCGTCACTTCCTGGCCGCGCTGTCCAACCGCGTGCTGGAGCTGACGCCCGAGGGCATCCACCAGTACGGCGGCGGCTACACCGAGTACGTGGCCCGCACCGGTCAGGAAGCGCCCGGTCTGCGGAGCTGAAGCACCGCGAGGGGCCCGGCGTCCACCGGGCACATCGCGCTTCACGGCGGCTCAGGGCTCCACGCGGCCCTGGGCCGTCAGGGCGCTTCGCAGCGCCCGCATCTCACCCAGCAGCTCCTTCGCCGCGCCCAGCGTCGCGGCCGAGGAGGCTACGGGCTCGGGCCGCGCCGGCTCGGGAGGCTGCGGCTCGCCCAGTCCGGCGTCCCGGTGCATGCGCACCCGCGCCATGATGACGTCGCGAATCTCCTCCGGATTGTCCACGCCCCGGAAGTGGGCCTCGTGCAGCCCTTCCGTGTGTGAGGCGTCCGCGTCCTGCGAGCCGCGCTTGCTGCCTCCGCCCGCCGTCTCCACCTTCACGTCGGCGATGCCGAACAGCCGCTGGAGCGGGTTCTGCCGGATGGAGACCTGTTGGATGTTGGCGAAGGTCATCGTCTTCTCCTGGATGGCGACGAGCCCTTCCCGGATGCGCAGGCTGCGGCCGGAGAGGATGTACCAGCGGTACTCGTAGTCGAGCCACGCCACCAGGAAGGTGATGGGGGCCTGCACGGCGAACGCGAGCCAGGCGAACATCTCGAAGGCGAAGAAGACCGAGTCCGCATGCGCGTAGGGCAGGTGCGGGACGAACCGGTTCTTCACCGCCACCCAGGTGAAAATCAGGCCCACTACGACGCCGGCCTGCCGCAGGCCCCAACGGAGCAACTGGAGCTGGCGATGGGCCAGGGCGGCGCGGAACACGCGAACCGCCGCACCTTCGGGGATGTGCGGCGCGGGGGGCACCTTCAGCAGGCGCAGGAGCCAGGCGGGCGCGGCGTCAGACATCCTGCTTCTCCCGCGTGGCGCCGCTGTCCAGGCTGAGCCGCAGGGCGCGCACCTCCTCGGCAATCTCGCGGAGCGTGGCCGCCAGCGCGTCATGGTCGCCGGCGGGCATGGCGCGTGCGCTCTCCTGCGTAGGCGTGGGCCGTTCGCGGCTTCCGCGCATCCTCGAATAGAGGAAGTCCCGCATCGCCTCGTACGCGGGAACGCCCTCGATGGTGATTTCCGCCTGTGAGTTGCCGCTCGCCGTCTGGATTTGGATGCGCGCCAGCCCCAGCCAGCGCTCCACCAGGTTGCTGGACAGGTGGATGTCCTGGATGCGCGCGTAGGTGAGGGACACCTCCCGCCGGAAGAGGATGCCCCAGCGGACGGTGATGCCTTCGTCGTCCAGCGTGTAGCGCAGCGTCTGGTACTTGAAGTAGCGGATGAGCCCGAGAATGGGGAAGCCGGGCCCGGCCAGCAGCGCGCTGACGAGGTAGTAGGTGAGCAGGCTGCGGTGCGGTTGCAGCACCGTGGGCAGGCGCGACAGGAAGCCCCCGTCACCATCGGGGACCACCGTCAGAGGGGAGGGCGACCCCGGGTCTGTCATGTGCGGCTCACCAGCAGGCGTCTTTCTCGAGAGAGGACTCAGGCATTACGGACCGGAGCATCTCTCATTTCACGCCTATTCGAACAACCGCCCCGCCAGCCGCGCCAGCTTCTGCGCCTTGCCCGTGAAGGGCGGGAAGAACAGGTGGACCAGGGACGTGCGCCCCTGGCGCAGCACCGCGCGCTCGTGGCTGAAGGTCCGGAAACCCGTCTCGCCGTGATACGCGCCCACGCCGCTGGCGCCCACGCCGCCGAAGGGCAGGTTCGGATTCACGTTGTGCAGCACGACCGTGTTGATGCACGTGCCGCCCGCGCGAGTCTCCCGCAGCAGCCGCTCCACCGTGGCCTCGTCGTTGCTGAACACGTAGAGCGCCAGGGGCTTGCCGTCCTCGCGCACGTGCGACACCACTTCGTCCAGGGACTCGAAGCGCAGCACCGGCAGCACCGGTCCGAAAATCTCCTCGGCCATGATGGGCGCGTCCGGCGTCACGTCCGCGAGCACCGTGGGCGCGATGTAACGCGACTCCGCGCCCACGCCGCCTCCCACCACCACGCGCGCGCCGGCCTCCACGGTGCGGTCCATCAACTGGCGCACCCGCGTGAAGGCGCCGTCATCCACCATGCGGCACAGGTCCAGGCTCGCGCGGCGCGCCTCTTCGGTGCGGCCGTAGAAGCGCTCCAGGGCCTCCTTCATCGCCTCCAGCAGGGCCTCTTCCTTCGACGCGTGGACCCAGACGTGGTCGGGGGCGATGCACGTCTGGCCGCCGTTGAGGAACTTGCCCCACACCACGCGCTCGGCGGCGGCGGCGACATCCGCCGTCTCATCGACGATGACGGGCGACTTGCCACCCAGCTCCAACGTCACGCTGGCCAGGTGCTTCGCCGCGGCCTCCATCACCCGCCGGCCCACGCGGGCCCCGCCGGTGAAGAAGAAGTGGTCGAAGGGAAGCCGCAGCAGCGCCTCGCCCACCTCCGGGCCTCCCTCCACCACCGCGACCTCTTCTGGGGGAAAGACATCCTTCACCAGCTCCGCGATGAAGCGCGCCGTGTTGGGCGTCTTCTCACTGGGCTTGCAGAGGACGGCGTTGCCCGCGGCCACCGCGGCGACCAGCGGCGACACCAGCAGGTGGAAGGGGTAGTTCCACGGGGCCAGCACCAGCACCACGCCCCGGGGCTCGTACTGCACCAGGCTGGACGTGCCGGTGAGCAGCAGGGGCGTGGAGACCTTCCGGGGCTTCATCCACGTCTTGAGGTGCTTCTGGATGGAGGCCAGCTCCATCAGGACGGGGAGGACCTCGGTGGCCTCCACCTCCGCGCGCGGCTTGCGGAAGTCGGCGTGGAGCGCCTCGGCCAGGGCCTCGCGCCGGGCGACGAGCAGCGACTTGAGCTGCTCCAGCCGGGCCAGCCGTTCCTTCACGCCGCGGCGCGCCACCTCCCAGCGATTCGCATGGAGACGGTCGAACGCCTCCTGCACGCCGTCCGGCATCCGTGCTTCTTCCAGCTTCACCACGCGCATCGCCCGGCTCCTTCCGGAGGTGCCCCGGCCTGGGGTGCCTACTCCATCAGCCGGGTCGCGCGGGAGGCCAATTCCTGCGCCTTCCCGCGATACGGCGGGAAGAACACCGAAGCCAGCGACTTCATCCATTGAACCATCACTGCCCGCTCGTGGCTGAACGTCTTGAAGCCGAAATGGCCGTGGTAGTTCCCCAGGCCACTGGTGCCAACCCCGCCGAACGGGAGGTTGGGGTTCGCGAGGTGGACGAGCACGTTGTTCACCACCGCGCCACCCGACGTGGTGTTCTGGAAGATGTCTTCCACCGCCCGCTTGTCCTGGCTGAACACGTAGAGGGCCAAAGGCTTCCCGCCCGCGCGGATGTGCGCGTAGACCTCTTCACGGGACTGGAAGGTGAGCACCGGCAGCACCGGTCCGAAAATCTCGCCCTCCATCGCCGGGCTCTCCGCCGTCACGCCGGACAGCACGGTGGGCGCGATGTAGCGCGAGGGCTCGTCCGTCTCCCCGCCCACCTCCAGCTTCGCTCCCGCGGCCACCGAGCGCTCGAGCAGGTCCTTCACCCGCCGCCACGCCACCGGGTCCACCAGCCGCGTCAGGTCAGGGCTCGCCTGCCGCTCCTGCTCGGTGCCGCCGTAGAAGCGCGTGATGGACGCCTTGAGCGCGTCCAGGAACGCCCGCTCCTTCGACGCGTGCACGAACACGTAGTCCGGCGCCACGCACGTCTGGCCGCCGTTGACGAACTTGCCCCAGCACAGGCGCTCGGCGGCGGCGGCGACGTCCGCCGTCTCATCGACGATGACGGGCGACTTGCCACCCAGCTCCAGCGTCACGCTGGCCAGGTGCTTCGCCGCGGCCTCCATCACCTTGCGGCCGATGCGCGTATTTCCGGTGAAGAAGATGTGGTCGAAGGGCAGCTCCAGCAGCGCCTCCGCCGTCTCCGCGCCGCCTTCGAACAGCGCCACCTCGTTCTCGGGGAACACGTCCTTCACCAGCTGCGCCAGGAAGCGCGAGGTGTGCGGCGTCTTCTCGCTGGGCTTGCAGATGACGGTGTTGCCCGCGGCGATGGCGGCCACCAGCGGCGACACCAGCAGGTTGAAGGGGTAGTTCCACGGCGACAGCAGCAGCACCGTGCCGCGCGCTTCGTAGCGCACGTGGCTGGACGAGCCCGCCAGCAGCATCGGCGTGCCCACCCGCATGGGCTTCATCCACGACTTGAGGTGCCGCACCGTGTGGTTCAGCTCCTCCAGCGTGGGGTGCAGCTCCGTCAGCTCCACCTCCACCGCGGGCTTGCGGAAGTCCGCGTGGATGGCGTCCGCCAGCTCCGCGCGGCGGGCGATGATGGCTTCGCGCAGCCGCTTCAGCCGGGCGATGCGCTCGGCGGCCGTGGTGCGGGACATCGTCCAGCGGTGCGCGCGCTGGGCTTCGAACACCGCGCGGATGCGCTCGGTGTCGGCGGTGGGCTGCGTGTTGGCTTGAGACGTTGCTTCGAGCATGGGGTTCTCCAGGGGGTGGGAAAGGGGCCTCAGCGGGACTCCAATCCGCGAAGAAGGGTGGTGAGGGCCGTCGTCAGCTCGGCGGTGAAGTCGACGCGCAGCGGCGCCAGGTGGGGCAGCGCCTCCAGCACCTCGCGCGCCACCGGGGCCACGTCCGCCATCTGCCGCAGGCCCGTCACGAGCGCGTGCAGGTGGATGAAGAAGCGCGGGCCTTCTCCGTCACGGAGGAAGGGCAGCCGCTGCTCCACCAGCGTGCCCGCGCGGAGCAGCGCCGCCAGCAGCCGCTCCTTGAACGGGCGGAGCTGCTCGGCCGTCACGTTCTGTTCCAGCACCGTCTGCAGCAGCGCGAGCAGCCGCGTCAGGGTCTCCTCGCCCTCCAGCGACTCGGCCACCGTGCGCGCCAGCCGGGGCCCCGTCCAGGCCGACGTGTCCTCCGCCAGCAACCCGTCCAGCCGGGCGAACCAGGCGAAGAGCAGGTCCTCCAGCAGCGCCAGGAACAGCGCCTCCTTGGTGGGGAAGTAGAGGAACACCGTGCCCTTGGCCAGCATCGCCCGGCCGGCCACGTCCGCCATCTTCACCTCGGCATAGGACGTCGCCTGATACAGGGCCAGGGCCTCATCCAGGATGAGTCGCCGCCGCGCTTCCTTGTCCTCGTCCTTCCGTGCTCGCTGGGGCAGGGCCCGATTCGCCTTCGCCGCTGAGGTGCTGGCCATGGCTCATGGATGAATGACCCACGGTCATTCGTCAAGTGACTCAAGGTCATTTGGTCGTCGGGTGGCGGGGTGAGGGCGTGTGTGCTGGAGTGTGCCCCATGCGTCCCATCGAGGCGGAGCTCCTGTCGGGCAGCGCGCTGTACCGGGAGGTGGTGTTGGAGAAGCTGCTCCACGCCCGGGAGTCGGTGTGGATGGCCACGGCCAACGTGAAGGCGATGTTCGTGGAGCACGGCGGCCGTTTCGTCCCGCTGGTGGATGTGCTGGACACGCTCGCCGCGCGTGGAGTGGCGCTGCGGCTGTTGCACGCGGAGCTGCCGAGCCGGCCCTTTCGCGCCGCCTTCGACCGGCAGGCGCGGCTGGTGGCGGGTGGCTTGTCGCTCAAGGTCTGCCCGCGCGTGCACTTCAAGGCGGTGGTGGTGGATGGCGCCTGGGCATACCTGGGCAGCGCCAACCTCACCGGCGCGGGGCTGGGCGCCAAGGGGGACTCCGCGCGCAACTTCGAGCTGGGCTTCGTCACCGAGGACTTCGACGTCATCGACCGGGTGACGGCGCTCTACGAAGCGGTGTGGAGCGGCGCCGAGTGCAAGTCATGCAAGCTCCGCGCGGTGTGCCCCGACCCCATTCTGCCCGCAGGCAAGCGAGCGCCCACGCCGCGCCGTCCGCGCGCGGATGCCCCACGTCTGGGCAAGGCGCGCCGTCTCCAGCGGGGCGCGAAGGCCGCCAAGCGCTAGGAACCCCACCCACGAGGTGTCAAAGACTTGCGCGTCACCCGCTGAATCGCGCGGTCCTGCCTGACGACGTTTGGGAATGTTGAGTGTCTGTGTTGACTGGCAGGGATTGCCAGGAGCCAGCGGCTTCCCGGCTCCAGGGCGTGACTACTCAGGGACTTCGGACGAGGCCGCGACGGGGCCCTGGCCGGGCGCTCCGGTCACTTCCTCCATCAGGGCCCCGGCGGGTGGTGGCGTGCCGTTGCCCTGCGGCTGCTTCTGCCGGTCCCGCCACGCGCTGGGGGATTCGCCCACCAGCTTGCGGAAGAGGCTGCTGAAGTGCTGGAGCGAGGCACAGCCCACCTCCACCGCCACCGCGGTGAGCTTCATGTTCGACTCGCGCAGCAGCGACTGCGCCATGCGCACCTGCACCGCGTTGAGCTCCGCCTGGAAGGACGTGCTGGCCTCCTTCAGCCTGCGTTGCAGCGTCCGTTCGGACATGCCCATCTCCCGGGCCACGTCCGACAGATTCACCTCCGGCAGCCGGCCCCGCATCACCTGGTGCAGCTCGCGCAGCAGGGGAGACTGGCCGGTGGCATCCGCGACCAGGCCGTTGAGCTCCGCCAGCAGCGCCGCGGCGTCGGCCTCCGGCTGTCCCAACCACTGAAGGGCGGCGTCGGGCGCCGTGAAGGCCCGGCTGGGATAGGCCCCGGACAGCAGCGTGTAGAAGCCGCCCACCACCGCGCCCACCACGCCTTCAGGCCGCACCAGCGCCTGCTTCAGCACGGAGGTGCTGAAGTCCTTCTCGCGGGGCTGCATGTATTTGACCAGGGCGGCAAAGGCCATGGGGTCGGCGGCCTCCAGCCGGCGCGCGTCCACCAGCGAGGCGTGGGGCTTGGCGGGGGACAACTCCACGTCCAGCACCTGGACGAGCCGGCGCACCTCGGCCTCTCCGGGACGTCCCCAGAGGACGAAGCCGCACAGGTCCGCCGAGGCGTACCAGTGGAGGAAGCCCTCCCCGGCTAGGTAACGGCCGTGGGGGTCCCGGAGGTAATCTTCGACTCCGTCTGCCGATCGCACGGTTTGGCAGAATAGCGCTTCACCACCCGTGCCACCCACAACGGATTGATGGGGGAGAGCCCGGTTGTCAGCTCCGGACGGAGCCTGGACGTCCGAGCGAGCTCCTCGGTGAGGGCCGGAAGCTCGTACCAGGGCACCTGCGGCTTCAGGTGATGGGCCTGGTGATGGCCCGCGTTGAAGAACCACCGGTTGTAGAAGGCGGAATAGGACGTGGTCCCCAGGGCGTCCTTCTGCTCGGAGTCCGTTTCGAAGTGGGCCGCCAGGTTGAGCCAGTGGATGCAGAACTGCGTCACCAGCAGCACCCCCCACCAGGCCAACCCCAGCGCGGGCTTCCACACGATGAGCGCCAGCAGCGCGCCGTCCACCACCAGGAAATCCACCGCCAGCTCCAGCCGCTGGTTCTTCTTCTTCGCCCACTGCCAGACCAGGCCCAGCGTCTCGTAGGGCCACAGCCACGGCGTCAGCGCCGAGCGCAGGCAGTAGCGGAAGACGCGCTCTCCGGGACGGCGGCGGCCCCAGTCGCCCGGGCCGTCATCGTACCGGTGGTGGTTGAAGTGGTGGATGAAGTAGCCCCGGTAGGGGAACCCACACGCCATGCCCAGCGCACGGGACACCACCCAGTGCGCCAGCGGAGGACGGGCGATGGACACGTGCATGTGGTTGTGCAGGACGGCGTAGTTCCAGAAGCAGATGGCCCAGCCCAGCAGGCACATGGCCAGCCGCCCCACCCAGGGAAGCGCGTCCCAGCTCAAGATGAAGGCCGGGAACCACCCCCACCACAACGCCTGTCTCTTA
>NZ_JABFNS010000380.1 GCF_013116825.1 Myxococcus xanthus
TGGCGGAAGAGGCTCGGCTCGAAGAAGAGGCGCGGCTTGCCGAAGAAGCTCGCCTCGCGGAAGCGGCTCGGCTGGCGGAAGAGGCGCGGCTCGAAGAGGAGCGCCGGCTGGCGGAAGAGGCTCGGCTGGCGGAAGAGGCTCGGCTCGAAGAAGAGGCGCGGCTTGCCGAAGAAGCTCGCCTCGCGGAAGCGGCTCGGCTGGCGGAAGAGGCGCGGCTCGAAGAGGAGCGCC
>NZ_JABFNS010000038.1 GCF_013116825.1 Myxococcus xanthus
GGGCGGGCGGGTGGTGGTGGCGGGCCCACCGGAGGAGGTGGTGGGCCTGCCCTTCAGCCAGACCGCGCCCTTCCTGGAGGAGGCGCTGGGCTGAGCTTCCGGCCCCCGCCGGAGCCTCCGAGCCGTGGCCGTGAAGGCCGCCGGGCTCGGAGGTGGGGGCCGCGGAATCAGCGCGCCTGCGCCTGCGTCGCGGGCACGGACAGGCCTTCCGCCTTGAGCGTCTGGCTGGCCATGCCGGACATGCTCTCCGCGAGCGACTGCACGGAGCGGGTGGCCTCCTGCGTCTCCTGCACCGTCTTCAACGTGCGCTGCATCTGCCCGGACAGCTCCTGGATGGCCTGGGCCATCTGGTGGGTGCCCGCGTCCTGCGCGCTGACGGCGGCGGTGATCTGCCGCACGCTGGAGCTGGTGTCGCCGATGATGTCAGCCAGCTGCTGGAACTGCGCGCTGGAGGTCCGCACGGCGTCGAGGCTCTGCTTCACGCGCTCGTCGCCCTTCTCACTGGAGCGGGCCGCCTCACGCATGCTGTTGCTGACGCCGTCGAGCACCTCGCGGATGCGGTGCGTGGCCTGGATGGACTGGTCCGCCAGGCCGCGCATCTCCCGGGCCACCACGCCGAAGCCACGGCCGCTCTCTCCACTGCGCGCCGCCTCGATGGCGGCGTTGATGGCCAGCATGTTGGACTGGTCCGCCAGGTCCTTCACGGAGTCCACGATGCCGGAGACCTCGCGGGTGCGCTCGTCGAGCGCGAAGATGCGCCGGGCCATGTCGGAGACCTCGGTGCGGATGGCCGCCAGGTCCGACAGCGTGCGCTCCAACGCGGCCGTTCCCTCGCGGCCCACCTGTTCGGCGCTCTCCGCGGAAGCCGCGAGTGCGCTGGCCTTCTCCGCCGTCATCTGCGAGCTGCGGCGGATCTCCTTCACCGTCTGCTCCGCCTCCTGGAGCGCCACGGCCTGACGGCTGACGCCCTCGGTCTGCTCGTCGCTGGACGAGCGGAGCTGCTGCACCACCGTGGCGAGCTCGCCGGCGCCGTTGCCCATGCGCTCGGCCAGGGTGCGCACCTCCTGCGCGCGCGCCTCCAACTGGTGGGTGTGCGCTTCGAGCGTGCGCACCACCATGATGGAGCGGCGGGTGACGATGCCCAGCAGCGACAGCGTCAGCGCGACGTAGCCCCAGTGCGTGACGTTGCCCAGCGACCAGCCCACCAGGCCGATGACGGGGAGGATGGTGAGGATGATGGAGAGGACGAGCCCCGCGAAGCCACCGACGAAGAGGCGCGCGTCCGGGTTGCCCAGCCACGCCTGGGTGATGGCCACCGAGAGCACCACCAGCAGCACCACCATCGCCAGGGGGAGGAAGGGCACGAGGATGCGCTGCCCGATGCCGAGGTCCAGGAGCGTCGCCAGGGCGCACACGCCCGCCACGGGCGAGAACACCATGGCCGCCTTCTGGAACCAGCCGCGCCGGTTGTCGAGCAGCGCGTCCGAGACGAACTCCATCAGACCGGCGACGAGCAGGAAGATGCCCACGGTGGTGCCCAGCGTGGCGGTGGCGGACGAGCCCCACAGCGCCGTGGGCATGCCGCTCAGGCCCAGGAGGATGAGGCCGCCGCTGGCCGCGGAGACCGCCAGGCCCGCCAGCATCCGGCGCCGCCAGTGGAGCGCGAAGGCGCCACCCGCGCCGAGCGCCACCGCCAGCAGCAGGCAGCAGATGACGAAGGGCGCCTGGCCCTGGCGCGTCACGTAGACCAGCAGGTCATACTTCGAGCCCACCTGCGCGGCCTGGGACACGCCGATGTTGGGATTGCTGGACTGGATGCGCAGCAGCACGCGCTTGCCCTGCGCGTCGCGCGGCAGGGGCACGATGTGCCAGGACAGGTTCTCGCCAATCTCGTAGCTGTCCGGACGGATCTTGCCGCTCGTGTAGATGTGCTGGCCGTCCGCGTACACCTCGAGCGCGTGGGTGATTTCGCCCAGGTACAGCGCGGGGTCCGTCCAGCCGCCGTCGGGGACGGGGATGCTGAGCCACATGAACTTGTGGTCACCGCGACCCTCGGGCGTCGCGAGGGCGGGCGTGGTCCGCCACTCCTTCGAATCCCCCGTTTCCTTCGCCCACAGGGGCGTGCCATCCGAGCCCACGGGGGAGTCACCCCATCGGAAGCGCCACCCGTCCAGCACGTTGACAGGAGGTCCCGCCTCGGCCGCGTGGGCCGAGGACGTGAGGGCAAACATCAGCAAGAGGGCGGAACAGAAGCGGAAGCCAGCCATGGAGTGCGTATGGTCTTCCGCCCGGGCACCGAATGTAAATGGGTCTTCCCGACCTCTCCCGAGAATCAATTGGCGTTGCTTGGAATTGACGTCCACAGAGAGCGTGGCAGGCAATGAATGCCGCGAATTTTATACTTCCGGTGAATTCCTCGCTCCGGCAGGCCGTGGAGGGCGCGGCCCACCGGCAGGGTTGTTCCTGGAAAGCCGGATGATCCTCCGGGCCCGGACCTCGTTCCGATCGGGTTTGAACGGCGACCCGGTGCGTCATGTTGAGTCCGCGGCGGGCGGAGGCGTCAGCCGGGGGACCCACCCTTCCCTTGGGGTGGGCCCAGCGGCGACACTGGGGCCATGGCGCATCTGGAGTTGATCCCCAAGCGGGACCTGTCGAGCTTTCGCAAGCTTGCGATTGGAAGTTGGAAGACGGCGTACGACCCCACCGTCTACGGAACGCTGACCGTCCGCATGGACAAGGCGATGGCCTACATCGAGGCCTTCCGTCAGCGCACGGGTGTGCGGCTCACGGTGACGCACCTGGTGGCCAAGGCCATGGGCGAGGCGCTGCGGCGCTGCCCGGACGCGAACGCCATCCTCCGCTTCAACCGCATCTACCTGCGCCAGCGCGTGACGCTGTCCACGCTCGTCGTCCAGACGGACAGCGGCAAGGTGGACCTCACGTCGGCCCGCATCGAGGACGCGGACAAGAAGAACCTGAAGGAGATCGCCAACGACCTGGAGGAGGCGGTGCGCCGCGTCCGCGAGCGCCGGGACGTGGCCCTGGAGAAGGGCAAGGGCACCATCCAGAAGATCCCCTACCTGTTCCTCAACACCTTCACGTGGCTGCTGTCCTTCTTCATGTACACGCTGAACCTGGACATGAGCCGGTTCGGCATGCCGAAGGACGCCTTCGGGTCCGCCATCATCACCAACGTGGGCTCGCTGGGGCTGGACACGGCCTACGTTCCGCTGGCGCCGTACACGCGCGTGCCCATCTTCGTCGCGCCCGGCGCGGTGAAGGAGGTGCCCGTGGTGGAGGACGGCAAGGTGGTGCCGGGCAAGGTGATGAACATCAACGCGACGTTCGACCACCGCTTCATCGACGGGTTCCACGCGGGCGTGCTCGCCAACACGCTCCGGGAGATGCTGGAGAACCCGTTCGAGAGCTTCGACGCGCTTCCGGAGACCGCCGACGTGGCGCCGGTCGCCGCCGTGGGGTAGGGCGGCTCACGAGCCGCTGGCCTCACCGCCGCGAGGGAACCCGGACCAGGCGGAAGCCCATGTTGGGCGCCGCCCCGGTGTCGCTCGCGGAGCGGAAGCTGACCCGCAGCGCGTCCGCGCAGTCCGCCCACGAGCCGCCTCGCAGGACGTGGATGCGCTCGGGGATGTCCTCGCCCAGCACGCAGACGGGGGACGATTTCGGCGAGCGCCGGTAGTAGTCGGCGTCGTAGTGGTCCTGGCACCACTGGCTCACGCCGCCCGCCATGCCGAAGAGGCCGTAGTCGTTGGGCGGGAAGGCGCGCATGGGGCGGAGCGAGAAGTCATTGAAGCGGTCGAAGTCCGCGCGGCTCGCATCGGGAGGTTCGTTGCCCCATGGGTACGCCGCGCCACGGAAGCAGCCCCGCGCCGCGCGCTCCCATTCGGCTTCGGTGGGCAGGCGATAGGTGACGGAAGGCGTGCTCAAGCGCCGCGCGAACCGTTCCGCGAGCGAAGGGGCGACCGCGACCATGGGCTTCCGGTCATAGCGCAGCGGGCCCTCGCCCGCGCGCGCTGGCGTGCCGAACAATTCCTGTGAGGTCTTGATGACGCCGTCGCCGGTTTCCCATCGCGTGTGGGTGGCGTGGGCGTGCCAGTCACTGGCCTGCAGGGTGTCGTTCTCGCAGTACTGCAGCCGAATCTTCGAGTCGTTGAAGTACTCGAAGCTGTCGGCGAATCCGTCGAGTTGTTCGTCCGTGGGGAACTCGGGTGGTTCGGGCCAATCCAGGAGGCGAGCGAAGGCGCTCCACGACAGCGGCGTGTCGCTCATCCAGAACGCGGACAACGTCACCGCGTGGGCGGGGCGCTCGTCGGAATCTCCGTCGTCGCTGCCCATGATGAACGTGCCCGCGGGGACATAGCGGAACACGAAGCCGTTCTCGATGACGGTGAGCTGTTCCAACACGTCCTGGAGCAGCGGCAGGACGTCCTCGCGTGCCTGCCAGGCCACCGCGTCCAGCGTCGCGGCGGCGCCTTCCAGGTCTCCACTGGCACGCTGGACCCGGGCTTTCCCCAGCGCGGCTTGGATTACCGACATGCGCCCCCCTGTCCCCGCTCCGCGCCGAGCACGGGCAGTGGATGTGACTCCGTGGCAGCTCCCAGGGACTGGGCCTGCCAGGGGTCCTCCGCGAACGCGGAGCCATTGTAGAACTGCGCACGCGCGCGGCAGCCCCCGGTGAAGCGGTCTCCCGTCTGCTTCGCCCGGAGGCGCTGGAAGGCCTGGCCGTCACGCCAGATGTCCTCGAAGGGGCGCGTTCGGATGTTGCCGGATTCGAAGGCCCGGCCCAGGAAGCTGCACGGGTTCACGTTGCCCTGGACGGAGACGGAGGCCACCGTGTTCGCCGCCCCGCAGCCCGGGCCCTCCGTGACGACGCCGCGCAGCTCCTCGCGTGCCGAAGGACTGAAGGGGTCCAGCGCGAAGAGGTCCGAGTTGGCTTCGACGCGCTCCAGCCGCGCGAGTGCGTCCACGTAGCCATCGAACGTGGGCATCAGCTCTGGATGCCGGGTAGCGGTGCCGACGGGGTACAGCGGGCGGAAGACGGCGGTATGCGCGCCCACCCGCCGGGCCAGTTCGACGCAGGCCTCGACTTCCGCCACGTTGTCGCGCGTCAGCGTGAAGGCGAGGGTGAAGCGCGCATGCTGACCGAGCAGCGCGAGCTTCTCCATCACCCGGTCGAAGACGCCAGCGCCCCGCACGGCATCGTTCGTCCCCGCCTGGGCGCCTTCCAGCGACACGTTCAACCACACCAGCTCGCGCTTGCCGAGCTCACGCGCCCACCGTTCGTCGATGAGCAGCGCGTTGGTGGTGATGCAGGGATGGAGGCCGTGGCCCGTGGCCGCGTCGAGGATGTCCAGCAGGTCCTTGCGCATCAGCGGCTCGCCGCCGGTGAGCCCCAGCCGGAAGCTACCCAGTCCGGCGAGCTGGGCGAAGAGCGCGTCCATCTCCTTCACGGAGAGCGGGGACTGGTTGCGCGGCAGCTCGCCCGCGAAGCAGTGCGTGCACGTGAGGTTGCACGCGCCAATGACCTCCAGGTGGACGGCGAGCGGGCCCAGCAGGTGGTCGGGTGGGGGCACCCGGTCGATGCGGGCCGCCGCGAGCCGGCCATCCATCCGCAAGTAGCCTTTCATCGACAGGTGCTGGATGAGCCCGATGACGGCGTCCCGGTCGCCAGCCTCCGCATCACCGATGACGTCGTCCGCGGTGCGCTCGGTGAGCCGGGTGAGCACGGCCGCCGCGGGGGCATCGAACGGCATGTAGCGAGAGGAGCGCCGGTCGAAGAGGAGGGCGCCGAAGTGCTGGGGGATGAGCACCAGGGAGGGGCGGCTCATTTGAAGCCCTCGTCGTCCACGTGGAAGGACCACCGCACCCAGGCCTTCGTGGCGCTCGAGGCCAGGCCCAGGCCCGTGGCGTCGTCCGTGAGCATCTGCCACCGCCAGCGCTCGTTCGTCTTCGGTTCGGGAACGGGCCGTTGCACCAACGGCGCGAAGCCCGCGTCGGCGAAGTCCGGTAGGCGCCAGCCTTCGGGAGGTGGCCGTGTCGTGGCCTTCCATCGGCCATCCGGAGCGGATGCCAGTTTCGGGTGGACCGCGCTGGCGATCTCCGGATCCAGCCGGGCCTGCATCAGGACGAAGCCCTTGTCTCCGGGACGGTTCACTTCAAATGACAGGACGTGCGCACCCGGGGGGACGAGCACCCGTTGCTCCACGAGGGGATTCCCATCGAGGAACAGGCCGCCGTCCGGGACGCCATTCACGTAGGAGAACAGCGACAGACCGATGGACGCACCGGGCCTTCGCCAGCGAAGCACCACACCGCCACAGCCCGCGGGCACCTCGCAGTGGCTGTGAACCTCCAGCGCGAGCTGGCTCGACGTCTTGCGGTAGCGCGCCAACGCATTGAGGCGGAAGTCGTTCGAGTCCGACATGCCGGCGTTCTACCTCGCGCCGCGCACCTCCGCGAACCGCGCCAGAACCGAGCATTCACAGTATTCCTGGAGGGGCGGGCAGAGTGTCGGGCATCAGTGGAAAATTGCGCCACGTGTTGCTGGGGTGCTCCGTTGACTTCGGCAACGCCCAGCGCTTCGACGTGGACGGCGCTATTCGAAGGGGTCCATCGCGGAAGTCGACTGAAGCGGCTCGGGGGGACGCCTGCTGTCCGGACGGGCGGTACGACGTTGCCCGGAGCGTGGGTTGTGGCGGGTGCCTCGGGGGCCCAGCGTGTCTCTCATACGCGGAGGCAATCGATGGCACAGGGCAGCTCGCGGCGAATCCGGTATGCGGTGGTGGGCGCGGGGAATATCGCGCAGGTGGCTGTACTTCCGGCCTTCCAGCACGCCCGTGAGAACTCGGAGTTGGTGGCGCTCATTTCCTCCGACGCGGAGAAGCGCGACGTGCTGGGGAAGATGTACGGCCTGCGCCACACCGCGAGCTACGACGAACTTGAACAGGTGCTGCGCGACGCGGACGTGGACGCGGTGTACATCGCGCTGCCCAACAGCCAGCATCGCGCCTTCACCGAGCGGGCAGCTCGCGCGGGTGTGCACGTCCTCTGCGAGAAGCCCATGGCGACTTCGGTGGAGGACTGTGAGGCGATGATTCGCGTCACGGACGAGAATCACGTCAAGCTGATGATCGCCTACCGGCTCCACTTCGAGGAGGCGAACCTGCGGGCCATCGACCTGCTGCGCTCGGGGCGCCTGGGTGAGCCGCTGATGATGTCGGCGCTGCTGACGCAGCAGGTGCGGACCGGGGACATCCGGACGCGCGTGGACGTGGGCGGAGGCGCGCTGCTCGACGAAGGGCCGTACCCCATCAACGCCGCGCGCTACCTCTTCCGTGACGAGCCCACCGAGGTGTTCTGCTACACCAACGAGGAGCAGGACCATCGCTTCAAGGGCGTGGATGCCACGGCCTTCGCGTTGATGCGCTTCTCGAATGGGCGCGTCGCGCAGTTCGGCGTCAGCCACGCCGCGTCGGCGGTCTCCAGCTACCGGGTGGTGGGGGAGAAGGGCGATCTGCTCGTCGAGTCCGCGTTCGGCTACGAGAAGGAGCGCAAGCATGTCCTCACGCTGGAGGGCAAGACGGAGGAGCGCGTCTTCGCGGCGAACGACCAGTTCGCGCCGG
This sequence comes from Myxococcus xanthus, assembly GCF_013116825.1. Lineage (GTDB taxonomy): Bacteria > Myxococcota > Myxococcia > Myxococcales > Myxococcaceae > Myxococcus > Myxococcus xanthus_B. The sequence continues at coordinate 7,641 of NZ_JABFNS010000038.1, forward strand.
AGTTGCTCTACTTCTCGAAGTGCGTGCTGGAGGACCAGGAGCCCGAGCCGTCCGGCCGGGAAGGGCTCGCGGACGTGCGCGTCATCACCGCGATGAAGGAGTCCGCGAGGACGGGGCGCCCGGTGAAGCTGGATGCACTCCCGATGAAGCGGCGGCCATCCTTGGACCAGCTCATCGTCCGCCCCGCGGCCAGGCAGCCAGCGCCGGTGAACGCGCCCGCGCCAGCGCAAGGATGAACTTGCGTCCACTGGAAATATTTCCCGTGTGCGAGCTTCTTCGTGCGCTGAATGTGTGGCGACACCCGCCTCCGCAAGTCGTGTCAGACCCTTGATGCATTCATTGCCGCGAACCGGGAAACCAGGGGTCGGCAATGACATCACACGCATCTCATCAGGGCACCTACGCGGTCGAGCATGTTCTCCAGCGGATTCGCCGTTGTGCCGCTGACGTCACGCGGTATCCCATGGACATCCTGACGGCGGACGCGCAGCTCGAGGACGAGCTCGGCATTGACTCCGTCAAGCTGGCGGAGATCGCGGCCGTGGTCGGGCGCGAGTTCAACATTCCGCCCGATCGGCTGCCACGGGGCGCTCAGGCGCGTACGTTGAGCGCGATGGCGGACGTGGTGGCGCGGCTGCTCGCGGACACGCAGCCCGCCGCCGTCGCGACGACTCCACCGGCGCCTGTCGCGGCTCCGGTTCCCCCGGTGTCGTCAGCGGGCTCTCCCGTGGAGGACCTGGAGGCTCGGGTCCGTGCCGTCTTCGCTCGGGTGACGCGCTATCCGGAAGCGCTCTTGACGCCGGAGGCGGACCTGGAGGACGAGCTGGGCATCGACTCGGTCAAGCAGGCCGAGGTGATGGCCGTGCTCGTCAAGGAGCTGGGCCTGACCGATGCTCCGCAGCCTTCGCAGCGGCTGCGGACGATTTCCACTATCTGTGAGATGGCGCGCGCCCGGCTGGCGGTCGCGGCGCCCGTGCGCGAGGACCGAGCGCCGCGTCCGTCGCCGCCGCCGCCAGCCGTGCTGCCCTTCGCGGGGAAGGTCGCGTTCGTTACGGGCGCTGGGAAGGGGATTGGCAAGGTCATCGCGGCTCGCCTGGCCAGCGCGGGGGCGACGGTGGTGGTGAACTCGTTCCACTCCCGTGACGAAGGCGAACGGACGGTCCAGGAGATTGTTGCCGCAGGGGGGAAGGCGTTCCACGCCTGGGGCTCGGTCGCGCAGGAAGAACACCTGGACCGGATGTTCGCCAGCATCGAGGCGCAGTTCGGTGGGTTGGACTTCCTGGTGTGCAACGCGTCCAACGGCCTCATCGGACCGTTCGACCGGATTACTCCACGCGACTGGGACAAGGCGTTCCGCACCTGCATCACGGGGACCTATGAGTGCGCCCTGCGCGCGCGGCCCCTGATGGCCCGGCGTGGCGGCGGCAGCATCGTGACGATGTCCACCTCCATGTCCCAGCGGTACATGCACGACCTGGGCTGTCAGGGCGTGGTGAAGGCCGGGGTGGAGTCCCTGACACGCTACCTGGCCGCGGAGCTGGCCCCGGATGGCATCCGGACCAACTGCGTGTCCGCGGGACCGGTGCATGGCGAGCTGCTGGGCATGTTCCCCGACGCCGCGAGCCGGGTCGCGCGCTGGGAGTCGGCGACGCCGGGCGGGGAGATCTGCACCGCGGAGGATGTCGCCGACGTCACCGAGCTCCTCCTGGGGCCCAAGACGCGCCGGGTGAACGGCGCCATCTGGGTGGTGGATGCGGGGCTCTCCGGCACGGTGGACGGGCTGCTGCCGGGCGCGTCGGAGACACGGCGTCCCGGGGGGCCGCGCGGGTCGCACAGCCGTGAGCACGACGTGCGAGCGCTCCTCGCGCTCGATTCCTGAACCTCGTACCGGAGCCAATCACCATGGGTTACTTCGCGGTCCCGTACGACATTCATTTCGACGACACGATGGCCTACGGGAGCCATCACTTCCTCACGAACTTCAAGTTCCAGTGTGCTGGGCGGGAGCACCTGCTCTTCAGCCCGGACGTGTTCGACGTGCCGGAGTTCCGGCGCGACTTCGACCAGGTGCTGCTGCTCACCTACGAGGGCTACTCGCGCAACCTGGCACCGGCCAACCTGGGAGACCGGTTGGTGGTGCTGACGACACTGGAGGAGCGGGGGGCGGTCTCCATCCGCTTCTGCTTCCGGACCCTCAAGAGCGATGGGACGCCCGTGGCGTGCGGCTTCCAGACGGTTCTCTGCGCGGACCGGACGTCGGGCGCCCTGTGTTCGTTTCCCGAGTCGTTCCTGCGGTGCTTCGATTCGTTGTCCGGCATCTTCGAGCGCGCCGGGGCACGGAGCTTCCGGGACTGTGTCCAGCAGGGAGGCTCCGCGCTCAAGGAGGTGTTCCCGGAGTCCATCCGGGCGCTGGCGAAGTCGCTGCTCGCGGACCCGGCGTCGCTGGGGAGGTCCCGCGTTGTTTCGTTGGAGGGGGCGCCCGCGGAGAGCGTTGCCGAGAGTCCCGACGCGCTGGCGCTGCCGCCGGGGGCGACGGCATTTCTGTTCGCCGGACAGGGTTCGTTTGATCCAGGGCTCTATCTCCAGTTGAAGGCGCTCGACCCTGACCTCGGAGATGAGCTTCAGGGGCTCGCCGCCGCATGTCGTGAGGTCGGAGTGGAGGCGGAGCCGCTGCTCGCCGCGCGTGACGTCTCGGACGTCCGGCGTGCGCTGGAGGAGCTGCCTCAGCTCGACCAGCTGGGCATCTACCTGTCCGGAGTCCTGGGCGCCCGGTGGATGCAGCGCCAGGGCGCGCGCCCGGACGTGTTCGTGGGGCACAGCTTCGGGGAGATTGCAGCGATGACTGCGGCGGGTGCGCTCGACTTGCGCGCTGGCGCGCAGGTCGTCTGCCACCGCATCCGAGCGCTTCAGGTCCTTCCCGACGACTTCGGAACGCTGGCGGCGGTGGCGCTCGGGGAGCCCGAGGCCGTTCGCGCCATCGCGGAGTGCGGCGCTTCGGGATTGCACATCGCGGGACGCAACCACGCGCGGCAGACGGTGGTGGCGGGAGCGCGCGGTCAGCTCGCGCGGCTCCGCGCGCTGCTGGAAGGCCGGGGGCAGGGATTCACCTTCGTTTCGAGCCGGTACCCCTTCCACCATCCGGGCATGGCCCCGGCCGCGAAGGCCTTTCGCGAGATGCTGGACCGTGCGCCCATGCAGGCGCCACGGGGCTGTGTCTATTCGCCCATTGAACGGCGCGCCTATGTGGGCGGGCGGCCAGAGCTGGCGGATGCGCTCGCATCGCACCTGGTGCGCTCGTTCGACTTCCTGGGGACGGTGGAGACGCTCTCCCGCGCGGGATGCGCGCGCTTCGTCGACTGCGGAACCACGGGCGTCCTGGCGCGCATCGTCCAGAAGATCATCCCGGCGGAGATGGCCGCTGATGTGAGCGTCATCAGCAAGCTGCTTCCGGCGGAGCGGTCTGCCCCGTCGGCTGGCATCGAGCCGAAGTCCGTGGAGGCCGCCGAGGGCGACGAAAACGGCATTGCCGTGGTGTCGCTGGGCTGCATCCTTCCGGGGGGCGCGAAGGACCCGGAGACGTACTGGCAGAACATCCGGAAGGGCATCAGCGGCATCGTCGACCAGGGACTGTTGCAGCCCGAGTTGGTGACGGACTTCGTGGGTCCCGCGGGAACTCCAGACCGGACGTACACCCTGCTCACGGGGTATGTGCGGGATGCGGACCTGGTTCCGCCGCCGGGCTTCGACCCGACGCGTTTCCAGCAGTACGTCCGCGAGCAGAAGCTGCTGGCCATCGCCCTCTCGCAGGCCATGCAGGGACTGAAGCCGGTGGCATCGAAGTCGCCGGGGCGCATCCAGTGCCTGCTCGGTTCGACGGCGGAAGGGTCGGCCGAGTACGACGCCGCGCTGAGCGTGGAGGCTGGAGAGGCGCTGCTGAGTGCCAGGGGGGAGCGGGTTCATGACATCGCGGCGCTGGCGTGCGCGGCGCGTGAGGCACTTGGGGTGGAGGCCATCTCCCGTGACCTGGCGCCGCATCCCACCCTGCAGGCCGTGGTGACGGACGTGGTGGGGCAGGGGGTCGCGACCACGCTGCTCGACGCTGCCTGTGCGTCGTCGCTCTATGCCATGGCGCTGGGCATGAAGGCGCTGGAGCGAGGGGACTCGGACCTGATTCTTGCTGGCGGTGTGTTTTCGCCAGGGCCTGGCAACAGCTGTCTGTTCTCACAGTTCAACGGACTGTCCCCCACGGGGAGCCGGCCCTTTGACGTGCGCGCGGACGGCGTCATTTTTGGTGAAGGCGCGGGCGTCGTTGGGCTGATGCGCCTGAAGGACGCAGTCGCGGCGGGGCACCGGGTCCATGCCGTCATTCGAGGCGCGGGGCTCTCCAGTGATGGGCGGAGCAGCTCGGCGAACGTGCCCCGGTCGGAGGGGCAGGTGGCGGCGATGGAGGCGTGCTACTCGGGGGCCCAGGTGGACCCGGCGAGCGTGCAGTACATCGAGGCGCACGGAACGGCGACTCCCGCGGGGGACGCCACCGAGCTCAAGTCGATTGCCCGCGTCTTTGGTGGCAAGCGCAGTGGCGTTCAGCTCGCCAGCGTCAAGGCACTGATTGGCCACGTTGGCTGGGCCGCGGGTGCGGCTTCGGTCATCAAGCTGTGCAAGGCGATGGAGCACCGGATCTTCCCGGTGCAGTCCAACTTCGATGCGCCCGGCGCCGCGCTGCGCGCCATGGGGCCCGGCTTCGAGGTGAACACGCGCGAGCAGCCTTGGCCGGAGAATGGCGAATGGCCTCGTCGTGCCGCCACCAATGGCTTTGGCTTTGGCGGAACCAATGCCCACCTGGTGCTGGAGGAGTACCGGGGGCCTTCGCCGGCGCCGAGCTCCCGTGAGGGCATCCCATCGGAGGCCGAACTCGTGGTCGTGGCCGCGGAGGGCTTGTTCCCGGATGGACGCGGGCGGCCCGAAGCGGGTGTTCCTGTCGAGGTGGGCGCGCGCTTCGATCTGCAGGCACTGCGCCTGCCGCCCACGGTGCGCCTGCTGCCCGACATCTCCGAGGACATGGACGCGACGCAGCACCTCGGGCTCGTGGTCGGGAGTGCGCTCGCCCAGAAGTTGGGCGTGTTCGACGCGCTTCGTTCGGGGACGGGCATCGTACTGGGGCTCGAGGGCAAGACGCGCCGTGGTGTCGAGGCGGTCCAGCGCGTCCTCGCGTTCACGCTGCAACGGCGGTTGAGCGAGAAGGCTCGTCGCGAGCCAGCATCCGCCGCGGTGCTGCCCCTGGCGGAGCGTCTTCACTCGGCGGTGATGGAGAGCCTCCGTCCCTCGGGACCGTACACGCTTCAGGGGATGATGCCGAATGTCACGCCCGGCCGTGTCGCGGGGGCGCTCGACGTCAAGGGGCCCAATTTCGTGGTGGATGCGGGGGCTGCGTCGTCCGCGGCGGCGCTCCAGGCGGCGCGGGGGCTGCTGGAGAGCGGCTTCGAGCTGGTCCTCGTGGGCAGTACGCACATTGGCAGGCCGGGTGAAGTCAGAGGGGCGCAGCAGCCCGAGGAAGGCGCGGCACTCTTCGCGGTGACGACGGCGGAGAAGGCCCGAAGGCTCGGCTTGAAGCCCATGTGCCACCTTCTGCTTTCCACCCGTGGCACGAAGGGGGCAGGTGCGGGGGTCGACCTGCCACCGCACTCGGCGGCGGAGAGCCTGGCGTTGCTGCGCGCCGTACACGCGGCGGCGGATGGGCGTGCTGGCACGCTGCGGTTCCACCCCGATGCCGCGACAGGTGTCCGGCTCGAAGTGCGGCTCCAGCCGATGGCGGACGGGCTGCCCGTGGAAGCAATGGAGTCGTCGTCGCGAGCCCACGACCAGGCCGCAACGGAGGGCCGGCCTGGCGTGTCATCTCGGGCAGTGGGGCAGGGAGGGAGGATCGGCGCCTCCACGTCACCTCTTCGGACGCATCCTGATGCCGTGACGGACGGCCGGAGCGAACTGCCATCCCGACCTTCAGAGGGAGTGCGGATTGCTCCTTCCCGTCCTGTTGAATCCGCGTCGTCACCCGTCGACAGCGCATCGGGAGCCGAGTTGCAAGTCGCAGCGGGAGGCTTCGACCACGCCGCGCCGATTCAGTATCTGTCGCCCGTGCTGGTGGAGCGGACGGCTCGGAAGACACGGTCGTCGTATCTCCGAGGCCGTCGGGTGCTGTTCATCGCGGAGGACGTGGCGCTCGCGCGCGAACTTGCAGTTCGGGCGGAGGCCCTGTGCGGAGCGGAGCACCTGATTCTCTGTCCAGGAACTGGTTCGGATTCGGGACGCCTCCGGTACATCGACCTCACGACCGACACCTCCGCGGAGGCCGGGCTGGCCGCTCTTGGCTTCGAGCCCGAGGTCATCCTCGCGGTCACCCACATCGAGGCAGGGGCGCTTGAGGCCGCGGTGGTCGCCGACACGGCCATGAAGCACGGGGCCCTGGAGTTGCTCTTCCTGGCCGCCCGCCGCGCGTATGAGCGCCTGTCTCGTGGCGAGGTGGAGCTGGTGAGTCTGTGCATTGGCGCTGTGGGCCCACGGCGGTGCCTGCATCCTATGTCGGGATTGTTCGCGGGGATGCTCAAGTCCATCGGGCGGGAAGTGCCTGCCCGGAACGTTCGTGCCGTCTCCACCACGGCCATGCCGATCCAGGAGGCGCTCGAGCTGGCCGAGGCGGAGCTGGGGGCGGAGGTGGAGGGGAGTCACTCCATCGAGGTTTGCTTCGAAGGGCCGGTGCGCTGTGTCCGCGTGTTGCGGGTGACGGACGTCACGGCGGACCTGGCGGCGACGCTCGATTCGCGCTCGGTGGTCCTGCTCACGGGCGGGGGACGGGGCGTCACGGCAGTCCTGGCGGGAGCCCTGCTCAAGCGGTTCGGATGCAAGGTGGTCCTGTTAGGGCGGAGCGATCCGGATGAGGCACCCCTGCGTGTGCTCCAGGCCCGTGAGGAAGACCTGCCGGCGATGGAGCGGGCGTTCTACGCCTCGGAGTTGGCCAGCAATCGGGGCGTGCGCATGCCAGCGCTGCGCAAGCGCTTCGAGCGCTTCCTGGCCGCTCGCGAGCTGAAGGCCACGCTGGAGGGCCTGGCCCGGCTCCCGGGCGAGGTGCTCTACCGGGCCGCGGACGTCACGCGAGCGGCGGACGTGGACCGCGTGGTCCAGGAAATCGTCGACACGCATGGGCGACTGGACCTGGTGGTGCATGGGGCGGGCACGCAGACGTCCAAGAAGCTGAATCGCAGGCAGCTCGGGGAGTTGCGCACGAACCTGGGCACCAAGCTGCTGGGGCTCAGGAACCTGCGGGAAGCCTGCGTGAATCGGCTTGCTCGGCCGGTGCCGTTCCACGTCCTCACCTCCGCGTTCAGCTACATCGGGAATGACGGGCAGGCGGATTACGGCGCGGCGAACGAGGCGCTGGACCGGCTCTGCGCCTGGGTCAGCGACGCGAGCCAGGAGGTCCGCTGGTGCAGCGTGGGCTGGTTGGCCTGGGACGGAATCGGCATGACACGGGGGTCGGAGTACCGCGTGCTCGGTGCCAGCCGACATCTGCGAGGAATCCGAGCGGAGGAAGGCGAAGCGCTCTTCCTCCAACTCGTGGATGGTCGGCCTCGACAGGCCATCAACGTCCAGCTGACGGAGAGCGAGCGTTCCTATTACGCACTGGAGGTCCTGCCCGCGGAGGAGGCGCGTTCTCTGTCGGCGGGGCCCGTGCAGCGCGAACTGGTCGTGGATGCGGCGAGTGTGCCGTGCCTAGAGGACCACCTCGTGCGCGGCACGCCCACGTTGCCTGGGGCCTGGGCGTTGGACCTGATGCTGCAAGCCGCGGTGGGCAACGGGCGGCCAGAGCTGCGCACCGTCACCATCGAGGACGTCCGGTTCTCACGCTTCATCCGCGTCAAGCAGGGGGGGCGTCAGCACCTGCGCGCCGAATGCACGCCCCTCGTCGATGCGCCCGGATGTCATGGCGTGCGGGTCCGGCTGATGGGGGACATCGTCCATGCCTCGGGTGTCGTGCTGGAGAAGGACCTCGTCTATGCGGAAGCGCGGTTCACGCTGACGGCGGAGCCGCCGCGAGGCACGCCGGAGCTGGAGGCGGCGGCGCCGTCGGGACAGGCACTGCGGGTCCACGACCCACACTGCGCCGCCGGTGCGCCCATCGAACTGCGGAAGATGTTCGACTGCCTGGAGGAAATTCGCATCGAGCCGTCGGCCCGGTTCGCGCGGTTGGGGCTGCCGGCCGAGCCTCGTCAGGCGGGCAGCACCGTGCCCGCGCTCGTCCTGGATGCCGCCTTGCGCCTGAGCGCCATGCATGTGGATGGGGAGTCGAGCGCGGTGTTCGCGCCCATCCAGTTCCAGCGGGCCACGTTCGACCGCGGCCTGGTGGACGTCCGGGGTGGAGCGCCGCTTCACCTCTCGTTGAAGGCACTTCCTCCGCGAGTGGATGGCGACCTGCTGGAGTGCGGCACCGTCGCTGCGCTCGACGAGGCGGGACGGCTTCGGATGTTGCTCGAGGGCGGCCTTGCGCGGCCCATGGCTTGAGACCTCCTTCCTTCGGGTGAACGCATGAACTCTTCCAATCCCCAGGCGGGGCCCATTCCCGCCGATGACCCCCGGTGGCTGCGTTCGGAGCTGCGCCGGGTGATGCCGCCGGAGTCCTTCCAGCCGCAGCCCCTGCGAGGCATCGTCGCGTTCGGGCTGGTTCCGGTGATGGTGGTCTTGATGTGGGCCGCGGGAAGCGGGCGGCTGCCATGGTGGGCGTGCCTGCTCATCTCGTTCGCGCTCGGGCAGATGGTGACGGCCGTGGGGCTGGCGGCGCATGAGGCGCTGCACCACGCGGTGTTCCGCAGCAGGGCGCTGGAGAGTCTCCTGGGCTGGGTGGGCTTCAGCCCGTTCCTGGTGACCCCGGGGAACTGGCGGGCGTGGCACGTCCAGGCACACCACAGCGCGGCGAACGTCCTGGTTCGGGACCCGGACATCCTGCCGCGGCAGAGCGAGTGGCGGACCCAGTGGTTCGCGAAGGTGTTCCACGCGATGTCTCCGGGCTCGGGCTCGTTGCTGAGCTTCGTCAGCTTCAGCTTCTTCTTCACCGCCCAGGGACAGGCCTTCCTCTGGCACCACAGCCGGCTGCCGCAGTTCCAGCATGTGCACATGCATCGAACGCGGGAGCGCGTCCTCACGGTGCTCGTGCTGCTGGGGTGGGTCGCGGTGGGCTGGTGGATGGGGCCAATGGGGGCGCTCTATGCGCTCATCCTTCCGCTCCTCATCGGCAACATCACCTTGATGATCTACATCGCCACCAACCATTGGCTGCTGGCCGCGCACGAGGAGTCGGACAACCCCTTCGTGAACACGGCCAGCGTGGCGACGCATCCGGTGATGGACTGGTTGCACTACAACTTCAGCCACCACCAGGAGCATCACATCTTCCCGGCCATGAGCCCGAAGTTCGCGCCGCTGCTTCGCAAGCACCTGCGCGAGCTCAACCCCGAAGCGTCACAGGTGTACCCGCACCTGCACGCGCTTCGGATGCTGTACCGGCGCCCGGCGCTCTATGCCGAGGATGGACAGACGCTCATGGCTCCGGAGGGGACGCCTTCGATTTCGACGGAAGCGCTGCGCAGCCAGCTCAAGGGACGCGGGGCAAGCCTCGAACATGGCCTGAACCGGTGAACGGCTGCGCCTCTGCGAGGACCCGCTCGCCCAGGCGCGATTGAAAGGGGGACGCCACGCTGGTTCGAGGCGTGGCGCAGTCGCTCCCGCAGACGTCCGGAGCGCGTTCCTCGCGGCCGTCGAGCCCATGAAGGATTCAACTGGAGACACCACGTGTCTCTGGAGCATGCGGCAGGTGACGGCGAGCACGCCACGACGCCGCGGCGTGTAGGGCTTGTCGTGACCTGCGTGGTGCCTTGTCGCCCAAACGACAAGGTGACCGACCCGTGATGAGTTGGCGCGCGGGCATGGGCAACACAATCTCCTGGGCCTTCTGGCGAATGGAGATACGCCCATGCAGCGCAGGAGCTTCCTTCGACTCACGGCGATGAGCAGCGGACTCCTGGCCCTGGGGCCGGGTTTCTGGCGTTCCGTCCATGCCGCTCCCGCCCGGCCGGGGCCCGGCCCCTACGGTGCCATCGCCAGTGCTCCGGATGCTCAGGGGCTGAGGCTGCCCGCGGGCTTCAGCTCACGTATCGTCGCTCGCACCGGACAGCGGGTCCCCGGCACGCCCTACACGTGGCACGCCGCTCCGGACGGCGGCACCTGTTTCCCCACCGACGATGGCGGCTGGGTCTACACCTCCAACTGTGAGTTGCCGCTGATTGGAGGTGCCTCATCGATTCGCTTCGATGGAGGCGGCAACGTGACGAGCGCCTACCGCATCCTCGAAGGCACCCAGCTCAACTGCGCCGGGGGGGCCACGCCCTGGGGCACCTGGTTGTCCTGTGAGGAATGGGATGGGGGCCATGTCTGGGAATGCAATCCCCAGGAACCCTCACAGGGACTGCGGCGTAGTGCGCTGGGCACCTTCGCCCATGAGGCCGTCGCCGTGGACCCGGTGGGCATGCGCCTGTACTTGACGGAGGATCGGCCGAAGGGGCGGTTCTACCGCTTCACCCCCGCCCAGTGGCCCTCGCTGTCCTCGGGCACCTTGGAGGCCGCGAAGCTGAATGGCAGCGCGCTGGATGGCGCCGCCACCTTCAGCTGGGTGAGGGTCTCCGCCTCGCTTCCCGCGTCTCTGCAGCGCGCCCGTTTCCTGACGACCGCGTTCGATGGTGGCGAAGGCTGCTGGCACGACAGCGGCACCATCTACTTCACGACCAAGGGCGACAATCGCGTCTGGGCCCACACCCCGGCCACCGGCAAGGTGGAGATCCTCTACGACGACGGCCTCTACCCGGAGTCGCCGCTGCGCGGCGTGGACAACATCACCGTGTCCCGCTCGGGTGACCTCTATGTGGCTGAGGATGGTGACGACCTCCAGCTGTGCCTCTTCACCCCGGGCCCTGAGCGCTCTGTCGCGCCATTCCTCCAGGTGGTGGGGCACGCGGGCTCCGAACTCACCGGCCCCGCCTTCTGTCCGGATGGCCAGCGGCTGTACTTCAGCTCGCAGCGCGGGGCGGATGGCAACGGCGTCACCTACGAGGTGCGCGGCCCGTTCCGCTGAAGCCAGGATGCGCCCCGCGCGGCGCTGTTCGTCGCGCGGGGCATGTCACGGGGAAGGGCCCGGAGCCGAGCGCCTGCTCTCGATGGCTTCGGGCCCTTCGTCATGGGGCGAGACGTCGCTGTCGCTCGTGCGGCGTCAGGCCGTGGCGGAGCGCACCGCCGCGAGCAGCTCGCCAGAGTCGACGAGCTGGCTCACCGCCTCGATGTCCCGGTGCAGCTCGCGGTCCTTGTCCATGTGGGGGACCTTCGAGCGCACCAGCTCGTACGCCGCGAGGGCGCCCTTGCCGGGCTTCAGCGGCAGGCGGAAGTCCAGGGCCTGCGCCGCCACCAGGATTTCAATCGCGAGGCACGAACGGGCGAAGTCGCTGACCTGACGGCCCTTGAGCGCCGCCGTCATGCCCATGGACACGTGGTCCTCGCGGCCCGCGGAGGACGGAATCGAATCCACGGACGCGGGGTGGCTCAGCACGCGGGACTCGGCCACCAGCGCGGCGCTGGTCACCTGCGCGATCATGAAGCCGGAGTTCAACCCGGAGTTCTTCGCCAGGAACGCCGGCAGGTTGGACAGCGACGGGTTGACGAGCTGCTCCACGCGCCGCTCGCTGATGGACGACAGCTGCGTCAGCGCCATGGCCACCACGTCCATGGCCAGGGAGATGGGCTGGCCGTGGAAGTTGCCGCCCGACACGATGCGCTCCGTGTCCGCGAACACGAGCGGGTTGTCCGTGGCGCTGTTGACCTCCACCTCCAGGATGCGCCGGGAGAACGCGATGCCCTCGCGCGCAGCGCCGTGCACCTGCGGCATGCAGCGCAGGGAGTAGGGGTCCTGCACCTTGCTGCAGTTGACGTGCGACTCCACCAGCTCGCTGCCCACCAGGATGCGCCGCAGGTGCGCCGCGACGTCCTTCTGGCCCGGGTGCGCGCGCACGTCGTGAATCTCAGGAATGAAGGGCTTGTGGCTTCCCAGCAGCCCCTCCAGCGTCATGGCGCCCGCGACGTCGGCGATGTCCGCCAGGGACTCCGCGCGAAGCTGGAGCAGGGTGCCCACCGCGCACATGGCCTGCGTGCCGTTCACCAGGGCGAGGCCCTCCTTGGCCTCCAACACCACCGGTTGCAGGCCGGCGCGCTCCAGCGCCTGCTTCGCGGGCATCCGCTGCCCCTGGTAGAAGGCTTCACCTTCGCCGATGAAGACGAGCGCCAGGTGCGCCAGCGGCGCGAGGTCCCCGGAGGCGCCCACGCTGCCCCGCTCGGGGACCACGGGAACGACGTCCCGGTTCAGCATGTCCAGCGCCAGGGCCAGCGTCTCCATGCGGATGCCGGAGTAGCCCTTGGCGAGCACGTTGCAACGGAGCAGCAGGAGCGCCCGCGCTTCGGGAAGGGGGAGGGGCGTGCCGACGCCACACGCGTGGGAGAGGATGAGGTTGCGCTGGAGGTCGCGCAGGTCCTTCTTGTCGATGCGGACCTCGGCCAACGTGCCAAAGCCGGTGTTGATACCGTAGGCGGGCGTGTCTCCGGCGGCGACGCGGTCCACCAGGGCGCGCGAGGCCCGCACGCGGGTGGCGGCGTCGGGCGACAGCTCCACGGTGGCCTCGTTGCGAGCCACCTGGAGGATTTCCTCGAGCTTCAGGGTGTCACCGTCGATGAGGATACGGGGGCGCGACATTCGGGACTCCAATGGGTGCGGCGAAAGGGCAGGCACCCTAACGTAAACGGGTGCGGAGGTGCTGGCCGGCGCTTTACACCCGCCAGCCGGGCTCGTATAGCTCCCGCCCGTCTGGAGAGGGAGGTTGCAGGCGCCGTGGCACTCATCGTCCAGAAGTATGGCGGTACCTCCGTAGGTGACGTGGCCCGCATCAAGAGCGTGGCCCTGCGCTGCCTGGCCGCCCAGGAGGCGGGGCATGACGTGGTCGTCGTCGTGTCCGCCATGTCCGGCGAGACGAACCGGCTGCTGAAACTGGTGGCGCAAATCACCGACCGGCCGGACGAGCGCGAGCAGGACGTGGTCGTCGCCACCGGTGAGCAGGTCTCCATCGGCCTGCTGGCCATGGCCATCCACGCCCAGCAGGGGAAGGCGACCAGCTTCCTCGGCCGTCAGGTGCGCATCGTCACCGACAGCACCTTCTCCAAAGCGCGAATCAAGAGCATCGACGCGCAACCCATCCGCGCCGCGCTGGCTCGGGGCCACATCGTCGTGGTGGCGGGCTTCCAGGGCATGGACGAGTCCGGCAGCGTCACCACGCTGGGCCGTGGCGGCTCCGACACCACCGCCGTGGCCGTGGCGGCCGCGCTGAACGCGGACGCCTGTGAAATCTACACGGACGTGGACGGCGTCTACACCACCGACCCCAACATGGTTCCGTCCGCGCGAAAGCTGGACCGCATCACCTACGAGGAGATGCTGGAGCTGGCCAGCGTGGGCGCCAAGGTGTTGCAGATCCGCTCGGTCGAGTTCGCCATGAAGTACAAGGTGCCGCTCTGGGTGAAGTCGTCCTTCACCGACGACCCCGGCACCCTCGTGTGCGAGGAGGACAGTTCCATGGAGGATGTGCTGGTCCGCGGCGTCGCGTATGACCGCAACGAGGCGAAGATCACGGTGTGCGGTGTGCCGGACGTCGCGGGCGCCGCGGCGAAGATCTTCGGTCCGCTCGATGAGAAGCACATCGTGGTGGACCTCATCGTGCAGAACCCGTCCAGGGACGGACGCACGGACGTGACCTTCACCGTGGGCAAGGCGGACTTCCTCGCCGCGCAGGACGTGGTGCGGAAGGTCGCCGAGGAGATTGGCGCGTCCGGTATCCAGACGGACGGGGACATCGCGAAGGTGTCCATCGTGGGTGTGGGCATGCGCAATCACTCGGGTGTGGCGGCGCGGATGTTCCGGGCGCTGTCCGCCGAGGGCATCAACATCCAGATGATCTCCACGTCGGAGATCAAGGTGTCCTGCGTGGTCCAGGCCAAGTACACGGAGTTGGCCGTGCGCGCGTTGCACACCGCCTTCGGGTTGGATCAGCCGATGCCGCCGGAAGGCGTCTCCGCCGTCTCCGAGATGGCGGCCCTGATGGGCGAGAAGGTCTGAGCGCATGGCGAGCCGCACTGCCGCGCTCGCAGCCGTCGCGCTGGGGGTGTTGGGCGTGGGCGTCGTCGCGCGCCTGCGCTGGCCGGATGCGGCGCCCGCGTTGGACTGCGCCGCTGAGTCAGTGCGGATCCGTCCAGATGGTGTAGCCGCCTGTGGAGACGGCGCCGTGCCGACCGGTGCCCAGGCGCTGGCCCTGGGGCGTCCGTTGGATTTGAACTCGGCGACCGAGGAGGAGCTCGCCCTGCTCCCGGGCGTCGGGCGCTCCCTGGCGCGGAGCCTCGTGGAGGCCCGCGAGGAGCAGGGTGGTTTCAAGAGCTGGGATGACGTGGATGCCGTCCGTGGCGTGGGCTCCGCCAAGTTGCAGACCCTCCAGGCGGCCACGTCGCTTGGAGCGCCTCCCGACGCCGGGCCCGTGTGGTAAGCACGTCGAGTGCAGATCTCGTGCCCGCAGTGCTCGATGCAGTACGTCCTCGACTCCCGCTTGCTGCCGCCGGGGGGCGCCTCCGTTCAGTGCACGCGCTGTGGTCACGTGTTCATGGCCACGCCACACGGTGCGCCGCCGCCCTCGCGCTCGACTCCGGCGGTGACGGACGGGGCAGGGCCCGCGCGCTCGAGCATGAAGTCCACGCAGCTCTTCGCGGGGACTCCCCCTGGCGCCACGGCGGGTTCGTCCGTGACGACGACGCAGTCGTACGGTGCGGTGGCGTCGAAGGGGCAGGGCGCCGACAACGCGACGCAGGCGTTCGGGGCGGTGCCTCCCGTTGGCGCCACGCAGACGTTCGGGGCTGTGCCCCCTGTGGACAGGACGCAGGCGTTCGGGACGATGCCTTTCAGGGGACCGGCGGCCGATGCTGGCACCCCGTCGCAGGGCGGAGCTCCCGGGGCCGGGACACAGATGTTCGGCGCTGTTCCTCCGGTGGCACCTGTCATTTCCCCCGTAGGAGGGACGCAGACCTACGGCACGGTTTCCGGACCGCAACACGGCGCGCCAGGGAGTGCCGGACCTGGCTCCGTGGCGCCAGGCAACGCGACCCAGACTTTTGGTGCGTACGCGCCTCCCGCGAGCCCGACTCACGCCGGCGGGGCGCAGGTTGCATCCCAGGGCGCTGCCTCGGCGGACGGCGCCTCCGTTGGATTCGCCGTGCCTCCCGCGAGCGATTCCGTGGCCCCATTGGGGCGCAGCCAGACGTTCAGCGCCGTTCGGCCGTCTGTCTCCGAGGCACCTGTGGGGTCGACGCGGATCTTCGGCTCCGTGCCGCCCGTTCCCGCGCCCGCGAGCCTGTCCGGCGATGCCCTCACGTCGTCACCGGATGCCGCCGAGCCCTTCGCGGGCGTCCGAACGACGCGCCCCTTCGGCTTGTCTCCGCTGTCCGGCGCCGAAGGGGGCATCCAGCTCCCGCCAGACTCGGAGCCCACCGCGGCGCCGGGCGCCGGGGCAGGGGGGCTGAGCCCCCTCGATGACTCCAGTGTCTCGGACCTGGGGCCTCTGGCGGGAACCGCATCACGCCGGGCCCCCCTGGAGCTCCCTCCGGACCTGATTGCGTCCACCCGTCTGTCGATGGACGGAGCGCGGGCGTTCGAGCACGGCAACTCCCAGCGAGTCCGTCCCAGGATGGTGCTGGCCATCCTGGTTGGACTCATCGTGGTGGCCTCGCTGGGCTACGTCGCGCTGAAGAATCGCGGGGAGGAGATCCCCGCCAAGGTGGTGGAGGCGACGGACGGTGCGTCGGTGCTGCTCCGTCGAGATGACTCCGCCTCCCGCGAGCGGGCCGTCGATCGGCTGCGAACCATCGCCACCGAAAATCCCGGCTACGTCGGCGTCCAGGCCGAGCTGGCGGTAGCGCTCACGCTGAGTCTGTCGGATGTCCAGGCTGATGCCGAGCGTCTGCGTCTCCAGGGCGCTGCCATCGCCCGGGGGCTGGAGGCCGCGGCGAAGATGCGCGTCCTTGCCGACCAGGTGGCTCGCCGCACCTCACTCCAGCAGGAGCAGGACGCCAACGCGCGCGAAATGGCGTCCCTGCGTGTCACCACCGACACGCTTCGCAAGGAGCTGGACGAGCAGCTGACCCAACTGCGCAAGGCGCCGGAGTCCGAGCCGCCCAGTGCCGCGGCGGCACGGCTCAAGGCACGCGCTCTCCACGCCTCCGTCCTGGCGGCGCCGGACGCCCTGGCGCTGGCCGAGCGTCTGCGCAACGTGGAGAGCGCTCCGTACCCGTGGAGCACGCTGGCTCGGGCCGAGTACGCGCTGAGCGCCGGGTCGCCGCCGGAGTCGCTCGAGGCGGTGGCCAGGGACCTGGAGGCGCTGCGCCAGGCCGACAGCACGCTGCTGCGCGCCTACCTGCTCGGTGCTCGCGTGGCGCTGAAGCTGAAGGATACGGCAGGCGCCCGTTCACTCCTGGACGACGCCGTGGCGCTGAACCCTCAACACCAGGCGGCGGCTCGGCTGATCGCGCAGATTGACGCGGACGCCGCCTCGCCCTGAAACGACGACCGCTTCCGCCGCCTCGAGGGCTGGAGAAAGTCCAGTCCTTCACCCAGTGCGGAGCCCTCCGTCGCGCGACTGCATGTGATTTCAAGCGCCTGGAGGAGGCACGCCTCTTGCTGAACCCGGACCCGTTTCGAGGACTGGGTGCTGGGAGGCAGGGTTGATGGCGGATGTCTTCTTCTGGTGTGCCGTGCTGCTGCTAGCACACACTTACTTTCTCTACCCCTTGAGCCTTTTTTTGCTTGAAGGGGCCGCGCAGGTGCTCAGGAACGCCCGCGATGTACGGCGCGCGGAAACAGCCAATCAAGGCTCCGGCGGGCAGCGGGCGTTGCCCTCGGTGAGTCTGGTGGTGGCGGCCTACAACGAGGCTTCGTGCATCCAGCAGAAGCTGGAGAACAGCCTCGCGCTGGCGTACCCGGCGGAGCGGTTCGAGGTGCTCATCGGTTCGGATGGTTCGTCGGACGGGACGGATGACATCGTCCGCGCTTGCTCCGACGCGCGCGTGCGGCTTTCGCCGGCGCCGCGGGCGGGCAAGACGACGGTGCTCAACCGCTGCATCCCCATGGCTCAGGGGGACATCGTCGTTCTCTCCGACGCCAACACGATGATTGAACCCGAGGCCATCGAGCGGTTGGTGCGCCACTTCGAGGACCCGGAGGTGGGGGCCGTCTGCGGCAGGCTGCGGCTCTACAACCCCACGAAGCAGGACTACGAGGAGCGCGCGTATTGGCGCTACGAGTCGCTCATCAAGATGTACGAGGGGCGGCGCGGCGCGGTGGTGGGCGCCAACGGCGGCCTCTATGCCATCCGGCGCTCGCTGTTCACCCTGCTGCCGCCGTCCACCATCGTGGACGACTTCGTGATTCCGCTGCGCATCCTGGATCAGGGCTACAAGGTCGTCTACGAAGAGCACGCCGTGGCGCACGAGGAGACCACGGAGGACTACGGCAAGGAGTTCGGCCGCCGGGCGCGCATCGCCGCGGGCAACTTCCAGAGCATCCGCATGGTGCCCGGGCTGCTGCTGCCGACCGCGGGCTTCCCGGCCTTCGCCTTCTGGTCACACAAGCTGCTGCGCTGGTGCGCCCCCGCGCTGATGGGGATGGCGCTGGTGGCGAACCTGTTCCTGCTGGACCGGCTCTTCTACCAGTTCACCCTGTTCAGCCAGGTGCTGTTCTACGCGCTCGCGTACCTGGGGAAGACGGGGGTGCTGAAGCGGGGCACGGCGAAGAAGGCCGCGTCGGTGGCGTACTACTTCGTGACCATGAACCTGGCCATCGTCGTGGGGTTCTGGCGCTTCCTGCGCAACTCGCAGCGCGCCGCGTGGGACCGGACGGCGCGCGCGTAGTCGGACTCCAGGAGCCCGTTACCGGAGCGCCACGGGGACGGGCTTCTGGGCCTTGGGGCTCTTGGGCAGCACGCTGCCGTAGCCCCCGAAGAGCTGCCCGGTGAGGACGGGCTCGCGGTTGGGGCCCGGGTGCCGGAGCATGTCGTTGAGGACCTCGCCCGTCTTCGGATCCCTCCGAAGATGCGGGCGTTCCAGGTTCATGCGGTAGCGCACGACGCCTCGGCGCACGCGGTGGATGACGGTGACCGTCCCGCTGGCGCTCACGTTCTCCACGATGCCCACGTGGGTGAGGCCGTCGTTGCGGCGCCCATCGCGGTTCTGGTCATACGTCTCGTTGAAGAAGACGAGGTCGCCCGGGGTCGGCCGCTCTTCCGAGTACACGCGGCCTCGCGAGCGGGCGAAGCGGTACATGGCGGTGACGCCGTTGTCGCCGGGCTGCACGGTCCCCCGGAAGGTGACGCCGGCCTGGGCGTAGACGCCTTCGATGAGGCCGGTGCAGTCGGACGGGTACTTGCGGCCGTTGAGTGCGACTTGCGTCTTGCCCACCAGCGCCCGCGCCGTGGTCACCACCTTGGCGCGCGCATCACCGGCCACGGGGGTGGGGCGCGTGGCCCGGGCCGGCGTCGCGCGGGACTTGCCACCCGGCGCCTTGGCGGGGCGGGCGGCCACCGTGCCGGGACGCGCCGCGGGCGCCTCGCGGTTCGCGGTGGCCACCTGCTTGGAGAGGGACTCGCGCGGGAAGGCGGGCGGGGAGGCGGAGCGGTAGCGAAGACTGTAGGAGTCCAGCCACGGCTCCAGCGGCGCGCCCGTGGTGGCGCAGCCGGTCGCCAGCGTGGCGAGGATTCCCATCAGCGTGACTGTCCTCATGGTGCGACCTCCCTGTAGCGTCCTGGGGGCACATGGTCCGCCCGGGGAGCTGTGTCGTCAAAAAACCTACCCAGGCAACCGTCCGTCCGCGCTTGGGTTTCCGGGTGGGCGCGGGTGCGGTATTGCTCCAGGGACATGGCCTCCTTTCGCCGAGCCCTCGCCGTCCTGTTGCTGGCCACTGGCTGCATCCCCTCGCCGTATGACCGCGCGGCGAAGAAGGACACCATCGACGGCTATCGCGCCTTCCTTCGCGAATACCCCACGCACCCGGACACCGACGCGGCCGAGGCGCGACTGGAGGAGTTGGAGTTCGAGGAAGCGAAGCGCCTGCACACGGTGATTGCCTATAAGCGCTTCCTGGAGGCGTACCCCGACGCGGCCCAGGCGCGCACGGCGAAGACGCTGTTGGAGGGCCTGCGCTTCAACGGGGCGAAGGAGACGGACACCGTCGCCGGCTGGCGCCAGTTCCTCCAGGAGCACCCCGACGGCGTCCAGCGCGACGAGGCGAAGCGCCTGCTGGCGGAGGCGGAAGCACGTGAGCTGGCCACCACGGAGGATCCGCGCAAGCTGGCGGAGTACCTGCGCGCGTCGCCGGATGATCCCCGCCGCCAGGACGTGGAGGCCCGCCTGGATGCTCAAGCCTTCGCGCAGGCCAAGGCCTCCGGCGCGACGAAGCTCTTCGCGTACCTCAAGGAGCACCCGGCCGGCGCGCACCGCGAGGAGGCGCGCGTCCTGCTACTGCAACTGGAGGTGGAAGGACTGCTCGTCTCCGGCCTGGTGGACGAGGCCGAGGCCCGGGTGAAGGCCCATCCCCTGGGCCCGAAGCTCACCGCCTTCCCGGAGCGGCTGGCCCACGCCCGCGCCGAGCGCGCCGCCCTGGCCCGGCCGGAGCCACTGGCCCAAGCCGCCCACGTGGGACACTACCTGCGCGGGGTGGAGGACCTGAACCGCGCGCTGGTGGCGCCCGATGCCCTGGACCGCTGGCAGGCCGCGGAGGAGCTGGGGCAGCACGTGTCGGTGCGCGTGTTGGATCCGCTGCTGGAGAGCCTGCGCGCGGCGCGCAACCCGCTGATCCGTCAGCACGCCCTGGAGTCCCTGCGCACGGTGCTGGCGGCGCTGCCCAGGCCCGTGGCGGAGTACGAGGTGGCCTCGCGCCTGGATGCCCTGCGCGAGCGCGCCACCAGCGCGGAGATGTACCTCACGGTGGCGGTGCTGCTGGACCTGTCCGGCCAGTTGGCCCAGGCGTCCACGGAGTACCAGCGCGCCGCTGAGTCGGGCGTGCCGGATCCGGTCATCCTGCGGCGCTGGGTGCAGATTCGCGAGGAGCGGCGCCAGCACTTCTCCGCGGCGGTGGCGGCGCGGCAGCTGGCGCTGTGGTCCCTGGAGGTGGCGCAGGAGGAGCCGGTGACGCCCGAAGGGCGTGTTCCCCTGGCGTCGGCGCGGCAGCTCTGCGCGGCGGCCGTCAACGCGAACTTCGCCGCGGCGGCCATCGCCCGTGCCCGGTCCGCGAGCACCGAGTTCCCCGAGGACCTGGCGGAGTTCGAGCGCAAGGCGGCGGACGCCAAGCGGCTGGCGGACGCGCGGCTGGCGGACGCGGAGCTGCTGCTGCGTGAGCAGTCGCCCGGCGTGAAGACGTGCGCGGACCGTGGTGTGCGTGACCGACTGGAGAACGCCGTGAAGGAGCGCACCGCCGCGCTGGACGTGGTGGCGACGAAGCTGCCGCAGGTGGGGCGGCTGCTCCTGGAGGTGGCCCGGGAGCGGGATCCGTCGCCCCAGGTCCGCGAGGCCGCGTCCGCCCGGCTGACCGCGCTCAAGCCGGTTCCCTGATCCGGGTGTCCCGGTGCGCCGGGCCGGTTAGAGTCTGCGTCCCCATGGCCTCCCGCACCGATACGCTCCAGGCCCCGGCCGCGCCGCCCTCGCTGCGGATCGACTACGCCGCGCTCCTCAACGAGGAGCAGCTGCGCGCGGTGGAGGCGGGGGAGGGGCCCGTGCTGGTGATTGCCGGCGCGGGCTCCGGCAAGACGCGCACGCTGACCTTCCGGGTGGCGCGCATGCTGGAGCGGGGTGTTCCGCCCGAGGGCATCCTCCTGCTCACCTTCACCAACAAGGCGGCCCGGGAGATGACGCGCCGGGTGGAGGAGCTGGCCGGCGCCTTCGTGGACGTGCGGCGCATCCTCAGCGGCACCTTCCACCATGCCGCGCACGTCCTGCTGCGCCAGTACGCGGGCGTGCTGGGCTTCTCCAAGAACTTCACCGTGCTGGACCGCGAGGACGCGCGGGACTTGATGGTGACGTGCATCGCCGAGCGCCGGCTCAAGAGCGACAAGCGCTTCCCCCGGCCAGACCTGGTGTTGGACCTGGTTTCCCTGGCGGCCAACCTCCAGCAGCCCGTGTCGCACGTGCTGATGGACCGCCGGCCGCAGATGTTGCCGCTGGCGCCCGAGGTGCTCGCCGCCGCCGCGCGCTTCCAGCAGCGCAAGGCGCAGATGCACCTGATGGACTTCGATGACCTGCTGGTGCACCTCAAGCGCCTGCTGACGCATCACCCGGACGTGAAGGCGCAGCTCACCGAGCGCTTCCGCTGCGTGCTCGTGGACGAGTACCAGGACACCAACCGGCTCCAGGGCGACCTGGTGGATATGCTCGCCGGAGAGCGCAAGGACCTCACGGTGGTGGGGGACGACTGCCAGTCCATCTACAGCTTCCGGGGCGCGGACTTCACCAACATCATCGGCTTCCCCGAACGCTACCCGGGCTGCTCCGTCCATGCGCTGACGCGCAACTACCGCTCCACGCCGGAAATCCTGCGGCTGGCCAACACCTCCATCGCGCTCAACACGAACCAGTTCCCCAAGGTGCTGACGGCGGCTCGGTCCCCGGGCGTCAAGCCGCTCGTCGTCCCCGCCCGGGACGCCGGCGAGCAGGCCGCCTACGTGGCCCTGCGCATCGGTGAGCTCCGCGACCAGGGCTTGTCCCTGGAGGCCATGGCCGTGCTGTACCGGGCCCATAACCACTCGCTGGAGCTCCAATTGGAGTTGACCCGGCGCGGCATCCCCTTCCGGGTGCGCTCGGGCGTCCGCTTCTTCGAGCAGTCCCACATCAAGGACGTGCTGGCCCACCTCCGGTTGGTGAACAACCCGGGGGATGAGCTGGCCTTCAAGCGCGTCATCCGGCGCGTCCCTGGCGTGGGACCGGCGACGGCCGAGCACCTGTGGACCGCGCTGCGCGCATCGCCGGAGGGGACACCCCTGGCGGAGGGGCTGGCCCACGCGGACGTCCGCGCGCACCTGCCACGCAAGGCGCAGAAGGGTTTCCAGGCCTTCGGTGACCTGATGGGGAGGTTGACCCGGCCGGAGGCGTCCCCCTCACCGGGGCGCCTCATCGAGGACGTCCTCGCCGGGGGCTACGCGGACTTCCTCCGGGCGGAGTTCTCCGAGGAGGAGCACCGGGAGGAGGACGTCCGCCAGCTGGCGGAGTTCGCCGGCCGCTTCGAGGACGTGGCGCGCTTCCTGTCGGAGATCGCCCTGGTGTCGGAGTTCGCGGCGGGGGAGGCCTTGAGAGAGGAGGGGCCGGAGGCGTGCCTGACGCTGTCCACCGTCCATCAGGCCAAGGGGCTCGAGTGGCGGGCCGTCTTCGTCCTGTGGCTGGCGGACGGGCGGTTTCCGCTGTCATTGGCCACGCGCCTGCCCGAGGAGGAGGAGGAGCGGCGGCTGTTCTACGTGGCCCTGACCCGGGCGCGGGACTCGCTGGCGCTGGTGTACCCCCAGTCGGTACTGCCCCGGGACGGGGCGCGGATCCTCCTGCGTCCGTCCCGGTTCCTCCAGGAACTGCCCGGCGGGGAGGACGCACCGTTCGACCGGTGCATCCTGTCCACCCCGGAGGCGGAGCCCGAGGCGTCCGTGGGGCAGGATGGTCCCCCTCCGGGTGGATCGGACCCGGTGGACTGACCCCGTCGCCCAGAAACGCGCACTCCCGTGCGCGACGTGATAGACAGTGGAATCAGGGGCGGCGTCTTTTGGCACGAGCCCCCTCACTTCATGGCGGACAGACCTCGCATCATCGGGATTGACCTCGGAACCACCAACACGCTGGTGGCGTCCGTCCGCAACCGCATCCCGAAGATCGTCCCCACCGATCGCGGCAACCTCACGCTGCCCTCCGTCGTGGCACTGTCGGCGCGCGGCGACCTGCTGGTGGGCGGGGTGGCCAAGGACCAGATGGTCACCAACCCGAAGAACACGCTCTGGGGAACCAAGCGGCTCATCGGGCGGAAGTACAACTCCAAGACGGTGGAGGAGCTCCGGGGCTACTTCCCGTACGACATCGTCGAGGGTGCCAACGGGGACGCCGCGGTGATGATGGGCGGCAAGCTGTACTCGCTGCCCCATGTGTCCAGCTTCGTGCTGGGCCAGGTGAAGACGATCGCGGAGCAGTTCCTGGGCGGCCCCATCGAGGGGGCGGTCATCTCCGTCCCGGCCTACTACAACGACAACCAGCGCAACGCGGTGAAGGAGGCCGGCCGGCTGGCGGGCTTCGACGTGAAGCGCATCGTCAACGAGCCCACCGCGGCGGCGCTGGCCTACGGCTTCAACCGGGGCCTGGATCAGAAGGTCCTCGTCTACGACCTGGGTGGCGGCACCTTCGACGTCTCCGTGCTGCACCTGGCCGGCAATGTCTTCGAGGTCCTGGCCACCGGCGGCGACACCTTCCTGGGTGGGGCGGACTTCGACAACCGCATCATGGAGTACGCGCTGGAGCGCTTCCGGGAGGAGACGAAGGTCGACCTCAACACGGAGAACCCCATCGCGCTCCAGCGCATCAAGAACGCGGCGGAGGCGGCGAAGATCGACCTCACGCTGATCCCCAACGTCGTCATCGATCTGCCCTACATCGACGAGCGCAAGGGCAAGCCGATGGACATGCGCATCCCCCTGACGCGCGAGTTCCTCAACAGCCTCACCGGCGACCTGGTGGACCGCACCTTCGAGATCTGCGACCGGGTGCTGGCGGAGAAGGGCATCTCCCGCGCGGAGATCGACGAGATCATCTTGGTGGGCGGCCAGAGCCGCATGCCGCTGGTGCAGCAGAAGATCCAGGCGCACTTCGGCAAGGCGCCGCGCAAGGGCGTCCACCCGGACGAGTGCGTGGCCCTGGGCGCGGCGCTGCTGGGCGACTCGCTGGGCAGCATCGACGCGGTGACGCTGCTGGACGCGCTGTCCATGCCCATCGGCTACGCGATGCCCAACGGGCGCGTGAAGCGCATCATCGAGAAGAACTCGCTGATTCCCATGGTGAAGAGCTTCCGCCTGCCTCCGCCCAAGGAGCCGGGCTCGCCCTTCATCGAGCTGGACATCTACCAGGGGGACAGTGACCTGCTGGTGGACAACGAATATCTGGGCACGGTTCGCGTGCCCTCGGCCGCCGCCGGCCGGAAGATCGACTTCCGCCTCACCGAGGAGTGTCTGCTCCAGGTGACGGTGGAGGAAGCGAGCGGCATGCGCAAGGTGGACCTCGCCACCCGCGACACGCCGGAGCAGCTCAAGCGGGCGCTCCAGGAGGTCGCGTCGCGTCACTCACAGCAGATGCCCAGCTCCAGCAGCAGCGGGAGCGACGACCGGGGGCTCTTCTCCAGTATCAAGAGCATCTTCCGGAGGGGCTAGGAGTCCAGATGGCGAAGTTCCCGTCGAAGGAGTGGGTGGACGAAGCGGTCCGCCTCACCAATGAGGATCCCGAGTGCGCCATGGCCGGCAAGGGCTGGACGGGCGACTTCGGGGCGGTGGTGGAAGCCGAGCCCGGCAAGCTGGCGAAGGCTTTCGTGGTGCACGTCGTCCCCGGCGACTGCCGCATCGAGAAGGCGCGCGTCCTGGCGGATCCAGACGACCTGGACGAGCTGGAGCCGGTGTACCTGGCCCGCGCGCCCTACAGCGTCTGGAAGCAGCTCCTCAAGGGGACGCTGGACCCGGTGGAGGCGGTGCTCAAGCGCCGCATCTCCATGAAGGGCGACCTGCAGCCGCTGATCGAACGCATGAAGTACAAGGGCATCGCCGACCGCGTCTTCGCGCAGCTGCGGACGCAGTTCATCGACGAGCCCTGAGCGAGAGACCCCATGGGAATCAAGGACGACCTGAAGAAGCAGGCCCTCAACGTGTCAGGCAAGGCCATGGAGAAGCTCATGGCCGACGACCGTCGCGCCATGGCCATCGCCAACGCCATTGGGAAGGCCCAGCGCGGCAAGCAGGCGCTCGACCGGGGGCAGGAGGAGCTGATGAAGGCGCTGAACTTCGCGCCCCGCAGCGAGTTCAAGGCCCTGGGCAAGCAGTTGTCCGGCCTCAAGCGCCGGCTGCGCGAGCTCGATGAGAAGCTCGGCGCGCTGTAGTCGAAAATGCGTTGACACCTGAGCGGGCGAATGGCATCTACACCCGCGTTCGCCGCTGGCAACACCGGCGGCGGGCAGCAGACAGCAGAAGGGCGTATAGCTCAGCGGTAGAGCACTGCCTTCACACGGCAGGGGTCGCAGGTTCAAACCCTGCTGCGCCCACTCAAGAAAGGCCGTGAGTCCGAATCGGGACTCACGGCCTTTCTGCTTTTGGGGCTCCGTCTTCACCGCTACGCCAGACGCAAGAAAGCCCACCCCGCATGCTGCGCGGAGTGGGCTTGAAAGCGCGGCGTGAGGCCGCGGTGCGGCTCAGACCTTGTGCGCGTCGGCGCCGTCGGTGGGCGTGTGCCGGGCCTTGATGAGCGACGCGACGATGCTCGCGCCCAGCAGGCCGGCGATGACCGACAGGGACACCGCGGGCGGCACCTTCACGAAGTCGATGAGCGCCATCTTCGCGCCGACGAAGACGAGCACCGCGGAGAGGCCCACCTTCAGGTAGCTGAACTTCTCCACCGCGCCGGACAGCATGAAGAACATGGAGCGCAGGCCGAGGATGGCGAAGATGTTGGACGTGAAGACGATGAAGGGATCCGTCGTCACGGCGAAGATGGCGGGGATGGAGTCGAGCGCGAAGAGGATGTCCGACGCCTCCACCAGCAGGAGCGCCATCAGCAGCGGGGTGGCCAGCTTGCGGCCGTTCTCCACGGTGAAGAAGTGGTGCCCGTCGAAGTTGGGCGTCGAGGGGATGGTCCGCCGGGCAAGGCGCATCAGCGCGCCTTCCTCCGGGTTGTCCTCCTTGTTGCGCTGGAGGAAGAGCTTCACGCCCGTGAGGATGAGGAAGCCGCCGAAGACGTAGATGAGCCAGTGGAAGCGGGCCAGCATCGCCACGCCCGCGAAAATCATGATGGCTCGCAGCACCAGCGCGCTGAGGATGCCCCAGAAGAGGACCCGGTGCTGGTACATCGAGGGGATTCGCAGCGCCGAGAAGATGACGACGAAGACGAAGATGTTGTCGACGGACAGCGACTTCTCGATGAGGTAGCCGGTGATGAACTGGAGGCCGGGCTCGGGCCCGAACTTCCACCACACCCCCGCGCCGAAGACGAGCGCCAGGCTGACCCACACCACGCTCCAGCCCAGGGCCTCCTTGAACTTCACCACATGGGCTTTGCGGTGGAAGACGCCGAGATCGAGCGCCAGCATCGCGATGACGAAGGCGATAAAGCCGGCCCACAGGCCCGGGCTACCGACGCTTTGGAAGGTTTCCATATGGGGGCGTCAGATAGGAGTCATCCGAGCCTTCCGCAAATAGGAATTCCAGCCACACTCCATCGGGAAAACCGAAGGACCCGGGCATAATGCGACCGTGCTCCCTCTGTGGCTTGGAGGGCATACGGGCAGTCAAGAACATCCCAAAGGTCTGGGAAGTGGTCTTGAAGGCGATGGGTTTGGAACCGTCCCGGTTGGAAAAATCAAACACGGGGCTATGAGACCAGCCAGGCGTCACCGTCCCTGAGGGCAGCTACTCCTCCCGACGGAAGGACGCGTCGAGCCACCTCCAGGCGATAGGCGCCTGGGGGCTCGTCACCCTCATGCCTCAAGCAGTAAGGACGCTATTTTGACTCGGAATCGTTTTCTCTCCTCGACGTGTGGTGCGCTCTTCGCTCTGGCCGCCATCACGGGCTGCGGAAATGAAGCTGGTCACGAGGATTCCAACGCGCCAGGGCGGACCGAGACCCCTGGCCAGCCTGGGCAGTTGCCTGCTCCCTCTCCGTCCGAGCAGGCGCCCGGTAGCCAGACCCCTGGCACCCCGGCCCCTGGGGACTCTGACACGTCGCCGGATGGACCTGTCGCCACCACGCCTCCCGGCGAGCCCTCGACCGAGCCCGAGGACCCGTCGACCGAGCCCGAGCAGCCTGTCGAGTCGGGCGCGGACAAGTTCGGCGTGACGATGATCCACCCGACCGTCGCCGGCGGTGAGCAGTGGTTCCTGGCCGACGACGCGATGTCCGACAGCCGCTTCGATCCGCAGGACGACCTCACGCGCAACTCGGACGGCTCCTGGAATCTCAAGAGCGACAAGGTGCGCATGAACGTCTTCACGTCCACCGGCTACAAGCCGAATGAGATCGCCACGTATGACCGTGACGTGCTCGCCAGCCGTGGCTACATGCAGTCGCCGAATGACTGGAAGAACGTCGAGATGACGGGCTTCGTGAAGCTCAACTCCGCGTCCGATGAGTCCGACAACTTCGACATGTATGCGCGTGGCGGGAAGCACAACGACGACCACGAGGGCTGTGAGGGCAGCAGCTACAAGGGCGCGCTGCACTTCAACGGCCAGGCTCGTTTCCAGAAGGAGGCGTGGCACGTCTCCTACGAGCAGGCGCCGTACAAGAAGGTGACGGAGCCGCTGACGGGGCGCTGGGTGGGCTTCAAGACGGTGATGCGGAACACGCAGGTCAACGGCAAGGAGGCCGTGCACCTGGAGCTGTACCTCAACGATAACGCCGACAAGGTCTCCTGGAAGAAGGTCTACGACTTCGTGGACGCCGGTGACTGGGGCGGCGACGCCGAGCACTGCGGCGGCGCGGATGGCGCGATTCCGCTCACGTGGGGCGGCCCCATCGCCACGTTCCGTTGGGACAGCACCGACGACGTGGACTTCAAGTGGCTGTCCGTGCGGGAAATCGCGCCGGAGCAGTGAGCCGCTGAGGTCTGGCGCGCCCGCGGAGCAGGAGCTCGCCTGAACAGCAGCCCGCATTCCCACGAGGGCGTGGGGGACCCGACGCGGTCCCCCGCGCCCTTCGTGCGTCCATGGACGGGAAGGTCCACCTCCCGGGCGGGTGGCGAGTGTGGCTTCGGCCACCCCACCTTGCGGGCGCCGACGCGCCAGCCAGCCGCCGGCAGCCTGTTTCGCCGGGGCCCGGCGCTCAGGCCGGCCCACTGGCTGTCAGAGAGGAAGACTTCCCATGCACATCACTTTCCTGGGCCACGCCGGGTTCGTCGTGGAGACGGCGGGGGCCATTGTCGTCATGGACCCATGGCTGTCGTCCCGCGGGGCATTCGACTCGGCGTGGATGCAGCTGCCGTGCAACCACCACCTGGCGCCGCGCGTGCGGGAGATGTTGGAGACGCCCGGCAAGGAGCGCTACCTCTACGTCAGCCACGAGCACAAGGACCACTTCGATCCGGAGTTCCTGGCCACCATCCGCCAGCGGGACTTCACGGTGCTGGTGCCGCGCTTCCATCGCTCCGAACTGCAGGACGTGTTCGCCAGGTATGGCTGCAAGCAGGTCATCGCCTGCGAGGACGGCCACGAGGTCCCCATCAAGGGCGGCTACGTGAAGCTGTTCGTGTCGGAGCAGGGGACCAACCGTGACTCCGCGGTGATGGTGCGCGGTGACGGGCAGTGCTTCCTCAACATCAACGACTGCAAGCTCCATGACCGGATGGGGCGCATCGTCGCGGAGGAGGGGCCCATCGACGTGTTCTCCGCGCAGTTCTCCGGGGCCATCTGGCACCCTACCTGCTACGAGTACCCGGCGGATACCTACGCGGCCATCTCGCTGAAGAAGCGGGAGAGCAAGTTCGAGGCGGTGGCGCGCACGCTCGAGGTGCTTCATCCGCGGGCATACATCGCGGCGGCCGGGCCCGCGGCCTTCCTGGACCCGGCGCAGTTCCACCTCAATTTCGAGAAGGTGAACATCTTCCCGAACGCGACGCAGCTCTTTGCCTTTCTGCGGCAGCGTCTGCCCCAGGGCAAGACGCGCTACCTGGAGCCGATGCCCGGGGACGTGCTGGACGCGAAGTCGCTGGAGTTCGTCTCGCAGTCGGCCGAGCGGGTGACGCCGGAGAACCTGAAGGCGTACCTGCACGACTACGCGAAGCGGCAGGAGTCCGTGTTCCGCGAACGGCGGCGCAACCTGCTCGTCGCGGAGGTGGCGGAGATTCACGAGCGGCTGCGCGTGGAGCTGCAGCGCAAGCTGGACCTCCTCGACCTGCACGAGCGCGTGGGCATGCCGCTCTACGTGGAGCTGACGGAGCTTCCGGAGAAGCTCTTGCGCGTGGACTTCAAGGCGCGCCGTGTCCACGTGGTGGCGGACATCCAGGAGGAGGTCCGCTACACGCTGAAGACGAGCGCGGCCGACGTGGGGCGCGTGTTGGACCGCAAGCTTACGTGGGAGGACTTCCTGCTGTCGTTCCGCCTGCGACTGAGCCGCAACCCGGACGTGTATGAGCCGGTGCTGCACGGCTTCCTGGGCGTGGAGATCGAGGACATGCGCGAGTTCTGCGAGGGCATCCGCTCCACCGAGTCCCAGCGGGAGCGAACGGTGGTGGAGGCTGGCGGGCGGCGCTTCTCCATCCAGCGCTTCTGCCCCCACCAGGGCGCCGACCTGTCCGAGGGCTGGGTGGAGGAGGGGCGCTACCTGGTGTGCCCGCGTCACCGTTGGCAGTTCGACCTGGACGCCGGGGGCGTGTGCACGCAGAACACGTCCACGCTCTGCGCGGAGCTGCTGCCCGAGCGTGAGCAGGAGAAGCCCCAGACGCCGGCGGCGGACCCGCAGCCTCAGCTGTAGTGCCGTGTCCCCTGGGCGCCGCGCGGTTGCCGTGGCGCTCAGGGGGGACGACGCCAGCGCGGAGCCGGTGACCGCGTGCCCCTGGCGCGCCTCTGGGGTCGGCCGTGGGTGTTCTGTGCGCTTGGCGCGGAGGGGCCGCATGCTTCAGGGCGGCGGCGTGGAGAGCTGGAGACTCAGCCGGACGTTGTCCGAGCGCAGGCCCACCGGGGCATCCGGCGCGAGCGCCTCTTCGGGCAGCTCGCCCGTCCACGCGAGCGTGTCGTCCGCCCAGACGCGGAGGACCTTGCCGTCGACCTGGGCCCGCAGCGTGTGGGGCTCCCCTGACGAGGGCGCTTCGAGCCGGACGTGCTGCTTGGGGCGCAGGAGGGTGTAGCCCCGGTTTCCGCACTCGCGGCTGGTGTGCTGTCCCGGGTTGCGCTTGAAGTTGACGACGATGCCCGGCTTGGGTGCCAGCCGCCACATCGCGTACAGCACGTTGCAGGCATCCACCGCGAAGAGCTTGAGACCCACTTGCTGACGCTGCTCGCCCGAAGCCAGGGCCACCTGGCGCTCAGTGAGGCCTAGCAGGGTGAAGCGCAGCGCCACGTTGTTCGTCGTGCTTCCAGGCACGATGGCGCGCATGCGCGGCCCGTCGACGAGGAGTTGATCGCCGGGGCCGGGCTCCAGGCTCCCTTCAGTGACCCTCAGTCGGGACAATGGGACGCGCGTCAGCATGGGCCTGCCTTTCGTCCGGGGAGCCTCTGGGCGGCGCGGCTCACCTCGTTCATTCGGAGCCAGGCGTGGCGCGACATCACCCTCCCGGCCTTCATTCGCTGGACTGGAGCCGGCGCCCAGCAGCGCGGCCAGGACGCCGCAGGCCACGAGCAGCCGGCGCGGTGTCACGGCGACCGGGCACCCAGGAAGGACTGAAGCGATTCCACATGGGCACGCAAATAGGCCTGCTCCGCGCGCAGGCGGGTGATTTCCATCATCAGGTAGCCGCGGAAGCGGCGAACCTCCCGTGTCTGGAGCGCGTCCATGGACTGCAGCTGCGCTTCCAGGTCCGACACCAGGGTGCTCACCTCGCGCAGCCGGCCCTCCTCGGTGCGGTGGACGGTGCGCAGCTCGGCGACCAGCTCGTTGACCCGCTGGGGCACGCCCGACACGTCGTCGAGCGTCGCGCGGCGGCGGCCCTCCCTCGCCCGTGCGTTGGCCGAGCCCTGCCACAGGTGGCCCAGATTGTAGGACAGCGTGAGCTGCCCGAAGAGGGGCAGGTCCTGGTCGACGTCAATGAGCTCGTCGTACCCACCGCGCAGGCTGACGCGCCAGGCGCGCGAGCGGCGCAGCGCTCCGTTATATGCCTCGAGCTGATCATCCGCGGCTCGCAGCTCGTTCAGCACACTCTCCAGCCGCTGACCTTCTTGAACCCGAGGCCGTGCCGCCAGCCGGTCGCGAGCAATCTGGGTGTTGCTGGAGAGCTGACGCAGCCCATCCAACCGGACCTGCACCGCGTTCAACTCCTCCAGCGTCACCTGGCCCTGCTTCATGTCGTTTCGAAGCGACGTGAGCAGCGCCTCGGCGTGAGGCAGCGCCTCCTCCAGGACGCGAGCTCGAGCCTCCAGCGCGGCCTGTTCGCCCAGGCCGCTGCCCTGGCGGATGGCGGACTCCAGCACCGTCATCGCCCGCTGACGGCGGCACTCCGCCTCCGCGCGCTTGTGGATGGCTCGACCGCGGTAGATCCCCACGAGGTCGTACATCAATCCTGCCGTCACTCGCGGGGTCGGCTCACCCAGCGGCGTGGTCCCAGCGCCGCCGCTGGCTTCGCCCGCGTTGACCACGCCGAAGGCCCCGAACAGCTCGGGCGCCAGTTCGAGCGCGGCCTCCGCGCTGCCCACGCCGCGGACGAAGTCGCAGTAACCGGCGGCCCGGTCCTCGCTGGACGGCGACGTGAGTTCTCCCGCGGGAGGAGGCGCCGGCTGGGCCAGCGCCAGGCGCGCGGCAAGTGACAGCAATGCGCCACAAGTGACGGTCATCCGCATGGTCGAGTGTCTCCGGCTCCGAGGCCGTCTCCAGTCAAAGGGTGGTGGGACTCACAGCAGCAGCGGCGGCCGGCCCAGGTGGAGCAGGTCTTCCCGGGCGGAAGGCGGGTCCGTCAGCTGGACCTCCACCATGACGCCGCGGAGCATGTACTGGCGGATGGGGTGCTTGAGGGACACCTCGCCCTCGAGCACGCGCCCGATGACGCCCACCTCATGGCACCAGATGACCTTGGCCGCGCACGCGTACAGCGGCGTGCCCTGCTCGGCGTTCGGGATGTTCTCGTACGGGACGAATGCGACCGTGAGGTCCTTCTCGATGGCCTTGAGGTAAGGCGACGCACGCAGCGACGCAATCAGCGTGTCGTAGCGCAGGGCCACCTCGTCCAGGGCGGCCAGGTCCGTCTGGAGGCTCTTCAGCGTCGCCTCCGCGCGGGCCTGCTCCAGGACGGAGTGCGTGTACTCACGCTCCAACAGCAGCACGTCGGACGTCATGCCCTGGGGCGTCTCGTTCTTGCCCATCCCGGACTGCACCGCGGAGAGGCCGGCAATCTCCCGCTGGAGCGAATCCAGCCGCGTCTCCAGGTCCGCCGAGGACTGCGCCAGTGACAGGTTGCTCTGCGCCAGCTGCGCCAGGTGGTGGTTGATGGTGAGCTTCTCCTCCTGCTCCATCAGGCGCGCGTCGTACAGCGCGTCGGTGCGCGTGCGCGCCAGTCCGGCGAAGGCACGGTTGGACTGGAGGATCTCCGCCCGGGCGTTGTTGTACTCACGGCGCAGCAACGACAGCCGCTGCGCCACCCGGTCCCTGGCGTCGCGCTCGCCACGCAGGGCGACGAGGAAACGCTGCTGGAACGCGCGCTCCGCGGCGACGGTGCGCTCGGCGTCGGAGATGCGGTTCTCCACCGAGCGCCGGTCCGACAGCACGTGGTCGCGCGCGGACGTCTGCGCGGCCACCTGCGTATTGAGCGTGAGAATCTGTGGGTCCGTCGGCGAGATGACCGTGGGGGTCACCCAGCTGCGGCTCACCAGGAAGAAGCCCTGAACGGACAGAAAGGACACCAGCCCGAGCATGATGAGCGCGAGCAGCAGGGAACCGATGAACTTGTAGGCGGAGACGGCGATGCTGTTGACGCGATTGGCGACGCGTTGGTTCATGGCGTAGTGCCCTCACCAGCATGGGTGGGAGGAAAGCGGCCCCCGGAGTCGACCGGCGACGTCTCGGGAGCGGCACTGGCGCTGCCCCGCGTCTCCCAGCTCCCTGAGTCCAGCGTCAGCAGCGCCAGCGGTGTGAAGAGCGCGTACGTCACCGGCATCAGCAGGGCCATGGGCAGGAAGCTGGCGCCGTGGACTCGCCGGTCCGCGGGAAGGTGCCGTGTTTCGATTCGATAGATGACCCCGAGCAAGCCGATGACCAGGAAGTGGAAGGCGAGGATGTCCCAGAACTCGCCGGTCAGGACGTTGTGCACGATGACCAGCGGGTAGGAGAGGAGCAACGCGAGCTGTGACACGTAGTGGACCGCCACGACCGGGTGGAGCCGCCAGGCGTGTGACAGGCCGCCCAGCAGGTCCACCAGGTTGGAGCGGCGCCACCGGAGCTGTTGGGAGAAGTACCCGGCCAGCGTCGACGGCGCGGCGGTGAAGCAAAAGGCGTCCAGCGTGTAGACCGTCTCGTAGTCGTGCTTGACGATCTGCCGCGTGAGGAACCGATCCTCGCCGTACTTGATGGGGATGCCCGCGATGGCGCGCGCCTCGAGGATGGGCTCCAGCTCCAGCAGCACGTGGCGGCGGTAGGCGGTGAGGCAGCCCGACAGGCACATCACCTGGCGGAAGCTGCGCTCCAGGTCCTTGAGCCACTCCTGGGCGAAGTGGAACTTGATTTCAATCATCCGCGTCATCCAGTTCTGATGACGGTTCGTCACGTAGGTCCGGCCGCCCACCGCGGCGATGCGCGGGCTGACGAAGCGGCGCACCAGCTGGCGGACGGCGGCCTTGTCGACGATGACGTCCGAGTCCACCGACACGATGATTTCCGCGTCCGTAGCGGCCTTCACCGCGCGGTTGATGCCCTTGCGCTTGCCCATGTTCTCCGGGTTGCGCATGACGATGACGTTGGGGTTTCCCTCCGCCGCCTTCAGTGCCCAGGCGTAGCTGTCGTCCTTGGAGCAGTCATCCACCACCACGATTTGAAGCAGGTGGCTGGGATAGTCCTGCTCCAGGAGACTTCGAACGCCGTGGTAGATGCCTTCGCCTTCGTTGAACAGCGGGATGACGATGGCGACTCGTGGCAGGTAGGTGTCGTCGACTTTGTCGAACTTCCGCCCCTTCAGGCGCCGTAGCAATGGCCCGAGGACATAGCGGTTCATCAGAACCACCATGAAGAGTAACTGAATTGGAAAGAGCTCCATCCGTCCCTGCCCCCCGTCACGCCTCGAGCCGCTCTTGTCGCGACCCCACCTGCCGCCGCGAACCCCAACACGAGCGAGCGAAAGGTTGGCGGGGGCAACGGTGTGTGCCAACTGCCTCGCGGACCAGAGACAGTGGCCATCAGTGGCCATGCCACGCGGAAGCACGCAGGGGCGAGCAGGCGGCGGTGGTAGAAAGGGGGCATGCCGACAGACTTCCAGCCCCTCGCGCTGCGCCCGGATGAGGTCCATGTATGGATTGTCGAGCCCGAGCGCATCGACGACCCGCGCCTCCTGGATGCCTACTGGGCGCTGCTGGACACGAAGGAGCGCGACAAGCAGCAGCGCTTCCGCTTCGAGCGGCACCAGCGCCAGTACCTGGTGAGCCATGCGCTGGTGCGGCTGACGCTGTCGCGCTACGCGCCGGTGGCGCCGGAGGCCTGGGCCTTCGACACCAATACGTACGGCCGGCCGGTGGTGCGGGGGGCGTGGGGCCCGAAGCTGCGCTTCAACCTGTCCCATACGGACGGCATGGCGCTGGTGGCGGTGGGCTGGGACGCGGAGCTGGGCGCGGACGTGGAGGACGCGCAGCGGAAGGGGGAGACGGTGGAGATCGCCGACCACTACTTCGCCGCCTCGGAAGTGGCGGCGCTGAAGGCCCTGCCGCCGGAGCGGCACCGGGAGCGCTTCTTCGAGTACTGGACGCTGAAGGAGTCCTACATCAAGGCGCGCGGTGCGGGGCTGTCACTGCCGCTGGACCAGTTCGCCTTCCACCTGGAGCCGGGACAGGCGCCGCGCATCTCCTTCGACCCGCGGATGCAAGACGTGCCGGAGGCGTGGCAGTTCGTTCAGTTGCGACCGTCGGAGCGGCACCAGGCGGCGGTGGCGGTGAACCGGCCCCGTGGGCAGCCGCTGACGGTGCGCTGGCAGTTCACGGTGCCGCTGGCCGGGGACACGCCGCCCCGGTTCCAGGCGGCGTAGACGACGGGCTCAGGGCGCGCGGCCCATCCACCGGTTCAGGTCCTCGCTGATGTGCGCGAGGAGGGCGTCCCGCTGCGACTTGATGAAGAAGTGGCCGCCGGGGAAGAGGCGGACGCGGACGTCCTCGCTCCGCGTCTCGTCGCGCCAGCGCTCCAGGTTCGCGGTGGGGACGTGCTTGTCCTCGGGCGAGCCGACGACGGAGATGGGGACCTCCAGCTTCGCGGGCTGGGGGCCGTCCTCCGTGAAGGCGATGCCGAAGTCGGCGCGCAGCATGGGCAGCACCAGCTCCAGCAGCTCGCGGTGCTGGAAGATCTCCTCGGGCGTGCCGTCGTAGCGCCGCAGCTGCGCGATGAACTCCGGTTCGGGCAGGTGGTGGATGGGCTCGCGCGTGTTGACGGACGGCGGCCCGGCGGCCCCCAGGACCAGGCCCACGGGGCGTGGGCCATTGCGGGCCTGGAGGCGCCTGGCGAGCTCCAGGGAGATGCGCGCGCCCATGCTGTAGCCGAAGAAGGCGAAGGGCCGGTCCAGCAGCGGCGCGATGGCGGGCAGCAGCGCGTCCACCAGGGCGGGCAGGCTGCCAATGGGCTTCTCGGACAGGCGGCGCTCGCGCCCGGGGAGCTGGACGGGGCACAGCTCCACACCCGGCGGCAGGCCCTGGCTCCACTGGTTGTAGATGGCCACGCTGCCACCGGCGTACGGAAGGCAGAACAGCCGCAGCCGCGGGTCCGTCAACGGCTTCCGGGTGGGGAACCAGCGGTCGGGGGCATGAGGGCTCGAGTTGGACGCGCTTTGCATGACGTGAAGGCTCTGTCGCATGGCCACGGAAAACGGGTCAAGTCCCGGAGGCCACGTGGCGTGTTAGCGTTTCGGGGACGCGCAGGGGCGTCATTTTGGAGTCACAATGGGGCGTTCCGCGGGCTTCATACTCTGGCTGACGGGTCTGTCAGGTGCGGGCAAGAGCACCTTGTCCCGTGCCCTGCGTGCGCACCTGGCCTCGTCGATGCCCGTGGAGGTGCTGGACGGGGATGAGGTGCGCACCTGGCTGTCCCGCGGACTGGGCTTCACCCGCGAGGACCGCGAGGAGAACGTGCGCCGCATCGGTCATGTGGCCCGGCTGCTGGCGAAGCACGGGGTGGGCGTCATCGCCGCGGCCATCTCGCCCTATGCGAGCTCGCGCGCCGAGGTGCGCCGGCTGGCGGAGGAGGCGGGCATCCCCTTCGTGGAGATCTTCGTCCAGGCGCCGCTGGAGGTGCTCATCGCCCGGGACGTGAAGGGGCTCTACAAGAAGGCGCTGGCCGGCGAGCTGGCGCACTTCACCGGCGTGTCGGACCCCTATGAGGCGCCTGACGCGCCCGACGTCACCGTCCGCTCGGATGTGGACACCGTGGAGGCGGGCCTGTGGCGCGTCCTGGATGCGCTGAGAATGCGGGGCCTGCTCGACGCCGCCGCGGCGGCGTGAAGCGCGTCTCCGAGGTGGCGGAGTGTCCGCGCACCTCGGAGGGAGCGGAGGCGCGGACTCAGGCGAGGATGCGCTCCATCTTCACGTAGGGGCGCTCGGCCTGGATGCCCTTCGTGCGGCAGTGCTCCAGGAACTTGTTCGACTCGACAATCTGCGGGGCCTTGTCGTCGTAGACGAGGATCATCACGTGGCGCAGCCACGGCTCCTGGCCCATGGCGTAGACGTAGACCTCCTTGGGCGACAGGTAGTTGGTGATTTCGATGGCGCGAGCGCTGTCGGAGCCGTTGAGCCGGCGGGCCTGGTCCATCTTCCGGGGCAGGGGATTGCACAGCAGCGGGCCGTACATCCAGCTCATCGGGCCGCCTTCGCACTCCATGCCGAGGAACAGCACGTCGATGGTGCCGACGATGTCGCGCAGGTGCTGGTACATGCGCGGCTCGATGGCGTTGGAGTCCGCGGCCATCAGCATGGACTTGCCGCCCAGGCGCACCAGGTGCGCCGTCTTGGCCTGGATGGCCAGGTCGCTGTGCTCGCCCAGGAAGGGCAGGCCGGTGATGGAGCCGCCCGGCACGGGAATCTCCTGGAGGTCGTCAATCTCCACCACGTTCTTGAAGCCGTTGTGGTGGAGCATCAGCCGCAGCGACGGGTCCGCCAGCGAGTTGCCGTTGTTGCGCGGGACGATGATGCAGCCCACCCGGTGCCGCAGCTGGATGAGCGTCTCCATCATCAGGTGGTCGGCGTGGCCGTGCGTGAGGACCACGTAGTCGATGCGCTCGGGCAGGTCGGAGTGGGTGAAGCGGGGGAGGTCCGTGGGGAACTCGTAGCTGATGACGGGGTCGGTGAGGATGCTGACGTCCTTCGTCTCCAGCAGCACGCAGGCGTGGCCGAAGTAGCGCACGCGCACGCCCTCACCGGCGTAGCGCTCCGTGCGGCGGGGCTCGACGTCGGTGAAGAGCGCGGCGAAGGCGTCCGCGGCGGAGGCGGGCACGCCGAGCATCTCCGCGACCTGTCCGGGCGAGCCCGGCGTGTGGCGCATGCGGAAGAGGGCGTCCAGGCCCTCGTGCTTGTAGGGGACGCGCAGCCACAGCGGCGTGTCCTCCTCCAGGCGGGGCGTGCTGAAGATGTAGGGCCGCCAGTCGCCGTCCACCTGCATGAGCGTCACGCTCTGCGAGGACTCCTTGTGGAAGGGGCTGCGGTACAGGAGCGGCTCGATGTACCGCGCGCTGGCGCGGTTGCTCAGGTCGTACGTGAGCTCCACGTAGCCGCGGAGGATGTCGGGCACCTTGGCGTAGAGGCCCTCCAGGGAGCCGCCGTTGTTGGGCGCCATGAGCTGCTCCAGCTCGGCCACCGCCTTGGTGTACGCGAGCATGTTGGCCTGCTCCTTCTGCGTCCGCTCCAGGAGCTCCTTCACGCGCGGGGCCTTCGCCGCCGGGTGGTTGATGAACGGGCCGCCCATCAACATCGGGTTCTTCAGGGCCGCCACGTGCACGTCCGGGTTCGCCACGAAGGACTGCATCAGCTTCTGGTGCAGGTTCGTCACGAACAGCGGGGCCGTCGCTGGAGACAGCAGGTACCACCACGCGTACCACTGATTGTAGAGCGGCTCGATGGCGACGTTCGGCTTGAGGTACATGGGTCGGTCCAGCATGGCGGTCTCCTCCGAGCGAGGTCCGGAAAACGTCGGGTAATTGGCAAACGTGGAGCCCGTAGATACACGGATTCGAAGGGTGATGCACGGGGCCAACACGGCGCATCTTTTGCGTTGGCTCAACCGTGCGAGCATTCGGGCGCATCCCTTTCATCGTGCAACTCGAGCAAGGAGCGTCCCATGAAGGCAGCTTGGAATGTTGTGCTGTCCCTGATGGTGGGAGTGGCCGTGGGCTGTGGCGTTGGCGCCGTGGATTCGGAGGGCGCGCAAGACGATGCGCTCGCCACGTCGGAAGCCGCGCTCGCGGTCTGTGGAGACGGTGTCTGCGAAATCGGCGAGCGACTGAGTTGTCCCCTGGATTGCCCACGTGGCGAGTTCTGTGGAAACGGCGCGTGCTGTCCTGGGGAGACGGCCCGGGCCTGTCCCGAGGACTGCACGCAGGGTGACCCAGGGCGTTACTGCTACCGTTCGCATTGAGTCCCTGACGTGGACTCCACAGGCGCGCGAGCAACGGGTTCCCGTTGCCCGCGCGCCGTTCCGCCGTGTCAGGTCGTGCGGGGCGTTTTCGCTACCTCGCGAAGCAGCCGTAGACCTTCTCGTAGTAGGAGGTCTTCGTGCCGTTGAGGACCGTCTCCGGCGTGCTGCAGCCGCAGAGGAGCTCACCGACCTTGGTGACCTTCGCGGGCTCCGCGTAGTACGTGATGACGTAGTCCCGGCCGGTGATGTCACGACAGGGGATCGCCTGGGCCTCCGTTTCGAGCCCGGCGGCGGCCTCCTCTTCGATACCGCCACAGCCCGACATCAGCCCTGCTGCCAGCAGACCCACCATGATGCCCGTACGCATGAATTTCCCTTTTGTGAGAAGGTGGTGCTTTCCCAGGATAGCTAGAGAGCACGTCAATGGCACCTGGGGGCTGCGAACTGTCGGAATACGAACGGGCCCGCTCGGTCTACCGACGATGCGCCCGCGCGGGAAGAGCATCGCTCCATGGCGGATGCCCTTCATCGTGAGGTCCTCGGGCAATGTCTGGATGGTGTTCATGACATTGATGGGCAATAGGAGATTGAAGAGCACTGTCTCCGGCACGTAATTGCTGTCTGGTTTCAGCGCCAGGTAGCGGGCAATGTCTCGGGTCTGACGTAAGGCGACGATGCGGTCGCGGGCGACGGCCGAGCGCACTCAATCCAGGGAGCCAGGAGAGTTCAGCGTGCTCCTGCAATCTTCGTCAACCAGGTTTTCGAGGCCCCGTGGGAAGTGCTGAACCGAAGACCGTCATGCCAGATGACCGAAATGCCTAGGGCCGCCAGGAGGCGTTCGCGCTTGTTGCTGAGTTGGCGGTTCACAACGAGGCAGAGTTCGGCCTCTTTCGCTCCATGCTCATGGCGGTACTCGAATAGCTTTCATTGCCTTCTCTTTCAGGACAAGCGTCTCGTCTGGATCTGCGTGCTGTTCTCCCTTTGTGAAGTCGGCTGGCGTTCGCGCTGGGCCGAAGGGCCGGTTGCGAAACGTCATTGTGGGTATGGGAAGCAGCACGCCATTCATGCAGCGTCCGCATGGGCGCATTGCTGCAAATGGGAAGTCGTTGCTGTGTCCCCAATCGATGACGATTGCGAGGGACTTCCCAACGACTTTGCTATAGCCGCGCTCAGTGAATGTTCCATGGGATTTGGAGCGAGATGACCCCCGAGTGCTACCTCAACGAAGGTCCGTCCGAGAGAGTCCCTTACCTATGCGAGGACCAAGGAGCGAGCACATGGCGACAGAGCGCCTCTTTCTTCCGAACGTCGATGTCGGTCGCGTCGACAAGTCGGGCAAGTGGAAGTCCGCGCGATCTGACTGGTTCATCGCCGACCCCTGGGAGAAACTGATCGCGAAGTATGAGCGCGGCACGACGTTCGCGTACGACCACTACGTGTTCAACGGGAAGCACCCACAACGCAACCGCATCACCGACGCTGATATCGCCACCGTCAATGCGTTGATGAATGCAAATGCTGGCGCGACCCTTGATTTCCTAAACAGGCTTCGAGCAGCCCAGGACGACCTCGAACCTCTGCTCGCCCAGGTCCCGCTTGACGCGGACCTCCTCGGCCCCCATGGGGTCGCCACGGCGGCGAAGCTCTTGAGCACGCTCATCGAGAAGACGGTGCGCGGCACCCAGCTCGCGGTTGCGTCGAAGCTCCTCTCGATGAAGCGTCCCCATCTCGTCCCCATGCTCGACACCGTCGTGCAGGCATGCCTGGGAACGAGTGAGATCGATCTCGCACTTCAGCGCTTCGCCGACCTCGTCAGTTCCGGTGATAACCACCGGCTCCTTGAGGCCCTCTCAGGTCGCGTCGCACAGCGCTACGGCATTCCGGTCGGTCGAGTGCGTGTACTCGACCAGCTCATCTGGTTCGACTGGAACGTCGTCGAGGCGGACGAACCGGGCAAATGGGTGGTCCGCGGTTTTGCGGAGTGGGGTTACACGCCCGGACGCGACGACGGCATCCGGCGCGGCCCCTGAGGCCGCTTATCCCGAGAGAGCCGGCCGCCTTCCCTTCCTCACTGGGCTTCCTTGGAGCCCTGGCTGCTCGGGTGGTTCGAGGCGCGACCAGGGCAGCGCTTCAGGAGGGGCGAACCTGGTACCAAATGGGTACCAAATCCAGCGAACGTTCCTGATCGCCGCTGGACGCCAGCGGACAGAAAAACGCCCTGCTTCCGCGGACTTGGGAAGCAGGGCGATGACCCCGACAGGAATCGAACCTGTGGCCTGCGGTTTAGGAAACCGTAAACCATAGGCTCTCCTGCTTCCTCTGCCTTCCCCTGGCGTCCTAAGTCTTGGATTTCATTCACGGTGCGACCCTCCTGGATGGGGGTGGGTTTGCGCTGCTGTGCTCCAGTTTCCTCTGTGGTTACGCCACGTGGACGCCACGGGCTCAGGGCTGCCGCCGTGGCTTCGGCGCCGGCCTGGACGTGCTCGGAGATGGTGGCGGCGTAGTGCGTTCGCGTTGTCTCGATGTCGGCGTGCCCGAGGACGTCGGCCACCAGCCGGAGGTCCTTCGTCACCGTGTACGCGACGGTGCCCCACGTAGAGCGCAGGTGCTTGAATCGCAGGTCCTGGGCGACTGCCTTCCAGCGAAGTCCGCGCTTGCACTCCGGGCACTCCTTCTTCGCGGACTCGTGTTCCAGTTGCCCCTTCCATCCGCATGCCTTCCTGAAGCAATACGGGCGCCACCCCTTGATGAGGCCGGCCCGAACGCAGGCGCGTGCCATGACGTCATGGACGCGCCAGTTGGGGCCGTAGGGCTTGCTGGTGCCCGGTCGGGGGAACAGGTAGGGCCCCGGCGTCGCGAGCTGCTCGGTCAGGGCGGGTACCAGAATCTCGGGGATGGGCACGCGACGCTCGCGGCCGCCCTTCGTGGTGTCGCGGTGCCCGCCGCTCGTCAGGAGGATGTAGCGCTCGTTGAGGTGGACGTTGGCCTTGAGCATGACGCGCACCTCGCCCTTCCGAACCCCGGTGAGCAGCGCGGTTGCCGCCGGCGGGCGGTGGTGCGGCTGGAGCGTGTCGAATAGGCGGGGCAGGAAGTCGGTCGGATATGTCCGGACCTGCCGCTTTGGCACGTTCACGGGGCCCGCTTCCTTGAACGGGTTGGGCCCGGAGTACACGCGCGCCTTTTCGGTGAGGAACGTGATGAGTCCCTGCCCGGACATGCGGATGTGTTCCCGCATCTGCGGCGACAGGTGGGGGAGCCCAGCCAGCATCGTGAGCACATCGGCTGCCGTGATGCTGGACGGACGGCGCTTGCCGAACTCGGCCTCGACGTACCGCAACTTCTCCTGAAGGTTTCGCTTCGTGGCGAACTCAGGGGGGAGGGCGGCGATGCGGAGCTGAATGGCCTCGGAGATGGTTGGCTCCTCCGGCTTGGAAGGGATGACGCCGTTGCGCTTGAGCCATGCCTGCTGCTCGCGCTGTTGCGCCATTCGCTTCGCTTCGGTCTTGTTCGCCGCCGGCACGACTTCGCGCCCGGGGGAGCCGTCCGGGTTCTTCCAGCCAATGCGGTAGCTGCCGGAGGGGAGCTGTTGCACCCAGGCCATCGTCAGCCACCCCTTTGGCGCTCGTTGCGCCAAGCCGCGAGTCGCATCGGGTCGAAGCGCAGCGCCCCGCCGACCTTGTAGCTCGGCACCTCTGCGCCTGCGGCCATCCGGTACAGCGTCTTGGGGCTGACCCCCAGGAAGCGCGCTGCGCGGTCCACGTCCCACGCGTCCTCGAACTGCTGGACAGGTGAACTACCCATGTTCATGTGCATCCCCCACTCGGGTCTTGCTGGACGACTCACGAAGTTGATTGAGAGGTGCAGCCTTGCAGGCCGCTCCTCGCCCGAGGCCGATGCAGCACGTCGCATCGACCGCATGCGTGTAGAGCAAGGTGTGCGCCACGGGGCCGACGCTGGGCGGGACGCCAGCGCTGCAGCCCGGCGGCGTGCTGTGCCGTAGACGCGGTGTCTCGCGGCCCGGCCGCACGCACCGTGGAAGGGGATGGGATGTGCTGGCTCGAAGCGGTCTCCACGAGGCCCCCAGAAGGGTAGAGGCGCTCTATCTGCGGACCACTACGAACGCAGATAGAGCGCCGGAGGGCGCGTGTCCCAGCGCTACCTGGGTGCACAGGCCTTTTCTGGTGGTCCTTTCGCCATAGCGATGGGACCAAAGCTCTGTGGGGAACGGGGCGCTGGTAGTGGTCACTGCTTCAGCGAGCCGTTGTGTGCTTCAACTGCGAAATCCGTGAAAATGGGTAGCACTCTGGAGCTGGGAGTGCAAGTCCCCTACTGCGAAATCGACCGTGGGGCCTCGGCGGGCTTCGCGGCGGGGCGGAAGCACTTCCCCTTGTGCTCGTAGAGCTTGTCGCCGCAGGGGGCCTTCTTCTCCAGCGCAACCCAGCACCCTCCGTTGATGAAGACCTCGCCCTGGTCTGGGTCGCATGCGCGTGTCTTCTGGCCCTCGAAGGGGCGGGAAGGCAGCTCGAGCGCAAAGAGGAGTGTGTCACTTGTCATGGCCGCGAGGACGAAGCCCCCAGCGGGCCCTGCTGCTGTCTGGACGGAGCCAGGGGGCGGCTCAGGTGGAGGCGGCGGCACCATGTAGACGCCCACCAGGGCCGCCGCGACGAGCGCGAGGGCGACAGTAGTGGCCGAGCCGGCACTGCGCCACGTTCGGCGAGCTGCGCGGCGCACCCGGCGCAGCCAGCGGCGCGAGCGCAGCACGGGGCCGCGTCGCCGC
Organism: Myxococcus xanthus; assembly: GCF_013116825.1. GTDB lineage: Bacteria > Myxococcota > Myxococcia > Myxococcales > Myxococcaceae > Myxococcus > Myxococcus xanthus_B. The sequence continues at coordinate 51,301 of NZ_JABFNS010000038.1, forward strand.
GGCGGCGAGCGTAGGTGTGTCATCGTGTCCGCGAGGTTGGAGCGGGTGCATGCCGTCTGTACCATCGCCTTCGTCAGCGCCAAGGTGCCCTCCAGGTTGCGCGCTACGTCCGCGTCGGAGGCTCCGTCAGGGGCATGGACTCGCAGGCTGAAGCGCGGTGGCGCCAACGTCGAGGCGGGGTGGGCGCTGATGTGCAGCTCCAGCCCGACGTCCGGCTGGTACTGGTGCTGCCTCTCGGTCAGCTCCAAGTCCAGGGACGGCTCACCTGACGTCGCGTGCCGCACCTGGTACAGGCGCCCCAGCAGGGAGCCCCTGTACCTGCGGATGATGATGTCCAGCTGCTGGCGGAGCCTCCGGGCGTTGCTGCGCGTCACTGCGCGCGCCCTGTCCGACGTGCCACCGCGCCAGATATTCTCGGCCTCTCTCACGTTCCGTTCGCTCCCGCTCGGTCGCCCGGAGGGCATCCAAGCACCGGGCCAGGATGTTACGGTCTCGCCACGCGGTGTGCGCTACTTTGCGTGTCCACCACTTCGGCGGGTTCTCCCGGACCCCGTTGCCCGGCCAGGACTCCCGGTGCTAGGCCCGGGGCGGGACCAGGGGGTTCAACATGTCTGGGGTGTTCGGCGTATGTGTGGTGGCGCTACTGGCATCAGCTCCTGCCGATGTGGCGGATGTTGTATCGCCTGGAGCAGTGGCACCAAGCGGTCCGTCCGCCGTTGCCAGGGCTGATGCTGCACCGGATGCCACCGGCGGAGCAGCGTCAGTTCGTGCTGCAGATGGCACCCCGATGCTGCTTGAGTCCGGAGGGCCAAACCCTGCGTTCTTTCTGCCACCAAAGGGGTATCGCAGTCCCGAGGGTTTTCAGTCGGCGAAGTGGGGGATGACAGTCGCAGAGGTGCGAAAAGCGATTCCCAAGGCTCAATTAGTCGATGACAAGGGGCTGTTCGTTCGTGGTGAAACCGCCGGAATCAAAACGGACACGTTCTTTCTCTTCGTGGACGGCCGTCTTGCATCAGTCGGGGTTCAGTCGAGAGAGGTACATCTTAGCGCTTCTCAATATGTGGCAGACTATAAGCGCCTACGCGCGCTGCTCTTGAAGAAGTACGGGGCGCCCGTGACTGATGGAGAGAAGTGGCATGAGTCCTTGCTGAAGGACACGCCAGATGGGCTTCATGCGGCGCTTGTGCTCGGGCATGCCGAATTGGGGACCACTTGGAATACGGGTGAGACGGTCATTGGCTTGACTGCAAAAGGCAAGGACGGGCGCGTGGTCATTAACGTTCAGTACGGCAGTAATCGCCTTGCTGCGTTACTTCTTCAGCAAATGCAGGCGTCGGAAATGTCTGATTTATGAGCATGTGCGCTACGGCGCAGATGAGGACAACTGTCACGTGGTCCGCCAGTTCCTTGCCTTCATCGCTGCCCTACCGCTGCTTACTGCGTGCGGGCGTGAGGATACTGCCGAATCGGTAGACGAAGCCGTGAGCGCAGCCCAGAAGCTGGAGGTTGTCCAGGCTCTCGCGCCGCTCACTCCACGCCCCTGAATGACACGCCGTCGAGGCTGACGAACGACACGCTTCCTGCGGTTAGCGTCACAGTCCCGTCCGTTCCGATGACGAGCGCCCCCACCACTACCACTCCGCTGCCGCACACCACTGGATGGTCCACGACCGACAGCGGGCGGTATTGCTCGGGAAGGGTAAACGCAACGGTGTTGACAGTGGTGCCGGCCATCGCGCCCTGAAGTCGCACGCGGCCCGTGCTGTCACGGAAGAACGTTGGCGCCGCGCGGCCATTTGCCGCGTATGGGCCCCATCCATTTGCGAAGACTACGACCGACCTGGGGGTCTGTTGAGGTGTGGTGTAGGGATCGACGGAAGCATTGTCGATGTTCACCGCTACCGTGTCACTCGCCCTGCCTGCAAATAGCCGGGCGTACCGAGCGCGAGCCGGGGCAACCGCATGGTTCACCAGGGGGGTCCACGAACCAACAGAGGTGCCTTGGCCCAACGCGGCTCCCGTGGTGATTTCGGTGAACGTTGCGTCGTACCACCTCAATTCCAGTCGCGCTCCTCCAGTCCCTGGTGTCCCTGTCGTCTTCAGGTAGCGAAGCCGCGCCACATACGTCTGCCCAGGCATAACGGCGAAATATTGGGACACGAGCAGCTTTGAGCCCGCCGTCGTCGCCGGAAACGACACTGCATAGGTGGCTGTATCCGCTTCCGTCGTTCGGACTGCATCGACGCCAAACGTACCAGACGCCATCTGCCAGCCGTCCGGTGGCTCGCTCCCGCCTCGCGTCCACGCCTCGAAGGAGGGGTTCGGGGTCAGGCTGGAGAAGATGACGAGCGGAGCCAAGTCGTTCGGCGCCACGTACCGCGGCGACAGCGCCACCTGCGCGGACGTGGGCCCGACGTTGCCGTGGATGTCGCGTCCGCGCACCACGGCGTAGTGGGTGACGCCTGGGGGCAGGTCTGCCACCTCGAAGCGCGTGGCGGAGGCCGCGGCCTTGAGCGTCGCGGAGCTGGGTGTGAAACCGGCCGAGGTGCTGACGTGGAGCTCGTAGGTGTCCCAGGCCGGTCCGGAGGTGCTGGGCCTGAAGGACAGCGCGAAGCCGTTGACGGTGGGCGTAGGCTGCAAGTCGCTGGGCGCGTCGGGGCCCTTGAGCTTCGTGGTGACTTGAATGCTCTTCAACGCGGCGTTGTGGGCAGTTAGGGGCGCGGCGTCACGCGCGCGCCATTCCAGCACGGAGGTAGCGGGCCGGCCGCGCAGCTGCAGCTTCGTCTTGGCAATGCCGCCCGCGAAGGTGTGGTCGAGGTTGACGACAGCCAACTCCACGGGGGCGCCCAGGGTGACTCCGTCCGGGAGGACGCGCACCATGTCATTCACCTCCAACGGCCAGAAGTAGGGCACCTCGAATTCGAGCGTGAGCGACGAGTCGGACAGGTCGGCAATGGCCGCGTCGGCCAGCCTCTGGGCCTCGGCCTGCGTGTTGATGTTGGAGGCCGAGGCCTCCGCCACCTGCATGTACCGACGCCCGTACTCGGCGATGCTGGTGGGGTTGGTGGCCGTCACCGTCTTACGCTTCTCGTTGCCCAGGGCATCCCGGTCGTCCTTGTCGGTGTAGAGGACCTCCACGACGTTGCGGATGTCGCGCAGGGCCCGCTTGGCCTGCTTCAACTCGCCGTAGTGCGCCGGGCCGAACGTCCAGACGGGCTCGCCGGCCAGGCGCTCCGGACACTGGAGGGTGAAGGCCCAACCGTGGCCCTCGCGCCAGCGCAGGCGCACCTCCCAGCCGAGCTGCTCGGCCAGGGCGCGCACTGCGTCCCAGACGGGCTCGCGCTGCTGCGTGTACTTGCCGAGCTGCCACATTGGGTCCACGGGCACGTACAGCCCGGGGCCCGTGCCAGTGGGGATGTTGTCACCGATGATTTGGGCCATCACCGTCTGCACGGCGACGCCCACGGTGTCGTTGCCGTAGTCGCGCTCGACTTCAATGAACCAGTCCTGAAACACGCCGGCGAAGTCCCGGCCGTTGAAGGAGAGCTCCTCGGGGCCAGGGTCCACCTCGTCGATGCGGCCGAGGAATACCTGACGCCAGGCGTCCGGCTGGGCGCGTCCGCTGGACGTCGTCTGCACCTCAATCCGGAAGCGTCGGCCCTCCTTCAGGAGCGGCACCAGGAGGCCCGTGGGGCCGCGGTTGGCCACGCTCGAGTCCACCATGGGGGAGAGGGAAGTGACGCCGCCGGGCCCGCTGCGGCGCACGCTTACCGTGGCCACGCACACCGTCGCGTCCTGCGTCTCGGACCACTGCGCGCCCATCACCCAGTCGCGGCCGAGCAGGGTGCTCAAGTCCACCTCGGAGTTGTCGGGGCGCACCACCACCACGCGCAGGTGTGTGCCGTAGTTCCCAGCGAGCAGCGTGGCCCGCTCCTGGTTCGTCAATGTCCTCATGGTGGTGCCTCCTGAAGCGTGAAGGCGAAGTCCTCGCCCTGCACGCGCTGGGCGCCCTCCCACCACTCCATGGCGTCACCCTGGCCGGCATCGCCCAGGACGAGGGCGGGCCGGTGCAGGCCGGTGCCGCTGGCGCGGTGGTACGGCAGAGGGCCAAAAGGGGCGCCCGAGTCACGCCACGGCGCAAGCCACGCGTCGGGGACGCGGTAGGGCAGCGCCACCAGGTCGCCCACCAACAGGGAGTCGTTGGTGGGGTTGGCGAAGCCACCAGCCACGCCGGCACGGTGGCGCACGGTGAGCGCGCCGTTGTCGTCCACCTCGGCCAGGCCTGTGGTGCCGGGCAGCCGAAACGGGGCCGTGCTCGCGTACCACGACGCCACCCATGAGTCGGGCACCGTGTACGGCAGGACGACCAGGTCGTCGATGAGGAGCGGGACTCCGCTCACGTTGGGGATGCCGGGGCCCGTGCTCCCCCGGCGGTTGAGCAGATACACGGCGCCATCGGGCAACTGCGTGTAGTTGCCATTGGTCGCGATGAGGGCCCCAGCGGACGGCGCATGACTGCCCACCACACCGTCGCGACTCAGCGGCAATCCTGCCCGGTGGAGGTAGAGGTGCCAGGTGCTGTCTGTGGAGAGCCGCGCCCAATACGCCACCGTCCACTGGGGGCCGAGCTGCGTCGGCCATGTCGCGGAGGTCCACTCGCCGAACGTCGCGCAATTGCCGTACCGTCCGGGCTCGCTGACATTCGCGTCCACGTCGCTCGGCTCAAGGCCCCAGTTGGATGTGAAGCCGTCGTCGAAACTCCAGGTGTGCCCCAGGTGTGGCCCCGTCGCCGCCGCATCCACGCCAACTGTCCCATCCGAGCGCTGGACGTAGTGGTGCCACTGCGCGCCAGACCCGTCCCAGACGCGACCCCAGTACGCGACCGTCCAGTCCTCGCCCAGTTGCGTGGCCCAACTGACGGCGTCCCCAGCGCCCACCGCGAGCGCGTATCCCTCGTACCGCCCGAGGTTCGGCAGTACCAACGGTGAGCCGACAGTGGATGGCCACAGGCCACGGCTCGACAGCATGTTGCCGGCGAAGGACCAGGAGTCGCCCTGGCCGTCGATGAGCGCGCGCAGCGCAGCGGCATCAGCGAGGGACAGCGGCCCGGTGCCGCCCTCGTAGGCCATGAGCTTCCGGCGCACGCTGCTGCGCGGGAAGCCGTTGAAGGTGCGCACCTTCTCGCCCAGCAGCACCGGTGAGTAGCGCAAGCCGCTGGACTTCGAGACGGGCACGGGGATGCCGGAGAGGGCGAGGAAGGGGTGGGGCATGGCTCATGTGCTGCGGTAGGAGAAGCGCTGGGAGAGGCGCGAGAGGGCGCGCTGCACGCTCCGCGCGCCCTCCTCCAGCGCCTCGTCGATGTCGTAGCCGACGATGTTGTTGTTCACGATGATGACGGGCGTGTCTGCCATTGAGGCCCCCGTCTTTGAGTAGCGGTTGCGCGGGTCGTTGGGTTGCTTCCAGTCCGGCAGCTCCTCCCCTCCGCGGTTGCGCAGGATGCCGTCGCCGGCGGGCTGTGGTGGGCGTGCACCACCACCGGACGGTGTGGGCGGCGGCTGTCGCGTGGGCTCCTGGCTGGGGCCGTCCTGCGCGTCCTGGGACTGATACCGACGCAGCATGACCTTCCACGCGGTCGGCACGTTGGAGAGGGCGTCAGTGGCCTTCTGCAACGCCTCCGTGTTGCGCAGCACCTCCGCCGTCTCGCGCGCCTTCGCCTCCGCCGTCTCCCAGGTGAGGTCGTTCAACGCCTGGAGGGACTCGCCCATGGCGTTCGTGTCCACCTTGACGCGGTCCAGGCTGTTCGCGAACTTCTTCAACGAGTCGATTCCGAGCCACTCCACCGCCTTACTGATGCCCCTGATGACGGCCTGCACGGCACTGATGATGCCGTTCCAGACGTGGGCGAGTCCCTGGGCCACGGTGAGGATGACGACGGCGATGCCCTTGAGCACCTTGAAGAGTGCTTCGAGGACAGGCCCTGCGATGAGTTGGAGCGGCGTCATCACCATGAGGACGGCCTGCGCCACCGCGGTGAGGATGGGCGCGAGCGTCTCGAAGATGGCGCCCACCAGCACCAGCGGCGGTACCAGCGGGTCGAGGACGTGGCCCAGCGTCTCGAACACGGGCGTGAGCGCGCCCACCACGGCGTCGATTACGAGAAAGATTGCGCCCACCAGCGGTTGGAGGGGCACGAGCACGGCGCCGAGCGCATCCGCCACGTGCTGGATGACGGTGGAGACCATCTCCATCAGCACCTGGAAGCCCTCGGACTGGGCGAGCAGGTCCATGATGACGGCGCCGATGCCAGCGAGGGGATTCATCCCGCCTGCGAGGAAGCCCTCCGCGAAGCTGTTGACCAGGTCATTGACGCGCCCGAAGGCGGCGCGCACCTTGGAGACGATGGAGGCGCGGGCGTCCTCAATCGCCTGCACCAACTCCGCGGAGAGGCGGCGGGCCTTGTCGTCCACGGCCTTGAAGTAGGCACGTCCGCCGGTGCCGCCGTGTCTGGCCAGGTCCTTGATGGAGGCGGCCAGCTGCTCGTTGGCCTCGATGACGGGGGCCGCCACCTTGTCGAGCCCCATCGCGGCAATCATCCGCTCGTCGTCGTCGGCCATGCGGACCTTGGCCTTGCCGCCGAGGAGCGAGGAGAGCGAGAAGGAGGGCAGCAACGTAGAGAGGGTCTCAATCAGCTTGTTGAGGCCCAGCTTCTCGCCGAAGAGCTCGTTCGCGTTCTTGAACGAGTCCATGAGCCCGTCCGCCGCCGCCGCCCCGACGTCCTTGCCCATCTCCACGGCGCCGGTGAGCATCGACGTGACGGCCACCTTGGCGACATTCGCGGTCGCCTCAGCCGCTGCCTTTGTCTTCGCGACCTCGGCGCTGACACCCTTCACCAGGTCATCACCGGTGAGCGTCATCGCGTCGTCGAGCGCGTCGTTGAGGCGGCCCATGTGCAGGGTTTTGGGGAGCGCCTTCACCAGCGGGGACATCATCTTCGCGCCCTGGTTAATCATCCACGCGAGGGTGGAGAGGGAGGAGCGGACGATGAACTCGATGCCGGCGGTGACGGCCTTGACGCCGGTGGTAATGGTGTCCCACACCGTGGAGGCGAAGTTGCCGATGGAGGTGAGGATTTTCGAGACGGATTCCTTGATGCCGTCGCCGGCCACCTTCCAAAAGCCATAGATGGCACCGGCTGCGAGGGCGATGCCGGCGAGCGCGAGCGCCAGGGCGATGAGGGGCACCATGAGGCCGACCATGCTGCGCAGGAAGGGGCCGATGGCGCCGCTGGCCTCGGCCGCGTCCTTGCCCGCGCGCTTCGCTGCCTCTCCGGCCTCCTTCGAGGCCTTCGCCACCTCCTTCCCTGCCTTGGCCGCTTCCTTCCCGACGCCCTTGGTGGCCGCGGCGGCGTCCGTCGCGGCCGTCGCGGCCTCCTTCCCAGCCTTCGCAGCGGCTGCACCAGCGGCCACGGCTGCCGCCTTGTTGCCGTTGAGCGCAGTTCGCATTGACCCGCTCAGCTTGTTGACGCCAGCGGTGATGCCCGCGAGCCCCACCGACTTGTCCAGCTTGCCCAGCACGCCGATGAGGATGCCGCTGGACTTCGCCAGGCCTTCGACGACACCCGCCAGCTTGCCCACGGTGCCGATGGCGAGCCCTGCACCTGCCACCCATACGGCCATGTCCGCCGCCGCGCGCTTCTGCGTGGGGCTCAATCGCTGGTAGGTGGCCACCAGCTTGTCGACGAAGGCCGTCAACCTCTTCACCGTGGGGCCGAAGAGGTCCCCGATGTCCGCGGCGAGCGTGTAGAGCAGGTCCGTCAGGTGCTTCAGCTCCATCCGGAGCTCGTAGTTGGAGGAGGCCGCCGCCGCGACGGCCGCGCCGATGCCGGCGGCGACGACGGCGCCGAGGTTTCCAACCGGCTCGGCGGCCTCCTTCACCTGCTTTGCCATCTCCTCCGTCGCCTTGGCCAGTTGCCCCATGGACTTGAGGGCTTGGCCAATGCTGGCGGTGACGATGACGTAGAGGTCGCCGACTTTGAGTCCGCCTCCGGATGCGCTGGACACGGCCCTACTCCTTCGCGCGCTGGCGCACGCGGTACGTGAGAGTCTTTGCTTCACTGCTTCCGCGGGCGGGGGCTCCGGCACCGCGCGGACCTCCCCGCGCCGCCCCTCTCACCTCGTCGGCCTCGAGCGCCGCATGGGCCAGCAGGTGGACGACGTCACTCGCCGCCCACCTGCGCACCTCATCCGGGGATTGCCCCGTTAACTTCACCACCGCGAAGAGGGCATTCAGCTCGGGGTGGTCTCGGAGTTTCCCTTCGCCTCCTCCACGGAGGGTCCACCGAAGGCCTTGATGAAGTCGGCCTGGTACTCCTGGAGCCACGCCTCCAGCCGCACGGCTTCCAGGTCCTCGTCGCCGAAGACGCGGCGCACGCCGCCGGGAAAGTAGAGGCAGGTGATGGCGACGCGGGCGATGAATCCATACGCGGCGAGGCCGTCCACCGGCTGGCCCTTTTCATTCACCTCGCCGGCCTTCTGGGCCTTGTCGAGCATGGAGATTTTGTCGCCCTGGGTGGGCTCGCAGATGGCGTACTCGTCGTCTCCCAGGCGGATGCGCTTGTGCTCCTTGCGCGGCATGCCGATGGGCTTGCGGAACGTGGGGGCGGTGGTGGCAGTCATTGTGGGGGGCTCCTGTGGGGTGGGTGAGAGGGATTGCGTCAGATGGCGACGGGGGCGCCGGCGCCGTTGAGGGTGGCGGAGAGGGTGACGAGGTCGGCCACGCTCTTGCCTTCCTCGTAGGTGTCCACCGTCACCGGGTAGCGCCAGCCGCGGCTGCCCGGGGCACCGTCCGCGTCCTCAATGACGATGAGGTAGATGACGGAGTCCGCCATGAAGGCGGACTTGAGGAGCACGTGCGGCGGGCTCCCCTTGAAGAGGTGCCCGGAGATGGAACTGCTGAAGTCCTTCAGCGTCTTCTTGCGCCTCTTGAACCCATCGCTGCCGAAGTAGTTGGTGTCCACCGTGTCCGCCGAGAAGGCGACGGTGGCTTCGGACATGCCATCCAGCAGGTTGGTGGGACCGGGTTCGGTGGTGGTGTCTGCAACGAGGTGCAGGGCATCGACGTAGGCGGCGGAAGCCGTCATGGGGAACTCCTTTCAACGTGAGAAGTGCTGCTTGAGGCAGGCCGCCAGCACCTGAGCGACGCCCTTACGAGCGACACCCCGGGAGCGGCGGAAGGCTTTCTTGAGGAAATGGGGCGGCGGGTTGACGATTTGCGCGCCCCAGTGGAACCCCTCGTGAATGGGGCCTGCCTCGGGGTGCTCGTACCCGGCCGTCCATGAGGTGGAGAGGGGCCGCCCGAGGTTGTATTCAGGGCCCGAGATGAAGCCGGAGTCGGCGAGCGGCGGGGGCAACTGCTCGCCCGCGTCCCGCGCGGCCTCTTCCGCCATGGCGCGCTCCCAGGGAGGGGAGCGCGGCACGAGGAAGCTGGAGAAGTCGAGCGTCTGCCGCATGGCCGCGTGAATGGGCGCGTCCAGCTTGCGCAGCACCTGACGGGAGTTGCGGCGCAGGGCAGCTATCTTGTTGGCGTCGAGGCGAACGCGGACAGGCATGCCCCCTAGAAGGGGCGCCGCTACGCGCTGTAGCGCGCGGCGAGGTTGAAGACGAAGCGGGGGGAGCCCTCGCCGTCCGGGCCCATGTAGTGGGGGCCCGCGCCCTCGCAACGCACGTCCACGTAGCCGGGCACGCGCGCCAGGTGGAGCGCCGTCCAGCACCGCGCCGCCAACTCACGCGTGGCCGTGTAGCTGCCCTTCGGACCGCGCACGATGACTTGCGCGTCCGCCGACAGCACGCCGCGCCCGGTGCCCAGGTAGAGGCCAGTCTCGCCGCCCGTGTGGCGGAGGCACGCCATCCGCGGCGGCGCGCTGGTGGTGGAGAGGTCCAGCCCTGCCGCCTCCAGGTACGCGGCCAGCTCGAGCTCCACGTCCCGGGGCATCACAAGTACACCTCGTAATGGTCCACGACGCCGCCCAGGGAGACGCGCGGACTGCACCGGAGCGGCTCCCGCCCGGCGTTGTAGTCGTCGGGAGACGTGCCCGGCGGGTACACCCTGTCCTCGGCCTTCACCTCCACCATGGTCCACATGACTGCCTCGGAGACGCGCTCGCTCCCGTCCGCGGTGACGAGCCTCTTGGTGGCGCCCTCGTAGCGGCAGGGGTGTAGCTCTGGCTCCGCGTACTCGTGCTCGCCGCGGGCGTTGGTGACGAGCAGGCGTTCCAACCAGAACGTCTGCCGCAAGGCGTGGCCCATGAGCATCAGCGGAGCCTCCGGTACGGGGTGAGCATCTGCCGCGCGGTGGAGGGGAGGGCGGCGCGGCCTCCGCCCTCGCCGGCGAAGTAGCTCATGGACGTGCCGCCGATGTTCTCGCTGGCGACGTCGGCGGGCTTCCCATCGCGCGAAAGGGCCGCCGTCACGGCCTCCATGGCCGCGAGCTGGATGGCGGCAGGCAGGTCCACCACCAGCGAGGAGTCCAGCGCGGCCTGGCCCGGCGTCACCCAGCCCGCGTCATAGGTGACAACCACCTCGCCCGTGTCGCGCGCCTCCAGCGGCGTGGGGGAGACGCCCGTCGTCCAACTCCCGGTGAAGGGCCAGCGCGAAGAACGCGCCACCAGCCGCCCCATGAGCGCGGAATCGAGCGCGTAGGACGCGGCGGCCACCTCGACGCCGCGCACCTCCACGCGCACCACCTGGCGGACGGCACCGCCCTTCAGCCAGAGGTGCGGCCCGCCCGTGCCCGCCACAGACTCCACCACGCCGAGGCGGCGGTGCAGCGGATAGCCGACGTAGGACGCCACGGCCTCACTCGCCGCGGTGATGAAGAGGGCCAGCCGCGGCCCCTCCACCGCCGTCCGCGCGGTGAGGGGCAACTGCTCGGCCGTCAGCAAGTCCTGGGGCGCGGGCATGGTGGTGTCACCTCACAGCGGCAGGCGCTGGCCGCCGCCGAAGACGAGGGTGGCGCCGGCCATGACGGAGGGCGTGGTGCCCTCGGTGAAGGCGATGACCTCAACGACGCGGAGGAAGGAGTGGTCCACGTCCGCGTACTGGAGGTTGAAGTCCTTCTCGGCGCAGGTGCCGGCCGCGGTGACGGTGAGGACGACGTCCGCGTCGTCCAATCCCCTGAGCGGCACCCAGCCGTCCGTGCCGTTGGGGCTCGTCTGGACGGTGTAGCGGACGCTGGTGGCGGTGGGCGTGCCGGCGACTTCGCCGACGTTGGCCACCAGGACGCCCGACTGGTAGCGGCTGACGTCCAGGGCCGCGCCGTTTCGCGTGCCGGCGCCCTGGAGGTCCGGGGGCAGGGCCTGGTTCGCCGCGTGGATGAGGTGGCCAATATGCGTGTTGGAAGGGTGCATGTGTCGTGACTCCGTGAGGGTGGAGGGAATCGGGCCGGCCGCGTGCTGGCGCCGGCCCGGCGCGCGTCAGTAGGTGACGCCCGTCTTCTCGGCGAAGGCCTCGGCGTGGCGCAGCAGCCAGTCCACCTGGGTGATGCCGCGCATCGTCACCATGTCCGAGGAGAAGTCCGCGCCGTCCTCGCCGACCTCCACCTCCAGCGGCACGGCCTCGCCGAGGATGAGCTGTTGGGCCAGCCCGAAGCCAATCACCTTGTCCTCGTTGAGGGTGGTGCTGCGGAAGACGGGCATGCCGTTGAGGCGCGGGTTGCGCAGGTCACGCAGCTCTGGCCACACCCAGCCCGCCGCGTCGCGCTGCGCGCGCAGGTGGAAGTAGGTCTTGGGGGACATGTAATAGAAGCCCGAATTGCCCTCCAGGCCGCCCGGCACCTCGGCGCCGTCCACCGTCTCCACCAGGCCGTCCACGTCGGCAATCTTGTTCTCCAGGGTGGTGCCGGAGATGGCCGTGCGGTTGGCGCCCTTCATTTGGTTGCGCAGGCCGTTGGGCTTCTTCGGGCCCTTGCCCTTGATGCCCACCAGGTCCACCTCCAGGCTGATGGCGGCGGCCATGTCCTCGCCAGCGACGGCGGTGGCGTCCATGTTGCCCAGGCGCAGCAAGTCGTTGCTGATGGGCACGAGAGCCATCAACTTGTGGGCGCCAAGGCTGATGGCTCCGTCCGTGGGGTTGGACTTCTGGACGGGCTTGCCCTCGGCCGTCCAGTACACGGTGACGCCCTGACCCAGGGTGCCCATGTTCAGCTTGGCGCCGTAATCGCCGATGGTGCGGGCGCCAGCGGCCAGGAGGATGGAGCGCGGGCGCAGGACCTCCACCAGCTCCGAGCTCCACGTCTCGCGAGCCCAGAGGCCGCCCTGCTCGAAGACGCCGGCGAAGAGGCCCGCCGCCTTCACTCGCTCCATGAACTTCTTCAGCTCGCCCATGCCCTCGGCCTTGCCGTGCCGCTCGGCGCGGGCGAGGTAGGCGGACTTGAGGCGATAGCCGAGCGCCGCAGACAGGCGCTTCTCCTTCGGGATGTCGAGGAGCAGGTCCTTCGCGTTGCTGGTGACGGGCGCCTGGGGCGCGTTGGGCCGGCTGGCGAGGGCGGACTCAACGCCCTTCACGACGGCGACATTCACCGCGCGCTGGAGGTGGGGCGGCAGGGCCGGGGCGGCGGCGGTGCCGCCCCACCTCCAGCGCGCGGT
>NZ_JABFNS010000039.1 GCF_013116825.1 Myxococcus xanthus
GGGGTGGGGCCGCCTCGCCTCCCTGAACTTCGCCGCCTGTCGTGTCTACGTTCTCCACGGACAATGCATGCGCGTCCGGCACGCGTGTGCGTCAGCGGTGTGAGCACCCATGGCCATGGTCAAAGGAATTGCGAACGGTGGGAACACGCGCAAGCGCGCCCAGCAAGAGACGCTCCCCCAGGATGTACAGGCGCAGGAACTGGAACGACTCCGCTCGCAGCGCGAGGCGCTCATCGCCAACGTTGCGCAGTCCGGAGCGAGGCTCCTCACGGTCGCGGCCAGGCGGTTGCCGACCGTGCTGACGCTGCCCGTGCTCCAGGGGGGAAGCCGCGTTCTCCAGGACACCACCCTCTACCTCCAGGAAGCCTCGATGGAGGAGTGGATCCGCGCCGCGCAAAAGAAGCTGAAGGCGCGCCCGGGGAGCTCCATCCTCGGGCTATTGGGCATTGGGCTGTTCGCCGGGCTGCTGCTCCGAAAGATGGCGGAGAAGGGGGGCGAGAAGGGAGGGGCCGAGGCCTTCCGAGATCGATTGCGCGAGGGCATGTTCCTGGCGACCCATGGTGGAGTGGGGCGGCCCCCTGCCGCTGCACGTCAGCGGTTGCTGAGGGGGGGCGCGGGTGGAGCGCCGACGCAGGGAGGCGTGGCCGAGGGCTTCAAGGAGCGATTGCGCGAAGGCATGTCCATGGCGACCCAGGGTGGTGGAGTGGGGCGGCCCCCGGCCGCGACGCGCCTGCGCATGCAGAAGGCTGGAGGGCGGACGCAGGGGACGCCACGCAAGCGCGACGTGAAGGAGAGGGCGCCGCGAAAGCCCGCGGTGAGGGCGAAGGAAGTGGCGCGAGACGTCGCCGAGCGCGCCCAGGACGCAACAAGCGCCTTCGACGACGTCACCAAGAGCGCCCAGGGTGCAACACGCGCGTTCGCAGAGGCGACCCGGGGCGCAGCGCGCAAGGGCGGTGAGGTTGCGAGCGGCGCGCGCAAGGCGATGAAGGACACAACGCGCGATGTCGCTCGAGGGGCCGCGAAGCCCGGGGCGGAGAAGTCGCCGCCCAGCACCGACGCCACGCCCACGAAGGCGCCCGCACAAGCGCCGAGCGGCTACCTCGGTATGGGGGCCTTCCCCGTCCGGCTGCCGGAGAGGCTTGCGAAGGCCCATGGCACCCAGAGCGGCCTCAAGGTCGCGAGCGTGGAGCCGGAGGGCCCGGCCGAGGAGGCGGGGCTGCATCCGGGTGACACGCTGATCACGCTCGAGGGGCAGCCATTGCGAGAGGTGGGTGACCTGGTCGCGCAGCTGCCTCCAGAGCGTGTGGGGCAGACCGTGCACGCCAAGGTGCTGCGCGCCGGGGCTGCCAGGGACATCGACCTCACCGTTGGCGCGCACCCCTGAGCCGGGTGTCGCGAGCGCTCATGCGACTCACGATGACTTGACGGAACCGGAGCAGGACCTGCGGGGGCTGGGCGCTCCCTGCGAACGAAGGCGCGCCAGCCCCGCGAGCCCTTTCAAGCCGCTTCCGGAGTGCTTGCCGGGCGGTGGACATCTCCCAGGTCAGGAGACTCGGGACCTGTCGATGCGTTTCGAGGCTCCGGATGGAGGAACTCCCGGGCATAGACTGGTGGCCGTCGTCCTCGCATCCTTCGAAGGGGCCCTCGCGCGTGCGTCCATTCTTCATCGTCCTCGGTTGTTCCTTCGTCCTCGGTTGTGCGACCACGCCGAAGCCCGTCCCAGCAGTGCCTCCCGAAGCCGCCGAGACGTCCCAGGCCGAGCACGAGACACCGGCGTACCTCTCGCCCTCCGAAATCATGAAGGTGCTGGAGGACTCCAAGGTCGCCTATCGGGTCGAAGGCAAGGACTCACCCCCGGGCGGGTGGGGCGACCAGCTGTGGCCCCAGCGCGTGGCCCTGATTGACGTCCCCCGGGTGGAGGTGGAGGACGGCCGCCGCACCATCCGCGAGTGGCCCACGCCCGCCGGGATGAAAGCCCTGCTCGATGAGGCCGAGCCCCACTTCCAGGCGAAGCGTTACGACGAGGCCGCGAAGCTGTACGCCCGGGCCACGGACCTGTGCCCCGAGTGCTACGTGGCCTGGGTCTTCCGGGGCGACGCGGACTACTTCGCCGGAGACGCGGCCACCGCGCTGGAGCACTACGGCCGCGCCACCACCCTCAACCCCTATGACCACCGTGCCTGGTTCTTTCAGGGTAATGCCCTGGCGAAGCTGGGGCGCTTCGAGGAGGCGCTGGATGCCTGGGCGCAGTGCCTGGCGCTGAGCCCGCGCTACCCCGTCATCCGCCAGTTCTTCCGCACCAACGCGCACCTGGGACTCGTCATCCGCGGCGACACCATTGTCCCGCGCGGGTATGCCGAGCGCGACGCGCAGGGCGTCTCCATCCAGTTCGACCCCAACCACGACCCTGCCTGGCTCGCGTTCGCCAACTGCAAGGCCCTGTGGCTGGGCGAGCCCTCACATCGGGCGAAGATGACGGGATCCACGGAGGAGCAGTTCACCTCCGTGGAGGAGATGGAGTGCCTGGCATCGGCGCTGGCCGTCCATGAGAGCCAGAAGGCGGAGGGCAAGACGGAGGCCTCGGACCCTACGTTGGACCGCCTCTACGCCATCGCCCAGGAGGGGCTGCTGCTGGAGGCGGTGTTGTTCGAGGTGGGCGCGCGCGTCCACCCGCAAATCGCGCTCACCCTGGAGGATGAGCTCCGCCGGCGCCTCAAGAAGTACGTCCTGACGCACGTCCTGGTGCCAGCGGGAGGCCACGGGGGCTGAGCGCCCTAGGCGCCTTGAGCGTCCCCGGCTTCCGTGGACACCCTCGATGTGATGGAAGGGTGTTCGATGTCGGAGCGCGAGGAGTATCGCGAGTGAAGGCGGCGGCGCGGTTGGGGATTGGCGCCGACAGGCTGGCGGGTGGAGGGGCTGACCGCGTGGCCGGTAGCCACTGGCCGAGGTCTTGGGGGGATGAAGGCAAACCGCTGGCTGTTGTTGTTCGCGTTGGGTCTTGTGGCTTGTAGCAGTGGAGACAGCGACAAGCCGCCCAACCTCCCGCCAGTCACGGTGGATGCCGGAACGGACGCGGGGCAGCCCCTGCCCGACGCGGGGCCCGGCTCCCAGTGTCTCGGCGAAGGCACTGCGTGCAGCCGGGACTCGGGCGCCCAGTGCTGTACCGGCCTCTGCTCTGATACGGGCGTCTGTCCTGCCCCTAGTGCCCAGTGCACCGCCGCGGGCGAGACCTGCACCAGCGGCATTGAGTGCTGCACGAACAGCTGCCTGGACGGCAAGTGCTCCACGCTGCAGTGCCTGGACGTGGGCAGCACGTGCGCCAGCGCGGAGGCGTGCTGCACGAAGCTCTGCGGCGCGGACGGCGAGTGCGCGGCGCTGCCTCCCAGCAGCACCGACAGTTGTAAGGTGCCGGGCCAAGCCTGCACCGGCGCGGGGGACTGCTGCTCCAACAACTGCCAGGGGGGGATCTGCAAGCCGGCGTACTCGTGCCAGGCCAATGGCGATCTGTGCATGAAGGGCGCGGACTGCTGCGGAGGTGTGTGCACGCAGGAGAACACGGGCACCCCGGGCCGCTGCGTGGCGGTCAGCGGTGGCGGCGCGGGCAGTTGCCTCCAGGATGGCAACCCGTGCTCCGGCTCCAGCAACTGCTGTTCGCGCACATGCGTGGACCTGGGCTACGGGACCACCGTGTGCCAGCCGGTGGGCGGCTGCCGTCCCACGGGCAACTACTGCACCAACGACGGCGTGTGCTGTGGCGGTGAGAAGCTGTCCAACGCGGTGAGCTGCCGCGAGAGCCGCTGTGACAAGCCGAATGGCTGCAACCCCGTGGGCAACATCTGCGGCAGCGGCCAGCTGCCTGATGGCGGCATCATCGACGTGAACGCCCGCGAGGCCTGCTGCGACGGCATGAAGGCCGTGTGCAAGGTGGACTCCGTCGGCGTGCCGCGCTGCTTCGGCGGCTGCCCCAACAACAACTGCCCGGCGGGCTGTCCCACGGGCTACACCGGCGAGGAGCCGTGCTGCATCGCGCAGGACCAGCAGTGCCAGTTTTCCGACCAGTGCTGCGGCGGCGCTCGCTGCCTGCCCGGCGCGGATGGCGGCCTGACCTGCCAGAAGGTGACTTGCGATCCCGTGGGCACGTCCTGTGATCCGCAGGATTCCAAGTGCTGTGCTGGCACCACCTGCTCCCTCGTCTCCGAATCCTCCTACGCGTGCCGCGCCGGGACCGTGCCGGGCGGTGGCGGCACGGACGGTGGCACGGGTGGGACGGACGCGGGCACGTGCGCCGCGAACGGGAATGCCTGTGCCTCGGGGGCCGCCTGCTGCTCCGGCATCTGCAGCAATGGCACCTGCTCGACCCCCAACGCCTGTCAGCCCCAGGGCCAGGCTTGCACCTCGCCCGCGGACTGCTGCGTCGGGCTCGGCTGCAACATCCCGGGTGGGAGCGTCGTCGGCACCTGCGAGACGGGGTCGACCTGCTCCGCCAGCGGTCAGGCGTGCTCGCCCACCAGCCCGTGCTGCCCGCGGCTCAACTGCCAGACGGTCGACGGGGAAGCCTGCACCGGCACGACGCCCTGCACGTGCCTCAGCCCCATCGGATGAAAGGCGACACCCATCATGCTCACACCACTTCCGCGTACCGTGACCGCTGTCGCGTGTTCCCTCTTCCTGTCCCTAGGCCTCACGGCTTGCGGTGATGACGAACTCAACTCCGACGAGCAGGCCCGCCGCGCGTACCTCGGACTCGACCCGTCCGTGGGCAAGGCGCTGCAGTTGGGCTTCATCGGCTTCAACTCCGCGTCCACTGCGAACATCCCGCCCCAGTCCACGACGGGCGCCGTCTCCGGGACGCTGCTCGTCACCGGGCAGGTGGACCAGGGCAGTTCGGCCAACAAGGGCATGCGCCTGCGCATTGGCATGACCGGGTACTCCGACGGCGAGATCATCCTGGGCGGGGACGAGGACCCGGTGAACATCACCTACACTTCGAGCACGGACACGGCGGCGCAGCCGGAGTTCACCCTCCAGTTGCGCGGCATCCCAGACGGCACGTTCACCGGGACGCTCAAGGGGCCCTTCCAGATGACGGGGGACCTGGAGGGCAGCGTCACCCTGGACCTCGCCCTCACGGGTGAAATCGAGCCCGACGGCACCGGCCAGGTCCTCCGCACGACGGGCAGCACCCATGTGACAGGCACCGCCACGTCCAGCGACGGCGTCTATACCGTCGACGTCACGCTGTAACCGAGGGCCCACCGCTACGCCGCGAGGGAAAGCTCCCGCCGCTCCATGCAACAGGCGTCGGGAGCGGGAGGACAAGGCGTGGCTCCTGGGGGCGCGCGGATTCAGTCACCGCACGGGAAAAGCCCAGCAACCCGGTGGGATTGCTGGGCTTCTGAATGCACCCACGGTGTTGAGGCCGAAGCCAAGGCCGCCGCCGAAGCAGACAAGATTACCGCTACACGCTCCTAGCGGGGCAGCTTGAGCCGCAGCGTGAACACGTAGGACACGCTCACCGTCCGGCCCTGGTACTGCACCGGGGTGTAGCGGCGGTTGTGCAGCGCATCGAGCACGGCCTCGTTCATGTGGGGCAGGCCCTTGATGATGCGGCAGTCCGTCACGTCGCCGCGCACCGTGATGACGCACTTGGCAATCATGGTGCCCTCCACGCGGGCGGCGAGCGCCTGGTGCGTGTATTCGATGCCCGGGTTTCCCATCAGCCTGGGCGGCGACATGCCCTGGCCAAAGGGCATGACGTCGGTGCCCGTGGCTTCCTGCCCGGGGACCAGGCCGGGCACGTACGGCACGCCAATCACGTCGCTATCCTCGTAGCCCTCGGGATGCCCACCCGGCACGCCAGTCCCCGGCTCCGCCACCTCGTCCGTCGAGGAGCTGGCGTCGGTGCTCGCCACCGCTTCCACCGGCTTGGGCGGCGCATCCACCACCGGCGGCGGCACGCGCGCGGGCACGCGGTCCCGGTTGCGCGGGCGATGGCGTGGCGCGGTGGCGGCCTTCGGCTGCGCGGGGGCGGGGGAGCCCTTCGCCACGCGCGGGGGCGGCGCCACGCGGAGCACCAGCTCCTTCGGCTCCGGCGGCTCGCTGGGCCCCGGCGGCCTCGCGGAGATGAAGAGCACCGTCCCGAACAGGGCCACATGCAGGACGATGGACACCCACACGCCCGTGCCAAGACGTCCAGCCCGCTGCCGCTCGATGACCGAATTGAACATTCCGGATGGCCTCCCTCAGCGTCAGGCGCTCCCGGTGACGGCCGTGCAGGACGGACGGCACCGACGGGGACGGGTGGCTGCGGAGCGCCCTGTCCACGCACGAGTCAACCTACGGAGTCGGCGTCTTCGAATGGCGGTGGGTCGGCCATCGCTTCGTCATGGTTGTGTCATGACGAAGCGACCTCCATGCGGTAGCCCACGCCCCGGATGGTGTGGATGGAGAACCCAGAGGTGCTCGTCCACCCCAGCTTCTTCTTCAGGCTGGAGACGAAGTTGTCCACCGTACGCGGGTCCACCACCACGTCGCGGCCCCAGACGGCGTCCAGGATTTCGCCTCGGGGCAGGGCCCGGTCCTGGTGCCGCAGCAGGAAGGCCAGCAGGTCGAACTCCGTGCGCGTCAGCTCCACCACCGAACCGTCCGCGCGCGACACCTGCCGCCGGCCCAGGTCCAGGGTGAAGCCGCTGAAGCCCATCTGTTCCGGCGGCGCCGTGCCGGAGCGGCGCACCAGGGCGCGCACCCGGGCCAGCAGCTCCCGCAGCCGGTAGGGCTTGGTGAGGTAGTCCTGCGCGCCCACCTCGAAACCCCTGAGGATGTCGTCCTCCAGTGAGCGCGCGGTGAGCATCAGCACCATGCTCTTGTTGCCCTGCGTCCGCAGCCGGCGGCAGAAGCTGTAGCCGTCCTCGCCGGGCAGCATGACGTCCAGGATGAGCAGGTCGAACGCGCGCTCTTGCAGCAGCCGCTCCGCGTCGCGGGTGCTGGGGGCCTCGGCGACGAGGTAGCCCTCGTCCAGCAGGTTGTCCCGGAGACCGACGCGCAGGTGGGCGTCGTCCTCGACGATGAGGATGGCGGGGCGGAGGGGCGGGGTGGATGTGGCGGTGTTCATCGAGCCGGCTCGTTGAATATCAGCGCGAAGGTGGTGCCCTCGGATCCCGAGGAGGCCACCTGGATGTCGCCCCGGTGCAGCTTCATGATTTTGCGGCACAGGGCAAGGCCCAACCCGCTGCCATGGACCTCCGGTCCGGGCACCGTCAGCCGGTAGAAGTCCAGGAAGGCGTTCTCCCATTCGGACTCGGGGATGCCGATGCCGTTGTCCTGGAAGAGCACCGTGCAGCCGTAGCCGGGAATCATCTGCGCGCGGATGGAGATTTCGACGGGGCTTCTCCGGTTGTAGGCGCACGCGTTGCGGCCCAGGTTGGAGAACACCATCCGCAGCAGGCCCGGGTCCGCTTCCAGCTCCACGCCTTCCAGGTCCGAGGTGATGTGGACGGGGACGTTCGTCACGTTGGCCAGGTCGTCGCGCAACAGGGGGATGAGCTCCTCCAGCCGCACGCGCGAGGTCCGCAGCGTCCAGCGGCCCTTGTCGATGCGGTTGAACGACAGGATGTTCTCCACCAGGAAGTGCAGCCCGTCCGCGGCCTGGACGATGCGCGCCGGGTAGTCGCGCACCTCCGGTGTCTGCGCCAGCTTCCGCTCCAGCGTCTCACCCAGCAGGCGGATGGAGGCCAGGGGCGTGCGCAGCTCGTGCGAGACGGTGGCCACGAAGTCGCTCTTGAGCTCCAGGAAGCGGTACTTGCGCTGCTGGGCCACCACCGCGAGCGCGAAGATGGCCACCGCGAGCCCTCCGCACACGGCCACCAGCAGCGTCTTCAGCCCGTAGCGCGCGTCGATGTCCGCCTCCTGGCGCGCCCACTGAGGCATGTCCACCGCCAGCTTCAGCGTGCTCAGGGGACGGACGGCGCCGCCCGCGCGAAGCCGCAGGCGCCCCGTCGCGTCGAAGAGGCCGCGCGCCTGCATGTCCTGGGTGATGGGCTGGAGCATCGCCTCCAGGTCCACCGCGATGCCGTACACCGCCTCGCCGCGCAGCGCCACGTACCAGGACTCGCCCAGGAGGGTGGGCTCGTAGAGCTCCTCGGGAATCACCAGCATGCCCGCGCCCGCCTCACCCGCGCGGGCGAGGAAGTCGCCCGTGGGCTCGCCCAGCGCGGCGCTCACGCGGACGATGCGCGCATGGAGGAAGTCGAAGTCCGCCCGCGTGAAGCGTGAGCGTTCGCGCAGCACGTCCCGCTGCAGCCCCGACGCCCGGGCGAAGCCACCCAGGTCCTCTGGAAGGCCCTCGCGCAGCAGGGCCCGCACCAGCGGCGTGGTGGCAGGGCCGCGCTGGAGCCGCTCCACCACCAGCAGCAGGAAGGGCAGCTCCTGCTCCGGTGTCAGCCGGTTCGCCGCGTGGTAGCGCAGCAGCTCCTCCACGCGGGTGGCCGTGCCCCGCGCGTCCCGAGCCGCCAGCGCCGCCTCCGCCGCGCGCAGCCGCGTGAGGCGGGGCTCCCATTCCCCCGCGGGGGCGCCGTCCTTCAGCCTCGCGCCCAGCAGGGCATGCACGTCCCGAGCGGGCGTCCCGGTGCCCGGCATGGGGATGGTGAGGCGCGGCAGGAACTGGTAGCCGCGGAAGTTGATGTAGTAGCCCTCGCCGGGCTCGAGCGGGTCGCCCACGGCGGCGTGGAGGGGGGGGATGCTCTCATCGAGCTTCTTCGCCAGGTTCTGCCGCAGGGCCTCTTCGGCCGCGTGGGCCAGCGCGTCCCGGCGCGAGCGCAGCTGCGCGTGGGCGTCATCACGCTCCTGGCTGAAGATGCGCTGGAGGCTGACCAGCCCCCAGCCAAGGGCCAGGAGGCCACAACCCAGGGCGACGAGCGTAGGAAGGAGCCGGCGCAGCATGTGGAGCCGCCGCTGACTATTGCACAGCCGTCTTCCTCCAGAGGCTTTTCGCTTCAGCCTCCTGGCCGGGGCGAGTGTCCTGGGCCGGTGAGCGGGCGGACTTCGGGTCCACGTCCGGACAGCCCCCGGGCGGCGCGGCTGGCGTGGGACGCCCCCACCGGGGAGGTTGGGGATGGAGGTTCACGCATGCGCGTCGTGTTTCCCTTGTCACGGCCCTGGCCGGGGGGGCCGGTGGTGCTCTGGGGTGGAGCGCTTCCGGCGGGCAGTCTGAAGTACCTGACGTTCTCCCATCACCTCCAGTCCGCGCCCGCGGAGACGAAGGGCCTGGTGGAGCTGTCCGGTGCGTCGTCGGCGCTGGCGCTGGATGCGCTGGGCCGCGAGCGTGGGCTGCCGGTGGTGGCCCTCACGGACACGATGGGCACCGCGTACCTGCGCGCCAACGGCTTCGGTGGGGAGGTGCGCACCGTGCACGGCTTCACGCAGGCCTGGGAGCTGGCGCTGGACTACGAGCGCCAGGGCTGGTTCTGGCCCCGGCAGCTCGCCAATGGCGCGCTGGTGGAGAGCGTGGAGTCATGGACCACGCGCCTGCTCGACATCGTCCAGGACGTGTATCCCGCCGTGCGCTGCGTGGTGTGTGGCTTCGGCACGGGCGCCACCGTCGCGGGGCTGTACCGGCCCTTCTCCGCCGCGGGCTACGAGGTGGTGGGCTTGCAACCCGCGTCCGGCAGGACGATGCCCGGCTGGCGGCGCTGGGCGGAGCAGAGCCTGGGCTCCAAGGACCTCTTCTATCCGTACCGCGAGGATGTGCCCCTGGAGACGGCGGATGCGAAGGCGGTGGACGCGCTCGCCGCGCTGCTGGCCTGGGCGCGCTCGGAGCGGCGGCCAGAGGAGGTGCTCGTCATCTCCCACAACGCGAGGCCCCCATTCGAATGACGGGGGCCTTCGTCACGGCGTGGCGCTTCCGCGGCCCTGGCCACCGCGCTGACCGCCCGGGGGGCCACCCACGGGCCGGTCCTCGCGGCGCAGCGACTGGTACTGGGCGCGCTGGCCCTCGTCGAGGATGGCGTTCATCTCCTGGTCGGTCTGCTGGCTCTCGGTGCGCAGCGCCTGGCGCATGTCTCGCATCGTCTTCGTGCCGGCGCGGACCTCGTCCATGAGCGCCTGGCGCCTGGTGGACTCCGCCTCCAGCCGGCGCGTCAGCGTCTGCTCCTGGGTGTAGTTCAGCCGGGCGTCGGTGATGAACTTGCGCACGCGCTCCTGCTGCTGCGCCTGCTGTTGGATCTGCGCCTGCTGCCACTGCTGCTGCCGCTCGGCGCGCTGCTCATTGCGCATCTCGTTCTGGACGTTGCGCACCGCGTCCTTCAGGTAGTCGCGGCCGCCCTCGGAGTTCAGGGCTTCGCCGGCGACCATGCCGCGCACCTCGGCGCGCAGTTGCTCCACCTCCGCCGCGAGCGCCGCGGGCGGCGGCGAGGCCACCACCTTCCCATCCGCCGTCAACGTGGGGCGCCGCTCCACCTCCATCAGCCGCCGGGACAGGCTGATGGACGTGTCCTCCAGGGCTTTTATCCGGCGCTCCAGGTTGATGACGTCCGCGGCGACGCTGGTGGGCTGCTCGGGCGAAGGGGACGGGGGCGGAGCCTGCACCGTCTCACGTGGACTCCAGAGGGCCACCACGAGCGCCGTGGCGGCAAGGAAGAGGGCGGCGATGCTGGCGAGCTTGTTCACGTCTCCTCCGACGGAAGCTGGAACGACTTATTCCATATCAGGTGCTGTCCAGCCCCGTCCGCCCACCTGCCGGGAGGGAAATCGCTCCCGGCGCGGCTCCGATGGGCCGCCCGGATGCCCGCTTCCCGGCCGCCCCCGGCGCCGGGCCTACTCCGCGCGCAGGGACACCGACGGAGGGACACGGCTGGCCCGCAGCGCGGGCAGCCAGCAGGCGACCAGGGAGATGACCGACAGCGCCACGGCCACGCCCAGGAAGATGTCCGGAGCGAAGGGCTCCACGCCATAGAGGGTCGCCGCCATGAGGCGGGTGCAGCCGAAGGCCGCGATGAGCCCCACGCCCACGCCCGCCGCGGTCAGCCGCAGGCCCTGGCCGAGCACCAGCCCCAGCACCTGCTGGGGCTGGGCCCCCAGCGCCATCCGGATGCCCAGCTCCCGCGTCCGTTGGCTCACTGAATACGCCAGCACGCCATAGACGCCGACCCCGGCCAGGAGGACGGCGAGCACGGCGAAGGCCGCCAGCAGCCGTGTCGTGGCCCTGGGGCGGAGCAGGATTTTCTCCACCCGCTCGGTGAAGGGCAGCAAGTCGTAGATGGGCTGCTCGGCGTCCACCGCCTTGACTTCCTCGCGCAGCGCCGCCAGCGCCGACGCAGACGGGCCGTGCGTGCGCACCAGCATCGTCATGGCCCGCAGGGGATATTGCGCGAAGGGCACGTAGCTCTCGGGTTTCGCGGGCTCCGTGAGCGTCTCGTGACGGACGTCCTCCACCACGCCGACGATTTCCCGGAAGGGCTGCTCTTCAGACCAGCCCAGCCGCACCCGCCGGCCCAGGGCCTCCCCGCCACCGAGGAACTTCCGGACGAAGGCCTCGTTGACGATGATGATGGGCGCGCTCTTCTCCGTGTCCTGGGGCCCGAAGTCGCGGCCCTGTCGCACGGCGATGCGCATCGCGGAGAAGTAGCCGGGGGAGGCCACCCGGTACTCGGTGTAGTACCGCTCGCTGGGCGAGGCCGAGCCGCCTTCCAGGAAGAAGTCCCCGCCGGAGCCCGAGCCCCCCAGCGGCGCGTCGTTGATGAAGCCCACCGCCTCCACTCCGGGCCGCGCCATCAGCCGCTCCGCGATGCCGTCGAAGAAGGCCCGCTTGCGCGAGTCTTCCGCGTAGGTGTCGGGGGCGAGCGTCAGCCGCGCGGCGACGACACCCTCCGCATCGAAGCCCGGGTCCACCGCCTGGACGTTCTGCAGCGAGCGCACGATGAGGCCCGTGCCCACCATCAGCACCAGCGCGAGCGCGAGCTGCACCAGGACGAGCGCGCTGCGCAGCGGATGTCCGGCGCGCGCACCCACGGCGCTGCCGGATTGCCGCAGCAGGGGCAGCACGTTCATTCCCAGGGCATGCATCGCGGGCGCCATGCCGAACAGCAGGCCGGTGCCCACCGACAGCAGCGCGCTGAACCCCAGGACGGTGCCGTTGAGCTCCAGCGGCGCCACGCGCAGCAGGCTGGCTGGAAGCAGCGTGCGCACCAGCTCCAGGCCCCACAGCATCAGCAAGACCCCCAGCACACCGCCGAAGAGGGACAGGAGCACGCTCTCCACCAGGGACTGCTGGAGCCGCCGCCCCTGGCTGGCGCCCAGCGCCGCGCGGATGGCGCCATCCCGCTGCCGGGACATCGTCCGCACCAACATGAGGTTGGCCACGTTGGCGCACGCGATGAGCAGCACGAAGCCCACCGCCGCCCACAGCATCCACAGGGTGTCCCGTGAGTTGGCGGTGAGGTGGTCCTGCCAGCCCTTCATGCGCACGGTGTGCCGCGACTGCCCCGGCTCGGGCTCGCCAATGAGCTCCGCCACGCGCTCCAGGTCCGCCCGGGCCGCTTCCAGCGGGGTCCCCGGTGCCAGCCGCCCCAGCACCGACTGGTAGTGGTTGCCCTGCTGCTGCGGGTCCTGCCACTCGGGAACCCACACGTCCGTCTCCTCGGAGAACTCCGGGAAGGAGAAGTCCTCCGGCAGCACGCCCACCACCGAGTGGCTGCGGCCGTTGAGCACCAGCGTCTGGCCCACCACGTCCGCGCCGCCCCCGAGCGCCCGTTGCCAGAAGCCGTGGCTCACCAGCACCGCGGAGGTGTCGCCCCCGGCCGGCGCGTCCTCTTCGCGGAAGTCACGCCCGTGCGCGGGGCGCACTCCCACCACGGAGAAGAAGTTGGGGGTGATTCGCACCGCCCGGACCCGCTCGGGCTCGCTGGCGCCCGTCCAGTTGAGGCTGGTGCGTCCGAAGCCCGCCAACTGGCTGAATCCCTTCGAATGCTCCCGCCAGCCGAGCAGCTCTGGCGGTGACACGGAGGCGTGCGTCACCGAGTCCTGCTCGCACCAGATGCGCACCAGCGAATCGGGTGACGGGAAGGGCAGGGGCCGCAGCAGCATGGCGTGGATGGCGCTGAACAGGACGGCGTTCGCCCCGATGACCAGCGCCAGCGTGAGGCCCGCGGCCAGCGTGAAGCCGGGGGTTCGTGTCAGGGTGCGTATCGCGTAGCGGAGGTCCTGGCGGAGCGAATCCATGGCTGCGGCCATGAGCGAAGGACATGCCAACCGCCTCGCGGGCGCAACCCCTGGGCATGTGGAGGGGGCCTTCCCGGAGCGCGCCCTGGGAGTGCGCGGATGCGGGAAGGCCCGTCCCGGAAGCGGACAGGCCCGGGACGGGAAGCCCGCTCACCGGCGCGTCAGTGGACGTCCCACCGGGCGGCGATTTCCTCGCACGCCAGCCGGACGTCGTTCATCCGGCGCTGCTGGGCCTTGGGCGCCTGGAAGAGTCGGCCCGCGAAGACGTCGAACACGCCCACCAGCCGCGGGTCCACCGGGCCGCGCTGCTCCAGCCGCTCCTCGGCGTAACGCTGGAGCACCGTGGCGATGTATTGCCCGGAGCGCTCGTCCAGCGGCGTGTGCTTGGAGAAGTAGAGCTTCAGCAGCCCGGAGCGCATCATCCCCTGGGCATCCACGCTGCGCAGCAGCACGTCCGGGCGCACGCTGATGTCCACGCCCGCCAGCGCCAGCGGCGGCAGGTCCGCGTCCACGGGGCTGGCAATCGCGCGGGTGGCCAGGTCCCCCGCGGACACCAGGCAACGCTGGAGCGCCTCCGCGCACAGGGCCAGCCGGTGCGCGTCGTAGTCGGATTCCGGCTGGGCGTTGAGGAGCCGCCGCTGGTGGTAGCGGAGGATGACCTCATCCCGGCCTTCGCACAGGAACTCGATGATGGCCTGGGCGGCGGCGGGGTAGCGCAGGTACTGCGGGTCCACCGGGTGCTTCTGGCCCTGGATGATGCGCTTTCGCAGTGACGGCGTCGCGGTGAGGTACTGGCCCAGCTTGTTGACGGAAACGCGCGGACTCTCACGGGTGACGGTCATGGTTCGGCCTTCCTTTCCGGCTTCGGGAATGAAGGCAGACTACCGGAAGGGTCTGACATTCCCGGGGCTGCCCGACGGGCCCGCCGCCCCATGGAAATCACACCCGTGGGGTAGGCCGTGTCAGGCCCGTCGTGGTGGGCCCCGGTTGGACATGGAGGCGATGACGGCCATCAGCTCCACCGGTTCGATGGGTTTGGGCACGTGGGTGGTGAAGCCCGCGAGCAGCGCGCGCGTCCGGTCCTCCATGCGGGTGTAGGCCGTGAGGGCCACCGCGGGGATGCCGCCACCCTGTTCCTCGGGCAGGGCCCGGACGCGCGCGATGAAGCGGTACCCGTCCTCCTCGGGCATCCCGACGTCGGAGACGAGCACGTCGAACGATGCCTCGCGGAGTCTGGCGAGCGCGTCCTCCGAGGAGCTGGCCGTGGTGACGATGCCGCCACACGTCTCGATGATGCTGCGAAGCAGCTCGCGCGTGTCCTCCTCGTCGTCCACCACGAGCACCCGCAGGCTCTCGAGCTTGGGCGGGCAGGGGATGTCCTGCTCCTGCAACGGGCCGCGGAGGGTGGGAGGCACCAGCACCTCCCGCCTCAGCGCCACGGCCTGCGGCAGGTTGACGATGAACGTGGCCCCCCGGCCTTCGCCCTCGCTGGTGGCCATCACGGTGCCGCCGTGCAGCTCCACCAGGTGCCGGACGATGGCCAGTCCCAGTCCGAGCCCACCGGCCTTGCGCGTGGTGCTGCCGTCGGCCTGTCGGAAGCGCTCGAACACGTGCGGCAGGAACTGCGGGGAGATGCCCTGGCCCGTGTCGGCCACCGTGACTTCCACCGAGGAGTTCCGCCGCTCCACCAGTACCTGGACGCGGCCTCCCTTGGGGGTGAATTTCACGGCGTTGGACAGCAGGTTCCACACCACCTGCTGCAGGCGGCTCATGTCGCCCATGATGGTGCCGCCTGAGTCGAGCGCGGCCTGGACGCGGATGCCCTTCGCCTCGGCGGCGGGCCGCAGTGACTCGAGCACGGCCTCCACGACCTGGCTCACGTCGACGGACGACACGTCCAGCTTCAGCTTGCCCGTCATGATGCGGCTCACGTCGAGCAGGTCCTCGACGAGCTGCCCCTGGGCGCGAGCATTGCGCTCCACGGTGGCCAGCGCCCGCTCCCGCTTCTCTGGCGGCAGCGTGCCGGTCCGCAGCATCTGCACCCAGCCGAGCACCGCGGTGAGCGGCGTGCGCAGCTCGTGGGAGAGGGTGGCGAGGAACTCGTCCTTGAGCCGGTTGGCCTCCTCCGCCTCCTCGCGCGCCACGCGCTCCCGGGCGAGCAGCCGCTCCCGCTCCGCTTCCAGCCGCTTCTGTGCGCGGATGTCGCGGCCGACGGTGGCGATGCCCATCTGCCGCTGGGTGTCGTGCTCCACCAGGGGGAAGGTGTGGTACTGCGCCGCGATGGGCTCGCTCGTCGGGAAGTGCCGGAAGCGGAACGCGCCCTCCCGCCGGCCGCCCTGGAGGATGGCGGCCGCGATGTGTTCGTCGACGTAGGTCTGGTCTTCGGCCAGGAAGAAGTCCCGCAGGCGGTACCGGGTGATGTCCTCATCGAGCCCCAGGCCCAGCAGGCGCCGCCCCGCATCGTTCACCCACACCGCCCGGCCGGATGGGTCCCCCACGCCGATGAAGTCGGGGGATTGCTCGACGATGGTGGCCAGCCGCTCGCGTTCCCGTTCAGCGCTCCGCTGCTCCGTCACGTCCTGCAGGGCGCCGACGACGCGGTCAGGCTTCCCCTGGGCGTCGAAGTGCGTCTTCACCATGGCCAGCAGGAAGCGCTGCACGCCATCCCAGCCTTGCACGCGGCACTCCAGGCGAATCGCCTCCTCGCCCGGACGCAGCGCCTGTTCGATGGTGCGCCGTGCGCGGTTCACGTCGTCGGGATGAATCCGGGCCGCGGCTTCCTTCAGCGTCGGAGACTTGCCGGGGGGGAGGCCCAGGTGCTGCAAGGCCCGCTCGTCCCACGACAGCACGCCGCGCTCATACTGCAATTCCACGACGCCCAGCTGACCGGCGGCCAGGGCCATCCGCAGGCGCTCCTCGCTGGCCCGGAGCGCGGCCTCCGCCTGGGCCCGCCGGGCCACCTCCGCTTCGGCCTGGGCCCGGGCTTGCTTGGCGTGTGTGTAGGCCTCGCGCTCGGCGCGCTTCTCCTGCTCCACGGCCAGGTGGGTGGCCAGCTCGCGCGCCAGGTCCTCGAAGAACTGGCGATAGGTGTCGTCGAAGCGCAGCCGGGGGCTGATGCCCAGGACGACCACGCCCCGGAGGCTGTCCGTGCTGGTGCGCCGCAGGGGCAGCACCAGCGCCTTCTCCGTCGGCTCGGGCCAGGGGCCGAACTGGCGGGCTCCCAGGAGGGATGGCACCGACTCCAGGAGGACGGGGACGTTCGCCGCCACGGCCTGCTTCGTGGCCTCCGTGATTCGTCCCAGGTCCACCACGGCGTGCTGCGCCAGCCCCTCGAGCCCCGTGGACTCCGTCAGCTCCAGCCGCTGTTCGCCCTCGTCCCAGTGGTAGATGAGGGCGAAGGGGATGTCCTTGGGGTTGTCCGCCAGGGCCCGGATGGCGTCCGTGGTGGCGCTCTCGGAAGGCCCGCTCACCCGGGGCGCCAGCGCGCGAATCGTGGCCAGCCGGCGCTCGCTGAGCACGACGTCGGTGACCTCGAAGACGACCTGGAGGATGCCCGCGATGGTGCCCGCGTCGTCCCGCAGGGGACTGAAGTCGAAGGTGAAGTAGGCCTCTTCATTGAACCCGTACCGGGTGAGCATGAAGAAGGTCTTCGCCACCTGCGTTACTTCACCCGTCGCCAGGAGCTTGCGCATCCAGGGCGAGATGACGGGATAGGTGTCCGGCCAGCACTCGCGGTAGGTGGCGCCCAGGTAACGGGGATGGCGCGGGCCCATGATGACCGCGTAGCCGTCGTTGTAGACCTGGATGAGCTCGTGTCCCCAGAAGATGATGGCCGGGGCCGGCATCTCCAGAATCATGGCGACGAAGGCCTTCAGCGGGCGGGGCCACGCTTCGTAGGGGCCAAGTTGGGTGCGGCTCCAATCGTGTGAGCGCAGCAGTTCGCCCAGTTCGCCACCAGGGACAGGGAGTTCAGTCTGGGAAGTGAGTTGTTTCACGCGGTCGGTGAGGTGCAGGGCGGGTGCGCAATCTTGCGTAATCTAACGATGCAGCCTGCCGCGTCCTGGCTGTATGCGTTCGGCCGGATCGCGGTGAAGCGGGGAGGCGAGCGCTCGAGTCGCGCCCAGCGTCGTGCCGTGAACAGCCCTCCGCCGTCCGGGCGCCACCCGCCCACGGGGAAAGTTGATGGCGGGTTCATGGCGCGGCGCGCTGTGTAAGCCCCTGACAGTCTCTGGCTGGACTTTGTACTTTTTATGCAGGGGCGCCATCCCTACGTTCGCGACAGGAGGCGCTCCCGACCACGGGGCGCTTTCGGTGACTCGCGTGGGCCGTGAAGGCCCGCGCCCCTGCAACGCACGGAGGCGGCGTCATGGCGGATACGGCAGAGAACCCTCTTGGGCTGAATGGCTTCGAGTTCGTGGAGTTCACCAGCCCCCAGCCCGAGGTGATGGAGCGCCTCTTCGAGCGGCTGGGGTTCACCGCGTACTCCAAGCACCCGTCCAAGGAGCTGGTCCGCTACAAGCAGGGCGGCATCAACCTGCTCATCAACCGCGAGGCCTCCGGGCAGGCCGCTGAGTTCCGCGCGGAGCACGGTCCGTCCGCCAGCGGCATGGCCTTCCGCGTGGCGAACGCGCGCACCGCCTACGAGATGGCCCTGGAGCGCGGCGCCAAGGCGGCGGACCCGGAGCGGGGCTCGCTGGGCGAGGGCTCCTATGTCCTGGAGGGCATCGGTGGCAGCCTGCTGTATCTGGTGGACCGCCACGGGGAGAAGGGGACGCTCTATGACACCTGGCAGATGATTCCTGGCGCCGAGGAGTCCGAGGCGAAGAACAGCGTGGGCCTGGAGACGCTGGACCACCTGACCCACAACGTGCGCCGCGGGCAGATGCGCACCTGGTCGTCCTTCTACAACCGCATCTTTGGCTTCACCGAGCAGAAGTACTTCGACATCAAGGGCCAGGCCACGGGCCTGTTCAGCCAGGCGATGATCGCTCCGGACAAGGCCATCCGGATTCCGCTCAACGAGAGCCAGGACGACAAGTCGCAGATTGAAGAGTTCATCCGCCAGTACAAGGGCGAGGGCATCCAGCACCTGGCGCTCACCACGCCGGACATCTACGACACCGTGGAGCGGCTGCGCGCGCGCGGCGTGGTGCTGCAGGACACGCTGGAAACCTACTACGACCTGGTCGACAAGCGCGTCCCCAACCACGGCGAGGACCTGGCGCGGATGCGCAAGAACCGCATCCTCATCGACGGCAGCGAGGAAGAGGGCCTGCTGCTCCAGATCTTCACCGAGAACCTCTTCGGGCCCATCTTCTTCGAAATCATCCAGCGCAAGGGCAACGAGGGCTTCGGGAACGGCAACTTCCAGGCGCTCTTCGAGTCCATCGAACTGGACCAGATCCGCCGCGGCGTCATCAAGGTCGACTAGTCCGCGCGCCGCGCTTGCGAGGAGAATCCGGTGACCACCCAGCTTTCCTCCGAGGTGTCGCCGGGGAGCGTCCTCAAGACGGCTCCCGGCGCTTACCTGTCTGGCTTTGGCAACGAGTTCGCCACCGAGGCGGTGCCCGGCGCACTGCCCGAGGGACAGAACTCACCCCAGCGGGCGCCGTTCGGCCTCTATGCCGAGCAGCTGTCGGGCTCGGCCTTCACGGCCCCGCGCCGGGAGAACCGGCGCGCCTGGCTGTACCGCCTGCGGCCCAGCGCCAACCACCCTGCGTTCCAGCCGCTGGCGCAGGGGCTCTTGCGCAGCGGGCCCTTCGACGAGGTGCCCGCCTCGCCCAACCGGCTGCGGTGGAGTCCCCAGCCCCCGCCGGCCCAGCCCACGGATTTCGTGGACGGGCTCGTCACCTACGCGGGCAACGGGGACGCGGCGTCGGCCGCGGGCATCAGCATCCACCTGTACGCGGCCAACCGTTCCATGGTGGACCGGGTGTTCTTCAACGCGGACGGCGAGCTGCTCATCGTCCCGCAGGCGGGGCGGCTGCGGCTGGTGACGGAGCTGGGCGTGCTGGACGTGGCGCCAGGCGAAATCGCGGTGGTGCCGCGCGGGGTTCGCTTCCGCGCGGAGCTGCCGGAGGGCCAGGCCGCCGGCTACGTCTGTGAGAACCACGGTGCGTTCTTCCGGCTGCCGGACCTGGGGCCCATTGGGGCCAATGGACTGGCCAACCCGCGCGACTTCCTGACGCCGGTGGCGGCCTTCGAGGACGTGGACCGGCCCACGGAGGTGGTGCAGAAGTTCCAGGGGCGGCTGTGGTCGGCGCGGTATTCGTACTCACCGCTGGACGTGGTGGCGTGGCACGGGAACCTGGCGCCGTACAAGTACGACTTGGCCCGCTTCAACACCATCAACACGGTGAGCTTCGACCATCCGGACCCGTCCATCTTCACGGTCCTCACGTCGCCCAGCGAGGTGCCGGGCACGGCCAACTGCGACTTCGTCATCTTCCCGCCGCGCTGGATGGTGGCCGAGCACACCTTCCGGCCGCCCTGGTTCCACCGCAACGTGATGAGCGAGTTCATGGGGCTGGTGCACGGCGTCTACGACGCGAAGGCGGGCGGCTTCGCCCCGGGCGGCGGCTCGCTGCACAACTGCATGAGCGGCCATGGCCCGGACCGGACCAGCTACGAGCAGGCCATCCAGGCGGACCTGAAGCCTCACAAAATCAAGGACACGCTGGCCTTCATGTTCGAGTCGCGTTGGGTCATCCGTCCCACGCGCTTCGCCATGGAGTCGCCGGCGCTTCAGCAGGACTACGACGCGTGCTGGGCGGGCTTCCAGAAGGCGACGTTGCCTTGAGGGCCGCGTGAGCACGGGTGGTGAGACGGCGGGGCGCAAGCGCGTCTGGTCGACGCCGGCCAACGTGAAGCTGCTCCCGTTGAGCGCCCTGGAGGACCCCGGGGCGCGCAACCTCGTCCTCCAGATTGGGGACGCCTTCTTCCACGGCTTCCTGGTGCGCAAGGGTGACGCGGTCCACGGCTACGTGGACCGGTGTCCCCACGCAGGTCTGCCGCTCGCGCGCGAGTTGGACGGCTACCTGACGCCGGACAAGGGGCTCATCGTCTGTGCCTGGCACGGAGCCCTGTTCCAGGTGGAGGACGGGCTGTGCGTGGGCGGGCCGTGTTCGGGGGGCCGGCTCACGCCGTGGCCGGTGACGGTGCGCGACGGCATGGTCGTCACCGGCTGAGCACGCGGCTCAGGCGGGCGCGGCGACGGGCGCGGCTTCCGCCTCCGCGACGGGGGAGACCAGGGCCTGCTTCTCCCAGGCGCGGCTCTTCCAGCGCAGCCACATGGTGATGCCGCGCACCCATTCGTCCACGGCCACCGCCATCCACACGCCGGCCAGTCCCAGGCCCATGTGGAAGACGAGGTAGTAGCCCAGCGGCAGGCTCATGCAGACCATGGACGCGATGCCCATGTAGACGGTGAACGTCGCGTCACCCGCGGCGCGCAGGGCGTTGATGAGCACCAGGTTGAAGCAGCGCCCCGTCTCCAGGGCCAGCCCGATGACGATGACCTGCGCTGTCAGCCGGACGATGTCGGCGTTCTCGGTGAAGAGCGAGACGATGGGGACGCGGAGGAGGACGACGGCCACGTCCACGACCAGGGTGATGGCCAGGCCCCACTTCAGGCTGCGCAGGGCCTGCTGGTACGCGTCGTCGGCGCGGTTGGCGCCCACCAGTCTGCCCACGATGATGGACGTCCCCATGCCAATGGCCAGGCTGCACAGGAAGACATATTGGGAGATGGCGTGTGCGTACTGCCGGGACGCCAGCGCCACCGCGCCCAGGAACGTCACGTAGTACAGGAACACCGTCTGGCAGCCCTGGTACGTGGCCTGCTCGAAGGCGGAGGGCAGGCCGACCTTGAGAATCTTGCGGACGTAGTCCTTGGAGAACGTCACGTAGTCGCGCGGCGCCATCTTCACCGGCATCACCCGGTACAGGACGTAGACGAAGACGCCCAGCGCGATGGCCCGGCTCACCACGGTGGAGATGGCCGCGCCCGCCACGCCCATCGCGGGGAAGCCGAAGTGGCCGGCGATGAGCACGTAGTTGCCACCCACGTGCAGCACGTTCATTCCCAGCGAGACGAACATGGACGCGCGCGTGAAGCCGTAGGTGCGCAGCATCCCGGCGAAGACGTTGATGAGGGCCTGGAGGAACAGGAAGCCGCCGACGATGTGCAGGTACGTCTTGGCGTAGGCCAGCATGTGGCCCTGAAGGTTCATCCCGCCCAGGATGGCATCTCCGCTGAGCAGCAGCCCCGCGCTGACGGTGATGCCGAGCGCGAGGTTCAGGGTGACGGCGATGGCGGCGATGCGCGCGGCCTCTGTCTGCCTGCGCGCGCCCAGGTACTGGGCCACGACGATGGCCGCGCCGTGACCCACGACCTCCATGATGAGGATGCAGATGAAGACGTACTGATTGACGACGCCCACCGAGGCGACGGCGTCGTCCGACACGCCGCTGAGCATCAGCGTGTCCGCCGTGCCCATCATCATGAAGAGCAGCAGCTCCAGGAAGATGGGCCACGTGAGCCGGAACAGCCCCAGCGACGGTGCGCCGTGTGGGGCGGCATTCGGGGGGGCTGCGACTTCCATGGTGCGTCGACTCCGAGAGGCGGGCGCGGCAATGCCTCGGCTCGCGCCAGCGTCTCGCATGTCGCGCAGAGCGCGTCGAGTGACATCGAGGTGGGGGGGGCCGCTGCTTGATTTGCGTTCAAACAGCAGGGGCCTTTTGCTCGTCTGCCCGACGGCCAATGGCACGGGGATGCGCGCGGATGATGGCCACGGCCTTCCGTGGTGACGCGGGCTCATCCTGGGCGCCGCGAGCAAGCGTCTGGCCGCCCGTTCGCCTCGTGGAGTCCGCATCGTGTGCGGCGTGACCCAAGGTGGTCGACACCGGCCCGGGCGACATTGGCGCGCCCGGGGGCTCCAACGCCTGCCGCGGACCGGTGACAACCCGCGCCGTTCGGTGAAGAGGCCCCCCACCGTTCCGGTGCAGGCGCGGCCCGACACTCAGGGCGCGAGCCGCGCGGATGGGGCGTCCGCCCCCTTCGTGCGCGTCGCCGTGGACGGCTCGGTGATGTCTTCGATTTGCAGATACGCGGAGGCTTCGACGATGACCTCGGCGGGCGCGCCCCGGTTGGAGCCCCGGCCGTTGACCTCACAGTCTCCGTCGGTGTGGACGCCCAGCAGGTGCCCTTGCCGGTTGAGTACGCCCGCGCCGGAGCTGCCGACCAGCGTGTCCAGGTCCCCGTAGAAGAAGCGGTTGTTGCACGCGTCCAGATACCGGCCCTCGGCAATGACCTTGGGGCGTCCGCGGGGGTGCTGGATGATGGCCAGTTGCTCGGTGGCCTGGGCCGTCAGCCGGATGGGCGTGACATCCGGGAGGACGTCGAGCTGGATGAGCGCGTAGTCCGGCTCCATCGACTGCTCGATGACGGTGCCCTCCGTAATCAAAGGGTCGCCGTCCGCGTCGTCCTCGAAGTTGAAGACGATGAGCGGGATGTCCCCGAGGTTGACACAGTGGCCCGCGGTGAGCACCACGGGGCCCGCGCTTGCTTGAATCAGCGTTCCGGTGCAGCGCCCGTCAATGAGCACGACGGCGTCTTCCCGGTCCTGGATGACGTCCGAGAACTCGCCGACGTAGCTGTTGATGGGGGCGAAGTCGAGCGTCGGACCGCACTGCGCGAAAGCACGAACCTCCGGACTGGCGGGTGGCTCACAGACCGCAGGTTCGGTGGGCTCGGACCGTCCTCCGCAGGCGGTGAGGCCCAGGAAGACGGTCCCAGCGAGGAGCGAACCCCACAGCGTCACGCGGAAGTCTGTGGGGTGTCGCGCCATGACTCAGTACAGGTACTGGAGCGCGGTGACGTCGGAGCTCTTGAAGTTACCCGTCTCGGACGAGCCGAAGCAGGAGTTCATGAGCGAGCCGCCGCGGGTGGCCGTGGTCGGCGTGCCCGGGATGTGGATGGCGCCGACGCCCGCGGTGCCCTCGTTGGTGGCCGCGCCACCGCAGCTGATGCTGCGGTTGTAGTAGTCAGAGTGACGCAGGCCCACGGCGTGGCCCAGCTCGTGGGTCACGACGTGCTCGACCACGGCCACGCCGTAGGTGGCGGTGCCGGTGCCGATGTTGATGGTGCCGTAGGGACGGCCGCCGGAGGGGAAGCCCGCCGAGCCGCCAGCGCCGGACATGGTGCGCGCGGAGATGGTCGCGCTGCAGCCGGTGCCGCCGCGCTGCATGGTGAACGACAGGCCCAGCGCGTTGTAGTTGGCGATCGCCCGGTCAAGGGCGGACATCAGCGTGGAGTTGGCGGCGTACGCGGAGTTCGGGACGATGCAGATGCGGGTGATGGAGGAGGCGACGAGGTTCGTCGTGCGGTACTGCTCCTGCGTGCTCAGGTCCGTCTCGAGCATCTCGCGGGACGCCTCGAGCGTCACGTGCGCGTCGCGACCCACGTACACCTGGCCGTCGGAGACCAGGATGTCGTCCGCCGGGAAGCCGGCCTCGACCAGGTTGGAGATGATCTCATCCTGCTCGTGCTGCGAATCGGCCTGCACGTCAGTGCCGCAGCCCGTCAGCATCATGCTACCGGTCACCGCGAGGACTGCAGCTCCCTTGAACATCTTCTGGAACATGGGCATCGGAGATTCCTCGTCCGTTTTGACTGCGGGGGGACGCGCCGTCCGCCTGGTATCCACCAGCCGCGGCGAGGCGCGTCCCGGCCCATGAGCAAATGGTGGGCCAATGAGTCGCGTAGAGCGAGAAACCAGAAAAAATTGACTAGCGTGGAGTGCCTGCGCTCCAGGCCCGCGTCACGGGCGCGTAAATGGAGTTGACGCCAGTTGTCGCAAACCCGCGTGATTACTTAAGATTGCCTGGAGACGGCCAGGCGTTTCGAAACCGCACAGTGATGTCTGCTTATCGGTCACCTGCCCCATGGGGCAAAGACACCCCAGGCATGATCTGGCGCGAGTGAAAACAAACTACAGCCCTGTAATGGGGGGAGAAAGGACACTCCCTCTGACGAGAGGTGCGCGTGAATACACTGTCGGTGTATTCAGTCGCATATGCAAATGCGCCACGTCACCTGTCCTGTCGCCGCGCTGCTGGGCGCGGCCCTGTCGTTCCTTCCTGGCTGTGGGAGCACGATGTCGAGCAATCCCTCGCCCATTGAGGCTCAGAGCCAGAGCTCCACTTCTCAGCAGGCCGCGGAGGCCTGGAAGCGTGCCCGCGTGGGCGATCGCGTCACCTATGCCTTCTCCGCGACCCAGGGCCCCACCCCCGGTGCGGCTGACGCCGCGCGCACGCTGGACGGCCAGTTGACGCTGGAGGTCGTGTCCGTCCAGCAGCCCTGGGTCTATGTGCGGGTGGCCTTCACCGACGCGGCGGGCAATCCGTTGACGCAGACGCGGCTGGCGCAGGACCTGGTGGTGCCCGTGCGCTCGGACATGACGCGCTCGCTGGACGTGCCGCGTCCAGGGCAGGTGACGGCGGAGCGTCCTTCCTTCTCCGGGCGCAACTGGGAGGCCACTCGCTATGTCAGCGATCAACGGCCCGTGGATGGTCCGCTGCGCACGCGCGTGTATGCCAATGATTCGGCATTGCTCTACCTGACGCGCGGCCTACTGGAGGCCAGCACCGAGTCAGCCGGGTTCCGGACGCCGGGCGGCATCAAGCTGTCGCTGCGTGAGTTCCAGGAGGGCTCCACCGAGGCCAGCGCCCCCGCGCCCGCGCTGGAGCGGCCCCTGGGGCCCGGCGCGTACTACGACAGGAAGGTGGACATGGCGCCCACGCACGAGGTGCTGCGCGTGTGTTTCACCGCGGAGCGCGGCTACATCCTGCGCGCGGAGGGCCCCTTGGGCACTGGGAGCGATCCGTGCGCCGACTTCTCCAACGCGGAGCCTGAGTCCCTGGAGGAGGTGGTGATGGGCCTTCCTTGGGAGGCGTTGGTTTCGGGCGAGTGGCCTCCCTCCAGGGATGGCGCCCGTGGCACCTTCACCGTGGGAGACCGGAACGTGCCCTCCATCACGGACCAGCGCACCGAGGACCTGGAAGGCACGCAGCACGTCTTCATGGATACCTACGCGGCCGAGCCCTGGGCGCCGGGGCTCGCGGGCCTGCCGTATGAAGCGCGCTTCCAGTCGCTCTCCAGCGGCTCCGAGCGCGTGGGCCCCGGGGGGCAGCGTGAGTCCGCGGGCGGCAGTCGGATCGTCCAGTGGGGCCCGTGGCTCGGCGGGCAGCCGTGACGGCTCGGTAGCCTCCAGAAGGAGGCCCCGGGCCATCGCTCAGCGCGGGGCTACACTGGGTGCGGACTGGAGGCCTCATGCACCTTGAGAGATTTCGTCGGCTGCCCGCGCTCGTGCTTCTCGGACTTTCCTTCGCCGGTGGGATGGGGTGCTCGGAGGACGACGGGGGCGTGGACACGCCCAACCCGCTGACGAATCCCAAGGATGGGCCTCCCGCCGGGAATCAGAACCCGGAGGCCACGTGCGCCGTCCCGGCCGAGGCTGGCCTCGCGGACGTCTCCCGGCCCACCACGGTCGTCGGCACGGGCAGTCCAGAGAGCTGTACCAGTGACGCGTTCATCCAGGCCGTGGCGCGGGGCGGGGTCATCACCTTCGACTGCGGTCTCCAGCCCGTCACCATCACCCTGGAGCGGACGGCGAAGATCTTCAACGACACGGGGCCGGAGATCGTCATCGACGGCAAGGGGCTGGTGACGTTGAGCGGGGCGGGGCGGCACCGCATCCTGTACATGAACACCTGCGACCGGGAGCAGGTGTGGACGACGGCGCACTGCCAGGACCAGGACCACCCTCGGCTGACGCTGCAGAACCTGACGTTCGTGGATGCCAGCTCCAGGATGGAGGCCGAGTACGACGGCGGCGGCGCGGTCTGGGTGCGCGGCGGGCGCTTGAAGGTCATCAACTCCCGGTTCTTCAACAACGTCTGCGCGGATGTGGGGCCGGATGTGGGCGGCGCCGCGC
Source organism: Myxococcus xanthus (assembly GCF_013116825.1). Lineage (GTDB taxonomy): Bacteria > Myxococcota > Myxococcia > Myxococcales > Myxococcaceae > Myxococcus > Myxococcus xanthus_B. The sequence continues at coordinate 26,208 of NZ_JABFNS010000039.1, forward strand.
TCCGCGTGTTCAGCCAGCACCGGAACCAGCCCGTGTACGTGGTGAACACGACCTTCGGGGGCAAGGCGGGTTACGGCGGTGCCTGCTCCAACGGCGGTGGCATCAGCAGCATCGGCGTGTCGTGGACCATCATCAACAGCCTGTTCTCCCACAACCGGGCTGTCGGCCATGGCGCCAATCCCGCGCGGCCGGGGACGCCGGGTGGGGGCAGCGGCGGGGCCATCTACAACGATGGGAACACGATGACGCTGTCACTTTGTGGCACCCGGATTGAGCACAACGAGGTCAATGCTCACGGCAGCGCCATCTTCTTCGTGAGCAATGACCATTCGGGGGACATCCGCATCGACCGCTCCGTGATTCGGAACAATACGGGCGGCTCGTGGTACCCGACGCATCCACAGATTTCGAATCACGATGACACGCCCATCGTCGTGACGAACTCCACGATTGAGTGACGAATCACGCGTCTGCCTCACCGTCGAACCGCCTCGCGTCTGAAGCGCTCGGGGCGGAGCGGGGGATGGTCTCCCCCGTCGTAGGCCACCCCTCCACGGCGAGTTCGACGCTCGCCGCCTGGTGGCTCAGCGCCGCTTCTTTCCCGGCGCCTTTCCGTCGATGAACACCGCCAGTCCATCGAGCACGCGCTCGAGACCAAAGGCAAACGCCCCCCTGGGGTCGTGTGCCCCGTAGGTCTCTCCCGCGGTCTTCCCGACGCGGGACAGGACGGGGTAGGGCGTGAAGTCGACGGTTTCGAGGAAGGGGGCGACGCGGTACCACCACTCCTCGTCCGTCATGCCGGTCAGGTCCTTGACCATCTTTTCCCGGGCCGCGTTGCGGACCGCGCCGTGGACGTAGTCGAGGACCAGGGTGATGACCCGGTCCATCTCGAGGTCTGTGAGCCCCAGGCCTTCAATGGCACTCAAGGCGATGTCGGCGGAACGGAAGGTGTTCGGGCCCAGCACGGTGCGGTGCGTCGCGAGTGGAATCACCCACGGGTGAGCCAGGTAGAAGTCGCGATAGTCCGTCGCCACCCGCGTCAGGTTGGCGCGCCAGTTGGCGGGCTTGAAGACGGGACGGTCCTTCAGGATTTCGCCGGACACGACATCCATCATCAAGTCCAACAGCTCGGCCTTGCTGGGGATGTGCGTATAGAACGACATGGGGGAGATACCCACCGCCTCCGCGACGCGGCGCGTGCTGACCGCTTCGAGCCCCTCGGCATCCGCGATGGTGACTGCGGCTGACACCAGCTCCGCGACGCTGGCCTTCGCCTTCGGGCCACGCTTCGGTGCCTCGGTCCGTCCCCATAGCAGCTGCAGTGATTTCAACGGGTCGCCCCGTCCGGAAATCTCGTCGCTCATCCGTACCTCGGGATAACTATTTACAGCGTACGGGGTTGTTGTGCTAAACCCCGTGCGGCGTACGAAGTTATGGCGCGGCTGAAAAGATGTCGAGCGATTTGCGGGAAGCCTGTTTGTGGACGCGCCGCGTCCGCGGGCAGGGCGTCACTCTAAGGAGAATCCAAGCATGTACGGCTCCATCAAGATTCGCGGGGCACGCGAGAACAACCTGAAGAATGTCTCGCTCGACATCCCCAAGCGGAAGATCACGGTCTTCACGGGTGTCTCGGGTTCGGGCAAGTCATCCCTGGTTTTCGGCACCATCGCGGCCGAGAGCCAGCGGCTCATCAATGAGACCTATCCGGCCTTCGTGCAGCAGTTCATGCCGCACTACGGCCAGCCGGACGCGGAGAGCCTGGAGAACATCTCCGCCGCCATCATCGTGGACCAGCAGCGGCTGGGCGGGAACTCACGCTCTACGGTCGCCACCGTCACCGACGCCGCGCAGATGCTCCGCGTGGTGTTCTCACGCCTCGCCGAGCCGCACCTGGGCAGCCCGGGCTTCTATTCCTACAACGACCCTCGGGGGCTTTGTTCGGAGTGCGAGGGCATCGGTCAGGTCGCGTCCATGGACTTGGACGCCGTCATCGACAAGTCCAAGTCCCTCAATGAGGGCGCCATCCTGCCCAGGGACTATGCGGTCGACAGTTGGTACTGGGCCATCTACGCCCGCTCGGGCTACTTCGACGTCGACAAGAAGCTGTCCAAGTACACCAAGGAGGAGATGGAGAAGCTCCTCCACCTGGACGACGGTCGGAAGATCAAGCTCGACAAGATGAACCTCACCTACGAGGGCCTTGTCCCCAAGCTGCGCCGGACGCTGGGTTCCAAGGACCCTGAGACAGTCCAACCGCACGTCCGCGCCGAATACGAGCGCATCTTCACCCGAGCCATCTGTCCTTCCTGCAAGGGTGGGCGCCTCAACCAGGCAGCGCTCGCCAGCCACATTCAGGGGAAGAGCATCGCGGAGTGCTCCGCGATGCAGGTGTCGGACCTCGCCGTGTTCGTCCGGAAGATTGCCGCGCCGTCCGTGGGGCCCATGCTGGAGGCCCTGGCCCACCGGCTCGACAACCTGGTGACCATTGGCCTGGGGTACCTCAGCCTCGACCGCGAGAGTTCGACGCTGTCGGGTGGAGAGAGCCAGCGGGTGAAGATGGTGCGGCACCTGGGCTCCAGCCTCACCGATGTGACGTACATCTTCGATGAGCCCAGCGTGGGGCTCCACCCGCACGACGTGGGCCGGCTCGCGGGCCTGATGCAGCAGCTGCGCGACAAGGGCAACACCGTGCTCATCGTGGAGCACAAGCCGGACATGATTGCCATTGCGGACCATGTGGTCGACATGGGGCCCAAGGCTGGCAACAAGGGTGGTCAGGTCGTCTTCGAGGGCACCTACGAGGGGCTGCTGAGCTCGGGCACGCTCACGGGCAACCACATGAAGAAGCTCCAGCCGCTGAAGACCACGCCTCGAAAGCCCACGGGGCAGCTTCAAATCAAGGGCGCCCGGCTCAACAACCTCCAGGACCTGTCCGTTTCGATTCCGCGGGGTGTGCTCACGGTGGTGACGGGCGTGGCGGGCTCGGGGAAGTCGTCGCTGATTCAGGGCTGCCTGCCCAAGGCGTACCCGGAGACCATCATCATCGACCAGAACCTGGCTCGGGGCTCGCGCCGCTCCAACACCGCCACGTACACCGGCATCCTCGACAACGTCCGCAAGGCCTTCGCCAAGGCGAACAAGGTGGATGCCGCGCTGTTCTCCGCCAACTCGAAGGGGGCCTGCCCGGACTGCAGTGGCCTGGGCGTCATCTACACGGACCTGGCGCACCTGGACCCGATGGTGACCGTCTGCGAGACGTGCGAGGGCAAGCGGTTCACCGAGGAGGTGCTGTCGCACCGGCTGCGCGGCAAGTCCATCAGCGACGTCTACGAGATGGCCGTCAGTGATGCGGTGGCCTTCTTCACCGAACCGGCGATCGCCAAAATCCTCCAGGGGCTGGATGACGTCGGGCTCGGCTACCTCACGCTGGGGCAGCCGCTGTCAACGCTGTCGGGCGGTGAGCGCCAGCGGTTGAAGCTCGCCGCCGAGCTGGGCCGTTCTGGGAACATCTATGTGCTCGACGAGCCCACCACGGGCCTGCACATGAACGACGTGGACACGTTGATTGGCCTGTTCGACCGGTTGGTGGATGCCGGGTCGACGGTCATCGTCATCGAGCACAACCTCGACGTGGTGTCCCGCGCGGACTGGGTCATCGACCTGGGGCCCGGCGCCGGGCATGAGGGCGGACAGGTCGTCTTCGAGGGCTTCCCGGCTCAGCTCGCGACGCACCCGCGCTCGCTGACCGGGCAGCACATGGGCCGCCGAGGCAAGGCGTAACGGCGGGCCCGCCGGAGCGGCGCGCGACACCTCGCACCGCTCCGGCCGAGGAGCACGACTCAGGCCGTCACGGGCTCCAGCGCCCAGGGGACGAGGCGGCTCGCCGCAGCCTCGGAACGCATGCGGCACTCCAGGAATCGTGGAACCGGCCTGCCTTTGGTTTCAGGCCATCCCTGGAGTGCCAGCCTTGCGATGACGGACGTCTACCGGCGGCGGCGCTGCTGCATCGCCCGGCGAGCCGCGGCCCGGGCCTCACCGCGCGCCGCGACTTCCTTGAGCGCTTCTTCCTCGCCGCTGTCTCCCGACAGGAACCCGGAGAGGGTGCGGATGGTGGGGTAGCGGAACAGGTCCACCAGCGTGAGGGGCTTCTCCACCTGGGCCTTGAGCTTCTCCAGCACCTGCACCATCAGCAGCGAGTGGCCGCCCAGGTCGACGAACTTGTCCTCCACGCCGACCTTGTCGAGCTTGAGCACGTCCTGCCAGATGCTGGCAATCAGCGCCTCCGTCTCGCCTTCCGGCCGGACCAGCTCCCCGCGCGCCTGGGCCTGCTCAGGAGGTGGCAGGGCCTTGCGGTCCACCTTCTTGTTCGGCGTCTGGGGGAAGGTGCTCAGCGTCACGAAGGCCTGCGGCACCATGTACTCGGGCAGCCTGGTGCGCAGGAACTCGCGCAGCGCGTCCGCCGTGGGCGGCTCGCCCGGCCTCGCGATGAGGTAGGCCACCAGCCGCTTGTCGCCCGGGATGTCCTCGCGGACGATGACGACCGTCTCCCGCACCGCGCGGTGTTCGCCCAGCCGGGACTCGATTTCGCCCAGCTCGATGCGGAAGCCGCGCACCTTCACCTGGTGGTCCAGCCGGCCGATGTACTCCACGAGGCCGTCGTGTCTCCACCGCGCGGCATCGCCGGTGCGGTACATCCGCGCGCCCGGCTGGGAGGAGAACGGGTCCGGCACGAAGCGCTCGCGGTCCAGCTCCGGACGGTGGTGGTAGCCCCGCACCACGCCCTCGCCGCCGATGTACAGCTCACCCGCCGCGCCAATGGGCAGCGGACGCTGCTGCGCATCCAGGACGTAGAGCTGCGTGTTCGCGATGGGCGTACCGATAGGGACGCCTTCGCCCACGTTCTTCACCGGGTGCGTGGAGGACCAGATGGTCGTCTCGGTGGGGCCGTACATGTTGATGACGTCGCCGGACACCGTCTCGGAGAGTTGACGCGCCAGCGGGACGGGGAAGGCCTCGCCGCCCACCATCATCTTCTTCAGCCGCTTGAGGCCCTCGCGCGAGCGCTCCTCGGCCAGCAGCATGCTCGCCTGGGACGGCGTGCACTGGAGGTGCGTCACCGCGTGCCGCTCCATCAGCGCGGGGATGGAGCCGTCGAGTTCGGGCTCGGCGCCGGGCTGGCCTACGCCCGAGTTGGCGCGCTGGCGCACCTCGGCCAGCAGCGGCAGGTGCTTCATCACCAGCTCCGTGGGCACGCCGAAGTCCACGAGGCAGGCAATCTCGTCCACGTCCAGGCCCTTGAGCCGGTCCACGAGCGCGACGCACGCATCCACGCTGCCGAACAGGCCGGAGGACTGGAAGTAGCGTTCGAAGGAGAAGTCGAGCAGCGCGTCCATCTCCTCGGCGGACAGGTGGTCGGTGCCGAAGTTGCCGTTGGCCAGCGTCGTCTGCGCCTTGAAGGCCGGGAAGCTCCAGGCCGCCTCCTTGATGAGGCCCACCGACGACTTGAGGTACGACTTCATCGGCTCGCGGACGACCTCCTTCACGGACGCCTCGGAGTCACCGACGAAGGTGTGCAGCATCAGCGACACGGTGCCCTTGCCGGGGTGGCCGGCCTTGGCCCACGTCTCCCGGTAGAGGGCAATCTTCTGCGCCACCTCTTCCACCGACTGGCCCAGCAGGTGGGTGAGGACGTGGCAGCCCGCGCGCGCCGCTTCCTCGAAGGTCTCCGGGTTGCCCGCGGTGGTGACCCAGATGGGCAGCTCCTTCTGCACCGGGCGGGGCAGGGTGCGCAGCTTCACGGTGTGGCCCGTGCCGCTCTTCGTCTCCAGCGCCTCGCCACGCCACAGCCGGCGCACGTCCTCAATCTGCTGGAACATGATGCGCTTGCGGTCCGGGAAGGTCTCCGGACGCAGCGCGAAGTCGTTGGGCTGCCAGCCCGCGGCGAACGAAATGCCCACGCGGCCGTGGGAGATGTTGTCCACCACGGACCAGTCCTCGGCGATGCGCAGCGTGGGGTGCAGCGGCGACACGAGGCTGCCAGCGCGAAGCTGCACGTTGCGCGTCACCGCCGCCAGCGCGGCCGACGTCACGGCCGGGTTGGGGAAGAGTCCGCCGAACGCGTGGAAGTGCCGCTCCGGCGTCCACACGGCGCAGAAGCCGTTCGTGTCCGCGAATCGCGCGCTCTCCATGAGCAGGTCATAGCGGCCCTCGGGACGCTCGCCTTCATCACTGGAGAAGTAGAAGAGGCTGAACTCCATGGCGCGCGAGGCGTGCTTGCCGGTCTGCGCCGCGTCGTGCCGCTCCGCGTGCAGCACCACCGTGAAGCCGCGCGTGAGCGTCCAGAGCAGCTCCAGCACGGAGATGTCGAAGTTGAGGCTCGTCACCCCCAGCCAGGTGCCGCGCTCCGTGCCCAGGCGCTCGTCCATGCCAACGCCGAAGTTCACGACGTTGCGGTGCTCAATCATCACCCCCTTGGGCTTGCCCGTGCTGCCCGAGGTGTAGATGACGTAGGCCAGGCTGTCGGGCGTGGCCGGCGGCGTCTGGGCCTCCGGCGCGGCGGCGATGCGCTCCCACTGCTGGTCCACCGCGAGCACTGCCTTCACCGCGGACGGCACGCGCGACAGCAACCGCTCCTGGGTGAGCACCAGGTGGCAGCCCGCGTCCTCCTCCATGAACGCGATGCGCTCGGCGGGATAGGCCGGGTCCAGCGGCACGTAGCAGCCGCCCGCCTTGTGCGTGGCCAGCACGCCCACCATCATCTCCAGCGAGCGCTCCATGAAGATGCCCACGCGCACGTCGCGGCCGACGCCCGCGCCGCGCAGGTGCCGTGCGAGCACCTCGGCGCGCGCGTCCAGCTCACGGTAGGTCAGCGAGGCGCCCCGGCAGATGAGCGCGATGTCGTCCGGCGTGCGCCGCGCCTGGGCCTGGAAGAGCGAGGCCAGGGTGGCGTCACGGGGGAAGTCCCGCCGCGTGTCGTTCCACCGGGCCAGCAGTTGGCGCTCCTCCACGCCCAGCAGGTCATGCTCGCCCACCGCCTTGCCCGGCGCGTCCCGGAGCGAGGCGAGGAACGCGTTGAGCTGCCGCGCCACGTCGTCCACGCGGGCCTTGTCCACGCGCGTGGCATCGAAGTGCAGGTGGGCGTGCCGGCCCTGCGCGTCCACGTCAATGACGAGCGCCGCGCCGCCCACGGCGGGGTTCGCCGCGCCGATGCGCAGCGCGACGGGATACGCCACTTCGCCGCCGTGGCGCTGGAGGTTGGAGAGCTGGGCGGAGCGGCCCAGGACGTCGCGTGCGAGCACGCCCTTGTCGCGCAGTTGCGTCAGCGCCTTGCGGAAGGCACCCGCGGCCTGCTCCGGCGCATCCTTCATCGGCAGCTCGATGCGCAGCGGGAGCTGCGAGGCGAAGAAGCCTTCCACGCCTTCGATGCGGGCGCGCGTGGACGCATCCGCGTAGCCGACGTCGAAGCGGGGCTCGGGGGACAGGCGCGCCAGGAAGGCCATGGCGGTGAAGAGCAGCCGCTCCTCGGGCGGCATGTCCGTGACCCAGCCCGGGGCAAGGTCGCTGGCCTCGAACTTCAGCGTGTGCGTCCCCATGTCCTTGGAGCTGCCGCCCAGGAAGGGCAGGTCCGGTGGAGCGAGCGTCTCCAGGCGACGGAGGAAGAACGACTCCGCCTTGCCGGCCTGCGTACCCACCTCGGTCAGCCGGGCGCGCAGCTCCGGAGCGACGGCGGGCAGGACGTCACCTCGGGCAAGCATCCGAGCGCCGAGCACGTCGGCCCACGACAGCGGCGCGCCGCACAGCCCCTTGGGGCCCTTCAGCGTGAGGTCTCCGCCCTGGAGCGCCACCGTCAGCGCGTCACCTTCGATGTCGAGCACGGTGCCTGGGGCGGACTCGGAAGCCGGCTCGGAGCGGCGGGCCTCGGAGAAGGCGATGGGCCCGTTGCCCAGCCAGACCTTCGCGAAGGACAGCGGGTTGGGGTAGCCGCCATAGTCGAGCGCCGACACCAGCGCGTGCGCTACGTCCACGTCTCCGTGGAGGTCGAGGACGCCCGCGGCCTCCGGACGCTGCGCGAGGCCGAAGTAGCTGCGCTGCGCGAAGTCCTGTTCCTTCGCCTCGGACGTGCCCGCGACCAACTCTTCCGCGAGCTCCGCGAAGGTCTCCATGCCCAGCGTGTAGCAGCGGGCGTTGAGACTGAAGGCCGTCTCACCGGGGGCGATGTCGAAGAGGCGCTGCTTGAGGATGCGGCCCTCGTCCGCGCCCTTCGTCATCTCGTGCCACGTGACGCCGTGCTGAGGCTCCCGGTTCAGCAGCGCCCACGACGTGACATTGAGTCCGGCATAGCGGGGCAGCGGGCCGTCATGGAAGTTGATGGCCATGCGCCGGGGCAGGCGCAGGATTTCGTCCTTCACCATGCTCAGGTTGACGATGCTGAAGAGCCAGTCGAAGGGCGCCTGGGACAGGAAGGGCAGCACCTGCTCGCCGGGCGGCACGTGCGGCACGCCCTGTTCCTCCGCCCACTTCTGGAGCGCGGGCTCGCGCGTGACGAGCCCGAGAATCCGGACGCCGCGCTCGGTGAGGGCTTGTGCACAGGGAACGACGAGGGTGCCCTCGCCAATGATGAAACAGCTGGGCGACTCCGGAGCCGCGCTCATTCAGTGCCTCCTGTGTTGCTGCGATTCGGGTGTTCCCCGCTCACAAGCCCAGGCCCTGCCGGGCGTCGGCGAGCGCGGGGGGATGCTTCAGAAGCTCGGCGTGACCGATACCGGGGTACGTCTTGAGGGGGACGCGAAGCCCACGGCTGACGCGCTCGCCCTGGACGGGGGGCAGCGCGCTGTCGGCGCCTCCATGCAGCACGAGCGCTGGCGGAAGTTGCTTGGGGAGCAGCAGCGGCTGGTTGTCATATCGGTGCCGCCCGACGAGGCTGCCGATGAGCCCCGTGCGCCCCACCTTCATCGCCTGGAACGGCGCGAACAGCACCAGTCTCCGAGCGGGCGTCTCCTGCGCCCGAAGCGCGTGGGCCGCCGCGAGCGCCGACATGGTTCCCATGGAGAAGCCCACGAGGTGGATGTCCCGCGCCGCGGCAGGATGCGTCTCCGTCAGCCAGCGCATGGCGCTCGCGGCGCTGTCGCGGAGTGCTTCGGGGGAGGGCTTGCCCGGTGAGCCGTCGAAGCCGGGCGGCGCGATGGCGGCCAGCCCGAGCCCGCGGCCTTCGTCCAGTGAGAGCAGGACGGACTTCGCCTCCGCGAGGTACCCCGGGGTGTTGCCGCCGAAGTACACCAGCCACCGCGTCTCACCCGCGGAGGGCGGCCGCGTCAAGGCGACGAGCCTGGGGGGCGCGTCGGGGCCTGTCACCGTCCATCCATCCGATGCCAGGCTCGCCCGTTCCTCCGCCGATAGGGGCGCGCCGGTGTAGGGGAACGGGCCCGGGAGATCCGCGTCGTCTCGAGTCAATCCCACCATGAGTATCCCCACCGCCAGCACGGCGGCTGTGACCAGCGGGAAGCGCTGGTTCACCCGGAAGCGCGCCCCCCTCACTTCGTGCCCACCCGGCGCGCTTCGTCACGCGTGCCGCGCTGTGCATCGTCCAGCGCTTCGCGGAGCAGCCGCCCCAGGACATGGACGTTGGGCTCGCGCACCAGGCTGTCGTGGTCGCCCGGCACCTCGCGGATGTTCAGCGCCGGCACCAGCGGCTCCCAGCCCAGGCTGGTGCCCATGTGCGCGTAGATGGCGTGAATCTCCTGCGCGCGGAACAGCGTCACGGGACCGGCGTAGGGGCTCGGGACGTAGCGGCTGGCCAGGGCCTGGAAGCGCTCGGTGAGCTGGAGGTTGCGCAGCTCGATGGGCAACGCTTCTCCCCGCTGCTCGTACCAGCGCAGCTTGAGCTGGCTCAACAGCCGGGTGCCGTCGCGCTCCACCTTGGTGCGCAGCTTCCGGCTGACGTAGCTGGCCGCGCCCTCCCGGCGCAGCTCCCGCAGGCGCTCGTGCAGGGACTGGCGCCGCTCCTGGGTGGACGGGTGGAAGGTGTCCAGGAACGCGACCAGCGCCACCGGCTCGCCCAGCGCGTGCAGCCGCTGCGCTATTTCGTAGGCGACCACGCCGCCGCCGGAGTAGCCGCCGAGCAGGTAGGGCCCGTGGGGCTGCACCTGGCGGATGCTCTCCAGGTAGATGGACGCCATCTCCTCGATGCTGTCGGCCGGAGGCAGCTTGCCGTCCACGCCTCGCGCCTGGAGCCCGTAGAAGGGCTGCTCCTTGCCGAGCGTCTGCGCCAGCTCGCGGAAGTTGAGGACGTTGCCGCCCGCGCCGTGAACGCAGAAGAAGGGCAGGGCATTGCCGCCCTTCTGGATGGTGACCAGCGGAGACCAGCTCTTCGGCGCCGCCTTGACGCCGGGGGCCTGCGCGGCCGGCGCCGCTTCACCCGGACCCACGTCCGGCGTGAAGGGAATCCCGGCGGCCTCGCGCACCAGCGCGGCGCACTGCTCCAGCGTGGGGGCCTCGAACAGCGTGGCCAGCGTCAGGTCCGCGCCCAGCGTCTTCTTGATGCGCGCGAACAGGCGCACCGCGATGAGCGAGTGTCCGCCCAGCTCGAAGAAGTTGTCCTTGAGCCCCACCTTCGGCGCGCCGAGCAACTGCTGCCACAGCTCCGCCAGCTTGCGCTCCACGTCGTCGCGCGGTGCGTCCGCGGCCGCCACACCGGACGGCGCGCCTGCCTGGGCCGTGGCCGTCGCCGCCGCGGGCTTCGCCTCCTGCTTCGGACGCATGCGGGCCGCGAGGGTGTGCAGGTCCATGGAGCTGACGAAGAGCGCGGGCGTGTCCTGGAGGGCCAGCGCGCGCAGGAAGGCGTCCTGACCTTCCGCGGGCTTGATGCCCAAAGGCAGCCAGCTCTCCAGCAGTGAGCCCTTCTTCTGCGGCGAGCGGCTGAAACGCCGCGCCTCGACGGACGCGACGAGGTAGCCCTCGATGGCGCAGAAGACACTCCCGTCCGTGTCGGTGAGCGTGACGTCGAGCAGCGCGCCGCGGCCTTCCTCCTGGCGCACGCGGACGTGGCTCAGCGCCACCTGGGGCCAGGGACCCCAGACCTGGAGCTGCCGGTAGGAGACGGGCACGTGCAGCTTCCCCGGCTGTCCCGCGTCGGGGAGCAGGGAGAAGGCAAAGCCGGAGGCGATGTCCAGCAGCCCGGGCGGAATCCCGTACGTCGACAGGTCCTCGCGGTAGGCGGCGGGCAGCTCCAGACGGCCCAGTGCCTCGGACGTGCCGAAGCCCGCGTCGCGCAGCACCTTCCAGCGAGGACCGAACGCGATGAGCGCGTCCTGCGGCAGGGACTGCTCACCCTCGCCGAAGGTCAGCGGCCGCTCACCGCAGCGAACCTTCACCGCGGACACGTTCAGCGCCGCGGGGCGCTGGCCCGTGGCCTGGTGGAGCCGCGCGGTGGCGTGCTCCGTCCATGCGTTTCCGGCCGCGCGGCTGCGCACGCGGAAGGTGAAGCCGCCGCCCTCCGGCGTCAGCCCGATCTCCACCTCCCGTACCTCTCCGTCCGGGACGTCCAGCGGTGACACCAGCGAGAGCTGCGACAGCTCCAGCGGCTCGCCAGGACGCGCCAGCGCCCAGGCGGCGCGGGCCAGCTCGACATAGGCCGTGCCGGGGAGGACGGGGCCTCCGCCGCGCATCCGGTGCTCATCCAGCACCCAGTGGGCCTTCGCGTCGTAGATGGCGCGGAAGACGTGGTGCCCTTCAGGGGCCTCCACGCGCCGCTGGAGCAGCGGGTGGTTGACGGACTCACCGGGCGGCAACTGCGGCGCGAGCTGCGCCGCGGCCATGCCGACCTCCTGCCAGACGCCCCAGCCCAACGCGAGCGCGCGCTTCGCGATGCCCGTGGCCTCCAGCCGTGTCGCCTGCGCCAGCAGGTACGCGTTGGCGGCGACGTAGTCCACCTGCCCCGGGGGCCCGAGCCACGCGCTCGTCGACGCGAAGCTGACGAAGAAGTCCAGGGCCGCGCCTTGCAGCGCCTCTTCCAGCGCGAGCGCGCCCAGTGCCTTGGGCGCGAGCACCCGCAGGGCGGAGTCGCGCGTCTTCGCCTCCAGCGGCCCGTCCTCGAGCGTGCCCGCCGCGTGCACCACGCCATGCAAGGCGCCGAAGCGCTCCCGAACCTGGGCGATGGCCGCGCGCAGCTGGCCGGCGTCGGTGGTGTCCGCCTTGAGCAGCAGCACCTGCGCGCCAAGTCCTTCCAACGTGCGCTGAAGCTCCGCGTGCGACGCACTGGCCGCCGACCGCGACACCAGCGCGAGCCGGGCCTTCACCTTGCGCGCGAAGAGCTCGGCGAGCGTGCGGCCGATGCCGCCCAGGCCGCCCGTGATGAGGTAGACGCCCTGCTCACGCAGCGGCGACGGGCCCTCGTCCAGCGCCGCCCGCTCCACCACCTGCACCAGCCGGCGCCCGCCGCGCAGCGCCACCGGCGCCTCGACGTCCGGGCGCAGCAGCTCGTCCGCGAGCTCCCGCGCCTGACCCATCACGTTGACCACCAGCTGCAGGTCCACCACGCGGGCCTTGAGCTCGGGAAGCTCCTTGGGGCCCACGAGCAGCGGACCGAAGCTGAGCGCCTGCTCGGGGCTCGTGGCGTGTCCTTCGGCGGGCAGGGCCTCCTGGGTCACCCGGATGTAGCGCAGGCCCGGAGGCAGCGACTCGGAGGTCAGGGACTGCATCAGCGCCAGCGGCGTGAGGAAGTACCGCGACACCGCGCGTTCCCACCCCAGCGGGGCCATGTCCCGGCCGGTGATGTCCACGATGCGAGGTGGCACGCGCCCCTCGGCACCCAGCGCGTCCCAGAGCGCTTCCCAGTCCTCGCGCGCGTCGAACCGCAGGGTGAAGTGCCCCTCGTCCGCGCGGCCAAAGGCATCGCCCGGCAGCACGCGCATCACCTGGGCGCCGCGCGCCGACAGCTCGCGAGCCAGCTCGCTGAGCAGCAGGTGCTGTTCGCCCACGAGGAGCCAGCGCTCGTTCTCCGTTGGGGCCTCCGGCGCCGCGCCGGCCTGCTCGCGGAAGCGCGGCACATAGCCCCAGCGCGACACGTTCTCTTCACGCACCAGCGGGCGTTCACCCTCGCGCCGCGCCATGAAGGTGCCGCTGCCCGGCTCCACCCAGTGGCGCTCGCGCTCGAAGGCATACGTGGGCAGCGCCACGCGGCGCCGCTTCTGGCCATCGAAGAGCGCGGCGGCGTTCAGGTCCACGCCCGCGGCCCAGAGGCGGCCGAGCGCGAGCTGGAAGAACGCCAGGTCCGCCACGGTGTCGTTGGGGTGCCGCAGTGACGGCACCAACTGCTCGGCCTGCGGCTTCTCCACCTGGGCGCGCAGCAGCTGCGTGAGCGTCTGGCCGGGGCCGACCTCCAGGTAGACGCGCGCCTTGTCCGCCAGGAGCACGCCCGCGCCCTCGGCGAAGCGCACCGGCTGACGCAGGTGCCGCACCCAGTAGTCGGGCGACGTGGCCTCCTCCGGCGTCACCCAGGTTCCGGTGACGTTGGAGATCCACGGGCCGGTGGGCTTGGAGAAGCGCACAGTGCCCAGGAACTCGCGGAAGGGCGCGAGGATGGGCTCCAGCATGCGCGAGTGCGCGGCCACGCGGATGTGCAGCCGCCGCGCCTCCACCTCGCGAGCCTTGAGCTGGGCCTCCAGCGCCTCGATGGCGGCCACTTCACCGGAGACGAGGCACAGCCCCGGCGCGTTGTGCGCGCCCAGGTCCAGGCCCTCGCCCAGCAGCGGCTTCAGCTCCGCCTCCGGCATCTCCACGCTGAGCATCGCGCCGGCGGGGAGCTGGTCGAAGAGGCGGCCACGGCAGGCGACGATGCCCAGCGCGTCCTTCACCGAGAACACGCCGTTGAGCTGCGCGCAGGCGTACTCGCCCATGCTGTGGCCCATGCAGGACTGCGGCGTCAGGCCCCGCGCCTTCCACAGCGCGGCGAGCGACAGCTCCACGGACAGCAGCGCCGGCAGCGCGTACGTGGCCTGCTCCAACTGGGCGCGGGCCTCCTTCTCTGCGCCGGCCTCCGGGAAGAGCAGGGGCCGCAGCTTCAGCGACTGGTGCTGTTCGAGCAGCGACAGGCACTCGTCCAGCGCGCGGCGGAACACGGGCTCTTGTTCATAGAGACCCTTCGCCATGCCCGGGTACTGCGCGCCGCCGCCGGGGAAGAGGAAGACGACGGAGCGGCCCTCCGCCTCCGTCTGTGCCTGGGCCGTCCGTGCGGCCTCTGGCTGCGACAGCAGGCGCACGGCCTCCTCGCGGGACGATGCCACCACGGCGCGGCGATGCGCGAAGCGGCGGCGGCCCTCGAGCAGGGTGTACGAGGTGTCACCCAGGTTCGGCGCGTCGGCTTCACCCAGCCGCGTGGCCAGCCGCTGCGCGGCGCGCTCCAGGGCGGCGGGGGTGCGCGCGGACAGCCACAGCGTCTCGAAGGGGCGCGCGGCGGACGTCTGCGGCTGCGCGGGCGCCTCCTCCAGGATGACGTGCGCGTTGGTGCCACCCACGCCCAGCGAGTTCACCGACGCCCGGCGCGGCCGGCCCTTGGCGGCGGGCCAGTCGCGCAGCGCGGCGTTCACGCTGAAGGGCGAGCGCGCGAAGTCAATCTGTGGGTTGGGCTTCTCGAAGTGCAGCGTGGGCGCCATCTGCTTGTGGCGCAGCATCTGGACGACCTTGACGAAGCTCGCCACGCCCGCGGCCGTGTCCAGGTGGCCGATGTTCGTCTTCACCGAGCCGATGCGGCAGAACCCGCTCTTCTGGGTCTGCGTGCGGAAGGCCTGGGTGAGGGCGGTGATTTCAATCGGGTCGCCCACTGGCGTGCCGGTGCCGTGGCACTCGATGTAGTCAATGGAGTCGGCGCTGATGCCGGAGACGTTGAGCGCCTCCACGACGGCGTCCGCCTGCCCGTCCACGGACGGCGCCAGGTAGCCCACCTTGCGCGCGCCGTCGTTGTTCACCGCGCTGCCCTTCACCACCGCGTAGATGGTGTCGCCATCCGCCAGCGCGTCCTCCAGGCGGCGCAGCACGATGACGCCCGCGCCGCTGCCGAAGAGCGTGCCCTGGGAGCGGTGGTCGAACGCGCGACAGTGCCCGTCCGGGGAGAGGATTTCTCCCTCCTGGTACAGGTAGCCGCGGTAGTGCGGCAGCTCCAGCGTGACGCCGCCCGCCAGCGCCAGGTCGCACTCGCGCGCCAGCAAGCTCTGGCAGGCGGAGTGGATGGCGACGAGCGACGTGGAGCACGCCGTCTGTACGTTGAGGCTGGGGCCGCGCAGGTCCAGGCAATACGAGACACGGGTGGTGAGGAAGTCCTTGTCGTTGCCCGTGTGCCGCACGAGGAACAGCCCCACCTGTTCCATCAGCTGCGGGTTGGTGAAGAGGTTGTAGGGCATGTACGCGTTCATGCCCGAGCCGCCGAACACGCCGACGGGCCCCTTGAACCGCTCCGGCGGATGGCCGCTGTGCTCCAGCGCTTCCCAGCACACTTCCAGGAAGTGGCGGTGCTGCGGGTCCATGAGGGACGCCTCGCGCGCGCTGAAGCCGAAGAAGCCCGCGTCGAAGTCCTCCAGGCCCTCGTACACCATGCCCGACTTCACGTAGTTCGGGTCCTGGAGCAGCGCCGGGTCCACGCCCGCGCTCAAGAGCTGCGCGTCGCTGAAGTGCGTGACGGACTCGACGCCGTCGCGCACGCGGCGCCAGAACGTGTCCACATCGCGCGCACCAGGCAGTCGCGCGGCCATCCCTACCACCGCGATGTCTGGCGAGTCCGCAAGCCCTTCAACGTCTTCCGTCATGACAGTAGCCCTGGAAAGTACCGCCTCCAGCAGTTCAAATCAGCACAGTTTGAGGAGGGTCGAACCCGCCCCAGCTTTGGAACCGGCGTATCAAGGTCTGTCACGTCATCCCCCCGCTGCGCCCAGGCTACTCGTGTGTGGCATTGAGCCCGAATATCTGGCGCAGCCGTCCGAGTATACGGCCGACCTCGGCGGGTATGGCGTCGTTGCTCGTTCCGCTCGCTTCGGCCACCGCGCGCAGCTGGGTCCGCCGCTGGGCAAGCATGGAGGAGAGCTGCCGGGCCAGACCCGGATACTCCGTGAAGAGGCGGGCGAAGGTCGGACGGTCTACTTCGAGGAGCAGTGAGTCCTCCACCGCCACCACGGTGGCTGAACGGCGCTCTCCCGTCAGCAGGCACATCTCTCCGAAGTAGCTGCCCCGACCCAGGCGGGTGACTTCCGACTGCGCCTTCCCCGTGCGCACGCTCACCTCTCCGGAGGCGAGCACGTAGAAGGTCCGGCCCTCGTCGCCCTCCTGGATGATGCGCTCGCCGGCGCCGAAGCGGCGCACCAGCGACTCCTGGCGCAGCCGGTCCAACTCCTCCGTGTCCAGGGACTGGAAGAGGTCCACGGCGCCCAGGAGGCTGCGGATGGTGTCCTCCGACAGCTCCGTGCGCGCCGTCTCCTGCCGCACGTGCACCGTGCGCTGGGCGTAGGGAATCTCGATGTTCGCCCGGCGCAGCCGGTACCACAGGCGGGTGTGGAGGTCCTCCTTCACCGCGTCGGCCAGGCCGTAATCGCCAATGAAGAACCGCACCATGTAGCGGATGGCGGATTCCTCGTAGCTCAGCGTGCGTGCGATGGGCGCCGGCTCCGGGAGGATGAGGGGGGTCTCCCGCATCGTCTCCAGCAGCGCGTGCTTGACCTGGTTGGGCGCGGCGTCCCGCGACAGGCGGAACTCCACGTCGATGCCGACGGGGTTGGGGTCCTGGGTGAAGTTGAGGACCAACTCCTTGGCCACCATGCTGTTGGGCAGCGTGATGACCTCGCGGCGGAAGTTGGCCAACCGGATGGAGCGCCAGCCAATGAAGACCACGCGCCCGGTGTGCGTGCCGATGCGGATGAAGTGGCCGACCTCGAATGGGCGGTCCAGTTGGAGGGACAGGCCCGCGAAGAGGTTGCCCAGCGTCTCCTGGAGCGCCAGACCGATGACCACCGACAGCACCGCGGACGTGGCCACCAGGCCCGCCAGGTCCACGTTGAACTGGGTGCGCAGGAGCGGCAGCACCGCCAGTGGGTACAGCGTGAAGTCGATGACGTTGCGCAGGATTTTCGGTGTGCCCACCGCCGGCGCGCGCAGCCGGATCACCTTCAACGCCAGGGCCACGCTGGCGCGGATGCCACCGAAGGTGAACATCAGCATCCAGCTGATCTGGAGCGCCTTCTGCATGCCCTCCGGCGCCGTCGCGGGCAGGGCCCATGTGGCCAGCCGGAGGACGATGAACGCGATGAGGAGCCGGATGGCGCTCTTCAAATCCTGTCGCAGGTCGCCGTCATGGGAGGCGGCGCGCACCCCCATCAGCACGACGATGAGCAGCGCACCCACGGCCAGGGACAGGTTGCTCTGAAGGAAGGGCAGCAAGGCGGGGGGAATGTCTCCCGCCATCTCCATGGGGGTCAAGGCGGCCGTTGACGCGTGCCGCGTGAGCGGGGATACACGCGCCATGACGCTCGCAACGGTACTGGGACAGCCTCGCGCGGTGGACGCCCTCCTGGCGGCTCTGCGCAGCGGCGCGGTCCATCACGCGTACCTCTTCGCCGGGCCAGAAGGGGTGGGCAAGGAGCTGGCGGCCGTCGGGCTGGCCCAGGCCCTCACATGCCCCGAGCAGCCAGACGTGGGCTGCGGCGCCTGCGCGAGCTGCCAGCGGGTGGAGCGGGGCCTCCATCCGGATGTCACCTGGGTGATGCCTGACGATGAACGGGTGTCCCGGGGGCTGGCGGGCCGGTCCGACTTCACTGGGACGCCCAGCCGGGAGCTGCGCGTGGAGCAGGTGCGCCAGCTCCAGGAGCGCATCGCCCTTCGCGGCCTGGAATCGCGCCGCAAGGTGGCGCTCATCGTCTCCGCCCAGACCATGAACGTGCAGGCGCAGAACGCGTTCCTCAAGACGCTGGAGGAGCCGCCTTCGGACACCACGCTCATCCTGGTGGCCAGCGCGATTGACCGCCTGCTGCCCACCATTCGCAGCCGGTGCGGAAAGGTGCACTTCGGCCCACTGCCGGTGGCCCTGGTGGCCCAGCGCGTGGCGGAGGCGCGCAAGCTGGACGCGGAGACGGCCATGCTCGCGGCCGTCATGGCGGGCGGCAGCCTGGGCAGGGCCATGGCGCTGGACGTGGACGCGCTGTCGCGGCGCAAGGACACCATCACCGCCTTCGAGGCCCTGCGCGGCGAGGACGCCGTCGGCCTGCTGCGCTTCGCGGAGGCCCATGGCGGCTCGCGCGAGGAGTCGGAGAGCACCTTGGAGCTGCTTGCGCTGTGGACGCGCGACGTGGCGCTGGTGAAGTCAGGCCTGGAGTCGGGGCTGGCCAACCGCGACATGGTGGAGCTGGCCCGGCAGGTGGCGGCCCGCACGTCCGACATCCTCCTGCACCGCCGGCATTCGCTGCTGGATGCGTCGCGGGCGGCCATTGCCCGGAACGGTGCGCCCCGGCTCCAATTGGAGCGGATGCTCATCGACCTGTTCACGGAGACGTCGCGATGAGCGCCAGTGACCTGGATGACGTGCTGGCCAGCGTGAAGGGGGGCAAGGTCGCCCCGGTGTACCTGTTGGTGGGCGAGGAGTTCCTGGTCCGCAAGGGCGCTGACGAGTTGGTGAAGCTGCTCGTCCCCGACGCGGCCATGGGCCTCAACCTGGCCGTGTTGGACGCGGGCAGCCCGCGCGAGGTGGCGCAGGAGTTGGCCACGCTGCCGCTGTTCCCCGGCCGCAAGGTGGTGCTGGTCCGCGACCCGGAGTTCCTGGCGCCCAAGAAGGGGCGAGGGGACGCGCTGGGCAAGGCACGCGAGGCGTGGAAGGCGGGCAAGCGGAAGGAAGGCGCGCGGCGGCTGTTGGCGCTGGCGGCCCGCGCGGGCTGGGGCGTGGAGCAACTGGACCCGGGCACTCCCGGGGCGCCGTCCGTGGAGCAGTGGAAGGACGAGCTCAACGTGGAGCTGGCCGACGCGGACGTGGCCTTCCTCAAGGAGGCCGCCGCCTTCTGCCGCGAGGAGCGCATCTCCGCGCCGGAGGGCGATGCCTCGGCGCTGCTGGACCTCATCCAGAAGGGCGTGCCGGCGGGCCATGCGCTGGTGCTGGCCGCGTCCGACGTGGACGCCAAGAACCCGCTGGTGAAGCTGGCCCACGACAAGGGCCATGTCGTCGAGCGGAAGGTGGCGGCGCGTCACAAGGACCTGGACCTGACCGACATCGCCAAGGAGTTCCTGGCGCCCTTCAAGAAGAAGCTGGGGCCTGGCGCGCTGGACGAACTCAAGGAGCGCATCGGTGGGAACATCCGTCTGCTTCAGTCGGAGCTGGAGAAGCTGGCCACGTATTCGGAAGGTCCCGCCATTGAGCGGGCGGACGTGGCCGCGCTGGTCCACCACGCGCGCGAGGAGGAATTCTTCGAGCTGTCCGAGGCGCTCCAGAAGCGCGACTTCGGCGGAGCGCTGTCCTACGCGGACGACGCCATGGGGCAGGGGACCCACGCGTTGCAGTTGCTGGGCGCGGTGGCCTCCATCGTCCGGAGCCTGCTGGAGAGCCATGAGTGGCTGTGGCGCTACGCAGGGGGCAATCCGCCTCGCACCGCGAAGGACGTGGAGGCGCGCGTCTTCCCTCGGCTGGAAGCGGAGCTGAAGGGCAGCAAGCGGAAGATGCCCAACGCGTGGGCGCTCACGTTCAGCATGAAGGCCGCGGCGGGCTATGAGCGGCGGGAGCTGCTGGGCGCGCTGGTGGCCTGCGCCGAGGCGGACCTGGCGCTGAAGTCGTCAGCGAACGGCCGGCTGGTCATCGAGCGGCTGCTGGCCACGGTGTGTGTGCGCCAGCAAGGCGCGGGTTATTAAAAGGAGGCGCATATGGCGGACAAGCGTCGTTTCGACCTCTTCGCGGACTTCCTGGTGGAGCGCTTCAACGCGCCACGCGTCTTCGACGTGGCGGGCGGGCAGGGGAAGCTCAACGAGGCGCTGACGAAGCGGGGCCGTGCCGTCACCACCTTCGACCTGCGGCACAAGCACCTGCCCGTCACCTACGCCCAGCGCATCTTCACGCTGGAAGAGCCGTGCGAGGCGGAGCTGGTGGTGGGCATGCACCCGGATGGCGCCACCCGCATCATCATCCAGTACGCGGCGG
This sequence comes from Myxococcus xanthus, assembly GCF_013116825.1. Taxonomy (GTDB): domain Bacteria; phylum Myxococcota; class Myxococcia; order Myxococcales; family Myxococcaceae; genus Myxococcus; species Myxococcus xanthus_B. The sequence continues at coordinate 46,357 of NZ_JABFNS010000039.1, forward strand.
CGCACCGGCTGCCCTTCGCAGTGGTGCCGTGCTGCTCGGACAACGGCATGCCCTACAACCCGTGGATGCGGCACCTGGCCGAGCTGGCTCGCGAGTCGGGCTTCACCACCGTGGAGGAGGTGAAGCTCTCCATGGACGGGCGGGCCCGGGTCATCGTGGGCGAGCACGGCGCCGCTGCGTCTTGACGGCGTCGGAGTCCCCGCGGCTTGTCACTCGGTGGGCCCGGCCAGCAGGCCCGTGACGTCCTTCCACGGCCCCTGGCAGGGCGGGGCGTCCGAGGCGAGGTAGTGCCCGACGCGCCCCGGCGCCAGCGCCACCACGGCGGATGATCGCGTGCCGTAGAGCGGCGTGTGGATGCAGAGCGCCTGGAGCCGTTGCAGGAAGTCGCGGGGCAGGTCCTCACCGGCGCCAGGGGGTGGAATCAGCTCCTCGGCGGGGAGGGTCGGGTCCGACAGCACCGCCTTCAAGCCCGCCTCCAGCTCCGGCCAGGGCTTCTTCGCCACCTCGGTGGTCAGCAGCCGGGCCCGCTCCACCTTGGGCAATTCCGGGGCGTTCAGGACGTCATTGGGCAGGACATGCACCCCCGGGGGGACATCCTCCCGCCGCAGCTGCCGGTCCGTCCTCCGGGCGTAGGCCACGCGCAGGCGCCGGGCGTCTCCATAGAGGAGGTTGAAGGGCATGAACGCATCCCCTGGCAGGGTATCCAGGTACCGGTCCACGGCCTCCACGCTGCCGGCCTGGAGGGCCTTGAGCACCACCTCGCCCCGCGAGCGAGGGGCCGGGCCCTGGCCTCGCTCGCCCCGCTGGTTCGTCAGGCCGACGAACAATCCGCCGTGGGTTACACCCATCCACGTCCCACCGCGCTCCTCATCCCGGCCGCCCACGGCGAGCGGGGACTCCAGAAGCACCTGGGGACCGGTGGCGGGGCGGGCGTAGAACTCGTCCCGGTTGGCCGCGAGCACCAGCGGCCATTCGGGGTGGACGTGGCGCAGGATGATGATGGTGCACATGCGTATCCGGTCGATAACATCTCCGGCTCCGTGGCGCATTCGTGCCCGCGGTCCTCACGCCGTCGATGACCTCGGCCATCCGAGCGGCTAAGGTCCGCCGCCCTCAGGAGAATCCATGGCTGAGAGAACCCTCGTCACCAGCGCGCTGCCCTACGCGAACGGCCCGCTCCACATCGGCCACGCCGTCGAGTACGTGCAGACCGACATCTACGTTCGTTTCCTCCGCTCGTGCGGCAGGGACGTCGTCTACTTCTGTGCCGATGACACCCACGGCACGCCCATCGAGCTGAACGCGGCGAAGCAGGGCCTCAAGCCCGAGGAGTTCATCGCCCGCTTCCACGAGGAGCACCAGCGGGACTTCCACGACCTCGATGTCCGCTTCGACTACTTCCACTCCACCAACTCGCCGGAGAACCGCCAGTACGCGGAGCTCATCTACGGGCGGCTGAAGGAGAAGGGCGACATCGAGCGCCGGAACATCGAGCAGACCTACTGCGATAACGACCGCCGCTTCCTGCCGGACCGCTTCATCAAGGGGACCTGCCCCAACTGCAAGGCTTCCGACCAGTACGGCGATGCCTGTGAGAAGTGCGGCAAGGCCTACGACCCCACGGACCTCATCGACGCGCGCTGTGCCCTGTGTGGCACGCCGCCGGTCCGCAAGCACTCCGAACACCTGTTCTTCAAGCTGTCGCGGCACGCGGACTTCCTCCAGGACGTGCTGCGCAAGCCGGGCTTCCTCCACCCGGGCCTGGCGACCCAGCTCCAGGGCTTCTTCGAGAAGGGCCTGTCGGACTGGGACATCAGCCGTGACGGGCCGTACTTCGGCTTCGCCATTCCGGGGGAGACGGACAAGTACTTCTACGTCTGGCTGGATGCGCCCATCGGGTACATCGCCACCACGGAGAAGTGGGCGAAGGAGACGGGCAAGGCGAAGAGCGCGCTGGACTACTGGAGCGCGGACGCCGACACCCGCATCATCCACTTCATCGGCAAGGACATCGTCTACTTCCACGCGCTGTTCTGGCCGGCCGTGCTCAACGTCGCGGGCTTCCACATCCCCAGCGAAATCAAGGTCCACGGGCACCTCACGGTGAACGGCGAGAAGATGTCGAAGAGCCGCGGCACCATGGTGCCGGTGCGCGACTACCTGGACCAGTTGGACCCCAGCTACTTGCGCTACTTCTACGCGGCCAACCTGGGCCCGGGCGTGGAGGACCTGGACCTCAACCTCAAGGACTTCCGCCAGCGCGTGAATGGCGAGCTGGTCAACAACGTGGGCAACCTGGCCAACCGCGCCCTGTCGCTGCTGGCCGGTCCGCTGGAGAAGCGTCTCGCGCCCGGCCGTGCCGAGGGCCCGGGCCGCGAGTTGGTGGAGGCCGCGCTCGCCCGCGTGCCGGAGGTTCGCGAGGCGTTCGACAAGCTGGAGTACCGGTCCGCCATCCGCGTCATCACCGAGATTGCCTCGGCCGCCAACGCCTTCCTCCAGACGGCCGCGCCTTGGGCCCAGGTGAAGAAGGACGCGGAGGTCGCTCGCGCGGACCTGTCCGACGCCGCGGACGTGGCCTACCTCCTGGGCGCGCTGCTTGCCCCGGTGACGCCGCGCGTGTCGGAGAAGCTCTTCGCCCAGCTCGGCGCCGAGCCGCTGACGTTCCAGTCCCTGGAGGGCGCGAAGTACCCGCTGTTGGATCGCAGCCGTCCCATCGGCACGCCCGAGCCGCTGCTGCCGCGGCTGGAGGAGGAGCGCGTCAACGTCATCATCAAGCTGCCGGAAGGCGCCGCTGCGCCGCAGGCCGCGGAGGCCAGGCCGGCCAAGGGTGCCAAGGCGGAGAAGAAGCCCGCCGAGGCTCTCGCCGCGACGCAGGCGGCGGCCCCGAGCGCTGGCGCGGCCGAGTCGTCGGGTGAAATCGAGTACGACGACTTCGCCAAGGTGGTGCTGAAGGCCGGCAAGGTGCTGGCCGCGGAGAAGGTCCAGAAGGCGGACAAGCTGCTCAAGCTCACGGTGGACGTGGGCGAGGGGAGCCCGCGCACCATCGTCTCCGGCATCGCGGAGGCCTTCGCTCCCGAGGCGCTCACCGGGCGCAACGTGGTGGTGGTGGCCAACCTCAAGCCGCGCAAGCTCAAGGGCATCGAGTCGCGCGGAATGCTCCTGACGGCGGGGCCGGGCGGCAAGGAGCTGTCGCTGCTCGACCCGGGCGATGTGGCCCCCGGCAGCGAGGTGAAGTGAGGTGACGGACTGGCGTGCCGACCGGGACCGGGCCCTCCTGACGCTGGAGCGCGAGAAGCGCCCGGCGTTCAGGACGGAAGCCGCGCTCCAGCTCTATCACCTCGCGTCGGAGGTCCCCGAGCACGCCGCCGAGTTCCTCGAGGCGCTCCCCCGGCTGCTGGCGGACAAGCAGGTGGAGGTGCGCCGCGCGGGGGTGAGCCTGGCCTCCGTGGTGGTGCCTCCGGCGGAGCTGCCGGACCTGCTCATCGCCCGGCTTCGGGACGAGGAGTGGCAGATTCGCCTGGAGGCCACCGGCCGGTTGGCGGACCTGGCCCGGCCGGAGCTGCGTGGGGCGCTGGCCTCCATGCTGGAGGACGGCACCTTCGAGGTCCGCTTCGAGGCGGCACGCGGCATCGCCAGCCTCCATCACGCCGCGGGGCTGGAGGTGTTGCTGGAGGCGCTGGACGCGGACCTGCTGCGCTTCCGGGCCCTGGGGGCGCTGGCGGAGTTGGGGGACGCGCGCGCGCTGCCCCAGGTGAAGAAGCTGTTCGGCCGGTGGCTCCTGCCCGCCTTCGACAAGACGCAGGCCGCCGGGGTGCTGGCGAAGCTGGGCGATTCGGACGGCTCGACGTACCTCATCCAGCGGATGGCGAAGAAGCGGTGGAGCCCGGACCGGGCTCTGGCCGTGGAGCTCTGCGGCGAGGTGAAGGTGCCAGGCGCGCTGGAGCGCTTGAAGGAAGTCCTGGACGACGTGAAGGACCCCTGCCGGGGCGCGGCCGCGAGAGGCCTGGGCCGGCTGGGCGATGCGCGGGCGCTGCCCTGGCTGGTCGGGCTGCTCCAGGACGCGCAGGCCTCCGAGGACAGCCGATTGGACGCCGCTGACGGGCTGTGGCGCCTGGGCGGGGCGGAGGCGCGTGAGGCCGTTCGCAACGCGGTGAGTACCTTTCCCTCTCCAGAGGCCCGCGCCGAGCTGGAAGAGCTGTTGCAGGAGGAGCCATGAGATTCGTCGACGCCCACTGCCACCTCGAGGTGAAGGACTACCCGGACGTCGTGGCCGTGCTCGACGCGGCTCGCGCGGCGGGGCTGGTCCACGCCGTCGTGGTGGGGCAGTTCCATGGCCCGGGCAACTGGGGCAACGCGCTGGAGCTGGCGGCGGCGCACCCGGAGTTCCTGTCGCCCACGTTGGGCATCCACCCGCACGAGGCCGCTCGGGCCACCGAGGAGGACCTGGCCACGCTGGAGCGCACCTGCGCGCGTCCCGAGGTCCGGGCGGTGGGGGAGGCGGGCCTGGACTACTACTACGAGCACTCACCGCGTGAGGCGCAGGCGGAGGTCTTCCGGCGGCAGTGCGCGCTGGCGCTCCGGCTGGGCAAGCCGCTGGTGGTGCACGTGCGCGACGCGCATGACGACTGTGACGCCATCCTCGGCGAGACGGGCGTAGCGAAGGGCGTCATCCACTGCTTCACCGGCGACACGGACGCGGCCCGGCGCTACCTGGACCGGGGCTTCCTGCTGTCGCTGTCGGGTGTCATCACCTACAAGAAGACGGAGGCGCTCCAGGACGCGGTGCGCTTCGCGCCGTTGGACAGGCTGATGGTGGAGACGGACAGCCCGTACCTGGCGCCGGTGCCGCACCGGGGGCGGAAGAACCAGCCCTCGCACGTGGTGGAGACGGCGAAGAAGGTCGCCGAGCTCAAGGGCGTGACGCTGGAGGAGGTGGCCGCGGTCACCACCGCCAACGCCGCCGCCCTCTTCAACCTCAACCTGCGTTGAGGCCGCCGGCCAGGGCCGCGAGGTCCTGGTCCATCTGCGGGACGTCCAGCAGCAACGCGTCCGGGTCGTACTGGAAGTCCGCTTGCTTCAGCTTCAGCAGCGCCTGGAGCGCGGGCTCGCCTGAGTGACCCCCGAAGGACGCGAAGACGACGCGCCCCCGCTCCAGGTGCAGGTAACCCTCCAGCGTGTGCTGGCGCAGGTTGAGCCGGCCGCTCTTGTGGCCACCCCCCAGCGTGCGCAGCAGCTCGCGGGGGGGGAGCTCGTCGAAGCTGCCGCGCACCACGCGCCCCGGGCCGTTGTGCTGGACCCGGTCGTCGTAGAGGGCCTGCACCGTCTTCGCGATGGCGGGCTTGTCCGCGGGCGACAGCACGTCCGTGGCGCCCGCCATGAGCAGGCGCTCCCGCGTGGCATTGTCGGGCTCGCCCACCACCGCGATGGGCAGCCCCGCCGTCTCCGGCGCCGAGCGGGCCTGCGCCAGCAAGTCCATCACGTCCTGCAGTCCCAGCCGCAGGCTCACCACCAGCACATCGCAGTCCTGCCGCGCCAGTCCGTCCTGCGCGCCCTCGACGGTGGACAGCGCGTGCGCCACCAGGCCCTGCTTCAGCACCGCCTCCAGCAGCTCGCCGCGCGCCGTCTCGTCCGGCTCCACCACGAGCACCTGGCGGCCTTCGCTCTCCAGCCGGTGGCGCAGCAGCTCGCCGCTCTGGAGCTGGATGACGATGTCCGCAACCACCGGGTCATAGAGCACGCCCGCGTACTTGCGCAGGTGCTCCAGCGCCTGCTCCTTGGGCAGCACGCGGCCCAGGGCATTGCCCGGGTTTTTCGTCAGCTCCAGGAAGCTGTCCACCGCGGCGAGGATGCGCGCGCCCAGGGTGATGTCCTCGCCCTTGGCGCCCTGGGGCGTGCCGGAGCCGTCCCAGGCTTCGTACATCTGCGCGAGGATGGTGTTCGTCTGCGCGGGCAGGTGCACCGTCTCGAACATGCGGGTGGGGATGCGGCAGGCCAGCTTCGCCTGCGCCTTCCACTCCGGGTTGACGGCGTTGCTCGCCAGCGAGAAGTGCCGCTCCGCCGGCTTGCCCAGGTCGTGCAGGTAGGCGGCGATGGTCAGCGCGGCCAGCTCCTTGTGGGGCATGCCCATGCGCTGGCCCACGATGCCGGCCTGCCGCGCCAACTGCGCGGAGTGTCCGCGGTGGCGCTGCCGGTCCTGCTCCAGCAGGCCGACCATGATGCCCAGCGTCTCCACGTAGTCGCTGTCGCTCACCAGCCCGCGCGGCCCACCGGGCTCGCGCCGCTGGGTGGACGGGCGGACCGCGGGGGTGCCGGTGCTGCTGCCGCGTTGCAGCCGCATCCGCGCGTCCGTCTCCACGCGGAAGTTGAGGCTGAGTCCGCCACGGTTGCCCGTGCCCGTCCCGGTGACGCTGCCCGCGTAGGTGCGTCCGTGCTCCGGGGCGCCCGCGCGGGACGGCGCGGCCGGGGCCTGTCCCTGGGCGTTGGCGCCTTCCAGCAGCGCGGCGAAGGCGGTGGGATCGCCGTAGTAGTGCTTGCGGATGGCGGCGGAGATGGCGCTGCGCAGGCCCACGTACGCGTAGACCTCCGACATGCCCGTGACGAGGGCAATCTCGTCCATCAGCGACTTGTTCTGCGGCTCGGCGGCGACCACCGAGAGCAGCTTGCGCTCCGGGTCCACCGCCAGCGGCAGCACGTTCTGCGCCTCGGCCAGGCGCACCGGAAGCCGGTCCAGCACCTCGGTGGCGATGCGCGCCTTCGCCAGCTTGTCCGCGCTGACGAAGCGCGTCTGGAACTCCGCCGCCAGGAAGCGCAGCAGCGCCGCTTCCTGGAGCAGTCCCAGCTCAACCAGGCAATCACCGACCTTGTGGCCGGTGATTTTCTGGTGCTCCAGGGCCTGTTCCACGGCCCCGGCGTTGACGAGTCCCGCCTCGATGAGGCGCTCTCCCAACCTCTTCACCATGTGCTGCCTCAGCTCTCCGAGGAACCCTCACCGCCCTTGTTGCCGGAGTCGGACGGTAACGACGTCAGCGCGCTGAACGGCTTGAAGGTCAGCTCCTTGGGCAGCGAGCTCGCGTCACGCGGCGGACGCTCCTCGCGGGGCGGACGGGGCGGGCGCTCCTCACGCGCGCGCTCCTCGCGGGGCGGACGCTCTTCGCGGGGCGGACGCTCCTTGCGGGGCGGGCGCTGGGCCTGCTCCTGCTGCGGGGCGCCCTCGGCCGGGGTGCCCGGCTGCTGCTGCTTCTCCGCCCGGGCCTTGCGCTTCTCCTCGCGGCCCTTGCGGCGGCCACCGCCCTCCACCGGGGCGCGGCCCCGCGAGGTGGGCGAGGGGCCCTTCCACAGCTGGCGCTCGTAGGGGCGCACCACGTCCGTCCACTTGTCGTGAGAATCGCGCTGCATGGCCTCCAGCCACGAGGCGATGCGCGCGTCCAGCGACTCCAGCGAGTGGATGATCTGCGCTTCCAGCGTCACCGGCGACTTCGGGCTGCCCTGCTGCGCGTCGCCGTGCTGGGAGATGACCAGGTGCGTGAGGTGCTGCTCCAGGAGCGGCGGGAAGCCGGGGATGGCCAGCGCCTTCTCGCGCAGCTTCTGCGCCGTCAGGACGAGGTTGCCCACCAGCCGGCCCTCGTCGGAGGACTCGGTGGCGTCCGCCGCCTTCATCACCTGCTGCAGCAGCGCGCCGGCCAGCAGCAGGTCGCGGTCCGCCATGGGGTACTGGTCCGCTACGCGGAGCGCCAGCCGCATCACCGACAGGATGTGCTCCGCCAGTCCGCCACGCCACGCGTGGTGCGTACCCCGGACGCCCTGGGCCACCGGCAGGCCGGACGCGATCTTCGGGTCGTCCAGGAAGGCCAGCAGCAGCTGCTTCACGAAGGTGTCGCCGATGCGCTCGGTGACCATCTCCCGGATGAGGCCGGCGGCGCGCGCGCCACCCGGGCCCTCGTTGCCGCGGGCCTCGCCCTTGTCGGCCTTCTCGGGCTTCTCTGCCTTGGCTTCCGGGGCGGCCTTGGCCTCCGGTGCGGGCTTCGCCTCGACGGCGGGCGGGGCCGGGGGCGGCTCGAACTCCTTGGGGTCCAGGGGCTCGGGGTCCAGGCGCTCCAGGGTCTCGACGACGACCTGGGTACGGCCGTGGAATTGGATGACGTTGCCCTGGACGAGCACGAAGTCACCCGGCTGGAAGACGGGCTCGAGCGCGTCGACCTTGTCGAAGATGCGCGCGTCCACCTCGCCACTCTTGTCGACGAGCGTGGCGGCGACGAACACCTTGCCACTGCGGGCGGTCACCTTCTCCTTCTTGGTGACGCGGAAGACGGTATGGACGCGGTCCTTCTCCCGCAGGTCGGCCGCATACACCTTGCGGACGGTCTCCACGGAACCTTCCTGGGCGGGGGGCGCGGACTCGGGCACGTTTTCGTTGGTCATTGCGGCGGCGGACACTAGCACTCCATCGGCCGCGCGGGTGGATGGCTTCAGCTGACTTCCAACGCCATCGCGTGGAGGTGCTCGGCCCCATGGGACCCGGCCAGGGTCGGGTGGTCCGGCGGCAGGCCCGGGCGGGCCAGCCGGGTGGCGATCCGCGCCTCGCCCTCGCAGGCGGTGGCCACCAGGTCGTCAAAGCCGTCCTGGGGGAGGGGTGGATGGTACCCGGTGACCATCAACCAGCCACCGTGGCGCGTCCTGCGAAGCGCGTGACGCAGCAACTCCACGAATTCCTCGTCGGTCGCCACGGCCGGTGTGTCCAGGAGAACCAGATCGAAGGTGTCTCGCACCGCCCGGAGGGCCTGCAGGGGCCTGCCCGTCTCCACCATCACCCGGCCCAACAGGCCGTTGGCCTCCGCGTTCTCACGTGCCAGGTCCGCGGCGTCCGCGTCGGCGTCGAAGGCGAGGATGTGCCGGGCCCCGTGCACCCCCGCGTGGACGAAGAGCCCTCCCACGTTGCAGCTGGCGTCCAGCACGCGCGAGCCCTGGGCCATGCGCGCCACGAAGCGGCGGACCTCGCGCTGGTCATACGCGTAGCCCGTGCCCTGGCCGTACGTGAGGTCCACGGTGAAGCGGGCCCCCATCTCCAGCAGCCGGCACCAGCGGGGTGGGGTGCCGTACAGGACATGGGGGCGCTGCGTGGGCAGGCCCAGCGCTTTGCGGCGAGGGGTGTCGTTGCGCAGCAGCACCGCGCCCGCGCCCGCCACCTCCACCAGCGCGCGCGTCAGCTCCTCGAGACGCGCGTCCATGGCACGGGTGAGCGTCTGCACCACGAAGTGCGTGTCGTAGCGGTCCACGATGAGGCCGGGCAGGCCGTCCCCGTCATCGTTGACGACGCGGCAGAAGCGCGGGTCGTCCACCAGCCGTGCCCGCCGCTCGAAGGCGCGGCGGAGATGGCGCGGGATGAGTCCCTCCACCACCTCGTCCGGCTGACCGAGCCGCCGCACCGCGTAGGACGCCTCTAAATCCACGTCACCCAGGCCCAGCACCGAGCCGTCCTCGTCCCGAAGCTGTACGGGCTCTCCGGGTTGCGGCGTGCCTTCCATGGAGATGATGTCTTCCCGGCGCACCCATGGCGCGCCATGGCGCAGTCGGCGGGCGGCGTCGCGGGACAGATAGGTGCTGAGCACGGTGGGTTCTCCTCTCGCGGCGACCCGAGGGCACCGGCGCCCGGGGCGTACTGCCAGGGAAGAACATGGGGTGCTGGCCTGCGGATGGCTGCCCGTCCCGGAGCGCCACGTCGGGGGGCGGCCGGGCGGGCGGGCCCGTGCGCCGTCGCCCTGTCGCGTCAGCCCCCGCTGGGCGTGCGCTTGAAGGCCTTCGTGGTGACCTGGAAGAGCAGGGTGCTGGCCGCCAACGCCAGGACGATGCCGATGCCCCGCAGCCGCAATTCGTCGCGGAACACCAGGGACAGGGCCACCGCGCTCAGCAGCACCACGGCCGCCACGCGAAGCACCTGTCCCCGCTGCAATGCCCCCGAGCGCGCGGGTTTCGCCCGGGCAAGAACGGGGATGCTCGCCGCCTTGCGCCAGGTGGTGGCGGTCTCCTCTCGGACTTCGTCCTCTGCGTCCACCAGCCCCTGGACGTAGGCCCGCTCCACATCCAGCAGGCTGGGGTAGACCAGCTCGCCCTCCGGCGTCCGCACGATGTATCCCATGAGCCCTCCTCCCGGCCGTCCGTCAGGACAGTTCGGTGGCAATCTGCTCAGCGACGCGCAATCCATCAACGGCGGACGACACGATGCCGCCCGCGTAGCCGCAGCCCTCGCCCGCCGGGTAGAGGCCCTTCATGGACACCGACTGCAGGTCCTCGCCGCGGGTGATGCGCACCGGTGAGGACGTGCGGCTCTCGATGCCGATGAGCTTGCCCTCCTCGCTGATGAAGCCGCGCATCTTCCGCTCGAAGGTGCGCAGGGCCTGCTTCAGTGACTCGGTGAGCCGCTCCGGGAAGAGTTGGTTGAGGTCCGTGTGCGCCAGGCCGGGACGGTAGCTGGTGCCGCCCGGGTCCTTCTTCACGCGCCCGGCCAGGTAGTCCGGAATCGTCTGGGCCGGCGCGTAGAAGCGGCCTCCGCCCAGCTCATACGCCTTGCTCTCCCAGTGGCGCTGGAACTCCAGGCCCGCCAGCGGCCCGCGGAAGCCCTCGCGCTCGAAGTCCGCCACGGACACGGACACGACGATGCCCGAGTTGGCGTAGCGCGCGTTGCGCCGCGAGTTGCTCATGCCGTTGGTGCACTGGAGCCCGTCCTGCGTGGGCGTGGGGACCACGATGCCGCCGGGGCACATGCAGAACGAGAAGACGCCGCGCACCTCGCCGTCCACCTCCAGGTTCTCCGCCAGCTTGTAGTCCGCCGGGGGCAGGCGCGGATTCTTGGCCGCGTTGCCGTACTGGATGCTGTTGATGAGCGCCTGCGGGTGCTCGGCGCGGAAGCCCAGGGCGAAGGGCTTGGCCTCCACAATCACCCGGCCGTCGGCGGCGAAGCGCTCGTAGAGCTCGCGCGCGGAGTTGCCGGGGGCCAGGATGACGCGGTTGCTCTCCAGCGTGCGTCCGTCGGACAGCTTCACGCCCGCGATGTGGCCGTCCTTGTAGAGCAGGTCGTCCACGCGCGTGCTGAAGTGGACCTCGCAGCCACCGGCGATGAGCTCCTCGCGCAGCTTCGCCACCGCGCCGGGCAGCAGGTCCGAGCCGATGTGCGGCTTGCCCTCGATGAGGATGTGGTCCGGCGCGCCGTAGCGGGCGAACGCCTCAATGACCTTGCGCACCATGGGGTGGTTGATGCGCGTGGACAGCTTGCCGTCCGTGTACGCGCCCGCCCCGCCCTCGCCGAAGTTCATGTTGCTTTCGGGGTCCAGCGTCCCGTCGCGCATGAGCTTCGCCACGTCCTTGCGGCGCGACACCACCTCGCGGCCCCGCTCCAGCAGGATGCTGCGAACGCCGCGCTCCAGCAGGCCCAGCGCGGCGAAGAGCCCCGCGGGGCCCGTGCCGATGATGATGGGCCACTGCTCCGGCGCCTTCACCGGGCCCGGCGCTTCGGGAGGAGGGGGCGTCTCACCTACGTCCGGTGGCAGCTTCGCCGGCTTCTTGCCCCGGGCCAGCTCCACCTCCAGCGTGTAGATGTAGCGCGGGCTGCCCTTCTTCCGCGCGTCCAGCACGGAGCGCACCACCCGCACGGACGCGAGGTCGGAGCGGGTGACGCCCAACTTCTCCGCGGCGCGCTGACCGAGCAGCTCCTCTGGCTCGTCGAGCCACAGCCCGATGTTGTTCACCCGATACGCCATCGCATCCGCTCCTGGTGGGGCGCGTATCTCGCCGCCCTGTTGAAAGATTGCAAGCCCTTGAAATCCGGGTGCGAACCCGCTGATGCACCCCCTCACGCCAATCCCCCGTACCGCCGAGGACTGCGCAAGCGCGTTCGCACTGCCCTCCAGGGCCGTTCGGGGCCCTGGTCTACTTCAACCCTTGGGAAATGTTGAGGAATCCGTGAGGAAGAGAACGGCTGGCACGGGGGTTGAAACAGGGCTGTCTCGTGATTAGGCGGCGTCGCTCCTTCCCGGCCGCGTTCTTTATGGAGGCACTGACCTTGAGCACCGATCAAAAGGGCACCCGGATCCTGGCGCGCACGTTCTTCAACCAGCTGCGCGCGAGCGGCTACACCCCGCAGCAGGTGATTGGCATCGCCACGGAGCTGCTCGAACTGGTGACGACGGACATCAAGGAAGGCGAGAAGGCGACAGCTGTCCAGGCGGCGCAGGAGCAGGCCCCGGAGCGTCGCCCGCACGCCTGAGGTTTTCAGCGGATTCTCCCCGCGGGCGCGCGGGCTCCGGACGGGATTCCGGGGCGCCCGCCCGCGAGAGGCACCGAGGTGGTGAAAGGACCGGCCCTGGCCGGTCTTTTCGTTTTGACTGATTGAGAAGTCAGGCGCGGGGCGCCCTCTGCTCCCGCCTCCGCTGGTACGCAGCCGCGCCGGCGACAAAGAGCAGACCCGCGGTGAGGGCGCTGAAGACGCTGCTGGCCGTCTGCGTGGCCTGGAGCGCCATCAGCACGCCGCCCGCGGTGAAGGCGGCCACATCCACCCACGCGGGACGGCGCTGCGGCAGCACCAGCACCAGGATGCAGGCCGTCAGCGGCAGGCCCAGCGCCACCTGGCGGACGATGGCGTCGGTGCTCGTGCGCACCGTGTCCCAGTTGTGCACCAGGATGGCGGCGAAGATGACCACCGTGCCTAGCGCGAGCACCAGCACGCCCGCGGCGGCCGCGTCCTTGGCCAGCCGGGCCTTCTCGTCGAACTGTTGGACGGCCAGGTCCACCAGGTGCTCCAGCGCGCTGTTGAGGATTTCGGCGAAGAAGATGAGCAGGACGCAGAAGATGAGCGTCACCTTCTCCGCGAGCCCCAACGCGATGCCGCTGCCCACCAGCCCCACCAGCACGGCGGCGATGAGGTGGATGCGCATGTTGCGCTGGTAGATGACGGTGTGGATGAGCCCCGCCCACGCGTGACCGAAGGAGGCGAGCAGCCCCGAACCGTGACGGGGGGGGAAGGACGTGGGTGGCCGGGGAGGTGCGTTCATCGATGGCGAAAGCGCGGGGGAGGCTAACACCCGCGGGACGGATTGCCCCTTCGTCGTGAAGGGGTATGGTCCGACCCTGTGAATGCCCCTTCCTACCCTCTTCGTGTCCGTCTGGGTGGCGCACTTCTCGCGCTGTTGTTGACTTCCCCCCTGGCCCGCGCCGACTCCCACGCCGCGCACGACCCTGCACTGGATGAAGGGGCGTGTGGCCTGGAGCCGCCGGGGGTGGAGTACGTGCCGATGCCCGGGCCCCGTCCGCATGAGACGCGCCGCCTGTCCGCCGCGGAGCCGCCGGTCGTCCGACGCGAGCTCCGGACGGGGGCTTCCGGGACGAAGTCGGGCGTGCCGCAGACGCGGCAGCGCACGGGCGCGCTCTCCGGCAAGGTGGTGTACCTGAGCCCGGGCCACGGCTTCACGCGCAGCGCGCCGCTGAACCGCTGGGCCACGCAGCGGCCGAACACCTGGGCCGTGGTGGAGGACCTCATCTCCGCCGAGGTCCTCAACCAGTACCTGCTGCCCATGCTGACGGGCGCTGGCGCCACCGTGGTGCCCCTGCGGGAGCCGGACCTCAACGGGCACATGGCCATCGTCGACGACGGGCAGGCCGGCTATTCGGAGGACGGCGACGTCTTCGAGTCCTCCGCTCAGCCCGGCTGGGGCACACCGCCGACACCCATGGGCAACGCGGTGGAGCCCTTCTCGCTGGGCACGACGCGGGTGATGGCCTCCGCGCGCAGCGCCACCGCGAGCGCGACGTGGACGCCGGAGATTCCCGCGGAGGGCAGCTATCACGTCTACGTCTCCTACGCGGCCGACCCCACGCGCGCGCCGGACGCGCACTACGTGGTGAAGCACGCGGGCGGTGAGAGCCACTTCCGCGTCAACCAGCGCCGTCACGGCGGGACGTGGGTGCTGCTGGGGCGCTTCTATTTCAAGGCGGGGCAGCACCCGGATTCCGGCGCGGTGGTGGCGCTGAACGACACCGCGGAGGGCGGCACGCTGTCGCTGGACGCGGTGCGCTTCGGCGGTGGCAGCGGCGTCATTGGTGACGCGGCGATGGCGCCCCTGGCGCGGCCCCGCTACGAGGAGTCCGCGCGCTACCACGTGCAGTTCAGCGGCGCGCCCTTCACGGTGTACGCGCCCACGGGGGCCAACGCGCTGACCAACGAGCGCAACGCGGACGTCACCGCCCGTCCGCGCTTCGCCGCGTGGCTGCACGAGGAGGGCGAGGACGCGGTGTACGTGGCGTGGCACACCAACGCGTCCACCACGGGCAACGTGTCGGGGACGGAGGCCTACGTGTACGGGCCCAACCCGGTGGACGGCACGCTCAACTTCACCGGCTTTCCGGGCAGTGACGTGCTGGCGCGGGCGCTGCTGGACGAACTGGCGCGGGACATGCGCCGCGAGGTGGACTCGAGCTGGCGGGTGCGCAACCTGCGCTCGGCGAACCTGGGCGAGGTGAACCCCTCGCACAACAACGAGATGCCGTCCGTGCTGCTGGAGGTCGCCTACCACGACAACGTGACGGATTCGAACCGGCTGAAGGAGCCCGCGTTCCGCCGGGTGGCCGCGCGCGCCATCCTCCAGGGGCTCATCAAGTACTACGCGGCCCGGGAGAGCGTACCTGTCGTCCTGCCGCCCGAGGCGCCGGAGGCGGTGGCCGCGCTCAACGGCAGCGGCGGCACGGTGGAGCTCCGCTGGGCGGCGCCGCCGGCCAACCCGGACGAGGAGGGCCGCGACGCACCCACGGGTTACCGCGTCTACCAGAGCGCGGACGGGCTGGGCTGGGACGACGGCACGGATGAAGCGGGCACGTCCTTCCGCACCACGCTGGCGCCGGGCACCGTGCGCTACTTCCGCGTGGCCGCGCACAACGCGGGAGGCGAGGGCTTCCCGTCCGTCACCGTGGGCGCTCGGACGCCGGGCGGCGCGGAGTCCCCGGTGCTGGTGGTCAACGGCTTCGAGCGGCTGGACGCATCCCAGGCGTGCGCCGAGCCGCTGGACGCCTATGACCTCCAGGCGCCTGTCCGCCTGTTGGTGGAGACGATGAACGACGGCACCTACGTGCGCCGCCACGGCGCCGCGCTGGCGCACGCGGGCACCGCCTTCGACAGCGCGACGCGCGCGGCGGTGGCGGCGAACCTGGTGACGGTGGGCGCGCCGTACCGGCTGGTGGACTGGTTCACTGGCCGGGGTGGGGCGGGAGGCTGTCTCTTATACAAACCT